>CANJNZ010000036.1 GCA_947476045.1 Chthoniobacteraceae bacterium
ACTGCCCATGCGCAACCGAATCCTAGCCGCCCCCACAGTATCAGGGACCGCCCAAACCGTGCAAATGTAGTGCAGAAAAACCGAGCCCGCCGCCTCGGAACCCGCATGAATGCGAGATCAGCCTCCGCGAACTGCGGAACTTGGGTTAGAAGTGCTATTGCTTGGGAAATGCGCGGTGTCACGCAGTGGTGTCACGCAGTGGTTGCCCCGCGTGGTTCTCGCCGCTAGCGTCCGCGCCCTTCGTATGACAGCCCACATTTCCGCTCGCGACCTTCGCCGTTCCTTTCTCATGGGCAAACGCACCATCGAAGTGCTGCGCGGCATCACGCTGGAAATCGCGGCGGGCGAATCCGTCTTCCTCTGCGGTGCGAGCGGTGCGGGAAAAAGCACGCTGCTCTACACACTCGCGGGGCTGGAGCGTCCCGAAAGCGGCGAGGTCTTTTACGAAAAGCAGAGCCTCTACGCGCAGGGCGAGGACGCACTGGCAAAGCTGCGCAACACCGCTTTCGGCTTCGTCTTCCAAGCCTACCATCTGCTCCCGGAACTCACCGCGCTCGAAAACGTGATGCTCCCAGCGATGATCGGCGGAAAGCCCGACCGCGCCGCTGCGGAGGCATCACTCGTCCGCGTGGGACTCGGCGATCGGCTTCAGCATTTGCCGGGTGAACTCAGCGGCGGCGAACAACAGCGCGCGGCCATCGCGAGAGCGCTCATCAACAATCCGCGCGTGATTTTCGCCGACGAACCGACCGGCAACCTCGATTCAAAAACCGGCGGCACCATCGTGGAACTGCTGCTGGAGCTGGTGAAATCCGAAGGCAAAACGCTCATCGTCGTCACCCACGACACACAACTCGCCAAGCGCGGCGACCGGATGATGGAGATTCACGACGGGCGCATCGCGTAGGCCAGCGGCAGACTAATTTTTTCTGAGAGCGGGGAGAGGCACGGAATCTGCCATAGGTGTGGGCCTGAATATGCCTATTTACGACAAAAACGGACGCATGGTTGTGTCCCCAACTGAGAGTGGTTCCAATGGTGCGGCCACTGCATTCGCTGAACAAATAAGTAGCCAGAGGGAGCAGGCCCAGCGGCATGCCCAGGAGCCGGTTTCCAACGCCGTAAGAAGGGTCGCGGAGCCGCCGGCTGCCAGCACCGCCATCGGTGATACCAAGTCGCCCGTGTTTTCAGCGCCGCGGATCCCAATCGATGAATTATTGAGCCACATGCTTGGATTGGGTGAGGGCGTGAGCGATTTGTTCTTTATCGTGGGCCGGCCGCCACAGGTGGAGAATTTCGGCAAACTTGTGCCTGTGGAGGGAACACAATTTTCAACAGGATTTACGCCGCAGCAGACGGAGGGGCTGGCGCATACGATTGTGGGCGATCAGCAGCGATTGCTTGATGATATACGCAACAGCGGTTCGTGCGACTGCAGTTATTCTGTGGAGGGGCTGGCACGTTTTCGTGTGAATGTGTTCAAGCAAAAAGGCTCGTATGCAATGGTTCTCCGAAAACTGAATACGCAGATTCCGACGATGGAGTCGTTGAAATTACCACCGGTCTTCAAGCGGATCATGCAGGAGAAAACGGGGCTCATCTTCGTGACTGGCGCAACTGGGAGCGGCAAGACGACGACTCTAGCGGCGATGATGAATGAGGTGAACGAGCAGTCGCCCATGCACATCGTGACACTGGAAGATCCCGTGGAGTTTTTACATCCGCACAAAATGGGAACGTTTTGCCAGCGTGAGATGGGAAAGGATTTCTCGACTTTTGCCATGGGCCTGCGGGCGGCCTTGCGACAGGCGCCGAAGGTGATTCTCGTCGGAGAAATCCGTGACCGGGAGACGATGGAAATCGCGCTGACTGCGGCGGAGACGGGACACTTGGTCCTTTCGACACTGCATACGATCAGCGCTACGCAATCCATCAACCGCGTGCTCGGCATGTTTAGCAAAGAAGAGGAGGATCAGGTGCGTGAGCGACTGGCGGAGACTTTGCGATGGGTGGTGAGCCAGCGCCTCGCGCCGAAGATCGGCGGCGGACGCGTAATGATTCCGGAAATCATGGGTAACAACATGCGCTCACGTGAGGCTGTGCAGCTCGGTGAAAGCGATGTGCGCAATTTGCATGAAATCATCACTCTGGCGCGTCAGGACGGCTGGTGCACCTTTGAGCAAAGTCTTTGCGAGGCTTATGAGAACAAATTGATCACGGAAGAAACCACGATGCTCTATGCCGTGAACAAAACGAGCATGCGCCAGATGCTCGATCGTTTAAAAAAGAAGCTCGGGCAGGATGACGCCGGTCCACATTCCTTCAAACTCGCGGAGGAGGAGGCTCACGCTCACAAGCCTGCGTCACCAGTCCCTGCGCCGGGACAGCCAGCCGTTTCCGCCGCTCCGATGGGTCTGAAACTCAAAGGCTGATCGGTTTGATCGGGGAGTTCTCCTAGAATCTCATCGTGGCCTGCACGCGGAAGCCGATGCGCTCGCCGTCTTCCGAGGTGCCGACTGGAATGGCGGCTTTAATTTCGAGATGGGAGTTCACGGCCCAGATGATTTCGGGGACTACGAGGATGGAGTTGTAGGAATTGAAATCGCCGGTGTAGGCGATTTCGAGCACGGGAAACACGTTGGAGTTCCAGGGATTGAAGACGCCCGCGATGAAAGCTTCGTAGTGGGTGAACACGTCGCCGTCGCTCTGGCCTGCGGGATTCAAATCATCCGATATGTAGTAGTGGCGTGCACCGAGGTGCCCGACGAGCGTGAGCCAGTCGTTCACTTTCTTATCCGCGCGAAGCTGGATCATGTAGATTCCCCTGCGTGGTTGTAGCGGCCCACGGAATTTGTTCTGAGCGGGTCCGCCATTTTCGCGCCGCCGATGCTGGCGGTCAGGTTGATGCCGCTTTTTTCCTCGGTGAGAATCTGAGCCTCCAACTGAAGCGAGACAAAATCGAATACGCCGCCGTAGCCGCTTAGGCTGATGTTTTCCTCCTTCTGCGTGACGGTGCGCCCACCCTTGCCGGTGACGGGCACTGGCAGAGTGCGCGCATGGCCGTTCGTGTAAACTGGCCCGTTGATGCGCAGTTGGAAGCGTTCTAGGAAAGGAAAAACGATTTCCACATCGCCGCCCCACGATTCGAGGTTGCCCGCCTCCTGCAAATCCACATTGCGCGAGCCTCGCACCATGGTGCTGATAGTTACCTTGTCCGAAATTTTCGCGTAGCGCGTGAAGATCGGCTGCAGTTGATACTGTGGCTCCTCGACGACCGGCTTGGCGTCCTTGCCGCTGGTCGCTGAAATAGGATGCCCCGCCTGGCTGGCAAAAGGCGCCAATAAAGCAGTAGCAAAGAGCGAGGTGACAATGTGGGATTGAAACAGTGTTTTCATAGGTTCTTGGGGTGGGTTGATAACCTAGAGTGATATTTTAAGTGCGCCGTTGAAATGTGTAATAGCGACCGCTCGCCAGCCTAAAAAGGGCCGCATCGCGATATTTTCCCCTGAGCGATGCTGTCCATCGAGTCGACTGAAATTAATAGTGCACCCTCGTTGTGGGGTGACGTGCTATTCGACTTCGACGACCACGCGCATTCCGTCGGTGCTGGCGACACGCACTTTGGTGCCCGCCGTGATGAAATCGCCGTTGGTGACCACGTCGTGAACTTCGCGGCCAAACGTGGCTTTTCCCGATGGGCGAAGGGTGGTGGTGGCGATGCCAATGTCACCGGCTTTGACGGTGAGGTTTACCATAGGGATCGTGACGGAGGGGCCTTCCGCGGATGCGGTGCTCAGAATGAGACGGTTGAAGAGCGGAATTTTGGGCAGATATTTTGCGATCAGGCCGATGACGATGGAGCCGCCGACCAGAGCCATGATGATGTTCCGCATCGGGATTTCGAGGTCTGCGCTGGTGGGAAATGATGGCGTGCCGGGCCAATAATCGACCATGGCCCACACAAGTGATCCGAGGATGAGGAGCACGCCGACGAGGCCGGGGATGATGGTGCCGGGGTGGATGAAAACTTCACTGATGATGAGCGCGAGCCCGATGACGAAGACGACGATGGCCTCCCAGTCTGCGAGACCGGCGATAAAGTGCCCGCCAAAGAAAAGCGCGAAGCAGATGAGCGAGATGATCCCCGGTATGCCAAAGCCGGGCGCTTTCATTTCGATGTAAGCGCCGGCGATTCCGCCGATGAGCAGCAGCGGTGCGAGAGTGGTGATCCAAAATGCGATTGCCTCAAATCCACTCGGCTCGATGCGTCGCATCGTGCCGGTGAGGCCCGCTACTTTGAGCAGGCTTTCGAGACTATCTGTGGTGCCAGTAGCTAAAAGGGGCTGCCCGTCATAAAGCTTGGCGGCATCGGTGGCGTTGAGTGTGAGGAGTGTGTCTTTAGTATCGAGGTTCAGGTTGCCGCGCTTCACTTCGCTTTCCTTGCGCACAAATGCCTCGGCGACATCCTCTGCGTGTCCGTTCGCTTTTGCGGCACCGCGCGCTTTAGCAACGACCATGGAGGTGCTCTTTTCCTTCATCGTTTCCTTCAAATCCTCGCCTTCGCCGCCGACGACTGCGGATGCACCGATGACGGCGTTGGGGTGCATGTAGATGCGTTTCGCTGCGAGCGAAATGAGGGAACCTGCGGAGATGGCCTTCGTATTTACGAAGGCGATGGTGGGAATGCGTGTGGTGAGAAGAGCGTCCATTTCCTCCATCGCAGAATCCACGCGACCTCCAAAAGTATCCACATCGAGAATGACGGCGCTGGCGTTGGCGCGTTGCGCTTCTTTCAACGCGCGGCGCAGGAAGTAGAATTGAGCAGGAGAAACTTCACCGTGGATGGGAATGACAAAGACTGGACCAGCGGGCGAACTGGCTGTGGTGATGCTGGGCGAGATGGCTGGCGTGGTTGCGGGTGCGCTGATGGGTGCTGGTGCAGGTGCGCTGACGGGTGCCGGTGCCGGTGCGGTTGCAGGTTTATTTGCGGCAATCGTTGATTCTTGCAGCGCCATGAGCGGGCCGACGAGAAGTAACATGAGTGCGAGACATATCCGTGTTTTCATGGAGGCAGGATCGTCTCATCAGGTTGCTTGCTCAAGGGAAAACGCAGAGTTGCGTGCGTGGACGTTGCAGATATTTTCGAACTCTGTGTTTTACCGATTTATCCGTCTGTTCACTGTGGTCATGGCGATGTTCTTCGCGTCGTGTGCGAAAGATCGCATCCATACGATGGTCGTCAGTGTGCCGGAACAAAGAATGGCGCTTTATAGGAAGGGCGAGCTGATACACGTGTATGACGTTTCCACATCGCGGTTTTGTATAAGCAGTCGCCCCGGAACGAATGGCACGCCGCTCGGACGGCACGAGGTTGCGAAGAAAATCGGGGGAGGCCAGCCTTCGGGGATGAAATTTAAGAGCCGCAGGCCGACCGGCGAAATCGTCCAGGTCAACGCGCCGGGGCGAGATCCGATTGTCACACGCATTCTATGGTTAAATGGATTGGAACGGGAAAATCGCAGTTCGTATTCGCGGGCGATCTATATCCACGGCACGCCCGAGGAATGGCGCATCGGACAGCCCGCGAGCTTTGGCTGCGTGCGGATGCGCTCGCGCGATATCATAGAGCTTTACGGTATCGTCGGCGTAGGTGCAGGGGTGAATATTGTGAATCGCCCGCTGGATTTGCCGCAGCCGGAGCAACCGCCGGTAGGTGAGGTTGCGCAGGTGGCGCGCTGATTTTTCGCGCTCAGCGCGAAATGTCGTCCTGGTCCAGCAGGCGAAAACCACTGGAGCGGAGCACGGACTCGGCGCATTCGTTGTCCTCCACGTGGAGTGCGAGGACGGGATTGTCGTTCGGGCGGTTAAGCAGCGCGAAGGAGCCGAAGATATTCACCTCCGCGGCGAGTAATGCGGAAAGGAGTTCACCGAATTGCGCTGCTTCTTTCAATTCGGCCACGACGAGATGGCAGGAAGAGTAGGCGATGTTGTGAAGATGGAAGACTCCCTCGACGCTCTCGGGGTCACTCACGACGATGCGGACGATGGCGGTGTCGGCGCTGGATTCGATGCTCGTGGCAAGCACGGAAACGTGGTGCGAACTGAGGATGCGCACCACGTCCAGCAAGGCCCCGACTTTATTGCGAAGGAAAATGCTGAATTGCACGACCGGTTGACGTCCCGGTTTTTCAGCTGTCTCGCTGCGTTTGGTGGGCGGTTTTTCTGCGGGCATTTATTTGTAGGAATAGATGAGGGCGAAAGCCGAGGGCTGGCCTTCAAGCTCTTCGATTTTTACGATGTAAGAACCGCTGATCAAGGGCGCGAAGCCGGCAGCGGCACGCGCGCCATCCTGATGCAGCTGAAAAACGACGGGCTTTCCGTTTTCATCAAAAACACTCACGGCGACTTTTTTCGCGTTTTCGGTGGTGCCCAGGGTAAACCAATATTGGTTGCCTGCGTAGAGATTCACCTGGACGAGCTTTGCTTCACCGGTCTTGAAAGTGCCGCTCCAATGTCCGTCGCGCAGCTTGAAGCCGTCGTTGCTCCAGGCACCGGCGAGATCGAGCGCAGTGCGTCGTGCTGCCACACGGTCATCGTCCGGAGCGGCGATGATTACGGAGGTCAGCAATGTGAACGCGATGGCTATGCGTTTCATTTGGTGGAAATGGTCTTGATGGTGTTTATCGCGAGTTCAGCGAGTTTCTTTACGTCGTCTTCGCTCGGAGTGCCGATGGGGCTGAAAGTGACGATTTTTTTGATATCGAAAAGTGAGGTGCGGACTGCGGAAACTAAGGGAGTATCCGTGAGCTTCTTGGGCATCAAGGCGAGTTCTTGCACGAAGTGTTCGACGACAGCCGGCTGGCGCAGCACACGGGCTCCCGCCTCGGTGTAATGGCTGGAGAAATAACTGCTGACCACCTCCGTGCCACGAAGCCATCCTCCAAGGATGACGAAGGTGACCATGTCCTGATCGTGGTGGGCCACCATCGCTGAGACGACCTCATTCTGAGTGGCCTCAAGTTCCTCCTTGAGCGTGTCCCACTTCCCCTTCTCGGCGAACTCGATGATGCTGTTGCCGCGGTTGATGAGGTCTTGTTCAACGCCGAGTCCTTTGGCCATCGCCTTGATGTCCTTGGAAACATTTTTTACCTGTTGTGAATCCTGGGCCTCAACGGCGAGATAGCCGTCGGCGATCAGCGCGCCGAGGTTGAGCGCGATTTGCTGGCGGCTGGTGAAGGCTCCCGTTGGTGCTTTGCGCAACATCGCGCTCCAGTCCGGTTTGCCCGTCTTGGCGAGCGCGGCAAACAACTCGCCCGGCATGGGCATGGAAATGATTTCATTGCTCGCAACGGAGGCGATCTCTTCTTTGGTGAGCGACGCGGGTGCGTCGTCCGCCCGCAGAGCGGTTCCGCTGACGAGCAGTGCGAGTAGCAGGGAGCGACGAAGCATGTCAGTGAACTTAGAGTTGGCGGGTGACAAGTGACGAGTGGAAATTTCCAAGTTCGCATTTTCACCAACGGTGACTGCGGGGTTTTTCCGCCTGATGGCGGAACTCCCGACGCATCTGCGCAGAAACTGCACTCGCACTTTTTTCACATCTGCACCACAGTATTCTCATGAGAACCAGTTTCGCCTGCGCAGCGCTCTTCGCGCTATGCGCATCCAGTTTTGCCGGTCAACTGCTAGAGAGCGGCAGTTTTGAGTGGCCGCCCGTTTCAAGCCGCAAGCCGCGCAGCAACGGAGCGGACGTATCAAAGAGCGCGATGAACGCGGACTGGATTACCTTCACCGACAAGCCGGATGCGGAGGGCGGGCAGCTCATTCTGGGGCTTACGAATGAAATTTCGCGCACGGGCCGGCAGTGTATTTATGTCGAGTTCAACAAGCTCACGAAGCCGCTCGTCAGCACGCAACTCTCCAGCAATTTCATTCCCGTGTTTCCTGGAAAACCATATCACGTTGCGATTTGGGGACGCATTTCGAAGAAGCAGCCGCTGACGCTGGATCAGCGGGTTCCGTATTTGAAATTACGCATCGATTGGTTCATGGCAGACAAAGAGGAGCAGACGGGCGAGGTCATCTGGAAAGTGCAGCCGATACCCGGCTCCAAACTCCGCAAACCGCTCTTCACCTCAGCGCAATGGAACGAATATTTTGCAGACGTAAAATCGCCCGCTGATGCGGCGTTTATCAAAGTGACGTGGTTTTGGGACACGCCGCCGCAGGAGGGTGAGACGAATGGTGTGATTTATTTTGATGACGCTGTGATCGAAGGGGACGCCCCGCCGAAGGAGGAAGTAGTGTTTGATGAGGAAATTAAGGACGACGACAAACCTGCGGCGGAAAAACCCGCTGAGCCCGCCAAACCAGACGACAAAGCAAAGCCGCCGGTGAAAGAAGAAAACGCCGCGAAGAAAACGCCCGCCGCGCCGAAGCAATAAAAGGAATGAAGCGAGGCTAGCGCACGGTGAGTTTCGCGCCGTCTTTCGTGTCCTTCACGATCCAGCCGAGTTCCGCGATGGCATCGCGCAACCGATCGCTCTCAGCCCAGTTCTTGGCAGCACGCGCATCCTGCCGTTGCTCGACGAGCGCGAGCACTTCCGCCGGAATCGCTACCGCATCCCGCTCGAAGGCGAGCACGCTATTGATGCGCTCCCACTGCAAGAGCAGCATGGCCGCGCATGTCGCGTTGAGTTTACCGGCATCCAGTGCACGGTTGCTTTCGCGGATGAGATCAAAGAGCTGCCCCATCGCTCCGCTGATGTTCAGGTCATTGTCGAGGCATTCAAAAAAGCCCTCTATTGAATCTGGTGCGATAAGAGCGTGCGCCTGTATGTGATCTAGTAAGCTTTGTTTTTCTTCCGCTGATAGTGTCGGAATCTTATTCAAATCTGAAAATTCAGTTGAGGTCTGCCGCTTTGGTTCCTCGGCGGTGGAAATAGGTTTCGGCGTGATGTCCTTAGCAAGGGCGGCTTCTTGCAGCCGCGCCACCCATTCGTCAATGCGCCCGAGAGCGCTGCGAGCGCCCGCAAGTCCGTCGAAGGTGAAATTCAGCGGCAGGCGGTAGTTCACCGTCAGCAGCGCGTAGCGGATCTCGCGGCCAGTCCAGCCCTTCTCAATGAGATCGCGCAGCGTGTAAAAGTTTCCCGCGCTCTTCGACATCTTCTCTCCCTCCACCATGAGGTGCGCGCAGTGCAACCACGTCCGCACGAACTTCCGACCGGTCACACATTCGCTCTGCGCGATTTCCGCTTCGTGGTGCGGGAAAATATTGTCCACACCGCCGCAGTGAATGTCCAACTCCGGCCCCAGCAGCGCGGTCGCCATCGCGCTGCACTCGATGTGCCAGCCCGGACGCCCCGGCCCCCACGGCGAATCCCAGCGCACGTCGCCGTCGTTTTCATCCCACGCCTTCCACAGAGCGAAATCGCCGATGCTTTCCTTTTCGTATTCGTCGCTCTGGATGCGGCCGCTTGGTCGCAATTCTTCGAGATTGAGATGCGCGAGTTTTCCGTAGTCGGCGAATTTTCCGATGCGGAAATAGAGCGACTTGTCCTCGGCCTGATACGCCACGCCCTTGTCCATCAGCACGCGGATCATCTCGATCATCTGCTCCACGTAATCCGTCGCCGCCGGGAAATGCTGCGCTCGCTTGATGCGCAGCGTCGCGAGATCGTCGAAGAACGCGTCCTTAAATTTTCGCGTGAACTCCGCGAGACGAACGCCGAGCTGGCGGCAGCCCCGAATTGTTTTGTCGTCCACGTCCGTGAGATTCATCACGCGCAGGACGCCGTAGCCGCGCGCTTCCAGATGCCGCTGGAGCAAATCCTCGAAGATGTAAGCACGGAAATTTCCGATGTGGGCGAAATTATAAACCGTCGGCCCGCACGTGTAGAGCTTCACAGCCTTGGCATCGTGCGGCGTGAAAGTTTCGAGCTGGCGTGTGTAGGTGTCGAAAAATCGGACAGACATTGGACGCGGGTTTTTGCCGCACTGCGAACGAGAGGGCAAGGGCGGTGTGAGGTTGCTATTTTCCAGCGAGCTTCCGAATGGCCCGTAGGTGCGGGGCGGCGAGCGGAACTTCGGCGAGCTTTGAAAGTGGGTGCCACGCTTCGTTTTCACGGGGTGGACTTGGCGCTGGCTGTTTGTAAATGGAGAGTGTCACGCGGTGGTGGGTGAATGGATAATCTAGCGTGAGGAAGGGCTCGGCTGGAGGTGCGGAAGGAAGTTGCGGGAGTTTCCAAAGTCCACGCCAGCGAGGGCCGGATTGTTGTTCGAGCAGGATGCGGCCTTTCGAGACGATCCATGCGCAGTGTTCGGCTAGCGCGACGGTTTTTCGCCGTGGTTTTTTGTGGGGGAAAGTTTCGGCGTTTCCGTTTTTGTAAGCGTGACAGTGTGTGCGGATGGGACATTCACCGCAGCGCGGCGAGCGTGGCGTGCAGACGAGTGCGCCGAGTTCCATCAGCGCGGAGTTAAAAATGCGTGCGCCCGTTTTCGGGACAAGTGATTTGGCGGCGGTCCATAGCGCGTGCTGGCCTGCGGTCGTGTCAATCGGCGTGGCCAGAGCCATCAGCCGTGAGAGGACGCGGGCGACGTTTGCATCCACAAGCGGCTCCGGCAGGTCGAACGCGAAGCTTGCAACTGCGCCCGCCGTGTATCGCCCGACGCCAGGCAATGCGCGGATGAGCGCCGGGTCACTTGGCATTTCACCATCGTGATGCGCGACGATATGACGTGCGGCGCGATGGAGATTCCGGGCACGCGAGTAGTAGCCGAGTCCCTGCCACACGGCGAGCACGTCGCTCTCGTGGGCATCGGCAAGTGAAAAAAAATCCGGAAACCGCGCGAGCCATCGCTCATAGTAGGGCAGCACTGTGACGACCTGCGTCTGCTGGAGCATCAACTCGGAAACAAAAATGGCGTAGGGATCTCGGGTGCGCCGCCACGGCAGGTCGCGCGCATTTTTCGCAAACCATGCAGTGAGTGCGCGACGGAGTGCCGCAGGGGAGAATGAGAGTTGCGGTGGTTTGCGCGACATGGCAGATGCTCATTGCCGCGCATTGCACGACATTCCAAATCCAAATCCTATTATGCTCACCGACCGACGCTCATTTTTTGTAAAGGAACACGCTGGTATACTAAAACTCACGGATACCTACGACATCCTCGACCCGGAGACGAAACTGCCGATTGGTATCGCCCGCGAGGAGGTGAGCGGATTGGTGAAGTTCATGCGTCTGCTGATCAACAAGTCGTTCATGCCGACGAAGATTGTTATCCGTGAGAGCGACGGACAGCCGCCGCTGCTTACGATCCGGCGTGGTGTGCATCTTTTCAGGGCGCGAGTAGATGTGCTCGGAGCAGACGAGCAACTCATCGGCTATTTCAAAAGAAAGATGTTCAGCCTCGGCGGTGCTTTTTTTGTGCATGACGCAGCGGACAATGAAGTGGCGTTGGTGAAGGGGGATTGGAAGGGCTGGAATTTTAAGTTCACCACGAAGGGAGGCATCGAACTGGGCGTCGTGACTAAGAAGTGGGCGGGCATTGGCAAGGAGCTTTTCACAAGCGCGGACAACTACATGATTTCGCTCGCGCCCGATGCGCCTGCCGAGGCTGCCCCGCTGCTGCTGGCCGCCGGCTTGGCTGTGGACATCATTTTCAAGGAGCGCGAATAGCCCGCAGGCGCACTTTCATGCCGAAGAAACAAGACGAAGACGCAGGGCCGAAACCGATCACGATTCACACGTGCGCACTGACTTTGCCGCAGGCGCAGAAACTTCGCGCGGTGCTGGGCGAGACGGGCTGGAAGTTCGAGGTGCGGCCTTACATGATTTTCTTTGCGCAGAAGGACAAGCTGACGGTCGCGGTGTATGAGAAGGGGCCGAAGGTGGTTGTGCAGGGGCGGGGGACGCAGGAGTTTGTGCAGTTCACGCTGGAGCCGGAGGTGCTCGGCGAGGCGCGGCTGGGCTACGAGGAGGTGAACAACCCGGAGATGTTCGAGCCGCACATCGGCGTGGATGAAAGCGGGAAAGGGGATTTTTTCGGTCCGCTGGTGATTGCGGGTTGCTACACGGAGCCGGAGAGCACGCGGGCGCTGATGGAGGCGGGCATCATGGACAGCAAGCGCATCACGAGCGACGCGCGCATCCGTGAGTTGAGCCGGGTGATTCGCTCGACGCGTGGCGCTGGGTTTTCGAGCATCACGCTCGCGCCGGAGAAATACAACGCGCTCTACAAAAAGTTCGGCAACCTCAACCGGATGCTCGGCTGGGGGCATGCGAAGGTGATTGAGCATTTGCTGGATCAGCGTCCCGACTGCCCGCGCGCGCTGAGCGATAAATTTGCGGACGCATCGCTGATTCGCCGCGCATTTTCTGAAAAAGGAAAGGCCATCAAGCTCGAAGCGCGCACGAAGGCGGAAAGCGATGTGGCGGTGGCAGCGGCGTCCATCCTTGCGCGGGAGCGGTTCATTGACTGGTTGCGTGCTGCGGGTAACGACATCGGAGCGGAGCTTCAGCGCGGAGTTTCGCCTGCGGTAAAGACGACAGCTCGCGAACTCGTCGCCAAGCATGGTCCTGAGGTGCTCATGCGCGTGGCCAAGGTGCATTTTAAAACCGCGCACGAGATCGCTCCCGACCACTACGAATACGTGGAAAAACCATTCTTTCGCCGGACGAAAAAGTCGGAGGAGTGAAATGATTTCTAAACTCAGCCCCCCACATTTGTCGCGTAGCTTCAGCAGGCACGAATCCTCCAATGCACGCGACAGTTTCTATCAGCAGGTGTTGTGGTCAAAAAGCTACAGTCTCATTTGATGAAACAGGTAAACATCGCTTTGCGAGCCTGAATTCAAGCCACTTCGCGGACATTTGCGAAGTGGCGGAGTCTACGGGGCTCGAACCCGCAACCTCCGCCGTGACAGGGCGGCGCTCTAACCGATTGAGCTAAGACTCCAAAAAGGAGGGGCGCGTAAGTAGCGGCGGGGGGAGGGGACGGCAACCAATTTTTTACGCAATAGTAAATATGCGCGGTGACGCAAGGGGTGTAATGCCGGAAAGATGGAGCCAGCGATGGGATTCGAACCCATGACCTGCGGTTTACGAAACCGCTGCTCTACCACTGAGCTACGCTGGCGTTGCGGGGCGGCGTATATCGGCGAGCGCGCTGGCGTTGGCAAGCGGTTTGTCTGCGGGAGTGCGCGAAGAACGGGGACGCATGGATTTTTCCAAAGGGAGCTGGTGCGATCGCAGGACTTGAGTTGCGAATGGGAGAGACAATTAAGCACGGTAACGTTCTTGTGAGTGTGTCGCCCGTCGTGTTACTACTGCGTGGACATGGAACCTCCCGAATGGGTTAACCTCAACGACGATGAGTTGCTGGAGAGAAAAATTTCCAAACTCGGGCTGAAACTCGACGGCACGGAACTCCAGCCGCTCGTTCAGCAGCTCTACACGGAACTTTCGGAAAAAGGGCTGACTTTTCATCCGCCCTGCCACGTCGGCGACGAGTGGTTTGTGCCCGTAGGTATTCCGGCCATTTTCATCCCGTTCTTTTTGACTCATGAGCGTCTTCGGAAGTTGGAGCGAAAGATTATTCTCGAAGTCGAAGGGGAGACGCCGGATTGGTTCATGCGGCTGATGCGCCACGAAACTGCTCACGCTTATTTTTACGCGTTTCAGCTTCAGAAGAAAACCAAGTGGCGTCGCATCTTTGGGCAGACTTCGACCGAGGAGACGCCACAGTTTTACCGCCCGCGGCCCTACAGTCATTCCTACGTGGTGCATCTGGACGACTGGTATGCGCAGAGCCATCCGGACGAGGATTTCGCGGAGACATTTGCCGTCTGGCTCACGCCGGGACTCGACTGGCGCGAGCGATA
Organism: Chthoniobacteraceae bacterium; assembly: GCA_947476045.1. Lineage (GTDB taxonomy): Bacteria > Verrucomicrobiota > Verrucomicrobiia > Chthoniobacterales > Chthoniobacteraceae > SXWH01. The sequence continues at coordinate 13,880 of CANJNZ010000036.1, forward strand.
CAAGGGCTGGAAGGCGCTGCAAAAACTGGAATACGTGGACGAGTTGATGCGTTCGCTTGCGGGAAAGACCGCACCGCATCAACCGGCGTATCGCGTGGGCGAATACGACTGTCTTAATCAAAAGCTCAAGACCTACTACACGCGGAAAAGAAAGCTCTTCGAGGATGTGTATCCCGATTTTTACGACAACGATCTCCGGCAGCTATTTGCAGCGGCACCGGAGGCGGCAGGACGATTGCAGGCATCGAAGTATCTGCGCCAGCGCCGCCGGCAGTTGATGGACTCCATCTGCCAGTGGACGAATGAAAAAAGATTCCGCGTGAACAAGCTGCTGACACGCCTAATCGAGCGCTGCGACCAGCTCGACCTCCACGCCCTCGCTGAGAACGCTACGCAAAATTTGCAAGTGTCCGCCTATCTCACCACGCTGGTGATGAATCATCTCTTCACCGGAAAATTCAAACGCACCAAGTAACTTGAAAAAGAAACTCAAAGTCCTCGCGCTCCTCGATGCCATCGCGCCCACCACACTGGATCAGGATTTAAGCGCCGAACTCAAAACGGAAGACTGGAAGACGGAGGCCAACGTGCTCGATGCGCTCAGGCAACTCGGGCACACCGTCGAGCACCTCGTCATTTTTGATGATCTCGATTTAGTCCGGCAAAAGCTCCAGAGCTTTGCGCCGGATGTGATTTTCAACCTCGCCGACCAGTTCAAAAACAATCGCGCCTTTGATCAAAACATCGTCTCGTTTCTGGAGATGCAGGGTCTGCCTTTCACTGGATGCAGTTCCACCGGGCTGACGCTTTGCAAACACAAGGGCATCTCCAAAAAAATCCTCAGCTACCATCGCATTCACGTTCCAAACTTCGTCATCATCGCGCGCGGCCCAAGTCGCTCAAGTTTCCGATCCTCGTGAAGCCGCTGAAAGAGGAGGCTTCGCTCGGAATTTCGCAGGCGTCCTTTGTCGAGAACGACGAGCAGTTCAACGAGCGCGTGCAATTCATCCACGACAAATTCGACGGCGATGTGATCGCGGAGGAATACATCGAAGGTCGCGAGTTTTATGTCAGCGTGCTCGGTAATCATCGGCTCCGCGTTTTTCCGATCCGCGAACTGGTGTTCAAGGAAGTGCCGCCGGATGAACCAAAAATCGCCACCTACAAAGCCAAGTGGGACGAGGAATATCGCAAACGCTGGGGCCTGCAAAATCAGTTCGCTGAAGGACTCGATCCAGCTCTCATCCGCAGCATCGAGCAAACATGCAAACGTATCTATCATTTGCTCACCATTGACGGCTACGCGCGTCTGGACTTTCGCGTCACGGCGGCAAACGAAGTCTATTTCATCGAAGCCAATCCGAACCCGATGCTGGCTGCGGACGAGGACTTCGCCCAATCCGCGCTCAAGGCTGGCCTCTCCTTTCCCCAACTGGTCGAAAGAATCATCCGCACCGGTCTCAACACGATGCGCGGCTGATCGGATAGAGCAGGAGGATTTCAAATTGACGCAATCTCCATCCGGTGTGACTAAGGCTGTGATGTCATTGCGAACCGCCCTAGCAAAAATCAGTTGGGTTGCCGCCGTATTGGTGATGGGTGCATCGGCATGGGCGGACGCCGACTCAGCGCGTGCCGCAGCACAGCGTGGTGATTTTTCAACAGCGGCAAGCGAGTGGAGCAATGTAGCGCGCAAGGAAAAAGGGGACGCGCGAATTGAGGCGCTTTTATCGCGAGTGCAGGCGCTGCGGGAGCTTGGACAGCACAAGATCGCGCTGGAGACTCTGGCTGATTTGGAAGAGGCGGCGAAGTCCAGCGGCGCAGAGTTGCGGGTTGCTGAAGTGCAGGCAGCGCAGGGAGCGTCCATGATGTTTTCGCGTCAGGCTGCGGATGCGGAGGAGTTGCTTCGCACGGCGCTGGCTACCGCAAAAAAGCTGAAGGCGCGCGGGCTCGTTGCGCAGGTGCAAAATGATCTCGGGATATTGCTCTCGGGCACTGGTGAGAAGGCGGGGGCGGTCACTGCCTTCGCCGAGGCTGCATCACTCGCGGCGAAGAGCGGACCTCCGGAACTGGCGGCACGTGCGCAGCGGAATCTCGCGGATGCGCGTCTGACTGCGGGGGATTTCCCGGCTGCGCGAAAGGCTCTGGATGCGGCGGTGCGGGCGGCGAGGGCGCTGCCGGAGGGACACGGGCGGGCGTTTCTATTGCTCGCGCTTGCGCGGACGTGTGAGCGAATTTTTCACGAAGATCCTCCACACGACAACGCGATGCGCCGCCGGGCGTTTGAACTGGATGCGGAGGCGGTGAAAATCGCGACGACGATTGGAGATGAGCGTGTGCTTTCACTGGCGCTCGGTCATCAGGGTTCGCTCTACGAGTTTGAAAAAAAGCTACCCGAGGCGCTGGCGCTCACGCGTCGCGCACTCGATCTGGCGCAGCGCACGCGGTCGGCGGATTCGCTCTACCGCTGGCAGTGGCAGTCGGGCCGTATTCTTGCGAGTCAGGGCGAGCGCGATGTTGCGATTGAGGCCTACCGGCGCGCAGTGGCGACGCTGGAGGGGATTCGCAATGACGTGGCAATCCGGCATGGCAACCGCAACGCCGGTTCGTCCTACCGACAGGCCGTTGGCGCGGTGTATTACGAACTCGCGGATTTGCTGCTCCAGCGTGCGGACGGGGTCAAGGACGCAGGGGAGTTTCAGACTGTTCTTCGCGAAGCGCGCGCGACGGCGGAGTCGCTGAAGTCTGCGGAGTTGGAGGATTATTTTCAGGATGATTGCGTGAACCTCCTTCGCTCCAAACAACGCAACGTGGAGAACCTTTCGGAAAAGGCGGTGGTGCTCTACATCCTGCCGCTGCCTACACGCACGGAATTGCTGCTCAGTCTGCCGGGCACCAAAGATAAGCCGGCCCGCATCGAGCGATACAAAGCGCAAATCGGTGATTTGGAACTCACGAACATGGTGCGCCGTTTCCGTCTGAATCTCGAAATCCGCACGACGAACGAATTCCTCGAACAGGCCCAGCAACTTTACAAACTGCTGATTGAGCCAGTGGAGTCGCAGTTGAAAACACACGGAATAGACACTCTGGTTTTTGTTCCCGATGGTGCGCTGCGAACGGTCCCGATGGCGGCGCTTCATGACGGGGAAAAGTTCCTCATTGAAAAATACTCCATCGCCGTGTCGCCGGGGCTGGACTTGATGGAGACGGGGCCTGCGGGCCTGCGCGCACCGCGCATGATGATCAACGGTCTCACCGATGCCGTGCAAAGTTTTCAGGCGCTGCCAGCCGTGCAAAAAGAAGTGGATCGGCTCGGGAAACTCTATCCGCAAAACGAAACCCTCATGAACAACGACTTCATGAAGGTGCGCGTGACGGAGAAATTCACCGGCGCGCCTTTCACCATCGTCCACATCGCCTCGCACGGGCACATTGACAGCGATGTCCGCAAGAGCTTCGTGCTCACCCACGCGGACAAGCTGACGCTCGACGATCTCGAAAAACTCATCCGCCCCGGACAACTCGCGGACAGGCCGCTGGAACTCCTCACGCTCAGCGCCTGCCAGACGGCGGCGGGCGACGACCGTGCCGCGCTCGGCCTCGGCGGTGTGGCGGTAAAGGCGGGAGCCCGCAGTGCATTTGCGACGTTGTGGTGCGTGAATGACGAGGCGTCCGCGGAGCTTGTGGCGGATTTTTACACGGGGCTTTCTGCGCGCGACGGGCGGACAAAGGCGCAGGCGTTGCAATCGGCGCAACGACGCTTGCTCGCAAATCCGCGCTACGCACATCCGTGTTTCTGGGCTCCGTATCTCATCATCGGAAACTGGCTATGATTTCGATCAGCAAGATGCTTCATCGTCCACCTGTCGCCTGCGCGGTCATCAGTCTGCTGGTGCTCGCAGTCATGCTGCCGGTGAGGCATTACAGTGGACTGCAAGTTCCGGAGCTACTGATCTATGATCACTTGGTTAAAGCACGGACGCAGACTGACTCGCGCGACGACCGCATCGTGCTCATCGGCATGACTGAAAAGGATCTGATTGTTTACGGCTACCCGCTCGCCGACCAGGAGCTTGCGAAGGTATTTCGGATGATTGATGCGCAAAAGCCGGCGGTCATTGCGGTGGACTTGTATCGCGATTTGCCGGAGCCACGAAATCGCGAGGGCTATCCCGCCTTGGAGTCTGCATTTCGGGAACTCAAGAGCATCATTGCGATTGAGCGTATCGGTTTTTTCAAAGGCCCGCCTGCGCTCGCCGACGAGCCGGATCGTATTGTAGCGAACAATTTGCCCACGGATTTCGATGGGTTTTTCCGGCGCGGCTTAATAGCGGCGGAGAAGGGATTCGATGAGCCGTTTCCCAGTCTCAGTCTCGCGGCGACTCTCCGTTTTTTAGAGACGAAGAATGTGGAGGTAGCATTTGTTCCGGGGCCCGATGGAAAGCAGGTCATCAAGCTCGGCAACACGATCATCCCGAGGCTCACGGGGCACGCTGGCGGTTACGCTGTTGCCGAGCCGCCGGACTACGAGTATCTGTGCGATTTTGAAGCTCCCCGCAAATTCACGAACATGGACGCTGCGACAAAGAGCACGCCGCACGACTTCAGCTTCGGACAGGTGCTGCGCGGCGAAATTCCAGCCGGAGCACTCGCGGGGAAAATCGTGTTCATGGCGACGGTGATGGAGAGTATCAAGGACAGCAATCCGACGCCCGTGGACAACGACAACAATCTGCGCGGTGTGGAGCAGCTGCGTGGCGTGGAGCAGCATGTGATGCTCACACATCAACTCCTCCGCGCTGCGCTGGATGGTGTGCCTCCGATGTCATGGTGGCCGGAGTGGGGCGAGGCGCTTTGGATCGCACTGGCGGTGGCTCTCGGCGGGATTGTAGGGCTGCTGCTGCACTCACCGTGGAAGATCGTCCCGGCTCTCGCGGTGCTGCTCGCGGCGTTTTATTTTTCCGGCAGGTTTGCCTTCTTCCATCGCGTCTGGATTCCCATCGCCGCGCCGATGATTGGCTGCACGCTGGCGGCGGCGCTGGTGACTTCGCTCGTCGCGTATCTGGAAAGCGCAGAGCGGGGGATGATGACGACGATTGTCTCCAAGCACATGTCCGGTCCTGTGCTGGATGCATTGATGGAGCATCGCGATCAGTTTCTTGATGGCGGACGGCTGAAGCCGCAGCGCGTCGTGGCGACGGTGCTTTTCACGGACTTGAAGGGTTTTTCGACCACGTCGGAAAAGATGGATCCCGCGACGCTGATGCACTGGATGAATGATTACTTCAACGGCATCGCCTCTCATGTGGATGATCGCGGCGGCATCATTAATAAATTCATCGGCGATGCGATCATGGGTGTGTTCGGCGTGCCAATTGCGCGGACGACAGAGGCTGAGATGGACACGGACGCGAAGAACGCTGTCGAGTGTGCGCTGGCTATGCGCGCGTCGTTACTGAAGCTGAATCAGGAGTGGCGCGCGACGGGGCGCCCGACGACGGCGATGCGCATTGGCATACACACAGGTGCAGTCGTCTCCGGCAGCGTGGGCAGCGATGAACGGCTGGAATTTACCGTGCTCGGCGACAACGTGAACACGGCTGCGCGGCTGGAGGGAGCGGGCAAAGATTTCGTCCACGATGCGGAGGGGGCTGAATGCACGATCCTCATCAGTGATGCCACTTGCCAGCGGCTCCATGATGCTTACGTTACGCGCTTGCTGGGGCCGCTCAGCTTGAAAGGCAAAGCCGACCAAGTCGTCGTCCACAGCGTCATCTCTAAAAAGGAAACCACAGCCTCATGAAAATCATCGCCCTCATCGCAATCTTAACCACAGCCGCCGTTGCTCAGGATGCGCCCACGCCCACGCCCGCCGATGCCAAACCGAAGCGCACGCTTTTGAAATACAATGTTCCACCTTCCGCAGCCACCGGAGCCCGATCGAGTGGAGACGGAGGCGCGCGCGAAAAAGGCGAAGTTTTGCCAAAACACGCCGTGCTTACTCCGGATCACGTAGCTTTTACCACGCAGGCGCAGCCTTCGCTTTTCTGGTTCCAGGAGGGCCCTGTGAAAAAGGATTCGGCAGCGCGCGTCGAGGTCGCGCTCATCGATCCTAAAAATCCAAAGCCATTGCTCAAAGTCGGATACCCGCTGGCGGGGCAAAAAGATGGAGGTGCCGGTGTTCATCGCATCCAACTCGCGCGGTATAAGGTCAACCTCGAACCCAACATTGAGTATAAATGGAGCGTCGCACTTGTGCCGAATGTGAAAAGCCGCTCGCAAGACAGTATCGCGAGCGGTGTCATCAAGCGAATCGAGCCCGCAGCCGAACTCACTGCCGAACTCGCGAAGCCTGATGCATACAAAGCTTCAGCCTATCTGGCCAAGGGAGTGTGGTATGATGCACTCGCCTCGCTCTCCGATGAGATTGATGCCGCGCCGAAAGACGCCGAGCTACGTGCAGCACGCGCCGATTTACTCGAACAAGTCGGAATTAAAGCTGCCGCTGATTACGAGCGGAAAAAGTAACGCGGTCTGCGCGTTATTAAAAAGCATCGATCGACACAGAGATGTGCCATCCTGCGTCCTGCAGGCTGTCCTGCCCGCCTCCGCCGGCGAGCTTCACAAAGGGATGCCCCCAATACACCGTCGCGCTCATGTGCTTCGACGGCTGGAACAGCAGCCCCACTCCCGCACTCACGATGGTCTCGTTGTGATCTTCCACCTTGTTCACGTCCCAGCCCGTTCCCCAATCCACGAACGGCGCGAGCGACACAGCAGGCGTGCCGTCTTTGCGGAGCACCAGCGGAACGCGTAGTTCCACCGAGGCAAAAATCCCGTTATCGCGGAGGAGCTGGTTTTCCCGGTAGCCGCGCACACTGTTCAGTCCGCCGAGGCTGAATTGCTCGGACGACAGCAGCGGCTCATCGCTGAGTTGCGCGTTCGCGCGGATAATGAGCAGTGATTCGCGCAGCAGTTTTTTCGCGCCCTTTTCCGGCGTCTCGGGCGGCTTTCCGGAATCGAAAATGCGACGGAGATATTGCGCCTGACCGAGCCACGCGAAAAATTTGCTGTCTGGAATTTCCGGATCAAAACCCGCCGCGCTGGCCCCCGAAGTCGTGCCCGTGATTCTGCTCGGGTCTCCACGCGTCGCGCCAAATATCGGCTGGCCGAGCGTGAACGTCGAACGCAGCGAAAGCACATCGAGCTGGCTGCGATGAATCCATTCCATGCCCAGTTGCCATGCAAAAACATCCGTCTCTCCATCAATCGCGCCTGCGGAAAAGCTAAACGGTTTTCCGAGCAAAAAAGTCTGACTGTGCTTTCGCATTGCCCCGAAAGTGAGAGCGACCGTGTCGTTCAGCGTTTCCAGCAACGGCTGCCGCAGAGTCGCGCCGAATTCCTCGGACTGACTCGTGATGCCCAGCGCTGCAAATGTCTCATCAATGATGCTCGCGTCATTTCTTCCCGCGTGCAGCGCGAGCGTCGTGCCCCACGGCGAAACGGGAAACTCGTAGCGCGCCGACACGTTATCGCTCCCGCCGTATTCCATTTTTCCATCGCGCGTCCAGCGCAGCGCGCCCCATCGGAGTTCCAGCGGATCGTTGCAGCCCGTGAGGTTGAGCATGTCAAAGCGCACCTCTCCCAGCCCTTCACCGACACTCGGCGGACGTTGATTTCCCAGCGTCAGGCCGAGGCGAAACGGGTGATGCTCCTTCACCACCACGTGCAGAATATTTTCGCCGGTAACGATTCCCGGCTTCAACTCCGCGTTGATTTGCGTGATGCCCGGATTTTGCCGAAGCAGCTGCAACCCGGTTTTCAAATGATTGAAGTTCACCGGCCTGCCTGCCGAACGTGCGAGTTGGTGCTTCAGCCACCACGCGCGGAACCAAAAGTTTCCGTGCAGATCCACCTCCTGCAAACGCCCCTCGACGATCTGAAAACGAATCACACCGCCCGATACATCCTGGTCCGGCAGCAGCGCTCCGGAGCTGATGAATCCAGCATCCACATAAAGCTTCGTCAGCGCCACCCGCGCCGCCTCCAGGTCTTCACTGCTGATCTCCCGTCCCGAAAACTGCGCCACCACCTTCGCAAGTTCACGTTTGGAAAAAACCGTATTTCCCGTGAACTCGAAGCGCTTCGCTTTGATTTTCAAACTCGGCCCGACTGTCCCGAAATCCAGTGGCGGTAAAACCGGCACCATATGCTCCGGCGCGAGCTTCAGCCGCGAACGGGACGGCTCATCATCCGCCAGCGATAAATCGGGCAACAATGGCAATTCCTCCGGCGTCATCAGCAGCTCTTCCGTCGGCCCCGGAGTCTGCGGCAGTTCAGGCGCCACTTGTTTCGATTGCGGGGTTTCAGCCACGGCAGTCACATCGAGACGCACGATTACACACGTCAGCAGCGTGGTTGTGAGGGCGGTTGGCAAAAAGCAGCCGATGCGGCGGAAAATTTTCATTCAGTAGAGCGGAAAGCGGACTGGCTGGAATTCACTAGCACCAGATCGCTTCAGCTATAAGCGTAAAAATAGCTTTTTACGGCAGGGACGAACTATCAGGAGGCGAGGCGCACGAGCACGTCGTTGGCATCTTCGTTCGCGGCGCCTGCGTCGAGAAAGAGCGCGGTGGTAAAGTCTTTCACGAGGGTGGAGGTTGCGTTGGCGAGGCTCTTGATGGCGGCGGCCTGGATCGCGAAGGTGTGCGGGATTGCGGAACCGGCGACATTGGTCCCGGAGCCTGCGCCGAATTTCAGCGCGCCGATGCTGCTGCTCTGCGCCAGCGTGCCTGCAACTGCGGCGAGCGCATCGTCGGCGTCGCCAAAGGTTGCGTTCGTGCTCGCGATTCCGGCGACGATGGAACTGCGCGTGAATGCCCCGCCCACCGTGACCGAGGTGATCGCTGCGGCGCGCTGGAAGGTTTCGTTGTTGTCACCGAGGGTGAAGTCGCCGCCGAGTTTTGCACCGGCGAGGATGAGTGAATCGGTCGCGCTCGCGCCGATCTTCACGGCTCCGATGTTTGCGCCGGCGACGAGCTTCGAGTTTATCAGCGAACCCCCAATGCTCACCGCGCCGAGCGAAGCTGCGGTCAGCGCGGCCTTCTGCTGCTTCTCGGTTCCATCAATTAAGAGTGATTGCCCGGCGAGGATGGCGCTGTCCACCAGACTGCCGAATGCAACGGTCTTGGATTTCACGCTGACCGCGCCAATTTTTCCACCTGCGGAAACTTTGAGTCCGGTGACTTGTGTGCTTGTCGCGTTGCCATCGAAAGTGAGTGTGCCAATTGCGCCCGTGGCGAGGAACTCCGCCGTGTCAACGCTTCTAGCCGTCGAGCCCGGCGCTTTTCCCGGAGTGACGGTCACATGTGTCTTCCCGATGGAGGCACCGCTAAACTTCACATTGTCGAGTCCGAGACTCGCGCCGGACTGGCCGGACAGTTTGATGATGACATTTCCGACCGAACCGGTGGATACGAATTCGCTGTTGCGAATGCCGGTGAGATTGACGCCGGAAGCCTTCGCGGAGGCGGCGAGGTTCACGCTGATATTTCCGATCGTTGAGGAGTGAATTTTCACGCCATCGATGCCGACTGTGGTGGCGGCGAGTTTCTTCAGCACGATATTAAAGCCCTTGAAGCCAAGCGCTGTATCTATCTCGTAGTTATCCACGATCCCTGCCGTGGCCGTGATGGTGCCGAGCGCGCCTGTGGTGGTGGTGATATTGAGCTTGGTGGGATCGCCGGACGTATCGCCGGTTGTCGTTCCGAGGAATGAAAACGCCGTGATGGAGCCGATGGACGGCGCGGTGAGCGAACCCATGAAATCGCCTTTGATTTTCAGTTTTTTTAGCGGGCCGGCAGCCACGACGTTGCCGGTAAAATCGGTGTCCACGGTGAAAAGACCGACGCTGTTGAGTTCTGCATCCGTGAGGGTGATGGTGCCATCAAACGCGCCGCTCCGTAGTTTGACGGAACCGATGGTGGAGGCCGTGATCGTGGCACCCGCGAGAAAGGCATCTGCATTGAAAGATTTCACCGCGCCTTCGATTTCGTTGCCGCTGCCGCCCCACGCACCATTCGCGATGTTCATTTGGCCGACATTTGCCTGTGTCTGTTCGCCGACGCCAAATTTGTCGATCTCCAAAGTCGCGAGGAAGTCACCATTCTGGATGGTAAAGTTGCCGATACTTTGCGTCGTGCGCAGGTAGCCGCTGAACCCCCATGAGCCGATGGTCACATTTCCGAAACCACCACCGCCAACCCCCTGCAAGGAGCCCTGGCCGGCGGCATCCGCATCGGCGCCGAGCACGCGGATGTCCACTCCCGCTCCGAGAATATTCCGGATCGTGAGTGTGGGGCGGTTGTTGTAGGTATCCGGCGTGGTGGTGTCGGTGGTAATGCTGTAGGGCAGATCTGTGCCGAGTTTGATCAATGTATTCGGGGCGACATCGCCGAGTGTGAGTGCATTGAGCGCACCCGAGACGAGTAAATCCACGTCTGTGTCGTTCTCTCCGTCGCCCAGCTTCACTTCACTGCCGAGTGTGATTTTTCCTATGCTCTGGTTGTCGTCTGTCGTGAGGATTTTCTGCACGACGGACTGGCCGGTTCCGTTACCGAACTTGGTTATGCTGATCGTGAGCGTGGTCGTCCGGTTTGTGCCGGAAAGTTTGAGCAAACCTAGATCGGAGAGGTCGCCGCCGCCGCTGCTGAGTATGTAGGTCGCGGTGCCGGGACCGGTGAGCTTGAGTGTGACTATGTCGCCGTTTGAGTCGTGGAAAGTGCGTGGATGTGCTGCGTCGAACTCGTTTTCTGGCCGTAACTTTACGACAACTATGTCGTGCGCGCCTTTGCTGGTGAGGGCTGGCAGGGAACCGGCGGGATCAAGGTCGAGCGAGCCGACGAAGCCGGCACTGAAATAAGTATTGCCGTCCGCATCGATCCAGAAACCGCCGCCCGCGCTTGCATCAATCCCGGGGCCCTTGTTCCCCGGCGGATCCCCCTCGGGATTGAACGCGGCAATCTTGTAGCCTGAAATGAAGTTGAGCGTCGTGGCGTCGAAGCGGCCGACGAAGTAGTTGCTGTCGTTCGATCCAATCAGCTTTGCGATGCCCGGGCCGGGATCGAGATCGATAGTTTTTCCCATTTTCCCCAGGATGTAGAGCGAGCCTGTGCCATCGAGGGCGGTCGCATAGGGCCGGTCGCCTCCCGTCCCGCCGAAGCTCACCGCGCCGAGGAACACGCCGTTCTGGTCGAGCTTTTGCAAGAAGACGTCACCCTCCGGCCCCCCGTCGGGCCCGTTCCCCGAGATGTTGATCACACCGCCGCCGGACTCGATCAGAATCGTCTTTCCGTTGCCGGGATCGAAGTCTCTGGCTCCGGTGAATTGCCCCGCGATGAAAATTTCGTCCGTGGCGCTGACCGCGAGGCTGCCCTCATGATCCGACTTGGACGATCCACCGAACCCGCCGGTCCAAACGACCGCACCCGCAGCCGCCGTGAACCGCGCGGCGAAGCCGGCTTTTTCACCCGGCGAGTTCGTTACGCTCGTGAGCGTCACAGGCGCGCCGGTCAGGAAGTTGAAATCAATCGTGCCGCTGAAGCTGCCGGATGCCACGACATCGCCACCGGAGAGAAAGCCGAGCGCGCTGACCGAGATCTGCGATGCAGCGCCCTCGAGCTGGCGAACCCAGCGAAACGCGCCCGTCGTATCCAGTTCGACGATATAGCCGTCATTCTGCACGCCGCCATTATTGAACGCAGTGCGAGCGGCACCGCCTGCGGGATTGAAATCAACCGTGCCGGAGAAGTCTCCGCCAAGCAGCACATCGCCCGTCGAGGCGCGAACGGCGAAAGCTTCAAAAAGGTCATTTTTCCCAGGACTGCCGATGCTTTTCGCCCAGAGCGGAGTTCCGTTGGAGTCGAGTTTGGCGATGAAAATATCGCGACTGCTGCCGGTCGGAGAGGGCTCTGAATTCGTCACCGTGAAAGCACCCAGTGTCGCGGAAACATCATATTCAGCCGCGACGTAAACATTACCCGCCGCATCGAGCGCGAGCTGGACATTGAGGTCATCGGCGTTGTTGTCGAAAATGATGCTCATCTGCACCTGCCGCGCCCAACTGAGCGCACCGAATAGATCATATTTTGCGATGAAGACGTTGCCCTCCGGGTCCGAGCTCGTGAGTGCTGCCACCCCCGCGCTGCGGTCGAAATCAACGGTGCCGGAGAACAGGCCCGCGAGATAGAGATTCCCCGCTGCATCGGTGATGACAGGTCCGCCCGTTTGATCGCCCAGTCCGCCGAGCGCGAAGCTTTCCGCGAGCACCGGCGTCTGCAAATCCTGCGCGACAAGATTGCCGTGAAAGTAGCTGGCCACAAAGAAATCGTTACCGCCTTTGCTCGTGAGCGTGGTCTTGCCGGTGCCGGGATTCACATCGAACACTCCGCGGAAAGTGCCCGCAATATGCAGTCCGCCCGCTGTATCCAGGGCAAATCCGCCGCCGCCGGTCTCATTGCTGGGGTTGAATCCAGCATCAGTCCCCCCACTGCTATCGAACTGGATGGCGTCAACGAAGTCCCTGCTGGAATTAAACTTCAGGAAATAAACACCACCCGTGGCGGACATATTGATTCCTGCGCCGGGATCCATATCGAATGCCCCGGCAAACCCGCCGCCGAAGTAGATGTCGCCGCTTTGTCCCAACAGCAAGACCCCGGCAGAGTCGTTTCCTGCCCCCCCAAATTGCCCAACACTGAGAAAGGAACCCGTGTAATCGAGTTGCAGCAAATACGCATCGCCAAGGCCAGCCGGAGTCAGGCTCGCGGAACCTGTTCCCGGGTCAAAATCCGTGGGCGACGAAAACGAGCCACCGATGAAAATATTCCCGCCTGCTTCAAGGGCGACGACGGGATTGCTGTCCTGCGCTCCTCGCGCAAAGAGCGACTCTGCCATGTCCCAGATGCCGAAGGGATTGATGTGCGCGACGAAGTTGTCGAATGGCGATGTCGCTGTGAGCGTGAACGGGGCGTCTATGGATGCGAGATCGATCGATCCCGTGAAGCTGCCCGCAATCACTGCCTCACCGGAAGTGTCCACTGCGATGGTCGAGCGCTCAAATCCAGCCGAGCCGGTGGAACTCGTTTCATTTGCATAAGCCACCGTCGGGGTTACGCCGTCCAGAAGCTTCACGACAAAAAGATCGTTTTCACCCGTGTCGCCGCTCAGCGTGACCCCGCCGAATGAGACGGAACCTGGGCCTCCTTGTGAAAGGAAGGAGCCGACCATGTAGATGCCGCCTTTGCTGTCCGTGGCGATGTCGTCCGCCCGCAGCCCAGCGGAATTGGAACTGTATTGCGTGACCCACTGAAAGTCTCCCGATGTTCCGATCTTCGCGACAAAAATGTCGGTGTCTGAGCCGAGATGCGTGAGGGTCTGCGATGGAGGCCCGAGGCGATCGGAAAAGCTGAGCGTGGTGGTGGGTGCGTTACCGAATTTCCCCACGATAAACGCATCGCCGTTAGCAGCCACGGCGAGTTGGATGGTATCGAGTGGCTCATTCGTTGCGCGGATCACGTCCACCCACGCGAGCGCGCCGGTGCTCGTGTATTTGGCCACGAAACTATCCGTATCGCCCGCGAGCGCCAGCCTGCTGCTCACGTCAGGGCCGGGGTCAAAATCAATATTCCCTTGGAATTTTCCGGTGACGTAGGTGTTACCCGCAGCATCCACGCCGATTTCCTGAACAGATTGATTTCCGGTGCTTCCGCCGCCGATCGCGAAGGCGAGATTGGCTGGAGCGATCCGGGCTTCCAGAATTTCGATTGGAAGATTTGGGAGGATAGCGGTCTTCTTCGTTCGCATGTTTTTTAAATAGTCCGGGGTGATGAGGCTGTCGATGGATAAGGTATTGCCCCGATAATCTGCGCAGAGCCAGCTCTGGCACCCAGTAAAGCACTTGAGCGCTGCATGGATCGCGTCTAAGCGTGCGGGGTGCAAATTGTCCGCCCGCTTTCCTGTATCGTTTTGCTTGCTCTTACGATGGCTGCGCGCGCGGCTGTGGGGACGGACGGGAGCGTGGGCGCTGCGGGTGCGATTTCCAAAGTGGGAAATGATTTTCCAATTCCCCACACGCTCGGGCAGCAGCGCGGCGGGAATCTTTTTCACAGCTTCAATGAGTTCAATCTCGTGGCGGGAGAGTCCGCGACTTTCAGCGGGCCGGGAAGCGTGACGAATATCCTGGCGCGAGTGACGGGCGGAGGAGCTTCTTCGATTGACGGGACGATCCGCTCGACGATTTCGGGCGCGAATCTTTATTTGATGAATCCGCAGGGTATCGTCTTCGGACAGAATGCAGCGATCGATGTGAGTGGATCATTTTCCGCGACGACGGCGAGCTATGTGCGGCTGAGCGATGGCGGGCGGTTTGATGCGGCGGTGCCTGCGAACGATGTGCTCACGGCGGCGCCGGTGAGCGCCTTTGGTTTTCTTGGCACACCTGCGGCGATCACGCTGACTGGCAGCCAGCTTTCCGCGCAGACGGACAAAGGGGTGTCGCTCATCGGCGGAAGCATCGCAATGAACTCTGCAAGAATCACAGCGCCCGGGGGACGCGTGGAACTCGCGGCGGCGAAGACGGGCGAACTGCCTGCAAATCTCTCCAGACTTACGCGCGCGGAATCACGCGTGGCACAAGGCGAGATGAGTCTTTTACGCGGGACGGTGGATACAGGCGGCGTGCGGGGTGGCACGGTGGTCATCCGAGGTGGAAAGCTCACGATGGACCGCAGCTTTATCGTCTCGAAGACGACCGGAGCGGCGGCAGGCGGCGCGGTGGATATGCGTCTGTCCGGGACGCTACAGTTGACGCTCAACAGTCGGGTGTTCACTGAGACGAGCGGGGCGGGTGCTGCGGGAGGCGTCGCTATTCGCGCCGGGTCGCTGCGGCTGGAGACGGATTCGCTCATCGGCAGCCAGGCGCGCTCGGATGCTCTCGCTGCGGCACAGGCGGGGCTTGTGCAAATCTCGGCAAACGCAATTTTGATCAGCGACGAGGCCGTGATCACAGCATCCACATTTGGAGCGGGCCGGGGAAATTTTGTGGACGTCAATGCGAAGACTATAAGCATTCGGGGGACATCTACGGAATTTCCGACGGGGATTGTTTCCAATACGAATGCGGCGACCGGCGGCGGTGCCGGCGGCGGCGTGCGCGTCCACTCGGATAGCATCAACATCACCAACGGCGGCAGGATTTCGGCGGATACTTTTGGTAGCGGGCGCGGTGGAAATGTGGAGGTGTGGGCGAAGGATATTTTCCTCGCGGCTCGCGGATCGGCAAACAAGACGGGCTTTTTTGCGGACACCAATTCGCTCGGCGCGGGCGGGCATGGCGGTGAGGTGCGCGTTCATTCGGATCGTTTGCGTATTACGGACGGCGGATTGATTTCCACGAAGACACTCGGGCTCGGTGCGTGCGGTGATGTGAAGCTCGACATCGGGCTGCTGGAGATTTCGCGCGGGAGGAGTCAGTTTTTCACTGGCATCGCAGCGGACTCACCGGTGAACCGCGGTCCCGGCGGCAATGTGTATGTGAAAGCGGGCACGGTGCATCTTTTCGATGGCGGCCAGATCTCCGCGAATACCTCATCAAACGGCCTCGGCGGACGTGGCGGAAATGTCTCCGTGGTGGCGGACGATATTTTACTGGAAGGCGGACGGCTGTTTGAATCGAAGATCTCCGCCGAGAGTGCGTCGTCGGGCGACGGCGGCGATAGCGGTAATGTGGACGTCGTCGCCGGGCGGCTGCGTATCCTTGATGGCGCACGGATTTCGGCCAGCACTTTTGGCGCTGGTGAGGGCGGGGATATCTCGGTGCGTGCGGATGAGGCGTTCATCAGCGACGGCGGAACTGGGCTTTTCACGGGCATCGCGGCGGGAACGATCTCGGCAGAGCCCGGCGCTGGCGCGAGCGGAAGAGTGCATGCGGATTTCGGCACGCTCACGCTGCAAGACAATGGTTCGATTCTCGCACAAACATTCGGGACCGGAGCTGGTGGCGAGCTTTCCGTTAGTGCCGATACGCTGCGCATGCGAAAAGGCGGAAGCATCACAGCGAACTCGCAAGGGTCGGGCCCGGGCGGGAGCGTGGAGGTGAATGCGCGGTCGCTGGCGTTGGAGGATTTTGGTTCCATCGAAGCGTCGGCGACGGGCAAGGGATTCGCTGGGAGCGTGGCGATCACGGTCGAGGAACCGTTGACGATGCGCAGCAGCGCAGCGGTGCGGACGAGTTCGGACATCAGCGAGGCGGGCACCGTTTCGATTACTTCCGCGACGAGCATCGTGCTGGAGGATGCGAGCATTACGGTGCGTGCGACGAAGGGAAATGCAGGTTCCATCGTGTTGAAGACACCTGACCGGCTGACGCTGCTGCGCTCGGAAATACTCGCGGAGGCGGGGCTGAATGGCGGCTCGGTGTTCATTGATCCTCAGTATGTGATTCTCGACCACAGCCGCATCAGCGCGAACGCGATTCTCGGCGCGGGCGGCGCAATCACGATCATCGCGGATACGTTTCTTTCCTCATCGAGCGCGGTCACTGCGTCCTCGGAGGCGAGCGTGCAGGGAACGGTGGAAATTCAGTCGCCCGACGCGCAACTCGCCAATGCGCTCACGCCGTTGTCTGCGTCGTTCGTGGGAATCGAAACGCGGTTGCAGGAGCGTTGCGCGATGCGGCTCGGCGGGGATTTCAGCACATTCCTTGTCGTCGGGCGCGGAGGCACGCCGCCAGCGCCGGAGGATCTCCTGCTCTCACCGACAAAACTGCAACTCGATACGCCGCGACGTTAGAATTTTACGTAAAACCATTTTGCGGCGGCGTTATCTCTCAATACTTTTCAAACCACAATTGCTCACCGAAATCATTCCATGAAGTGCAAGCTCATCAGTCCCACCCACGAACGGCAAACGCCTCATTTCACAAAAATATACCGAAAGGCAGTTGCTCACTCGCGTGGGATAGAGGTGCTGGAAAGCCGCATCGCTCCGGCGACGTTTTTTGTCTCGAATGCGAACGATAGCGGCACCGGTTCGTTGCGGCAGGCGATTCTCGATGCGAACTCCACGCCGAACTCTGGCGGGGAGGATTTGATTTCATTTGCGAACATCCCAACAGGCACCTTCGTCATCCAGTCGACCACGGAACTGCCCGCGATTACTGAGGCGGTGATCATTGATGGCTACACGGCACCGGGGACTTCGCAGAACACAGCGTCCATCGGCACGAATGCGACGCTGCGTGTGGTGTTGAGTGGCTCTTTGCTCAATAGTGGTAGCGGGCTTATTTTGGGCGACGCATTCGGAGATCCGGATGCGACTGGCGGCAGCACGGTGCGTGGATTGGTAATTAATGACTTCCATCCCGGCATCAATGACTCGGGCAACGGCATCCTCATCCAGTCGAGCCACAACAAGGTGGAAGGGAATTTCCTCGGCACGACGACCGGTGGTGACGCCGGACTAGGTAATAGTAACTCGGGCGTCTCTGTGGGCGGTATTTTCAACACAACTCCACTTGTAGATAATACGATCGGTGGTTCTGCGTTCGCGGATCGCAATCTCATTTCCGGCAACACACTCGGCATTGCAGTCATGTCTGAAGCGTCTGATACGCACATTTTCGGCAATATCATAGGCACGGATAAGGCAGGCGAGTTTGTCATTCCGAATACAAATACGGGCATCAGGGTAGTCGGAAGTAATACCGTGATTGGCGGAGTGGGAGCGGGGGATGGCAATGTGATCAGCGGCGCGACATTGGGCATGGGCAATGTCATCAGCGGAAATGTCGGCCCCGGTATCAGCATCGGCGTGAGCAATAACACGACGGTGATAGGCAATATCATCGGCCTGAACGCAGCAGGCACCGCTGTGGTGCAAAATTCCGGCCCGGGCATTTTGATGAACAACAGCGCGACGAACATCACGATCGGCGGAAGCGGGACTGGGGCGGGCAACGTAATCTCTGGCAACTTTGAAGCGGGAATCGAGATCGGCAGCAGCGTAGGCGACGGGCCTGCGAACAATGTAATCGTGCGCGGCAACAAGATCGGCACGGACGTGAGCGGCACACTCAAACTGGGTAATCAGCATGGCGGTATCAAAGTATTCGGTTCGACGGGTTCGACCATCGGAGGCACGTCTCCGCTTGATGGCAATATGATCGCTTTCAATACGAACGATGCGGGTATTTATGTGAGCGAATTCGCTGGGCCATCGAGTGTGGCGATCCTCGGTAATAGCATCTTCGGTAACTCACGTTTGGGAATTGATCTTGGAGGGGGGAAGCAAAATTTCTTCGGCGTCACTGAGAACGATAACTTCGACCCAGACCAAGGGCCGAACGGACTCACTAACTGGCCGACTCTCACAAATCTCAATAATTCGGGCACGGATGTGGGGTTCAACTTTTCGATCTCAGCGCAGCCGAGCACGAGCTACCGCATCGAATTTTTTGCGCTCGCACCGGGGCAGGTGGATGTGTCGGGTTCCGGCCAAGGTGCGCAATTCCTTGGTTCGCAGGATGTGAACACGAACGCCGCAGGGCAGTTTTTTGGCAACTTTGCGCAGACGGTAGGGCTGCCCGCTGATTCATATTTCACCGCCACTATCACCGACGCAAGTGCTGGGCAGACTTCGGAGTTTTCGCCGGCGTTGGGCCTTCCCGGAGGCACCTACACATGGAGTGGCGCGCAGTCCTCGGATTGGTTCAACCCGCTGAACTGGACGCCGAACGGCGTGCCCGGTGCGTTTGATGCGGCGATCTACAGCGGCGGCACGAATCCCATCCAACTCAATGGCGACGCTGGAGTGCTCCAATTTCAACACAGTGCGGGAGCGATGACAGGCGGTGGAGCCTTGTTCGTGCGCGATGCATTTACGTGGACTGGAGGATCGCAGGATGGACCGAGCCTCTATCTCGATGGCTCCACGGCCACGATCAATGGCGGCGGGCAGAGACTGCAATGGAATGCCGGTCTCTCCTTCATCCTCAATAACGGCACTCTCACGCTGGGCGGAGCTGGCCTCGCTTTCAATACCGGTCAGCTCAGCCTCAATCCAAACGGTAAGCTCACGCTGAATGCGGGTATCTTCGATCAGGACGGAGCCAGTTCGGTCAGCACCGTATACAACGTTGGAAAGATCGAAAAATTTGGAACCGGTGTATTCGGCCTCGAAACGACAACGGTGCAAAATAGCGGCTCCATCGAATCGCACGCAGGCTCGCTCAAGCTCGCGGGCTACGTCGGTTACGGCGGCAGCAAGCTCGTTCTCACCGGTGGAAATATCCAGACTAACGGATCGCTCATACTAGAAACGGCTGGTGAGCTTTTTGGCACGGGCACCATCGACGGCAGCCTGTGGAATAATGGTGGCTACGTTTATGTCGGCGTTGGCGAAGTTACCGGCATTCTCAACCTCACCGGAAGCTACACGCAAAGTGCGTCTGGCACGCTCGTGGTGGATTTGCGTGGGACCACAGCCGGCACCAATTACGATCAATTCGTTGTCGGCAATAGTGCCTTCATTGATGGCGTTCTCAACGTCACCATCCTCCCCGGCTACACTCCTGCGCTGGGTCATACGCTGAATGTGCTTACTTCAGCCGGGCTTTCAGGAACCTTTTCGGCCGTTGTTGGCGAGGGTGCATTTTCGACGAACTACACAAGCACGAATGCGCAGCTTGTGCGCAGTGGACTGACCTATACGTGGGACGCTGGAGGCGCTGCAGACACGAGCTGGTTCAATCCGCTCAACTGGGCACCCGACGGAATCCCCGGCAGCAGCGATGCGGCAATGCTCAATAGCAATGCGACCATCACGATTGATACTGGGGACGCGACCGTGGGTGATTTCATCCAAAGCAACGGCACAGTCACCGGCTCGAAAACGCTGAACATCATCGGCGGCTTTTCATGGAACGGCGGCACACAAACCGGCTCGGGTAAGACTCAGCCCGGAGCCGAGTCGAGCACGGTGCTCGGCGGACCGTCGAAGACACTCGATACGCGCACGCTTTTCATGCAGGGCAGCGGTTCGTCGAATGCCACGTCTTTGCTCGTGCTGAATAACTCCGCGAAGCTGCAAGTCGGAGGGCTCTTCGAAATACTGAACACGACTCCATTCCAATCCGGCGCTAATGGCGGGGTGATCGAAGTCCGGCCCGAGGGCACACTGCGTAAGAGCAGCGCCACCAGCACGACGATCCCTGCTGGTCTCATCTTCACAGAAAACGGTCTTCTCGAAGTGCTCGGCGGAACTTTCTCCGTCCTATCCGGCGGCAGTGCGACCGACGCGATTTTCCGCGTCATGCCCGGAAATACGCTCAATTTCAATTCCACTGCCGGATTCAGTCTCACAAACAGTGTGTTGTTTGAAGGTGGCGGCACCGTTGCGCTCATTGGTGGCAGTTTGAGCGGCAATTCTGCGAATGTGAGTGTTTCTGCAAATACCACCTTCGCCATCAGCGGCGGAACCTTCGTTGCGAATACCAACAGTTTCGTCAGCAATGGGCCACTGCAATGGAGTGGGGGATCGCTCACGGGCTTCGGAACATGGGGCATCAACGGTCCTTTCGACATTTCTGGTAACGCCGTAAAAACGCTCTCTCAGTTGGAACTGAACATCGCGCCAACCTCCACCGCTTCGTGGAATGGCACGGGGAATATTTCTGTCCTGCAAAACGCTGCGATTAATATCGCCGGCACCGTGCAAATCCTCAGTGGCCTAGATGTGCTCGACGGCGATGGTAGCAATAGCGTCATGAATGTTTTCCCCACGGGAACATTCCTGAAGGATGGAGGTGGAACGAGCGAACTTCAGATTGCTATCTCCAGTGATGGCTTTGTTAGATCGCTCAACGGTGGCACGCTTCAGTTCAGTAAGACTTTCACTGAGAACGGCGGTTCGCTGTCCGTGGGCAGTGGTTCTTTCATCGCTGCAACTAATCCGCTGCAAATTAATGCTGGCCTCGTGAGCGGCACCGGCACGATCACCGGATCGTTGATCAATTCCGGCGGCATCGTATCGCCCGGCAACGGACCCAACAGCGCGGGCATACTCACCATCACCGGTGACTACTCTCAGGGCAACGACGGCGAACTGTTCATCGAAGCACAAGGCACCACGGCTGGTAGCGGCTACGATCAACTCCAAGTCGGTGGCACTACTTCGCTCGCCAGAAAACTCAGCTTCGTGACGTTCAATGGCTACAACGCGGTCGCGCCAGCGAACTTCAACGTGATCACGTCCACCGGGGCAATCAGCGGCACGTTTCCTGTCACAAATCTCCCGCCAAACGGCACCGTGAGCTACACCGCGAATAGCGTGAATGTGGCCTTCGCTCCTGGCGATCTAGTCGTAAACGGCACGACGGGCGACGACACGCTCGTGCTCAGCGTGCAGTCCACAGTGGCGGGCTACACGCTCAACGGCGGCACGTTTACTCCACTCGGCTCTGTGTCGGGATTCGTCTTCAACGGCGGCGACGGGAACGACATCCTCATCATTGATTTCGCCAACGGAAATCCGCTCCCCACGACGAACGGTGTGAACTACGATGGGCAGGGAGAAAGCGGCGGCTTCGACGACAAGCTCTCGATTATCGGCGGAGCGCAGGGGACGGTGACTTACAACCTCGACAACGCGACCAGCGGCAGCGTCGTGATGAGCAACTTTGGCACGGTGAACTTCACCAGCCTCACGCCCATCTCAAACACCGGCGGTGCGACGGATGTGACTTTAAATCTCCCGGCAACGGCAAGTATTGCGACGCTCGGCGACGACGGCACTATTGGCAACACGCTATCGCGATTGAGCGCAGCCACATTCCCTCAGACTGAATTCGCGAACCCTTCAAACTCACTTACAATCAACCGCGGAAGTGTCGGGGACTTGCTCACCATCAACCCGCTCCCGGATTTCAACGCCAGCCTCGGCATCGGTTCATCATTGAATCCGTTCGGTGTGCTCACCTTCGCAGGAGCGGTTGCACTTGCGTCAAACAAGAGCCTCACCGCGTATGCAAGCGGCACCATAGATTTCTCCACCGCAAGCGCGGACCTTGCGAGCATTGGCACCGGAGCGATCTCTCTCACGACAGCGCGCAATATTACCTTCATCGCGGGGTCCAGCGTGACGACGGTCAATGGCGATCTTACACTCTCAGCAAACCAACAAACGACGGCCACGACCGGGCTTTTCGACGGAATAGATATTCTTGGCGGTTTGATTCAATCCACCGGAACAGGGGCGGTGACGGTGCAAGGACGGGCGGGAAATTCATCCAATCAACTCGTCGGCATTTATATGGCGGGGCAGATAATCGGTGGCACTGGCGCTCCAGTGACGGTGCAGGGCACCGGCGGGGCTGGCGATGGTTCGACCAGTGCACATGGCATCGGGGTTATCGGCACCGGCTCGATGATCACCTCGGCTGGAGCGAATGTAATCGTGAACGGCACCGGCGGGGGCATCGGTGTCAACGCCCACAACTATGGAGTTTCTGTCTCGGGCGGTGGTGTGATCACAGCGGGCGGCGCGGGTTCGGTCACCGTCACCGGCACGGGCGGCAACACGACGGGAAGCGGGGACAACAACTGGGGCGTCGCGATCCATTCCGGCTCTGCGCGGATCACTTCGGGCGGAGGTGCTGTCACGGTGACGGGCACCGGCGGTGGCACGGGCGCTACTGCGAACAACTACGGCGTCTATCTTTTCAACACCGGAGAGATCACGTCGGGCACCGGCGGCACCGTCGCAGTCATCGGCCAGGGCGGTGTCGGCACCGGTGGATCGAACGACGGCATCCGGGTGGAGGACGCCAACTCAACGATCACCTCCGGTGGCGGCAACGTCACGGTGACCGGCACCGAGGGAACCGGCGGCAGTCAGTTCGCAATCCGGGTGCAGAATGCAGGTGCCGTCACCACGGCGACCAATGGCGGCAACATCGCGATCGTGGGCGACAGCATGGACCTTGCGACCGGCACCCCGGTCATCAACGCCGGGGCGAGCACCGCCACGTTGCGGCAGAATACGAATGGCAAGCAGATCGATCTCGGCGGCGCGGACAGCGCGGGCGCACTCGGGCTGACGGATGCGGAGTTGGATCAAATTACGGCGGGCATTTTACAAATTGGTGATAGCAACAGCGGGGCTATCACCGTTAGCGCAGCGCTCACGCATGCGAACAGCCTCTCACTCACCAACGGCGGTGGGGCAGGCATCAATGTCACAAAGTCTATTACGCTCAGCCTTGGAAAAAATCTCAGCATCAGTAGCGTTGGCGGCATTGTTACCGTGGGTGCAAACCTCAGCGCCAACGGGTCAGGCCTTGGATTGGGCGGGGGCATCACTCTCAATGGGCTAAATATCACTGGCTCCGGAGCCATCGTCATTGGTTTTGATGGTCTCACTTTGAACAACAGCGGCGACGTCAGCGTGCTCTCAGGTATCATCAGCGGTCCCGGCAGCCTTACGAAATACGGCTCCGGCATCGTCACTCTGACCGGCACCAATACTTACACCGGCGGCACCATCATTAACGATGGCACACTCCAAATCAGCAAGGATCGGAATCTCGGCAGCATTGTTGGCCCGCTCACAATCAACACGGCCACGCTTCAATCCACTGCCGATGTCACAATTGCCCGCAGTGTCACCCTCGGCGCTGGCACCGATACCTTTAATATCCCCGCTGGAAAAAAGATTACGCTCAGCGGTGTTGTCGGCGGCAGTGGCAATGCCGACGTGATCGGCGGCGGTTCACTGATTTTCTCGAACGCAGGCAATACCAATACTGGCTCCACCACTGTAACCAGCACCAACATGGGCACCGCCCCGAGCGTCATTTCGGTCAATTCCGTGAAGATCGCCATTACTGGCAACGCCAGCGTCACTGTCACACCAGCGATTGGAACACCGGGTGTCATCGATAGCGTTGTATTTTCCAGCGCAGATGCGGCCACCAAATTCATTGTCCAAAGCCCCAAGACCGGCATCACCACGATCAATCGTATCATCAGCACAGATCCTTCCGTCAGTGTGGGCAGCATCATACTCCGAAAAAACGTCGTCGTTGGTGATGGCGTTGCAGACTTGATACCGGACATACAAATCGCCGGTGCCAGCACCAATCTCGTCCTGCAAAACATCAGCGATAACGCCATCATCAAACTGGGTGAGGGGCTGTCCTATCTGGATACCTACAATAACAAACCGAACCTCACGATGCTCAACGTCGGCAATGGTGTGACCATCGACGCCACCGGCGATGGACAACCCTCCGGCACCGGCGGCGGAGGATTGGGAAAAGTCGTCGTCGCTTCCTGGCCCGGCAGCGGCACCATCAAGACCAGCCAGAGCATCACCAGCTTCAAACTCAAGACGGGCGACTGTAATGTGGTCTTTCAGTTGGATCCGGGTCACCTCGGCACGCAGACCACCGCCTCCATCGGCTCCATGCTCATCGCCGCAGGCGCGTGGGGTAGTTCCGGCAGCGAGATAGAGGGATCGATCGGCACCTTTAGTTGCGCCAGCTTCCTCGCCAACGCCACCATCAGCGCAGCCACCATCGCCAGACTCGTCGTCAAATCCGGTCCCTACATGGGCACAACCACCCTCACCGATCCTAGTGCTCCCGGTCTCGGCACCATCACCGTCAATGGCAACTTCACAGGTTTCGTCAGCAGCGCTTCATCCATCATCAACGTCAAAGTCAAAGGCGATTTCACTGGCACTTTGAACGCGAAATCCATCGGCAGTATCACTGCCTACATCTTTGATGGCACCACCATGGGGGACACCTTCGGCGACCCCCTCAAAAAGAACATCATCGCCAATGCAGGATCCCTCGGTCTCATCAAGAGCACCGCTGGCGGTATCAAGAACTATGAAATCGTAGCCGCCACCGTGATGGCCGGACTCACCGCAACGAAAGCGGTAGCGGCCAACAACATCGTCGGCCTCGAAAACCTCGATGTCGAAGCCCAGCAAATCAATGCCATTACGGTAACACTCAAAGCAGGCACCGGAATCACCGGCATCTTGAATTCCACCTTCGAAACCAGCGTCGCAAGCATCGGCAACATCACCTCCACGCACGGGGTCAGCGGCACCACCATCGCTTCTGCCATTTCGATCGGCAAAATCACCATCGGCACAGCGGTCGAACCAACCGCCAGCGTCGTCAACTCTCGCATCCTCGCCGGCACCTATCTCGGCGGCGACGGCACTTTCAATGGAAACGAAGTCCTCACACGCTCCGGCACCATCGGCGATATCAGCATTCTTGGTGCGCTCAGCAATACCAGCATCGCCGCCGGCATCAACCCGGTGAACGATATCTTCGGCGATGGCGACGACGTCACAGCAGCCACCGGCACACACCCGGCGATCGCCATCGGCGCCATCAAAATAGGAGCCACCAGCGGAACACTCACCGGCAGCCCGACTCTCGTGCACAGCTACGGCATCGAAGCTGTAAAAATTAAGAGCCTCAAAATCGGTCTCGGCGCTGTCGTCTCCACTTTCCCGACAGCGCGCTACATCCAGTTTGGCGGGGCTGAGGCGACCACGGACATCCTCGTCAAACAGATCTGATTGTGAGCGGAGGCACTGGGTCTGAGATGATGCGCTCACACAACTTCGACCGGGCACTTGGGCAGCGCTTTTAGAAAGGACTGGCCGTAGCTTTTAGTGAGCACGCGCGGGTCGAGGAGGACGACGATTCCTTTGTCGCTCTTCGTGCGAATGAGACGACCGACGCCCTGGCGAAGTTCGAGGATGGCCTCGGGGAGCGAGTAGTCGCCGAAGGGATTGCCGCCTGCGGCTTCGATGGCTTCGAGGCGCGCTTCGATGAGAGGCGTGTCGGGCACGGCGAAGGGCAGGCGCGTGATGATGACGTTGGAGAGTGCTTCGCCGGGAACGTCCACGCCGCTCCAAAAACTTTTCGTGCCGAAAAGAACGTGGCGGTCATTGCGCTTGAACTCCGCGATGAGGCGCGTGCGCGATAGGCCGTCGCCTTGGATGAGGAGTTTGAGATCGTGCTTTTCGTCGAAAGGTTCGCGGCAGAGCGCGGCGACGTTTTGCATCGTGCGGTAGCTGGTGAAGAGGACGAAGGCGCGCCCCTCGGTCATCGTGACGAAATGCGTGATGCGTTCGGCAAGCGCCTCCTCGTAGCCGGCGTCGCGCGGGTCGGGCATTTTCTTGGTGACGTAGAGGCGCATCTGCCGCTCGTAGTCAAAGGGCGAGCCGACGCGCAGTCCCTCCACATCTTCGCCGCCGATGCGCCTGCGGTAGTATTCGAGTTTTTCGCCGCCGACGCTGAGTGTCGCGCTCGTGAGAACGCACGTGTGGTCTTCGCGGAAAAGAAGTTCGCGGAGATGCGCTGCGATGTCCACCGGAGCGGCGTGGAGGTTGTGAAAAGAGGAGGTCTTCCCCGTTTGCTCGACCCAATAGACGTGATCCTCGGCGTCCTGCTTGAGGAAAGTGGCGAGGTGCGAGCGCGCGTCGCGAATGCGGCGGCCAAGGTCTTGCAACTCGGCTTTCGTAGTTTCGTCCTCGATGGTCTTGATCGTTTGCACGATGCACGTTTGCAGCCGCGTGAGGTCGCCGCTGAGTGTGTCGGCGACGAAGTCCGGCTGGCGCACGCGAAACTCCTTCCCCTTTTTGAAGTCCGCACGCTCGCCGACTTTCGCAAAGAACTCATCGGCCTTGTCGAGCGCCGTGCTCACTTCGCGGACACCTTCGGGATTGCGCAGCACTTGGAAAAGTCCCTTCTTCGTCTTCGGATTGTAGAGCCGCTGGAGCGCGTAGCGCAGGCCGTATTGCGAGACGTTGAGCCCGATCATCTTCGACGCCACGCCCTCGACCGTGTGCGCCTCGTCGAAGATCACAAAGTCGTTCGCAAACAGATAGCCGCTCTCATTTTCATCCGACTCCGAGATGCCGCCGAGCGAGAGAAAGAAAAGCGTGTGATTGAGCACCACCACATCCGCAGACACGAGCGCCTTGCGCACGCGCTGGTAATGGCAGCGCGGATTTGCGCCGCACGTTTTCGTCGTGCAAATGTGCGGCTCGCTGCACACCTGCTGCCACACGGCGGAGTCCGGCTCCACGGCCAGGTCGCTCAGCGAACCGTCCTGCGTCGTCTGCGCCCACTGCCAGATGCGCTCCAGCTCCTCCATTTCCGTCGTCGTGAAAAGCTCGCCCGCCTGCTGCTTCGCGCGCTCTAGGCGGAGCGGACACAGATAATTGCCCCGGCCTTTCCACAGCATCGCGGTGAAATCATCATCGCCCAGCAACTCGGCGAGCACTTCGCGCACGATGGGAATGTCCTTATAAACGAGCTGCTCCTGCAAATTGATCGTGTGTGTGGAAATGACCGCCTTCTTCTTTTTCTCCTTCGCCCACAGCACGCTCGGGATGAGATACGCGAGCGACTTCCCCACGCCCGTGCCCGCCTCCACCACCAGATGCCTGCCCTCCGCCAGCGCCGTCGCTATCGCCACCGCCATCTGCTGCTGCTCCGGGCGAAACTCGAAATTCTCCGCCTTCGACAACAGCCCATCCGGCGAAAAAATCTGCCGGATGCGTTCTGGAAAATTGCTGCTGCTGCCGCTGCCAATGGAAATCACGCGCTGCGGATACGCGCGCAAAGCCGAAGCAGCAAGCGCAGGCTTGCTATCTCCCCATCCTCCGCAGGGGCTAAAGGCCTAACGACCCAAGCTCAGCGAACCGGCGCACGGGACGCAACGATTGCAACCGCGACGTTCCCGCCGGGTTCGCTGCAGCGCATAGATGACATGAGAGGGATCCGGTGGGCGTGGTTCACTGGGTCTATGGTTGAAGAAAAACAACATCAGCAAAGGGGCGGCGCTTTGGCGACCGACGGGAACAGCACAGCAACAAACGTCGGTGCGCGCAAGCGTGGCGTCATCAAGCTGGGTGTGGATGTCCACAGCAGCAAATACGTGGTCGTCGCGCAGTATGACAACGCCAGCCCGCGTGCGGCGCGGCGGTTTTTGCCGCAGGAGTTTGTGCCGTGGGTGGAGGCGCTTTTGCGCGAGGGATGGGAAGTGCACGCGGTGTATGAAGCGTGCGGGTTTGGATTCGGGTTGTGCCGTGCGCTTTTGAAAGCGGGGGCGGGCTGCCTGGTCGTCCACCCGCAGCGGCTGGACGAAGTGCAGGGTGGTGTAAAGACCGACCCGCGCGACGCGCTCACGCTGTGCCTGCGGCTGGGCCGTTACCTCGATGGGAACCAGCGCGCCCTCTGCGTGGTGCGCGTGCCCACCGAGGAGGAGGAACGCGAGCGCCACGTCCACCGTCAGCGCGAAGCGCTCGTCCAACACCGCACTCGCATCGCCGCGCACGGGCGCGGGCTGCTCGTCACCCACGCCTTTGCGGCACCTGCGCGCTGGTGGCGCGAGCGGGCGTGGAAAATCCTCGGCAAACTGATCCCCGAATGGCTGCTCGACCAACTCGCCGTCCTGCGCCCCGTCTTGCAGACGTTCGACACGCAGATCGCCGCGCTCACCGCGCAGCTCGAAGCCGCCGCGCCCGCCGAGCTGCCCGCCGGTTTTGGAAAACTCACCGCCATCACCGCCACACGCGAAGTCTGCGACTGGGAGCGATTCAAAAACCGGCGGCAGGTCGCCAGCTACACCGGCCTGTGCCCCGGCGAGTTCAGCAGCGGCAAAAAGCGCGTCCTTGGCAGCGTCACCAAACGCGGCAACCGGCGGCTGCGCGCCCTGCTCGTGGAACTGGCCTGGCGCATGGTCCGCTTTCAGCCGGATTATCCGCCCGTCAAAACCCGCTGGCACATCCTCGCCCCCGGCAGCAAAGCCACCGGAGCCGCACGCAAAAAAGCCATCATCGCCGTCGCCCGGCACCTTGCCATCGCCCAATGGCGCTACTTCACCGGACGCGCCAGCGCCGCCGAACTGGGCCTCAAAATCAACGCCCACACGAAAGGAGAACCCGACCACAGCTAGCCGCGCCGATGCGGGGCCTCGCCGGCCCCGCCCCCCGCATTCGGGGGGAACATCGCTCCCGCGAACTGGGGGAAACAACATTCATCAATCACCCACACACTTTGGAAAACGCTTTGGAACGTGGCGCGTGTTCGCAGCCTAACCTGAACCGCAACGCCGCAAGGCCACCGCGAGTTCGTCGCTATAGATTGAACCGCGCCCACGTTCCGCTTCACCCGACGCATTTGTCAACTTGCACTGACCCGGCGCACCACGCGCCACACACACGAGGTCATGTGCGGATAGGAGTATGGACGTTGAAGGCATTCAACACATTCCTTGGAAGCGGAAACGTTCGCAAAAGCCCCAAAGTCCCACCGCATCCCCGTATGTAACACTCAAAAACAACAATCCAATTTTAACTTTTCCTACGCTCCACCTTGACACCTTTCATAGGGGTTAGGC
>CANJNZ010000037.1 GCA_947476045.1 Chthoniobacteraceae bacterium
CGCTGCACAGAACTTTGCAACTTCTGAGTGTCCATCCATTTGAGAAAATGCCTCTCCATGAACTACTTGCAAAACATGACTTCAACCCTTTGACACCGCAAGATTGCAACCAATTACTACTGTGGTAGTTACTGCCGGACACTCGTGAGTTGATGTTATTCCGCCACTCAGCGACTTTATCCGCGTCGCCGCGTATTGCGGTGAATCGATCGAAAGAACCCAACGCACGGATTTGCCAGTCTTCCACTTTCTCGCGTTTGATGACGTAATTATCGAAGTATGACGAGAGGCGCCAAAGCATGGCGAGCATGACCTCAAGACCTGAGAAAAAACAGCGATCATCTGAATCGATGTGGGTAATGAAGTGGTCAATTCGCTCCTCGAACCACGAGTAAATATCATCCTTCTCATCCAAAGGATGGTCTGAACCAGAGAAAATTTTTCGGTCAATCGCGGCTAGCTTGCTCATAATATGAGTGGCGTGGGAGAAGGAAGAGAGCGAGTGTTCGTCCTTTTGGCAAACCGGTTTCACGGTCAGAACCCATCTGTTGCAGTTTACTAAATGGTGTGGTGCTTGCCCTGGCCACAACCGTGAGATGCTAGCCTGGGAATGTGGGACGACGGTCTGGTTTCTTTAACACCTTGAACGATTTCGTTCTCGTGGGACCTTTCGAGTATTTGTAAGTCACCTCAGAGTCCGAGATATTCACGACCTGAGCATTCTCGCCCACCGGTGACGCGGATTTTTCATTCCCCGGGATATTCAGATATTCATAATCCATCTCTTCTTCTCGGACAGTCACAAGTATGTAGTTGGTGCAGGGGCCGCAGTCGTTTGGAATTTCCTCCTGAATTAACATAGTCTCGCCGGAAGGGCTCAAGAATGACTTTATCCATTCAGAAGGTTTTTCCTTCGGGCTCCATTCAAAATGGTTAGCCGAATGGGCGCTTTCGATAACTAAAGACTGACTCACTGAGTGAGGGGGGAAGCTTCGCTCAACCTTATAGAAAGAGTATGACCTCATCGGCTCCTGCGCGAAAGTCTGCGGTCCTGCGCGGAATATGATGGCAAACTTTCCTGAGTGCCAAGAATACGCCGAGGTCTTTGCAGCAGACGACGAGTCGAAAGATGCGCAGTTTGAAAATGCAAACGTCGCGAGCAGGAGCAATGAGCGCATTATCTGACGATAACGCCCCTGAGTGGTGCGCGCATGAACGCCTATCATAGTTTATGCAGCAGTGGGTTGGCAGGGGCGGAATGCGGTTGGCATGGCGGAGGGAAGAGAACGGGCTTCCGTCTCTTTAGCAATCCGGTTTTACCGTCACATATAAGGCAAAGAATCAGTGTGCCCTATTTTCAGCTATCGCGCCACGACGGCCCGTCACCGAGCTTGTAGTCCTGTGCGTCCCGAGGAAGCCTTGCCGGAAACACTTCACGAGGATACCATCTGCCCATGAACTACGAACATCTCATCACAGTTGAGCCTGGCAAGCGCAGTGGCAAGCCGTGCATTCGCGGGATGCGGATTACTGTTTACGACGTGCTGGAGTATCTCGCTTCTGGAATGACCGAGGACGAGATTCTGGCCGATTTCTCCGAGCTGACGCGCGAGGACATCAAGGCGTGTCTCTCATTCGCCGCCGACCGCGAACGCAAGCTCTTTAACGCCGCCGCGTGAAGCTGCTCCTCGATGAGAATCTGTCCGATAGAGTCGTCCCACAGATTCTCGACCTCTATCCCGACTCTACGCACGTCAAGTCCCACGGCCTCATTCACACCGACGACGTGCTCATCTGGACTTTCGCCCAACAACACGGCTACACCATCGTTTCCAAGGACGCTGACTTTCATCAACGCAGCTTGGTCTTTGGTCATCCTCCCAAACTCGTCTTCCTGCGCGTCGGCAATTGCCCGACCAGCCACATCACAGAGCTTCTTCGTTCCAACTATGTCCTGCTATCGGCATTCGACTCCGACCCGAACACCAGCATCTTGGTTCTTCAGTAGGAAAACTCCTCGCGCGGCACTTTAGAAAGTGAGCGTGACCGTCATGATCGCATTCCACAGGACGCTGTCGGCTTCGCCTTCGTGGCTCTTGTCGCCGAAGCCATTCACTTGATCGGTGTTTAGGCGGTAAATGTCCTTGTAGCCTTTGTCGGGGAAGAAGAGGCCGATGCCCATGCCGACGATGATGTTGTCCGTGAGGAGCGGGCGGTATTTCATGCCGAAGCTCACGTCCCAGCCGAGGCGGTCGTCCACTTTGTTCGTTTGCAGCGCGTGCTCGATGGGCGCGGTCTGGTCGAACCAAATGTAGTTCGCGTTGAAGAATGCGCGGAGGCGTGGCGTCACGTCGGCGTCGAGGCCGAACCCGAGGATTTTCACGCCGGGGTTCACGAAGTTCGACTGCCCCTCGGTTTTGCTGCTGCGGAGGCTCGTGAGGAGGCTGTCCGGGTTTTTCAAATTCACCGCTGTGCCCGCGAGGTTGATGCCCTCGTGGACATACCAGCTAAACGGCCCGCCGACGAAATTCGGCGCGTCGAGAATGCTGTCGAAACCGGTCGCGTGCTCGTCCGTCGGATTGCGGTCGCCGCTCGCCCAGAAACCGCTGAGTTTGAAGCGCAGCCAGTCGCGGTCGTAGCTCAGTTCCGCTGCGGCCATCTGCGCATTCACATCCACGCGGCGGCCTGCGAGGCCGTTGAGTTCATCTTCGCCGAGCGCCCAGTAAAATGCGTGCGTGAGGTTCCAGCGACCGATGTGGCCGTCGCCAGCCCAGCCGAGATACGCCACGCGCACATCGTGCTCCGTTGAAAAATCACCCAGCGGCGCGGGGCGGACGAGGAAGTCGTTTTTGTCGTAGTGACGCTGGCCGTCATCCCAGTTCATGTGAAACGAAGCCTCCGCCGTGTAGCCCTTCCACAGAAAATCCTGACGGTAAATGTTGGCGATGAGCACCTGCTGGTCGCGCGCGTCGAATGTGTTCAGCCCGCTGTAGGTGTCCTTCTCGCGCATGTTGAAATACGCGAGGTTGTATTGCGTGCGGTTGTTGTCGTGGTTTCCAAACAGGCGGATGCCGAGATTCGTGTCGTTGAAAATGAAGCCGCGAAAATCCGACACGAACGGCTGGATGCCCCAACGCGAAGTCCAGAAATCGTAGTTATCACTGAGGTCGCCGAGGTGATACTCGAAGAACAATTCCTGCAACGCGATCCAGTCCTTGTGACGGTAGGTGTTCCTCGTCCCGGCGAAGTCCTTTTCGTGATCACGATTTTCTTTGGCCTTTTTCCCGGGCTTCGGATCGTTCGTTACCGGGTCCACATCTACAAATGCATTTGCTCCTCCCGCCGGGCGCAGTTGCGGCGCGATGTAGCGGAAAATATCCGCCGGGTTCACCACCTTGGAAAGCGGCTTCACCGCCCCGCCCTGCACATTCACGCTACCCGATGCTTTCGGCGTTGCGCCGATTTTGGACGTGTCTGGTTCGGGGCCGCTGCGGCGATCCACACCGCGCGGATCTGGGTCGAGCAGGTTTTGCTCGCGCACCCATATCCAGTTGTCGTTTTTCACCACCTGCGCACGGAAGAGCCACTCGACAGGCTTGAACGATGTCTCACCTTTGAAAATTTCCACCGAGAGCGAGCGGTCATCTACAATCAGCCATTGCTCGCCGCGCCCGAAAAACTCCGAGCTGTTCGGCGTCGCCGCACTCACGCCGCTCGGCACGGGGAGACGGCGGTATTCAAACAGCGAAAAGTTTTTCAGCGTGATGTTCGCAAAAATATCCTGCCCGTAAATCGGGTAATCACCCTTGAGCTTCGACTGCTCGTAGGGGTGCCACCATTTGATCGTCTCACGTCCGTCGCCGTAGGGCGTCTCGTGCGAAGGGTCGAGATAGCGCTGCCATTTCGGAAATGGAATGGCCCAGCGATTTGCAATGGGCGAAGTCCCCGGCAAAAGTCCCAGCCCTTCCCGACCGAGCGGGTATTCACGGTAGTGAAAAATATTGTCCCTCTGGCGCTGCGAACGCACACCCGAGCGAGGTAGACGCAGACGCCCCGGCTCATCAACATTGTCGAAGCGCGGCACATACAAAAAGTCCTCCGGGAAAAGCGAAGGCCGATCGCGCAATTCACCCGGCTGCGGCGCAGGCAGCGCATCCGGAATGAGCGGCGATCCTGTTCCGCCGAGCACCCCGTCATCCAGCGGCGAACCCGTCGGTAATTTCGGCTCGCTCTTCACCGGCTCCGGCTTCGCAGGCGGAGGTGCATCCGGCGCCTCCGGCAGCGGGCGCACTTTCGGATGCGGCACCTTGAACGAATCCACACTACTGCCCGGATCGGGATTAAACTGCGAAGGAGCTTTCGGCGGCGATTTCTGCCGCTCGGAGTGAACCGGCTCCTCCTCCGCTTTATTCACCAACGGGTGTGCGCAGAACCCTGTGCTCAGGATACATGCCGTCGTGGCTGCGATCGCGGCTGGTCGGGTTGGAAGCATTTCGTGTTGGATTTACTCGGTCCCACCCACCTTTTGCAACACTTCGCAAAAGAGCGTCCCCGGCGTGACTCGAACACGCGACCGGCCGCTTAGAAGGCGGCTGCTCTATTCCAACTGAGCTACGGGGACTTTCAAAACCGACGCGCAGTTTCATAACGCATCACACCGAAAACGGCGAGAGCTTTTCAAAGCCATGCACGTGAAATGTGAAATTTCACAATAACGAATCGTCTGAATATTCAGGAAAGATCAAAAAAACATCCGCCTCTTTGTAGCCTTGCTAAAAATCCGCGAGTTTTAGTCGCTCCACGTTTTTGGATTTGGCGTTGACCGACCCATTACTTGTGTTAAACGCAGTGCTTTCCGGCACCCTGCCACAAAATCATGTATTGCCCCAAGTGTAGCAGCCTTGAAGATAAAGTGATTGATTCCCGGCTGTCCAAGGACGGTCGAAGCATCCGCCGTCGCCGCGAATGTCTGGCCTGCGCCCACCGATTCACCACATACGAGGAGGTGGAGCGCACCGAGTTACGCGTGGCCAAACGCGATGGACGAAGTGAACCCTTTAATAAAGAGAAGCTGCTGAACGGCATGATCAAAGCGTGCGAAAAGCGCCCGGTCAGCGTGGATCAACTCGAACAAATCTCTGACGAAATCATCGCGACACTGGGCTCGGAGTTTCGGCGCGAAGTGCCGAGCACCGTGATAGGTGCAAAGGTGATGGCGGCGCTGCACGAACTCGATGAAGTGGCCTACGTGCGCTACGCGAGTGTGTATCGGCACTTCCAGGACATAGGAGAATTCATTCACGAAATCCAGAAACTCGAAAAGCGCCCTCGCAAAGGCGGTGCGCAAACCGAACTCTTCAAGTGATCGCATACCGCGACGGACTTCCTTTGATTGCGCTGGCAAACAGCCAGGTGGTCGC
This sequence comes from Chthoniobacteraceae bacterium, assembly GCA_947476045.1. Classification (GTDB taxonomy): domain Bacteria; phylum Verrucomicrobiota; class Verrucomicrobiia; order Chthoniobacterales; family Chthoniobacteraceae; genus SXWH01. The sequence continues at coordinate 5,421 of CANJNZ010000037.1, forward strand.
CTTCGAACGCGAATGGCTGGTCCGTGCGCTGAATGTCGCGGCGCAGCGGGCGGGCTATGCGAAGTGGTGGCTCGCCCCGCACATCGCAGAGAGCGTGCAGGTGTGGCTGGAGGGAATGCCGGATGTGCGGGTGATGCCGGTGGCGCAGTTTACGCGGGCGGTGCGTGCGGCATTGCAGGTGGTCGGCTACGCGGAAGTGGGCGAGCGTTTTGAAGCGGCGTCACCTTTCTCGCGCATCTCGCTCATCGAGGTCGCGCAGGAGGCGGGAAATGGCTACGAACTTGCGTTCTTCAACACGCTGGGCCGTCGCCTGCACGAGGTGCTGGAACTTGGCGGGAGCTATTGCGAACTCATCGGCCTCGAAACGTGCGTAAAGCTCCTGAGGCAGAAAAAACACTGGTGCAGCGGTTGCGATGCACTGCGTTCGGAGATCGTCATTTTTGCACGCGAGCAAAGCGGCATCGTCTGCCGAGGCTCCGAGGAAAAACCGGGGCGCGAACTTTTTCTCCACGTCGCATGACCATCTTTGAAAAAATCGCCAGCGGTGAAATTCCCGCGAAACTCATCCACGAAGCCGAGGACTTCGTCGCCTTTCACGACGTGAAACCGCAAGCGCCTGTGCATGTGCTCATCATCCCGCGCAAGTGCATCCCGCGCGTAGCGCTCGCCGGAAACGGGCATGCAGATTTGCTCGGGAGGATGCTGCTCGCATCGCGCGAAATCGCAGAAAAACTCGGCGTGCTCGAAAGCGGCTACCGACTCGTCATCAACAACGGACGCGACGCCGGCGAAAGCGTGCCGCACCTGCACATCCACCTGCTTGCGGGACGCTCGCTGCAATGGCCACCGGGATGATGATGAAAATGACGGATGACGGATGACGAATTCCGAATGACGAATGAACACTCGCCGCGCAGTCGCTGCGTCATTCGACATTCCACATTCGTCATTCGGAATTCGTCATCCGACATTTCACCCACCCTTTTCAATGATTGATCAATTACTCCACTGGCTACCCATAGTCACTGTGCTCGCAATTTTCGCCGAACGAATGCGCGAAGTCTCCACGAAGCGCGAGACCGTGCCAGGTAAGAAGCAGGAGAAACTCACCTTCAACCTCTTCATGTTCTGCGGCGTCGCCATCGTCGTGGGAGGCATCGCGGAATATCTGCTGCTCGGTTTGGATTTCTGGTGGCCGACGTTCTTTATTGGACTGCCGATGTCTATTGCGTCCTTCGCAATCCGGCGTGCTGCCATCCGTGCACTCGGTCGTTTCTGGAGCCTGCATGTTGAGATGCGGGATGGGCATGAATTTGTGCAGACCGGGCCTTTTGCCATGGCGAGGCACCCTGTATATTTTTCAATGATTCTCGAACTGTTCGGTATCGGCCTCGTGCTTAACGCATGGTTCACGCTCGCCGGTGTGTTCGCTATTTTTATTCCCACTATGCTCACCCGTGTGCGTATCGAGGAGCGAGCGCTCGTCGAAAAATTTGGCGACGCCTATCGCGCCTACATGGAAACGACTCCCGCCATCATCCCTCGCGGCGCTCGCAGCAAATGAACTATCCGGAGTCTCAGCGAAGATTCGTGATCACAGGAATGGGTGTCATGGCGCCCAACGGTCGCACACTTCCTTTATTTTGGGACACTATACGCTCGGCAAAAAGTGCAGCCGGACCGATGACGCGCTTCCCCATTGATGACGCCCCTGTGGGCGTTGCATGCGAAATCCGTGATTTTGACCCCAGTGACTACATGGAAGGCAAGGCAGCAAAGCGACTCGACCGCTCTACGCAATACGCTATTGCAGCCGCTCGCATGGCCGTCGAAGACTCGCGCCTTGATATTAATGCACTCGTAGCCGACCGGGTGGGCGTCGTCGAAGGCACCACCGTGAGCACGCTGGATGCAGCCACACGGTCTGCCGAGGCCTGGAATAAACGCGGCTATCGGGGCATCAGCCTTTTCTCCATGGTGAATGGCTATAGTGGCAGCGGCAGTGGCGAACTGGCGATAGAACTTGGCATCAAAGGTCATGCCATCACCCTCAGCAGCGGAAGCGCAAGCGGCAACGACGTGATGGGCTATGCGCTGACCATGCTCCGCAACGGAGAGGCGGACGTGATGATTGCCGGCGGCGCCGAAGCCCCCCTCCAGCCGCTCGTATGGGGAGCCTTCTGCCAGTCGCGTGTGATGGCGATCAACCGGGATGACCCCACGCATGCCATGAAACCCTTCGATGTGGCACGCAGCGGTTTTGTTCTCGGTGAAGGCGCAGGCTTTGTCGTCATGGAGGAACTCACACACGCGCTCTCACGCGGCGCGCGTATTTACGCCGAAGTGTGCGGACATGGCCGCGCTTGCGAAGCGCATCATCCCGTCGCTCCCGAACCGAACGGGGCGGGCGCAATTTTAGCTATGCAGCGGGCGATGAAAAGTGGCGACATTACAACCAGCGAGGTAGATTATATCAACGCGCATGGCACCGCGACGGAAGCCAATGACGTCGCAGAAACCCGCGCCATCAAATCTGTATTCGGCGCATTTTCGCGGCGCGTTGCTGTCAGTTCGACAAAGCCAGTCACCGGCCACCTCATGGGCGCGGCAGGCGCTATAGAGACCGTCGTGACTACCCTTGCTTTACACGAGCAAGTCATACCACCCACTGCCAATCATCGCGTCCCCGATCCTGAGTGTGATCTTGATTACGTCCCAGGAACGGCGCGGCCTTATCCCATTCGCGTCGCTCTGAATCTGAGCAGCGGATTCGGCGGAAAAAACTCCTGCCTGGCCCTGCGTAAATGGCCAACACCGGCACGATGAGCATTTTCCACTACATCCCGCTGATGGGAGGTATTTTCAATTTCGCACTGTCGATTTTAGTCTTGGGAAGCGATCGCCGCTCTCGCGTAAACCAGATTTTCTTCGCATGGGGCATCGGCATCGCCATTTGGAATCTGGGCACCTTCTCCATGTTCCGTGTTCAGACGCACGACGAAGCCTATATTTGGGCGAAATTCCTCCAATACGGAGTCATCATTCTCCCTCCTACGCTGCTGCACCTCAGCCTCATGCTCGCCGGGCGGCCTATCGGGAAATGGCTGTTCTGGCTCTATGGACTGCACGGGGGGTTCATGCTGATGAACGCCGGAGACATCTTCATCAGCGACGTGCGCAATGTGGGCTATGCCTGGTATTCCGTGGCCGGGCCCGGGTTTTGGCTTTACACGCTCTCCCTCTCCCAGACCTTCGCCTCAGTCATCATTCTCTGGAAAAAAAGCCGAGCAACGCCGACGAAACAACGTAAGCGATTCAATGGAATCCTAGCCGCGCAAACACTGATCGTAATTTTCGGGACCAACGACATTCTGCCAATCATCGGCATTGATCATTACCCCCTGACATCCATCTCTATCATTCCCTACGGCAGTCTCGCCGCAGTCGCGTATGGAGTGATGGTCGCCTACTCAGTCTTTCAATACCAGCTCCTCGACGTGCATCTCGCGCTCGGCAAATCAGCCGCCCACCTTGTGCGTTTCGTGTTCCTCCTCATCATCGCCGTTCTGCTGGAACTTGTTGTAGGCACCTTTGCGCCGCCCGGCTCAATCACCACCTTTGCACTCAGCAGCACCGTAATCGTCATCGTCCTCTCGGCGCTCATTGCTTCGTTCCTGTTTCCAAAATTGCTTGGCGGCTCTGCAGAGTCACTTGAACGCCGACTGCTGGGAGACCACTTCGAGTATCAGGATAAAATACGCGCATTCACCGAGCATCTGCGCTGGTATACAGACCTCCCTGCTTTGCTGGGCGATCTGCATACACTGCTATTAAACACAGTGCGCGTCCGCTCCTACTGGATCATCCTTCTCGATGAAACCAACCGCGCGTTCACCCTCATACGGGCACACCCAGAGCAACCCCAGCATCAACTCCCGGATCTGCGCAGTGACTCACCAGTTTTTCGCTACTTCGCTGACAAAAGCCAGAATCACCTGTCGCTCAAAGCAGGCTACCAAAACAACACCGATGACAGACTCCAGAGCAAGGCTTGTGAACAATTGCGGGATTTTGCTGGCGACATCGTCCTGCCACTACTCGTCGAGCAGCAGCCGTTGGGCCTTCTCATTCTAGGGGAAAAAACCAGCGGCGAACCTTTCACAAGAAACGACACGCAACTCCTAGTGACGCTCACGGAAAACCTCGCGCTTGTGGCGAACCAAATCTCCCTGAAAAATCAAATTCTACTCAATCAGGAACTCGATCTTCTGGGTCGCATGTCACGCGGCATGGCACACGACTTGAACAATCTCACCACGCCGGTATGGACGCTCCTGCAACTCTTCGGCGAAGGTGCTGCCGATGAGTCTACACGCGCGGAACTCGCTCCCGTGGCAATCCGCAACCTCGAGACGATGCGCGCCTACATACGGGAGGCGCTCTTCTTCTCAGAAAACCTGCGGCCGGACATCCAGGAAAGCCGCCTAGACCTACTGATACAAGACGTCGCCGATCTGGCACGCGAAAATAAACGCAACAACAAGGACATCAAATACCGCGTTGAGACTAGTGGTGAAACACTCGTCGAGATGGACGTCGTCCTCATCCAGCGCCTCATCTCAAACATCATTTCAAATGCGGTGGACGCCTCGCCCGACAAAGAGGAAATCCGCATCGAACTCATCCGCCTTGTCAAAACCGACGCCGCTCGCGACTGGCTGCGCGTGCGCGTCACAGATCGCGGCATTGGGATCCGCACCGAGAATATGTCTCGTATTTTTCAGCCCTATTTTACGACTAAGCGCACCGGCGACGAAGGGCGCGGTTTCGGGCTAGGTCTCGCCATCTGCAGGAAAATCGCCACGCTCCACGGAGGCAGTCTCACGCTTACCAGCGAACCGGGAAAAGGCACTGTAGTGAATCTCGACTTGCCCAGCCGGCAAAAGAACTCCAAAAAAACATCGTTCCAGCCACCCGGTTCGATTGTTGTCAACACGCCCGCCTGAGTTCATGCGCACGCTTCTCATCATTACACGCCAGCCGCCATTCGCGGACGCCGTTGAGGCTGCCCTCGATGCAGCTCGCTATCGCATCATTGGAAAAGAGGACGCAGCCGGTGCGGGCGCACTGCTCTCACGCGGAGCTATCGACGCCATTATCCTCGACATGGAATTTAACGATACTCTTGCCATCAGGACACTCGAAGAAATCCACGCGCTTGCGCCGGGCTGCCCTCTCATCGTTTTTGCTCCGCAGGGTCGCAAAACATGGGAGGAGGAAGCCTACATTCTGGGCGTTGCACACGTTATCGAAAAACCTGTGCGCGGAAAACTCCTCAGCACTCTCATTGAACGCGCCTTGATTGATAAAGAGAGCCAGTTGCCTGCGCTTGTGCAACAGCCACCGCAAATGCCGGCTGCACTCACCACGCTGCCTCAAAGCCGGGGACTCGAAACACTCCGCCGATTCTCCTCGCTGCTAGTCCACAGTCTCGATGCGCGCGAACTTCTCCGCGCCGCACTCCAGCAACTCCGCGAGGCCCTCGGCATCAATCGCGCCGCCGTCTTTCTCCGCAAACCCAGCGCACTCACCACGGACGGCACGCCATCCTCCGACGACCACTGGCTGCGTCCCGCCTACACCATCGGCCACGAGCCCGGGCTGATTCAGGAATTCCCGCTCAGCCTAGCCAACGGAATCGGCAACTACCTGCACAAACACGCGCGCATCCTCCGCGCCGACGCACCCGAAGCACGCGCCTCGCGCGAAATCAGCAAGGAATTCGCCACACTCGGCAGCATCATCGCACTCCCCATTCATGATCGTGAAATGTTGCTCGGCATCCTCGTCATTGATGAGCGCATCACCGGCGGCGGTTTCGGCGACGAGGAACTCACGCAACTTTTCCACTGGCTCGAAGAACTCGGCATCGCCCTCCGCAACTGCTGGCGACACGAACAACTCCACGACACCCACGGCCTCATTGATGACATCCTCGCCGGCCTCGGTGGCGGCTGTATCGTCGTCGGCTCAAACTGCGGCGTGCTCCACGCAAACGAAGCCGCGATGCGACTCATCTCTCCCGCTCACATACGGCGTCTCGACTTTGCAGACATCCCCCAAGCGCTCGGCAGCCTCATCTTTCTCGTCATTCAAAAAGGCGAAGCCGTCACGCCATTCAAGTGGGAGCCTCCCGCTCATCCCGGCATTTCCTGCCGCGTCAGCATCCAGCCATTCTGCGTCGGCAAAGACAAACGCCCGAATGCCGCTCTTCTCGTCCTCGACGACATCACCGAGCACGAACGCGCGGTCCAACTTGAAATCGAAACGAGCAAGCTCCGCCTCGTTCGCCAGATGGCCTGGCACCTCGCACATGAGATAGGAAACGCTGTCACCCCAATCAGCACGATGCAGCAGCTTCTCGAAATCCAAGGCGACGATGCTGAAGCCCGCCATGAAATGAGCGAAGTCCTCGCAAGCAGCGTGCGGCGCATCACGCGGCTCACCCAGCAGATGAATTTCCTCAGCCGCGATTGGGATGGCAAAAGCGGGGAGACCGTTTCCATCTCGGATATACTCGAAAAAGCATATCAGGACGCGAACACCCTCAATCCCGGTAAACACAAACCCACACTGCACCTCGACAAAACAACCCCCTGGAAAGTCAGCGGCGACAGCAAAGCTCTGCGTCATGCTTTCTCCGAATTGATACTGAATGCCATGCAGGCCAATCCGGAAAACCCGAGTGTTACACTGCGCGTCGCAGACAGCAGCGCAGAAGGCCAGCAACGCCTCACCGTAGAAGTTCAGGACGCAGGCCCGGGCTTCCCTCTCGAAGTCGCTGATAAAATCGGCGAACCCTTCCAAAGCACGCGCAGCGTCGGCCTCGGTCTCGGTCTCACCGTTACCCGCAAGATCATCGAAAATCACAGCGGACAAATAGACATCCCCCACCCCGAGCGCGGCCCCGGCATCATCCGCGTCACGCTTCCATTCACCAATCCGGCCAACAACTAGCCGTTGCGCGAGCGAAAGCGGCAAGCTATCGCTGCGGAGTGAAATTTTTTCCGAACAGTTTTGTTTTCATCAGCGTGCTGGCGTCGTCCGTATTCGCTGCGGACCCAACGACTCCGCCTGGAATGGTTTTCATCAAGAGCGGCATTTTTACGATGGGCAGCGAGGACGGCGCGACTGACGAAAAGCCATTGCATGAAGTCACCGTGAAATCGTTTTTCATGGATAAAACCGAGGTGACCAACGAGCAGTTCGCAGAGTTTGTGAAGGCGACCAACTACGTGACACTTGCGGAGCGTCCGCTGACCGCAAAAGAACTTCCAGGGCTGCTACCGGAGTTCGAGGGCAAGTCTGTGTCGCTTTGCTATCGCCCACCGAAAGGCGCGGTGGATCTCCGCGACGCACTACAGTGGTGGGCACCTGTGATCGGAGCGAACTGGCGTCACCCCGACGGCCCCGAGACAGACATCATCGGAAAAGAAAAACATCCCGTGGTGCATGTTTGCTGGGACGATGCGCAGGCTTACTGCAAGTGGGCTGGCAAACGTCTGCCCACCGAAGCGGAATGGGAATTTGCAGCCCGCGGAGGAAAGGAAAAGGCGCGCTACATTTGGGGTAATGAATTTTCACCAAACGGAAAATGGATGGCCAACACATGGCAGGGGAAATTTCCCCACGAGAATACTGGTGAGGATGGCTTCAAAGGGCTCGCGCCGGCCGGAAGTTTTCAGGCGAATGGCTATGGGTTGTTCGACATGGCAGGCAACGTCTGGGAGTGGTGCTCCGATTGGTATCTGCCGGACTATTACGCCAAGTCACCGAAGGAAAATCCACCGGGACCGACGACGAGTTTTGATCCCGACGAGCCCGGCGTGATGAAGCACTCAACGCGCGGCGGTTCATGGATGTGCAGCGACTCCTACTGCCGTGGCTACCGTCCGAGCGCGCGGATGAAAACATCGCCTGACACCGGACTCGCAAATACCGGTTTTCGCTGCGTGAAAGATGTGGAGACAAAATAGAAAATGCCCGACTCCACAGACAACGTCGCCCGCCGCACCGCGCTCATTTTTGTCGGCATCGTCCTCGCCTTCCTCGGCGCGACGCTCGCGTGGCTTTATCCCGAAGTAAAACGCGTCGTGCGCGAACGCAAACAGCGTCAGACAGAAAATGCGAGAGGTACCGAGATGGTGCCGGTGCCGGGCAATTCGTTCACGATGGGCGCCAATGACGGTGCTCCCGAAGAGAAACCGTTGCACGACGTGCGCGTGAATCCTTTCCTCATGGACAAGACCGAGGTGACGAACGAGCAGTTCGCACAATTCGTCGCAGCCACCCACTATGTGACAACTGCGGAGCGTCCACCTGCTGTTGCAGATAAATTGCCACCCGATCAGCGCGAGCCAGGATCGTGGTGTTTTCGTTCCACATCGAATACAAAAGCGAGTGGCCGACGCCCGTGGGCGCAGTGGGTGGCTGGTGCAAACTGGCGGCAGCCGGACGGGCCGGCCTCGAACATCGAAGGCTGCGGCAAGTTTCCCGTCGTCCACGTAAGTTGGGATGATGCGGTGGCATTTGCAAAGTGGTCGGGCAAACGCCTGCCCACCGAAGCAGAATGGGAGTGCGCTGCGCGTGGAGCCGTGGTGCTTGCACATTTTCCGTGGGGCATGGATGCGTGTCCGGATGGACGCTGGCGCGCCAATGTGTGGCAGGGTGATTTCCCTGCGAAAGATGACGCGCTTGATGGCTTCGCAGCACTCGCGCCAGTCGGTCGCCACCCTCTGAACAACTACGGACTCGCCGACCTCGCAGGCAACGCTGCGGAGTGGTGTGCGGACTGGTTTGCTGCCGATTACTACGGCGAGTTGCGCCCAAACCCAGACCGAGCCGCGCACAAAAATCCGCAAGGCCCCGACGTGAGTAATGACCCGACGGAGCCCGGCGTGTGGAAACGCGTGGTGCGCGGCGGATCGTGGCTGAGCACGGATGTGGATTTTCGCGTATCCACACGCGGACGCGAAGAGCCCGGCTTTTCCGCTGCGTGGATTGGATTTCGCTGCGCGAAAGACGAGAAATGAGCGCAATGCACCCGGTGCTGAAACGTTGGCTGCCACGGCTGGTCCTGCTCGCGCTGCTCGTGCTCACTTTCGCAGCACGATGCTACAACAGCGCGGATGTTTTTCACGCGGACGGGCGCATCTATTTTCTCGAAGGCGACTGCTACTCACGCATGACGCGCGTAAAGATGGTTTGCGAAGGACAGATGGTAATCCGGCATCACGATTTCGAGAACTGGCCGCAGGGCACGACACCCCATACCACTGCGCCGTTCGACTGGCTGATCGCGGGGCTGAAATGTGTCACCGAGGCCGGGCTGCGCATTGTGGACTGGAAAGGTGAAAGCAGAATGCACGGGCAGTCGCTCGATCTTGCCGGCGCGCTGATTTCTCCGCTGCTCGCCGTCGCGACAGCACTATGGCTCTGGTGCTGGGCAGGATGGATGCGGCTGCCGTTTCGTCCGCTGATGCTGCTGTTTTTCGCGCTGAGCCCCATACTCGTGCAGGGCATGGAACTCGGACGTCCGGATCATCAGTCGCTGCTCATTTTCCTGCTCGGCGTGGCAGTTTGTGCAGAACTGGCACTGGCTGATCTCGGAACACCCGCGAGGCTCGCGCGACGCTGGGCAATTGTTGCTGGCGTAGCGTGGGGCATCGCGCTCTGGGTTTCACTTTACGAGCCGCTGCTGTTTTTTGCAGGCGCAGTTGGGCGGCATGTTTTATTCAATCGCACCGCACTCATCGCACGTGCCGTGCGAGGGAGATGGATTGCGCTCGGCGCAGTGATATTGATGGCGCTGTTTTTGGACGGCTGGCGTCTCTCGCTACCCGACGCGACTTTACGCGGACACTTCGCCGCGTGGAGCCGGACAATCAGCGAGCTGATGTCCCTCGATTTACTCGGCAATCGCGTGTGGCATTGGTTCGGCGCACTGTGGCTTTTCGCACCGGTAGCACTGTGGTTTGCAGGACGCATAGATTCACGCGCCCGCGGACTACTGCTGCTGGTGCTGACGATGCTCTGCCTCACCGTCTGGCAGATGCGCTGGGGCTACTACCTCGCGCTCGCACTCACCGTTTCATTGCCGTGGCAACTGGCTTCGTTACGAATCCACTGGGCAGGTTGGGTTGCAGGCATTTTGGCAATGGTGCCACTTACTTTCGCGTGGTCGGGGATGTTGCACCCGAGCGAAGAGGAACGCGAGTTGCGCGTATGGCGACGCTCCGTGCAGGACGAATGGCGTAGAGTCGCGGCGTTCATGCGTGAACCCGGCGCTTTCCTCGCACCGTGGTGGGCGTCTCCCCAAATTGCATACTGGTCCGGACAGCCTGGGGTTTCCGGAACAAGCCATCAAAGTCTCGCTGGCATCCTCGACAGCGCGCGTTTTTTTCTGACCGAAAACCCCGCTGAAGCCGCCGCAATCCTTCGCGAAAGACGCGTGCGCTATGTGCTGCTCGACGACCTATCGCACACCAGCACGAATCTCTCGGAACTGCTCATGGTGAGTAATTCCGCAAAAATCCTCGAACGTAAAGCACCTCCGGAACCTTTTGCAAAAGTGCTCGCAGAAAGTCCGCGACAAGCCCCGCCGTTTCTCCGCTACGTCACACCGGCCGAGCGCGGACTGGTCCACACGATGGGGCGTGTGAAAGATGGTAAAATCGAGGAAACCAGTGTGAAACTTTTCGAGCCGCAATATCATCAAATCTACCTTGTCCTTCCCGAAAAACTATGAACTACGATTTCATCATCATCGGCGGCGGGAGCGCTGGCTACGCAGCGGCGCGAACCGCGATTTCACTCGGTCTAAAAACTTGCGTCGTGGACGGAGCGGAAGAACTCGGCGGCCTGTGCATTTTACGCGGCTGTATGCCGAGTAAAACGCTACTCGCGACATCCAGTCGCGCAGTGTCCGTGCGGCGCGCTGCGGAGTTCGGTCTTCGCGCTGGCGCCCTCGAAGTGCATGGCGACGAAATCCTCGCGCGCAAACGTCGGCTTATTGGCGAATTTGCAGACTACCGCCGAGGGCAGTTGGAGAACAGTAAGTTCGATCTCATCCGTGGCTTTGCACGCTTCGTAGATTCCGGAACTTTGGATGTCACACTACGCAGCGGCGGCATTCAGCGTATCACGGGACGCACATTTTTACTGGCGACAGGCTCGGTGGCCAGTGAACCGCCCCTGCCCTCGCTTAAAGAGGTCGGTTACTGGACGACTGACGATGTGTTGGAAAGCGCACACGTTCCGCAATCGCTCATCATCCTCGGCGGCGGTGCGACAGCGGTGGAGTTCGCCACCTACTACGCGGGACTCGGACGCAACGTGACGATCATCCAGCGCAGCGGGCAACTTTTGAAAGGCGCGGACTCTGACGTAGCCGAAGCACTCACACACGGACTTCGCGAAAGAGGCGTGAAGGTTTTCGCCGGGACAAAACTGATCCGCGCTGAAAGATCGGGCGCGAAAAAGCGCATCACTTTCGAGCACGAAGGCGGCAGTGTAACCGTGGAGGCAGAACAAATCATCCACGCACTTGGTCGCTCGCCAATGCTGAATGGCCTCGGACTCGACGCCGCTGGAATTGAACTCACCAAAGACCGCCCAACCATGCGAGCTACACAACAGACTTCGCAGCCGCACATCTTTGCAGCGGGTGATGTAGCCGGCCCATTCGAGATTGTGCACATCGCCATTCAGCAAGGTGAGATCGCAGCGCGCAACGCCGCACGCCTCCTCGCGAGCAGTGGTCCGATGGAGGAAGCGGACTACCGACTCAAACTCTCGGTGATTTTTTCCGACCCGGAAGTCGCCGAATGTGGCGCAAACGAACGGGAACTACGTGCAAGCGGCACCGCTTTTCGCATGGCCAAATATCCCTTCAACGATCACGGCAAGTCCTTGTGCATGGGAGAGACGGACGGTTTTGTAAAACTGATCGCTGCCGAACAAGGAGGCGAAATTCTTGGTGCTGCCGTCGTCGGCCCGCACGCAGCGGAACTCATCCACGAAATTGTGGTGGCCATGCGATTCCGAGCCACAGTGCGTCAACTCGCAGAAATCCCCCACTATCATCCCACATTGAGCGAAATCTGGACGTATCCGGCAGAGGAACTGGCCGAATAGCGGATAATTTCGTTTCATTCGCTCAAGGCGTTGACACACCACGGTGCGAATCCATACTTCCGCATGTCGTCGGCGTGCGCCGATGCAGAAATTCAACCTCAACCACACACAAGCAACCATGGCCGAAATCACCACAAACACTAAGAACATCCTCAGCAGCGACGTCGAAATCAAAGGCTCCATCAAGTTCCAGAACGAACTGATGGTTGACGGCAAAATCGAAGGTGAAATCACCTCAGCCGGCACGCTCACCGTTGGCGAAAACGCCGAAATCAAAGGCGAAATCAAAACCAAATCCGTCACTGTCCTCGGCAAAGTGCATGGCAATATCACCGTCGAAGAACGCTGCGAGTTGAAGTCGCACGCAGTTCTTTACGGTGATCTGAAGGCAACGCGCCTCGTCATTGAAGAAGGTGCCACGTTTGTTGGAAAATCCGAAGTGACTCCAAACAAAGTCGCCATGCGTCAGCCCGAAATTCTTCGTGCACCCGACCGCACCGGCACCGGCGGCGCTCAACGATAAGCGGCAAACCGCCGAATAGCGCTTTCACAACTTCGCGCCGCGCGGGCTCCGCTCCCAGCCTGCGCGGCGCGTGTGTGTTTCACTGCTTCCGTGGCAAAGAACGTCCGTAAACAAACCGAAAAGATGGCATCCTTGTGCCCGCATTGCGGGTTCACACAGGAAGAGTCGGTCTCTGCCAAGACGACGTTCTGCCGGAAGTGCCAGCAGCATTACTCGCTGGAACGCCCGCTCGCAGGAGAGCGCAGCATCATCAAAGAGCCGGGGATTTTCTCCAAACTCTCGCGGATGATCGTAGGCGAAAAGCAGCGCGAAGTGACATGCTTTTCCTGCGCCCATAAGCAGGTGCTCAGCACCGCTGCACAAAGCACGATGTGCCCCGGCTGCGGCGCGTATATTGACCTGCGCGATTTCAAAATCACCGGCCCATTTGGCCGCAGTGTTCAGACTGCGGGCGAAGTGCTGCTCGGACCGCGCGGCGACATCACGAGCACTCGACTGATGTGCGGCTCGGCATATATCGAAGGCAGCCTGCGAGGCTGCATCGTCTGCACCGGAACCACGACCTTGCACATGACAGGACGCATGCCCGGCTTGCTCGAATCAGAACATATCCTCGTGGACAAAAAGAGCGACGTTGAGTTTGTGCGACTAGTGAAGACAAAGCTTTTTGAGTTAAACGGTAAAGCGCGCGCACGTGTCATCGCCGACAAGGTAGTGATCAACAAAGGCGGCTGGCTGGAGGGAACCGTCTATGCGCGTTCCATCGTCGTTGACAAAGGCGGAATCTTTACAGGCGACCTGAACATCGGTCAGGACTTCAAGGACATTCCTGACGAACCGCCAATCGAGTCGGATAGAAATCTTGCACGCTTCGAGGAAGACGCGCTGTAGTTTTAGCTGGGCTGTTAATTCGCCGGGGGAAGAAAATTACTTGGCCGGCACAGGCGGCTCTGGCGTCTCTGCTGGCGCCGGAGCAGATGCAGGAGGAACTGCGGGGGTATTCGCTGGCTCTTGCTTATTTTGCTGGTCGGCGGGCGGCGGTGTCGCTGGTGCGGGAGCAGGCGTTTGGACTGGCGCAGAAATAACTGCAGGTGCTTTATTTTTTGCTGGCTCAGGCTTTTTCTCGGCCTCGGCTGGCTCTGGTTGAACAGGACGAGGATTTCCACCCAGAATACGTCCACTGGGGTTTTTCATCTCCTCTGACAGCGCCTTGGCCTCGCTGAGATACAGTGAGTTTTTGTGCTGCTGTTCGAGCGCTGTAAGGATGCGCTGCGCATCCTCCATTTTACCCTTTGCCTTCTGAATCCGGGCCTGACGAATCTGCGCGTCGGCTGCCGCGGAACTTGTCGCGAAGGTGGACACCACACGCTGGTAGGTTGCAAATGCTTCATCGGTCTTGCCTGCAAGTTCCTGAGTAATGCCAAAACTGATGAGTGCCCGATCTTGCAAGGCATGCAGCGGATATTTCTCCGCAAATTCCTGAATGGCTTTTGTGGCCTCATCGTATTTGCCCGCACGGCGCAACTCATCTCCGAGTCGCAGTAGTGCGCTACCGGCAGCGGGAGTGCCTGCCCATTCAGCCGTTACTTTGCGCAAATCATCAGCACTTTTTGCAGAAGCCAAAGCCTGTGCGGACTCGGCCAGTTTACGCTGCTTAGTAAATTCGTAGCCAAAATAAATTGCCACCCCGACCAGAATGAGAGTCAGCGAGCGAACGATCAATTTTCGATACTGAATCCAGAATGCGAGCAGATCGAACTCCTGCTCCTCGACAGGCGCTGGCGCAGCCGCTGGCACGGGTTTCTGTTCTCTAGGATCTGACTCGGGTTCCGACATAAGGGGCGGAAAGTTTCAAACCAGCGGCTAAAACGCAAGCGCTCCGTTCAATGGCGGACACTCGACACATGGGGACTCTCCGGCAAAATGTGGTCAGATGCGCATCGAAATCCTCAATACCGGCACCGAGTTGATGCTCGGCAACGTCGTCAACACCCACCTAGCTGCGATTGCACAGGCATTATTTCCACTAGGCCTGCGCATCGCCAGGCAGACGACCGTGCCCGATGGCGAGGCTATCCGCGACGCATTGTCCGAAACTTTCCTCCGCACTGATATCGTGCTCATCACCGGCGGTCTCGGTCCGACGACCGACGACCTTACCCGCGACATCACTTGTGAATTGCTCGGGCTAAAACTTGAGCACGATGAAGAAGTAATGCGTCGCATCGCCGAGCGATTTGCACGCCGCGCCCTGCGCATGAGCGAGCGGGTGAAATTGCAAGCACTCCGCCCGCACGAGGCCACCGTGCTGCATAATGACAATGGCACCGCACCAGGGCTCTACTTTCCCGCAATGGCGGATATAAACTCTCCCCACATCTTTCTGTTGCCGGGGCCGCCTCGCGAGCTCCTGCCGATGCTGCGCGGTCAGGTCGTGCCAATTCTAGCGAAGCTCACACCGCACCGTGCACAATTTGAAATGCGCACATTTCGAGTCGTCGGTATCGGCGAATCTGCCGTCGAGGAAAAGGTTGGTGCCGACTTGCTGTCAATGGGTATCGAGGTCGGCTACTGCGCCCATCCCGGCGAAGTGGATCTTCGCCTCATCGGCGAAACCGCATTGCTCGACCGCGCCGAGTCGCTGGTAAATGAACGCTTGGGCGCATCCATTTTCACCACCGATACCCGCTCACTGGAGCAGGTCGTCATCGAGACGCTTACCACGCGAAATGCGACCATATCCACTGCGGAAAGCTGCACGGGCGGTTTCATCGCAAACAAACTCACCAACATCGCAGGCGCGTCGCGGGTCTTCCTCGCTGGATATGTGACCTATGCAAACGAGGCCAAGACTGCGGCACTTGGCGTCGACAGCAATCTCATCGAAAAAAACGGCGCTGTGAGCGAAGCAGTCGCCCGTGCTATGGCCAACGGAGCAATCCGTGCCAGCGGTTCGGATTTCGCGATAGCGACCACAGGTATCGCAGGCCCTGATGGCGGCAGCGCAGCAAAGCCTGTCGGGACGGTTTTCATTGCACTCGCAATATGCGATAAGGAGACCATCGTTCAAAAGCACTGCTTCCCGACAGATCGTGAAACTTTCAAGCAACTCGTAGCGCAGGCTGCGCTCGACCTGTTGCTACGCACACTTGATGGACGCAAGATGCCGCCCGACCAATTTTCCGAAGGCGACGGCGGCTGCGGGGTCGTCGCCGGATAGGCTGACTAAACAGAGCGCTGAAGTATTCCCAACCAGCCTTGGAGCTTCGCGCTGAAATCTACGTCACCTTCCTCGTCAGCGATGTGCAGAAGGTTGTTCAGCATTCGCGCGAGCATCACGCGAGGCTTGCAGGGCGTGAGGTGGTGCGCCTGCAACTCAAATCCCTGCCCCTCCAGTAATCGCCGGCAATCGTCGAGATGAAGGCGTCGTCCATAGTGAAACGGATCGAGAAACACATTGCCGAGCCGCACAACAAAATGCCCCGGGAGTCCTACGCCGTGCAACAGCAGTCCTGCACGCCGTGCGACTGCAATGTAAACGACCGACAAGGAAAGCGGGATGCCCTGTCTGCTTTCAATGACATTGGGTAAAACAGAATTCTCCGCAGCGTAGTAATCCGTTTCGTCGCCGTGAAAATTGAGTTCGTCGCCCAGAAATTCCGCGAGCACCGCCGCCTGGCACGAGGTTCCATCGATACCAACGATGCGCAGACGAAGCTCACTCCCCCACCTGTCGAGTTGTTCCTTTGCCTTACTGAAATCCTCTCCGGGCAACAACACCGCTGCCAGCAGCCACGCCGCTTCCTCAATGTCACAGTTGTCTCCAATTCGTCCGCACAACTCTTCGAATGCCTTTTCCGCAATCCGGCTCTCCATTTGCCCCATCAATTCACGCAAACGCCGCTCTGCACGTCCATTTGCCCCGGGCAAAAGCTCCTGCAAATCACCGAGAACATCAGCGCCGTGCGAAAGGAGTTGCTGCTGCACAAGGTCGGCCGTCTCACTGTCTTCATCGGCGAGTAGTTGGAGGATGGAATCGCGCTGTGTCAGCATGGCAGACGATATTCAGCACACCCCGTGCGCGCAAGTCAGCGCGATCATTTTGTGTCAATTGTGTAAAATGCTTTCGCTTCGCTTACCTTCGCTCGACGCATTGTCATGAGGTCGCTAAATAAGCGCACATGAAAAAACTCCTCGCTGAATTTCTCGGCACTTTCGCGCTCGTTTTCGCGGGCACCGGCGCGATCGTGATTAACGACGCCACGGGCGCGATTACACACCCCGGCATCGCGCTCACTTTCGGCCTTATCGTGATGGCGATGATCTATTGCTTCGGCGACGTGAGTGGCGCGCATTTGAATCCCGCCGTCACCACCGCTTTTGCCGCCGCTCGCCGGATGCCGTGGAGCGAAGTGCCCGGCTATATCGGTGCGCAAGTGCTCGGTGCGTTTTCGGCGAGCGGACTGATGAGTTTTCTTTTCCCAACAAACGCAAAACTCGGCGCAACGCTACCGTCGGGACTGCCGATGCAAAGCTTCATCCTCGAAGTGGTGCTCACTTTTTTCCTCATGCTGGTGATCCTCAGCGTGAGCACGGGAGCAAAAGAGAAGGGCATCACAGCCGGCATCGCCATCGGTGGCGTGATCGCGCTGGAGGCGATGTTTGCCGGACCGATTTGCGGTGCTTCGATGAATCCCGCCCGCTCGATGGCTCCGGCAATCATCAGCGGCCACATCGAGCATCTCTGGCTGTTTATCGCCGCTCCGGTGCTCGGCGCGCTGCTTGCCATTCCCGCCTGCTGCGGCGTGCGCGAAGTAGGCTGCTGCTGCGCCGCACGTTCGTAATTATTTCACCATGCCACCGCTCATTCTCATACTCTGCACAGGAAATTCCTGCCGCTCCCATATGGCAGAGGGCATTCTCCGCGCCGCCGTCGGCGACAAACTTCGCGTCGCCAGCGCGGGATCAAAGCCTGCGGGCTACGTGCATCCGCTCGCCATTCGCGCACTCGCGGAAATCGGCATTGATATTTCCTCCCACCACTCGAAGCACCTCAACGAATTCCTAGCTCAAGACGTAGAGACCGTCATCACCGTCTGCGGTAACGCAGATCAAGTTTGCCCGATGTTTCCCGGCCAGATGAACCGCCACCATTGGGGTTTTGACGATCCCGCCCACGCGACCGGAAGTGAAGAGGAACAACTCGCCGTCTTCCGCCGCGTGCGCGACGAAATCGCCCGCGTGTTCCGCGCCTACGCCGCAGGTCGGCTCGATGCGGTGAAGTAAGCGCGCTACGCCTTGCCGCCGTAGCTCACGTAGTCATCGAGATCGAGCAGGTCGCTCCAATACACGATGTCCGTGCGACCGGGGCCACACTCGGCGAGATAGGAATCGAAGCGCGCTTTGTCGTCTGCGCCCGGCTTGCGTTTGTCGGATGCATCACTCCATGCCTCGATTTCCTCTGCCGTGTGTTTGTTGCGTTGATTGGCTTTTATCCACGCGAGCACAGCACCGTCGCCGCCACCTTTTGCCACTTCGGCTTTGAGCGCGTCGGCATCAATACCGAGGAATGTGAGAATGCGCTGATCATTCGGGCAGGCGTAGTGGAAACCTCCCGGTGTCCCGGCGTTTTCAGCGCGGCATTTATCGAGCATCCGGCATAGCAGCGCATAGCCACCGAGACGGGCTTTAGGGCTGCGAGGCGGGCGTTGAGACAGGTCGGTGATTGGGCTCATGGCTTTAGTAAGCAGAATTCAACATGGACTATTTACGCCGGCCTTTTGGGTCTTGGTTCGCCTGCAATTCTTCTTCAGTCGGCTTGCTCTCCACGCCGTTAGCAGGGACTTCGGCTTTTGCCGTCCAGAGGATCGCGTTGAGCACGAGCTTGCGCTGATCGTCGTTTACCCAGCCTTTGTGAAAGTGACCGCCGGTAAAACCAAAACCGCGCCCGCCGTCATCGCGCTGCACCGCCCATGCGACGTGCTGTGGCTGCTTGAGTTCGAGCACCTCATTGCGCACTTCGGGGTTACCGCTGTGCGTGCCGTCCTTACCCGCAGTGTTGGGCGGCGGGAGGTCGGTGAGAATTGGCGTCACGCCCTTCATTCCCGCGCGAAAACGCATGTGGTAATACCATTCATCATTCGTGCTGAATGGCTTCACGCCATTGCTGATTGGGTGCTTCGGCAGCTCTTTGAAATTCGCCGTCCAGTGCGGATTCACCGACCAATACTGCTCGAAGTATCCACCGAGCCAGTCGAGAAACTCGGGCGTCGCTTTTCCTTTTGAACCACGTCCCGCTGGCAACGTTTGTTTCGTCGGTTGTCCATCGGCGGCGGGTTCCAATGGTGTCCAGTTGTCTTTCACGTAGGCAGGCTCCACGGCGTAGTGCAGGCAGACAAAACCGCAACCGCGCTTCATCTGTTCGCCGAGTTGGCGCAGACGTTCGTCGTTCGCTGCGGGATGCCCGTCGCCACCATCGGCGTAAATGAGAACTGTATCCGCCTTGGCGAGTTCATCAGCTGCGGGCCACTCGCCGTTGAGGTGAATTTTCACTTCCACTTTGTCAGCTGCGCCCTGCGCGAGGCATTTAGCGAGAAGTTGGACTCCCGCATTGTGCTCATGCTCGCCAGCTCCATGCGAAGGGCGGCCTGCGATAAAGACGAGTTGCTTTTTGTCCGCCGCAAAGACGGAAGCGGTGAGAGCCGCAAGTGTGATGAGGATGGTTTTCATATAGATGGCTTTGTTTGAAATGAAAAAGCCGCGAAGGGTGCGCTACGTTTGCGTCCTTCGCGGCTTCATCGTGAGATTGGTTATTTGTCGGTCTTGAGAACGATGTTCTTGAACTGCACCATCATCGGCGGGCCCGCGTGGAGTTGCAGGGCAAGCACGCCGCTCTTCGCTCCAACGGCGGTTTCATCGGTCACGTCCACCGTGAGATTGCCGTTGATGAAGTGCTGCAAGTGCCCGCCCTTCGCGACGATTTTGTAGTCGTTCCATTCCTCGTTTTTGATCGCCGCTTGGATTTCATCGCTCTTGCCGACTTCGCCGGTGACTTCAATTTTGTTTCCTTCGTGGATGGCTACCTTTTGCCCGCGCTTCGCGAGAATACCACGTCCTTTTTCCTCGTAGAGGATTCCGCTGTAGGTCTTGCCCGCTTCAAAGTCGGCCTGATAGCCGGCAACGACCGAGTATTCTGCCTTCACGACCTTGCTGCGATACTGGATGCCGCTGTTTCCGCCGACGATCTTATACTGGAGCGTCAGTTCGAAATCGCCAACTTCGCCATCCTGCCAAATCAGGAATGTGTTTTCCTTCACCTTGTTCTCCGCAGTGGTCTGGCCGGTGAGCGCACCGTCCTTCACGCTCCAAAATTCGGGCTGTCCTTTCCACCCGGTGAGGTCCTTGCCGTTGAAGAGCTGCTTTTCGTCGGCGGAAGCGAAAGTGCAGAGCGCGAGGAGCGCAGCGAGTGTGGTGGTCAGTTTCATGTTTTTGTAGGTTGGTAAAAGGGACGACTACTTTTTGCCGAAAACCTTGTGCATATTTTTCAAGCCCTTCACCGCGATGTCGGTGCGGTTCGGCTCAATCTTGCGCCAGATGGCTGCGGCGCGCGCGATGACTTTCACGTCGGTGGTGAAAGATTCGATGACCACGTCGCCCTTGTATTTGATTTTGCGCAGAGCCTTCACGATTGGCTCCCACACGATGTGGTCATTGCCCGGCGTGCCACGGTCGCTGCCGCATGCGTGGAAGTGCGCGAGGTGCTTGCCAGCCTTGATGATTGCGGCGGCCTGATTCTTTTCCTCGATGTTCATGTGGAACGTATCGAGGTGAAGTTTCACTGCCTTGCTGCCCACGGCCTTCACGAGCTTGAGCCCCTGGTCACAGGTGTTGAGGAAATCGGTTTCAAAACGGTTCAGTGGTTCGATGCAAAGGAGCACGCCTTTTTTCTCAGCGTGTTTTGCGAGGGCCTTGAGATTTTTCACCACGAGGGCGAATTCCACTTTTTGCTGCTTTGGCTCCACGGCGTCGGCTTTACCCACGACCGAATAGATCGGCCCGATGACGCTCGGGCAGCCCATCACCGCAGCTTGATCAATCAGCGCCTTGATGTATGCGGCGCCCGCTTTTTGCTCGGCGGCGTTGCCGCGAAAATCACGACCCGGCCCCATGCACGCGCAGATGCTGCCGACGGCGATGCCCGCTTTTTTCGCCGCAGCCTTCACGGCGACTGGATCGATGTGCGAGGGATCCTCGACGGGGATTTCGACGGTGTCGAAGCCCCACTTTTTGAATTGTGAAAACAGCTTGGTGCTCGCGGTGACGAACGGGCTGACGAACAGGAATGAGTTAATACCGAAACGCATAGGTGTAGATTGGTTGTGTGTTGGTTTGCTGAAAAGGGATGCGCCTTTTGCTCGCGAGACAAAGCGGAGTCAAGCGCGCGGCACAGTGCGCCGGATTATTAAATCACGAGATGAGTCGCTCAAGGCTCGCCGATTCCCGCCACGAGCCGCCGCACGATTGCCTCGCCATTCGCACCTTCGCGCAGTGCAGCAGCATTTCCAAAAACACGATGCGACAACGCACAGCGTGCTGCTCCACGAATATCCTCCGCAGTGACGAGCGAACGCCCCGCGATGAGTGCGCGAGCCTTCGCTCCGAGAACGAGCCCATGAGCACCGCGCGGCCCGGCACCACTAGTCACGTATTTACGGATGAAGTCCGGCGCGCTCGCATCCGCAGGACGCGTGGCTCGAACGATGCGGATGGCGTATTGCACCAGATGATCACTCATCGGCAAATCACCCGCTGTCTTTTGCAGGTCCATGATTTCGCGGACATTCAAAATCTTTTTCGCAGCAGCGCGCGGCGACACGCCCACAGCGCGCGTGGCTACGTTGAACATGAAACGGTCGAGTCGCTCCGGCGAAAGCGCACGAATCCCCTCCTCACCAATCCCGCCCTGTGTAGCCATGACGAAAAACAGCGGCTCAAGCGCAACACTCATCCCCTCAGCGACGACGCTGTATTCCTCCATCGCCGCGCTCAAGGCACTCTGCGTTCCGTCTGTCGCACGATTGAATTCCTCCGCAAAAAACACCTGTGTGAAAATCGGCCCCTGCACGCAGCGCCCCGCGTTCTCGACGGCAAACAAATCACGTTCCGTCACTGCACCAGTGAAACGCACGTGCTCGCACTTTAAATCAAACATACCCGCGAGTGCGCTCACAAATGCGCCATCCCCCGCGCGGCCCGATCCATTGAGCACGACGTGCCCCCGTGAAATCAACACCGCCAGCACATCTCCGACGATACCGTCACTTTCCGCACAATCTCCTACGCATTCCCTCTCAAACGCCGCCATGCGTTCGCACAATTTTTCCACCAACTCCCGCACCGCCGGACGATGCATCACGCCGCGCGACTCGGCTGGCAGCGCACGACTTGCAGCCTCGGCGATTGCCGACACCACGCCGTCCTCATCCTCAAAAACGAATACATTATCCCCGATGACCACCTCATCCTTGTCCCCGAGCGGAGCTTCCGCTACCCGCTCACCATTCAGCTTCGTGCCGTTCACACTGCCCAGATCCCGCAAACGCCACATGCCTTCTTTGTGGAAAATTTCTGCGTGCCTTCTCGAACCCGAGCTATCCGGGTGCAACATCACATTCGTATTCGGATCGCGCCCAATCAGAAGCGTCCCGTTTGCGAGAGAAAATACCTGTCCCTGTTGATAGCCGAGTAGGACTCGAAGTTGTGGCATTGGTTAATTTGCGAAAATCAGAGGGCTGCAGCCCGATTTGTTTTTAGCAAACTTAGTGCTCGCCGCTGAACTATCCTCCAACTTTCCGCAGTTCCCTGCCTGTTTCATGAACGGCCTGCGAAGTTCCTGTAAAAATCGCTAACTCAGCAGTTCTTCGATTTCGCTCATGGCCAGACCATCCATCATCGGTTGTTCGCTTTCGACGGCAGCTTCAATCACGGCGCGCTTTTTCGACTGCAAAGCGAGGACTTTTTCCTCCACGGTGCCCCGGGCGATGAGTTTGTAGCTGGTGACGACTTTCTTTTGCCCGATGCGGTGCGCCCGGTCCGTGGCCTGAGCCTCCACTGCCGGATTCCACCATGGGTCGAAATGGATAACCGTGTCGGCTGCGGTCAAATTTAGACCGGTGCCGCCTGCTTTCAGGCTGATGAGGAATACTGGTGCATTTCCACTCTGAAAGCGCCCAACTTCACCGGCGCGGTCGCGGGTTTGGCCGTCCAAATAGCAATAGCCGATGCCCTCGGCGTCGAACCGCTCACGGATGAGTTTCATCATGGAAACGAACTGGCTGAATAAAAGCACCCGATGACCGCCATCCATGGCCTCTCCAATCAACTCCATTAGTAAATCGAGTTTCCCGGATCCCTCGTCGCTATCCGGGACGAGCAAGCGGGCGTCGCACGAAGCCTGACGGAGCCGCAAAAGCGCAGTAAGCATGAGGATCCGGCTCTTGGAACGGTCCTTTTCTCCAGCGAGTTCTGAGAGCTGCTTTCGAGTGGAAAGCGCTAACTTTTCGTAAAGCTCTCGCTGCGTCTTTGTCATTTCGCAATAAGCTATTTGCTCTAATTTATCCGGTAATTCTGTAGCTTCTGTTTTCTTCGTTCTGCGCAATAGAAATGGTTGGATTCTACGCCGGAGTCGCGTTGATTCAGCCCCCGTCGGGTCAGTCTGTATGGCTCGTTCGAAGCGGTCGCGAAAGTCGTTTTTACTGCCGAGATAACCTGGCATCAGGAAGTGCATGAGTGACCAGATGTCGCGCACCGAGTTCTCGACCGGAGTGCCGGTGAGCACAAAGCGATGTCGCGATTTGAGTGAGGCTGCGCTTTGGGCGTTTTGGCTGTCGGGATTCTTGATGTGTTGGGCCTCGTCGAGCATCACGGCGGCGAATTCGATTCCCCGATAGCTATCCGCATCGCGCCGCAGCAACGGGTAGCTGGTAATCACCAAATCGCTGGTGGCAATTTTTTTGAAGTCCGCCGCGCGCGCTACGCCTTCCAGCGTGAGAACACGGATTCCGGGCGTCCATTTCAGAGCCTCAGCGCGCCAGTTGAAAATGAGCGACGACGGACAGACGACAAGGCTCGGACCTTTTCCGGCGAGGGTGCGGAGAAATGCGAGGGCTTGCAGTGTTTTTCCGAGGCCCATTTCATCGGCGAGGATTCCACCGAAGCCGTTTTGCGCGAGGAAATGCAGCCAATAGACTCCCTGTTTTTGGTAAGGACGCATCACACCTTCCAAGTCGCCGAGCGAAATCGCCGTGAGCCGGTCGAGATGGCGAACTGCCGAGGCCCATTCGCGCCATTGCCCCTGCCCGCTCACCTCAACGGCGTTTTCATTGACAAAAGAATCCAGCGCTCCTGCCTGCCGGCGATCCATTCGATATACACCTGGCTGCATCTGCTTCGGGTCGCTGTCTCGCAGCAGTTGCTGAAATTCATCGAGCAACGTCGAATCGAATACCGCCACTTTGCCGCCTTTGCGCACGTGGCTTTGTCCGGCTTGCAACAGTTGTGCGATGTCCGCGCCGGAGAATCGCTCTCCGCTGGAACTCGCTAGCTCGTAGGACAAATCAAACCACTGCTCGCCGGAACTGCGAATCTCCACACGCGGTGTGATGCGCTCCACATCGCGGGTCACGTGGCCAAACCGTTCGCCGACAGTCACGCGCCACTCGCGCTCCAATCGCGGCAGCCCCGTCGCAAAGAACGCAAGAATGCGCGCCTCGCCTTTGAGTGTGAGTTCCCCTTTCCCATCCGGCCCTGCGAAGCCAAATGCACGCAAACGATCCAACGCGGCGTTTTCCCCAACACGATTGCGTGCAAATCGAGCAAGCGCTGCGCCGGTCGCATCCAGCGTCACACGCCGCTCGCCGTAGATGGCTTCGATGCGTGCGGTGAGAAAATTCAGCGAACCCTCGAAAGTCGCAGCGAATTTCACTTCGGGTATTTCAATCGGTTCGTCTCTTGCGGAAACGTCGCCTTCGATGGTGAAAAACCTCGCCAGCATCGGCAGTTCGCGTTGCGCGAAAGAATCCGCTGCATCCGCAGGAATCGTCATCGGACCTTCGAGCAGTCGTAAATACGGTGCCGGCAATCCCGGTGCGACGGGCGTGAAAGTATTTCCCTCCAGCGACCACGCCGCCGTAGAGGAAAGCAGCAAGCCAGCCCCGGTTTTTGACTGCACTCGCAGAGAGCCATCAGCTAGACGCTCGACGTGGAGAGTGAGTGTTATCCCCTGCCCTTTTACGCACACGGATTGCGCTTTTCCAAAAGACACGCGCGGATGCTCTACGAGCGTTGCGAGCAGCGCGGCGAACTCATCACGTTTTAACGTCGCCATCGCTGCGAGTTTTCCGGCGGTGCTTGCGATGAACTTTTCTACGAACCGCAAGTCAGCCTCATCGCAGAGATATTTTCGCGATGCATCTAAAGCGCCAAGCGGCTTGCGGGCTGCGCCGAGCGCGGCCTCGACCACAACCATCAACGCCCCCTTCTCCCACGCTGCGCGAAAATTTGGCGGCAAAATCACATGGAGCGCACACGATTCTCCTTCGCTGGTGGAAAACGGCGATGTGACTTGCTCGACACTCGTCGCTTTTGGCTCATTGAGTCGCACAGTTGGTGGCTTCAGCACCGCAAGCCCCACGGCAAGCGAGTGCGCACACACGCGTCCCCAGCGACGCGACTCCACGCACGTGCACGTGTTCTCGATGTCCGTGCGCGAGCCAATCCGCAATCCCGCGCGATATTCCGTTTCCGCACCACGAACACGCCCCGATAAATTCGGCGTCGCATAACCCGCTTCGATCACACGCCCCGCCGCCAGCATCCCGCGCGCTTCTTTTAGCGCAGCCCAGCCGCCGGCGTCGGCGAGGAGTTTTTCTGTCAGCGGAATATCGGGCATCGCAACTCCAATACTCACGCAGACGACTCACGCACAAATCAAACTTGGCCCGCGATGCATCGCCGCTAGCTTCGCGCAATGCCAACAAACGCAGCGGTCCTCCGCCATTTTGAAACCACCGGCGTCACTTTTCACGACACACCCGCCGGACTCGTCCGCATCTCCATCGCCACACCGCTAGCCACCGCAGAGGTGTATTTGCAGGGCGCGCACATCGCGCGTTACCAGCCCGCAGGCGCAGCGCCAGTGCTCTTTCTCAGCGAAAAGACACACCTCACTCCGGGCAAAGCCATTCGCGGTGGCGTGCCGATTATCTTCCCGTGGTTCGGTGCCCGCGCCGGGCATCCCGAATCTCCCGCGCACGGCTTCGCGCGCACGATGGAATGGGAAATCGAATCGCTCGCACGTCGCGACAACGGCGACATCCATCTCGTTCTCCGCCTTTCCTCAAACGCCGCCACACTCGCGCAGTGGCCGCACGAATTCACCATCCGCCACCGCATTACCATCGGCGCGCAACTTCACATGGCGCTCGAAGTCGAGAACCGCAGTGATGCACCGTTCACATTCGAGGAAGCGCTGCACACCTACCTCGCCGTCGGCGATGTCCGCAGCGCGAGCGTCACGGGGCTCGAAAACACAACCTATCTCGACAAGGTGGATGAGGGTCAGCGCAAACTGGAAGGCACCGCGCCCATCCGCTTCACTGGCGAAACCGACCGCGTCTACCTCGACACCACCACCACCTGCATCGCTGAGGACACCGCCCTCGCGCGTCGCATCGCTGTGGATAAAACCGGCTCCGCGACCACCGTCGTCTGGAATCCGTGGATTGCAAAAGCCAAAGCCATGGCCGACTTTGGCGACGACGAATGGCCCGCGATGCTCTGCATCGAAACCACCAACGCCGACGCAGACCGCATCACACTCCCACCAAACTCCACTCACGTGATGACCGCCACCGTGCGACTCGCATCCAAATAGAACACGCCCATGAAAACGAAACTCACACTGCTCATCGCAATCACATCGCCCATCACCGCATTTGCCGACTGGCAGGTTTATGGCGGAAATCCACAGCACACCGGCCAATCCAACGTTCAAGGCGAAGCACTCAGCACCATCTCATGGCAGACTCCCGTGGATTATTTCCCCGGATATTTCACGCACTACGGCTCACCCACAATCACCGAAGGAAACACCGTCATCGTCCCCGTCACGACGGGAAACAATAACACCAACTTCGTCGTCGAAGCCCGCAGTGGCAGCAACGGCGCGCTGCTTTGGTCGCAGGCCACCGACTACATCGCGCCAACCTCGATCTGGCGTCCCAGCTTTTCGCCAGTCCTCGCAAAAACATCACCAACCGACTACCGCGTGTATATCCCCGGTGCAGGCGGCACCATCAACTGGCGCAATAACGCAGATAATGCCGTTCCCTCCGGAACGGGAAGTCTCGCGTTCTTCGACAACTCCGTCGGTCACACCGCCTACAACGCCAACAAGGCGCTCTACGATGCGAACATCAAAATCAACACGCCCATCACCAGCGATTCCGCTGGCAACATCTACTTCGGTTTCCAGGCTCTCGCCGACACGCCGCTCGTCCATGGCGGCGGCATTGCGCGCATTTCATCCAGTGGCGTAGGGTCATTCGCACTCGCGAGCAATGTCGCCCCAGGCTACTCGCAGCCCTCATTGAATGCCGCCCCCGCGATTACCACCGACGGCAGTAAAATCTACGTCGCATTCAACAACGGCGGCGACTTCGATAGTGGCAAACTCGTCCAACTCGACAGCACCACCCTCACCGCACTCCACTCCACCAACGTCCTCCCCGGCGTCCTCGGCCTCTCCACCGCATCGCCCACCATCGGCCCCGACGGCGACGTCTTTTTCGGCACCAATAACGACGGCTACAGCCGCGGCCTCCTCAATCACTTCACCGCCGACTTGCAGACAAAGAATTTCATCGGCGGCTTCGGATGGGACACCACACCCGCCATCGTCCCCGCCAGCCTCGTCCCCGGCTACACCTCGACCGCAGGCTCCCAGTATCTCCTCTTCACCAAATACAACAGCTACGCCTACCCCGGCGGCCTCAACAAAATCGCCATCCTCGATCCCAACGTCTGGCAGGTTGATCCGCTTACCGGCATCACTGACATGAAAGAAGTCATGACCCTCGTCAGCCCCTCCGGCAACAACGACGAATGGTGCATCAACACCGCAGTCGTGGACATCAACGGAAAAGCCATCTACGCCAACAATGAAGACGGAGCCCTTTATCGCTGGGACCTCGTCAACAACACCTACACCAGCATCCAGATCGCAGGAGCCGCCGGTCAGCCCTACACCCCCACCATCATCGGTCCCGACGGCACCGTTTACGCCATCACCCAGGGCAACCTCTACGCAGTAGTCCCCGAGCCGTCCTCCCTCACCCTCCTCGCCATAGGTTTAGTATCTCTCAACGCTCGTCGCCGCAGAAATTCGTAACAAACACTTGTGAAGTTTGGGGAAAATGGTGCGCGCTGCAGGGTTCGAACCTGCGACTTCTTGCGTGTGAAGCAAGCGCTCTACCACTGAGCTAAGCGCGCGTTCCCGTGTTGCGGGGCGCGCATGAAAGCAAGTTTCGCAAACGACGCCAGCGGAATTTTTTCTGCGCCAATTTCAAAACTCCTCTTTAACACAAAGGGTGCGAGTGCTTCATTGCTCGCCCGTATATATCCATGAAGTTCAACAGCCATCGCCGCGCTTTCACCCTGCTCGAAATCATCCTCGTGATCGGCATCATCGT
The DNA here is from genome assembly GCA_947476045.1 of Chthoniobacteraceae bacterium. GTDB lineage: Bacteria > Verrucomicrobiota > Verrucomicrobiia > Chthoniobacterales > Chthoniobacteraceae > SXWH01. The sequence goes on from CANJNZ010000037.1 coordinate 33,888, forward strand.
TTTATTTCTTGTTCTGTTAATCCCGTTCGGGCTGCGTTGGAAACAGGGCGGAAATTCCGCAATTTGCGTGAGAAATATGCAGCTCATCGGCAAGGCCATAAAGACCTATGCCACTGAGCACGAAGAACAACTGCCCGGGCCGCTTTCACAGGATCAATACACACTCGACGCCGCAGGCAGGCCGCCACGTGATGGGCAGCTTTTAAAATATATCGAGCGCCATCTAGAACAGCCGGCGAATGCACAAGGGCATGCTAACAACGCCAAGACGATATTCACAACGCCTGCATGGGAAAACGCTGAGCACGCCACGGACGCCCCAGTTTTTTTGGTCAACATAGAGAAAGTTCCAGCCTTTTCCCAACCCGCCTGGGGTCAGGAAGGAAAACCACCTTTAAAGCTTTCCCAACTGAAAGATTGGACATGGTCAGTCGGCATGAAAGAGCATCCTGTCGAAATTTCTAAAATGTGGGCTCTGACCGAGGCGGATCAAAAGCTGGCAAAGCTGATAGGTATCAATCCAAAAATTGCAAAGTGGGTGAAAAGGATGCCGTCCCAACCAGTGCATTTCACCCATCGCAACGCCCTGTATTTTGACTGGCATGTGGAGACTCTTGTTCTCTTCAACACTGCAGAAAAGATTCTTGAAAAATAGTGACTACTCGCCGGATGCGACGACATTCGCCACAGCGTAGTGCTCGCTGTGGCTGAGGCTGATGAGAAGTTGCGTGATTCCGAAACGCGCGGCTGTATCCGCTCCCGTCCCGTGCAGGACAATGAAGGGCTCTCCACTCGCTTTGCGACGTATTTCGATGTCGTGTAAGGCGAGTTGCGCGCCGATACCGGTGCCGAGTGCTTTGGCAACGGCTTCCTTTGCGGCAAAGCGTGCGGCGTAGCAGCGGGCGGGTTCGCGATGGGAGTCGCAGTAAGTTTGCTCGGTCGGGAGAAAGCAGCGGTCTATAAAAGCACGGCCCTGTCGCTGAATGGCGGCGTCAAGGCGCGCTATCTCCACGATATCCACACCGATGCCGATGATTCTCATGGCTGGCGCATCGCGGAGAGCATGTCCCGCACGGCTTGTTCCAAGCCGGTGAACAAAGCGCGGGCGACGATACTGTGTCCGATGTTGAGTTCCACTATGTTTGGCAGTTCGCGGATGAGGGCGATGTTCGTGTAGTTGATGCCATGGCCGGCATTGACCTGTAGCCCAAGCGAATTGGCAAAAATGGCGGCGTCACGAAGTCTCGCAAGTTCAGCGAGTTGAGCCTCGCCTTGCGAATTGGCAAATGCGCCGGTGTGTAACTCGACCATTTCAGCACCAAGCGCGTGTGATGCGGTGATTTGTTCGCGCGATGGTTCGATAAACATGCTCACGCGCACGCCTGCTTCCCTGAGACGCAAGACTGTTGGTCGCAGCGCATCTAGTTGCCCGGCAACTTCGAGCCCGCCTTCAGTGGTGACCTCGCGACGATTCTCCGGGACGAGGCACACATCGTCCGGCTTCACGTGCAGTGCGATTTCCAGAATCTCCTGCGTGTTACCCATTTCGAGATTTAACTTCGTGCCGATTTGCTGACGAAGTCGATAGACATCCGCATCCTGAATGTGCCGCCGGTCTGCGCGCAGATGCACGGTGATTCCGCTGGCCCCTGCCCTCTCACAAATTGTGGCGGCCCTGAGCACTTCCGGCTCCACATTGTGCGCATCAATATCACCCACGTAGCGGGCCTGACGCAGTGTGGCGACGTGATCAATATTGACTCCAAGTTTCATGCGCGAGTGATTGCCATCTAGTGGCGGAAATGCCGGATGCCGGTGAAGAGCATGGCCACTCCCTTTTCGTTCGCAGCGGCGATAACTTCCGCATCACGTGCGGAGCCGCCGGGCTGAATGGCGCAGGTCGCGCCTGCTTCGGCGGCGGCTACGAGTCCATCTGCAAATGGGAAAAATGCATCCGAGCAGACAGCACTACCTTTGAGCGAAAGCCCGGCATCCTTCGCTTTGCTGACTGCGATGCGCGAGCTGTCCACACGACTCATCTGTCCTGCTCCTACACCGAGAGTGCGATCCTTTGCCGCATATACGATGGCGTTGGACTTTACGTGCTTCACCACTTTCCATCCAAACTCCATGGCGGCGATCTCATCCGCTGTTGGCTTGCGTTCCGTCGCTGTGTCGCGTTTTTCCGGGCTGTAGTTGTCGCGATTCTGAACAAGCACTCCGCCAGCGACGCTGCGGAGGATAAAGTCATCTTTTCCCTCCGGTTCGGAGATGCGCCTCAGTTGTCGCATGAGACGCAGATTCTTTTTCCGCTGAAGAAGCGCACGTGCGTCTGCCTCGAAATCCGGTGCGATGATCACTTCGCTGAAAATCTCGCTGATTGCCTCGGCAAGCGCGAGTGTGAGCGGACGATTCGTGACGATGATGCCGCCGAACGGAGCCTGCTTGTCGGTGGCGAACGCTTTGTCCCACGCCGCGCGTAAATCCGGATCACTTCCAACGCCACATGGATTCGTGTGCTTCATAATGGCGACGGTTGGCTCGGTGAATTCATCCATCAATTCCGCGGCAGCGGTAATGTCCAAAATATTGTTATAGGACAGTTCCTTGCCGTGTAGCTTTTCAAAATACTCATCCCACCGACCGTAGAGCGCGCCGCTTTGATGTGCGTTTTCACCGTAGCGGAGTTGCGCCACGCGTGGCAGACAAAGACTGAAACCGCTTCCACACTCTTTTTCTTTATTGAGAAAATTGGCAATCGCTCCGTCGTATTTAGAAGTGGTCACAAAGACTTTGATCCCGAGCCGCTCGCGCAGTTGCAGCGTCGTTTCGCCTTCGTTTGCTTTCATCGTTTCGATGACATCGGCGTAGTCCGCCGGGTCCACAACGACGGTCACACTACGGTAATTCTTGGCGGCGCTGCGCAGCATCGAAGGACCGCCGATGTCTATGTTTTCAATGGCGTCCTCCAGCGTAACGCCGGTCTTCGCGACTGTGGCCTCGAACGGGTAAAGATTCACCACCACGAGGTCGATGGCCTCGATACCATGCGCCTTCGCCTGCGCCACGTGCTCGGCGTTGTCGCGCAGATGGAGAAGTCCGCCGTGGACTTTCGGGTGCAGCGTTTTCACGCGGCCATCCATCATCTCGGGGAAGCCGGTATATTGCGAAATCTCAACCACTTTCAGCCCCTCTGCTGCGAGGAGTTTTGCAGTGCCCCCCGTGGAAATGATTTCCACTCCCATGTGAGCCAGCTCTTTTACAAAAGGCACGAGCCCGGCCTTGTCTGAAACAGAAATTAGTGCGCGTTGAATCTTCATCGAAAGGGTGCGGAGGGTGCCCGGCAGCGCGTGAAGTGCAAGTGCAACCTGATGCGCCAAGTGGGTGCTTTTTGGTTTGAAATCGGGGCAACTGTTATTCTGACAAGAGAATAACTAGGCACGGGTAGCGTTGTGACATTAGGGTGAATCTCTTCTGTCCACCGATGGATTCCGAATTCACCACCAACGATACACCTTCCTCCCGCCGGATGCCCTGGGAGCGATTGCGCAGACCCGTGCTGACCGCAGCGGCGCTGATGGTGATGGCTCTGATTTTGCGAATCGCACTCATTGCATCATTCGCACCGGAGCCGCCGCCGACGGGTAAGGATTATTTTCTGACCATGTTGGTGGGGCTGCATCTCGATTTGGTTGCGTCGTTCATTCTGACGGCACCTTTAGCCCTGTGGTGCCTGCTTGTGCCGGCACGATGGATAGCAGCGCGGTGGCATCGTGTGCTGATGCTCGCAGCGAGCATTTTCAGTTGGCTGGCTCTGGTTTTTCTTCACATCGCGGAATGGTTTTTCTTTGAGGAGTATCGTTCGCGCTACAATACCGTGGCGATCGACTATCTGCTCTACCCCACGGAGGTAGTGGCGAACATCCGCGAGTCATATCCTGTGCCGGCAATCCTTGGAGCCTGCGCCCTTGGGACGGCGACGCTGGTTTTCCTGATGCAAAAGCTAGCTCCCATCGGTGCAGGTGCAGTAACTAGTATTTGGAAGCGTTCGCAGTGGGCATTCGGCTGGCTGGCGATGAGCGTGGCCTTGGTGATGAGTGTCAGTCTGGCAGAGGTTCGATTTAGCCGGGAAAGAGTTGTCAATGAACTGGCGAACAACTCATTCGTAGCGGGCATCACAGCAGCACTCACACGCAATCTCGATTACGCCGCTTTTTACCCCACGATGCCGCGCGAGGAGGCACTGGCAATTTGTCGCGAACTGCTTGCCGATGACGGAGCCACCTTTCTCTCACCAGAGAGCCTGCAACGGCGCATCCCCGGGAGCCTGGAAAAACCGAGGCTAAATGTTTGCTTGTTGCTCGAAGAGAGTCTCGGCTCCGAATTCTGGGGCAGCCTTGGCCGGGAAAAGAAAACACTGACACCACATTTGGACCGCCTTGCCAATGAGGAGGGGCTTTTTTTCACCAATTTATATGCGGATGGAAACCGGACTATTCGCGGCATGGAGGGCATTCTCGCCAGCTTTCCGCCCCTGCCGGGTGACAGCATCGTGGCGCGCGACCGCTCGGAAAATGTAGATACGCTCGCACGAGTTTTGGGACGCGATGGCTATCGCACGCTATTCCTCTACGGCGGGCGAGGGGTGTTTGATCATGTGCGATCTTTCAATGTCGGCAACGGCTACGAGCGCCTCATCGAGCAAAAAGATTTTGCAAATCCCTCGCACACCACTGCGTGGGGCGTGTGCAATGAAGACCTCTACACGCGCGCCATCGAGGAAATGCGCACGCTGCACGAGAGCGGCAAGCCGTTTCTAGTGACGACGCTCTCCGTGTCTAATCACGTGCCATTCACCTACCCGAAAGGACGCATCAAAGAAGATCCGAACGCACACCGGCGGGACTACGCGGTGAAATATACAGACTGGGCTCTCGGTCAGTTCTTCGATGCGGTTAAAAAGGAGCCGTTTTGGAAGGACACTATTTTCGTCGTCGTCGCGGACCACGGTGCACGCGTCTATGGCAGTCAGACCATTCCTATTCACAGCTACGAAATTCCCATGCTCATGCTTGGGCCGGCAGCAACTCAGCAACCGAGGCGTGTGGACGACCTCGCATGCCAACTCGATGTGGCCCCTACTATTCTCGGTATGATCGGACGTCCGTATGACTCCGTCTTTTTCGGCCACGACATCCTGAACGCCCCTGCCCGCACTCATCGGGCTCTGCTCCATCACAATCGCAGCGTCGGAATTTATCGTGACGAGCACTTGGTAATTTTCGGCCTCAACAAAGAGATCGAATACTGGCTGGGAAACCCGCGCGCCTCTCTCCCAGGCGCTGCGAAACGAGCGCCTTTGCAGCGCGTCCCTGAGCCGGACGCGGTCTTTAAACAGTTGGTGCGCGAAGCCACGGCGCTGTATCAAATTGCCGACGAGCTTTACATGAATCGCCGCTATCAAGTGCATTCCCGTCCCGGTGAAAACAATCCCCTCACGGATACCAAAAAAGCCGTCAGCGCCACGAAGAACGGAGGCACAGGTGGCTAGTCACATCGCCATCTGCATCCCGAGCGGAGACATGGTGCATACGGACTTCATGCTCTCGTTGATACATGTCATCCAAAAGGCGCGCGCAGCGGGCTTTCGTGTTTCGGTGGTGAATTCCAAGGCTTCCATCGTCGCGATTGGTCGCAACCTCACGGTAAATGCCGCGCGGGAGACTCGTGCGGAGTGGCTGCTGTTTTTGGACAGTGATATGATTTTTCCCGCAGAGACCATCGAGCGTTTGATGTCGCACAGCCGCGCCATAGTCGGCGCCACTTATCCCCGGAAAATTCTGCCTCTCGCTTTTATAGGCAGGCGCCTCGACGGAGCCCCTTTCTCCCTTGCAGACAAAGGCGTGATCGAGGCAGCGCGCATGCCTGCGGGCTGCCTGCTCATCAAGACGGAGATTTTCGACCGAATGAAAGCGCCTTTCTTTCGCTGCGGCTACGATGAGACAAATGGCGAAATTCTCGGTGAGGACTTTTGGTTTTCAGATCACATGCGCGCTCTTGGCTATTCGCTCTGGTGCGACATGGAACTGTCGCGGCACGTAGCCCACATCGGTTCTTACCGATTTAATCTCCACGACGAAAAATCAGCCTGAAGAAGGCGCTACTCCAGAACGCCAAGTCCGCCGCCGGAAGCAGGAGCGGAAGGACCGGCTACAGCAGAAACATTCGTCTTCGTGCTGCGACTACGATCGATGAGAGTGTAATCCGACGTTACTGTCTGGATGCGGTGCGAACGAATGACCATGTCGCTCATGCGCTCCTTGAATTCACGCTGACGCGGCTTGAATGACTCGGCTGCGCCTTCGAATGGATTGCGTCCCGTCACAAGATTGTAGATCGAAAATGGAATGCTGGCGCTGACTTCCGCCGTCCAGTGCCCACCCATCAGTTCGGCATCGTCCCAGTATTCCACGTTTGCGATCACACCGGACAGCAGGTGCGCCTCGAGGCGGGCTTTGAAGCCATTGAAGTCGCCGCCAAACGGGTTTTCGTAGTGATAGTATCCACCGTAGAGCCGGACTTCCGTGTGCTTGCAGAGAGGAAGGTTGATTCCGATTTCTGCGTTGAATCCTTCAAGGGCAGCCTCGCGCCGCTCAAAAGTTTTTGAGGTTTTTGTAGTGCTGGTAAAACCGGGGCCGAAGCTTTTGCTGGTGCTATTACCTGTGCGACGATCGAGCAGCACCTGATCATTGTCGGGCAGGTAGTAGTTGAAGCGGAAGTCCACCCACTTGGTAAGCACTTCGAGACCGAGACCGAGCTGGTCAAAGTCATTGTCGCGCTCGCTGTGAATCGAATCGTAGAATGCATTCACACCGATAATCACATCGCGACCCGGCAACAGCTTTCGAAAACCCAGACCGCTGCTGCTGATGAACTGGCCGTTGTCTTCATAGTGATATCGACCATCGAGAAAAAGGAATGCATCGCGCTGCTGCGGCGACCAAATACCAGTGATGGAATCCAGATAAACTCCGCTGAGATTTGAGCTGAACTGTGTGCCCAGTGTGACCATGCCGAGCGGCTCATCGGGAAACCACTCGCGGACAGGAGCAGTGGATTTCATGTCCTTGCCTGCGGGGGCAATTTGGTGGCCTGCACGGAGCGCAGGAGTAAATGTAGCCGCGATTGCGGTGGTGAGGATAAGATTACGGATGGCGTTCATAGTGGTTTGTAGTGAAAAAGAATATAAGGGTTTATACGTCATCACCCGGATCTAAAATAATAATACGACGCCCTGTATCCTTGCTGGCTGCGACCCATAGGGCGACGTTCGGGAATTGCGAATAGGCTGTGATGGTGCGTTCGAGGATTTGCACATTACCATTCAGCAGTGCGCGCCCATCGTAAAATTCCACGAGGCTGCTGTTTTTGACGCCGACACTCGCAATGATATCAGCGATACCATCAAAGTTCACATCCGCAACAGCGACACGCACACCGAAGCTATTTCTCGGATTTTCAAATGGTGATATTGCGGGACCGATCTGCTGGCCTGTAAGCCCGTCAAACACCTCAACAACGGATGGCCTGCCCGAGTTGCGACCAACAATGATGTCGATATAAGAATCACCATTCACATACCCCGCTGCGACAGAAACACCACCGCGATATCTTTCGCCGCCGACACTGAAGTTTTTCAATACCGTATCAGTGGCCCCCTTATAGACCTTCACTTGTCCTCCGTAGTAACCCTGACCGACGATGATATCATCTTCGAGTCCGAAATCACCTTGGGTCTGGATGCCTTTAGTTTGGCCGTTGGAATCCACGTCGCCTGCAGCCACACGCACTCCGCCTCTGAATTTCGCACCAAAGGGTGTGTATTCCTTAATCACGCTCAACTGCTGAATGCTTGCACCGAGAGGCACTACTTGATCCGTTATCATTTCCTGAACCTGACTATCAAGACTGTAGACCTTCACCTTGCCTCCGCCCAGCGAGGACCCCACGACAATTTCTGGAAGGTCTACAATAGAATTTATTCGAAATGTATTTATTCCAAATGGAAGATTGTTATTACCCGAAATATCGCCCACCGCCACAAAGGCTCCTGCGCTCCTGGCTTTCCCAAAAACGGCGACTTCCGCACTCAGTGGTCCTTCCGAAAAGCGCGATCCATCCAGTCCGTTGAAAAAGCGCATGCGGCCGCCATTGTGCATGGTGGTGGTGACGATGTCGTCGATCCCGTCACCGTTAAAATCTCCTACCGCTACGCGAATGCTATCCCGATAGCGGGGCTCGTATGCAGAGAAGGAATAGAGTTCATCACCACTCGCCTTGTCGAATACGCGGATGGTGGGTGGCGCAAATCTGTTTTTAATTGCCACACCCGGGGCTGTAACGATGAAGCCTGAATAGATGGGGGTGAATTCAGTGGCATCATTATTGGACGAGTTCGATTCAGAGATTTGCCCTGAAGACGAAATTTGAGCATACGTTTCAAGCGGGCTCGGCTCCCCTTTAAAATAATTTACATCCACCACATACGAGATGCTTGAATCTTCGGTGCTTCCAGCTGGAATCGTAATGCCATAGGCCGTAATTGTTCCGTTTTCATTCTCATTCCAACGGGGGTCACTGTCCCCCTGGTTGAACGACACTTCGTCTGGAAGTGTGACTGTGATACTAGTGCCGCTAAAGAAGACATCCGTATTGCCGAGATTATTATAGAGGACTGTGAAGGTCGCTTGATGCCCCTCCTGTGCAAATACCGGGTCGGTGATTCCTGTGATCGTCGGGTCCACAGTAAGGCCTGTGAGTATGTCGATGTCGTTTGCCCGGTTGTTTTGCGTGTTGGACTCCGTGCCGTGAATTCCGTCGTCTGAAATTACGACCGTGGTATTGACGCCTGAATAATAACCGTTGGCCGAAATGAAATCTTTAACACGGAGCTTTAATGGAGCGCTACCGCTGTTGCCGTTAACGAGGGCGCCAATATTCTTTGTTAAAGTATTTGAGACTAATCCCCAGCCAGAGCCAGTGTTATCGCTTGGAACAAAGCTCAGGTTGGGGTCCAGATTGACGGTCAGTTTCACGCCGCTCAGCGTTGGAAACGATGATTTTATAAAACCGTATCCATAATCTATATTGTAGGTGAGCGTATCGCCTGGCTCAGCAGTGCTATTCTTCCCATCATTTATGGTTACAAAAAGGTCGCCAATTCCCGACGGCACGATGCGGCTTTCAAGTGATTCCACAGTGGGAGCAGTGAGGATGTGGCGAGTGAGGATAGGGTGTGTGATTTTCATAATAAGTGATGGCTGGTTATGAGGTGGACCCCGTTCTTCGGCCAGAGATGATAGAAATTAAGCTATGGCGGAAAAGCGTGTGAGTGAGTGATGACGGGATGCTTTATTGTGGTCAAGGCGGAAGGGTGTGATTTGCGGAGGTGGCTCCGATAGTTTGGCTCTGGAA
>CANJNZ010000038.1 GCA_947476045.1 Chthoniobacteraceae bacterium
ATCTCCCGCCTCCATGGACTCATCTCCCGCCTCCATGGACTCATCTCCCGCCTCCATGGACTCATCTCCCGCCTCCATGGACTCATCTCCCGCCTCCATGGACTCATCTCCCGCCTCCATGGACGTTACTCCGGGAAATGGTATACATCCCGGACGGCAGACTTACGTCACTGGAGGCAGCCCCCAGCCGCTAAGCCGCCTCATTCCACTCCAGCCCGGACGGGAGTGCGAATGACGCGTATTCGATGTGTAGGATGCGGCGATGGCGGTCGCAGTTGGAGCGGCTGGATGCGTGCAGAAGGAGCGGACACATCAGCAGCGCGTCGCCAGCGGAGGCGGCGCATAGAAAGTCGGCGTGTTCGTCGCGCAACGCTTGAATCTGCAGAGCGTCGAGGCGACCGAAACGATGGGAGGCGGGCAGGACGCGCAGCGCGCCGTTGTTTTCATCCGCATCGTCCAAGTGGAGCCTCACGGTGAGCATCTGCTGGAGCAGTTCGATGGGCGGCTGAACATGGGGAATCCCGTCCTTCACACTCCAAGGGCCAAAGCCGGGAGCCTCAGCACGGGCACGAAGCGCCAGCGTCAAATCCTGATGCCACGGGACCAGCCAGTTCTTCTCCGGCGACTTGTCAAAGTAGATGGCACGGACGGGAAAAGGCTCGGACGGAAGATGAGGACGTATCAATTCCAGCACCCGCGCCGAACGCGCCAACTCAGCAACAGCAGGCAAGGCCAGAAGCCCCCGCCGCCCCGCGCTGGAAACAGGGCCAAGTAATGAAACCAACTGCCGTATCTCATCGGCGCTGAGAACCGCATGAGCAAAAGAAAATCCGTGCTGTTCAATGTTAGGGGTTATTGCAGCTTCCATTTCGCATCCTTCAGGAGATAGCGGTGGGATGCCTTGTGTAGATTGGTGCCGGGAGGGACGGGGATGCCTTGAACGTCAGGCTCATTGGGATTCCGAATGAAAACAGGGAGGTCAAACCGCTCGATAACGATGCCAGTAACAGAAACCTGCTTCCCTTCAAACTCCTCGGGCCATCTGTATATGCCATCAATAGCGATGCCGAAATCCTTACCGCCTAGAGATGCGCCTATTTTATGGTTTTCAGCCACTCCAATCAAAGTGACCTGCTGGCCGAGTTGTGCGGCGAGCACATCCTTGGGTTCCTTCTTGTGAGTGGGCGGTTTAGCGGAAACGCCCGCAATTACCACGAAGATGGCGGCGAGGATGGCTCCAATGGTTTTCATTTGCTCTTTGGTGTTTTTCCATCCTTCTCGGATTGTAGCCGCATCAGGTGCGCAATGTAAGAGCCATCCTTTTCAAACTGAAGACTCAGCAGTGGGATATTCACCTCAAGACCCTTGACCGGTTTGTATGTAGGGCTGGTCATCAGCGTAAGGCTGGCGATGCGTCCGGTGCCCGTGGCATAAAAGACAACGAGATCGACGTTGTCATCCAATGGGAAATACTTAATTCCGGAACCTTCCCTGTTTGCTATGTCGTAGAATCGCTCGCTGTAAGTGATGCCGAATTGGGCGAGAATCCTCGATGCGTCAAACAAGGTCATTTCAGCTTTGATGACATTGGGAGTGGTTGAATCGGCGGCGAATAAATTCGATGTGAAAAGCGTGAATGCAGCTGTGAGAATGAGAAGTTTCATGCCAAAGGAAGCGTAGCACGCCAATGAGCCCCGCAAAGGACGAAAGAATCTTCCTGCCGTCCCTCCGGGACTTTCGTAAGCGCGCGAAAAATTTGAAAAGGCTGTAGAGGTAGCCTGAAAAGGGTCTGGCGGGGTGGGAGTGCACGCGGTGCACTTTGGGCCGACGGGCTACTTTGGCAGCTCCGCGATCTGTGCATCGAGTGCGGCCTTCTGAACGTCGAGCTTGGCCTTTTGAGCCTCCAGTTCCGCGCGCTTGCGCTCGGCGGCGGGAGTTGCGGCCTCGGTGATGACACGGGCCAGCCCGGCGAGATCACCCTTGGCGTGTGCAGCCTTGGCGCGGGCGACGAGGGACTCGGCGAAAGCCTGAGTTTCGGCCAGCGTGGTCTCGGCCTGCCGTTTTGCGGCGGTCAAATCGGCGATGCACGTGCGGAGAGCGGCGTGAATTTCGGCGCGCTTGGCAGGCTGATTGAGCAGCGCGTCCACGACAGTGCCGACGTTTCGCCCGGCGATAATAACGTTGTTCGCGTCCTGCACGATCACGTCGGCTCGGACGGGTGTTAGTGTGAAGCTGGCGAGCGCCAGCACGATGGTAATGAGGTTTTTGATCATGGTGTTTTTATGGGTGTGAAATTTTCGCGCCGTAGGTGGCGCTCGCCGGGTCTATCGTGCCGCCCGATACGTTGGTCGCGCGAATGGTGACCTCGCCGGAATTATACACGTAAGCGTCAAACACGATCCCGTTTGGTGGAGAATCCGGAAGCGAGAGTGTTACATAGTCGCCGGCCACGGCGTCGGTGAGATAGATGATCTCGGTGCGGACTTCGCCGCCAGCCATGCTGGTAAAATCAATCGTGGCCTCGCTGTGCGGTTGGGAAAGTGCGGTCGTGCGGATGGTGCCGAAATCGTCATTCGAGTCCAAGTAAAGGTATCCGCCCGAGCTGCGCAGTGCGTAGCTGTTTCGTGGGAGCGTGTTGTCGGCCTCTGCGCCCGCCGTGGTGCCTCCGTCCGTGTATGGGGTCGCCGTATCCTGCACAGTGAGCGCCACCATGCCCGTTGAGTGCACACGGACCCCCCCGAGGCGCGTTCCGTCATCCCAAATTCCCAGCTCCTCCACTCCGTTCGCCGAGTTCTCCACGTAATGACCAAACGCGCCGGACGCCGATCCGCTCACCTGATTACTAAATCCAACACTCAAAGCATAGCTCGCAGATGACGAGTTAGACGATCCGAGCGCGATGGCGTAATCACCGCCGCTCGCTCCGTTCAAGTAGCCGACTGAGATCGCGTAATTTGAATCAGCGCCATTTGATCCTCCTAGCGTAATGGCACCTGTTCCGTTCACGCTGTTACCGGTGCCGAGCGCGATTCCGGCTGCGGCGGTCGTCGTGTTCGACACACCGATGTTCAAACCTCCTGTTCCCGCGCTGATTGAAATTGTATTAAAAACCGTCGCGTCGGTCTTCATTAAATCAACGCCTTCGACTGCGAGCACCCCCGCAGCGCTTCGCGTCAATGTCGTGTCGCTTGCGTGCCCGACATTGATTGCGCTGAACTGCGGCGAGTCGCCCGTGCCGACGCCGAGCGATGTGCGGAAGGCGGCGAAGCTGCCCGATCCAAGAAGCGTCTGCACATTCGCGCTCGGTGTGATACCGGCGTAGGTCGTGAGATCAGCGTCGTAGGCTTGCACGTTGGTGCCGATGACCAAGCCGAGGGAAGTCCGCATTGCGGCGAAGTCCGCAGCGCCGAGCAGGGTCTGCACATTCGCGCTGGGGGTGATGCCAGCGTAGGTGGTGAGATCGCCGTCGTAGGCTTGCACGTTGGTGCCGATTGCGAGGCTGAGGTCCGTGGCCATCTCGGCTGCGGTGCGGGCTGAAATGGTGTTATCGGCGTTGATGCGCAGAAAGCGGACGGCAGATGGATTTGTGAGCTTAAACAGGCTTTTCCCGATAGTAGTGCCGCCCAAATTAGTAAGAGTGGAGGCTGCGCCAGTTCCACCGAAGCCGATGGAGGAGTTTGGTGGCAGCACAAGCTGCCCCGCGTCCAGCCGCATCGCTTCGACGCCGGCGCTCGCGAATCCCAGTGTTCCGGGGGAGATGCGATAAATCCCCGTGTTCGAGTCACCGTAAAAGGTGAAACTAGGAGCGGCGGCCGTAGAGGCGGTCCGTGCGAGAAAAGAGGCAGGCCATTTTAGCGTGCCATCGAGATTGCCTACATAAGCCTTTGTCGTCGGGCTTGGTAGCGTGGGGTCGGCGGAGGCTTCGCGGAGGGGCATCAGGGCCGCCGCGAGCGCGAGGAAAATGATGAGTTTTTTCATAAAAAAGAAAATTAAGCCTCGTCGCCGATGGCTAGCGTCTCGGCACCGGCGGCTCCGGTGATGTAAATGGTCTGGTATTTGCCCTGTGTCGGGTTCCAGAGCTGAAAATTGTTGTTGTGGATGCGGTATCCGCCGTCGGTCGGGGCCTTGAGCGCGATGGCATCGGCGGCTGGGTAGGCCGGGTCTGCGTCGTCCGGGGCGACTTCATCGCCGATGTAAATGTCGCGCTGGATCGTCACGGGCCACTGCCCGACGACTGTGAGTCGCTTGTCACCTGCGTCATTGCTCAGCTCGATGTCGAGCAGCGCGGCGGCGGTCTTCGTGGTGTCCGATGTGAAGAGCGCGGCGATCTGCTCCGTGTTTAAATTCAGCGTCGCCTCGTAGTGCAGCTCGTCGTCTTCGCCGACCTCGGCGAATGCCGTCGCTGAAAAAAGCAGATCTTCGTCGAGGTCCGCCGTCGCCCTGGCCGCCACCGAGATGTGCGTGTAGTCGGCGTCCATTGCCGCGACTTCGAGCGGCGTGACCGCACTGCCCGTCTCATCGAGCAGCCAGAGGGAGATCGTGAAGCGGTCGCCCTGGTGCAACGTCAGCGTGCCGAGGCGCGAGTTGGAATCGCGGCTGACCACGAGCGTGCGGGCGGTTTGGTTGACGTTGAGTTCCATTTTGCGCGAAGAGTGTCAGGTAGTGCCGCCGGCGGCTAATCGCCGTGCGCGGCGTGTCATGCGGTTTCGTAGCCGCCTGCCCAGTAGGTCAGCGGCGGGTATTTGGAGCTAAAACTGGAGCTGCCGAGCGCGGTCGAGACCTTCAGGTGTTCGCGCGTGCAGTTGATCAAGGTGTGGGGGTCCGCGTGGTCCGCGAATTTGCGGATATCCCGGCGCTCGCGCTCGCGCGATGGTCGGAAGTAGCACAGCAGTTGATACCAGGTGAACGTGCCGTCCCCGTTGTCCTTCAGCATGTCCGGGAAGGTCGCCCACGGTGCGCCGCTCTTGCGCTCGACGGAAACCAGATCGCCGCTGCCGTCAAACAAGCACTCCAGCCACGACACGCCCGTTCGTCCGATGGATTGTTCGTCGGAAAAATGCGTGATGACCGCCACGTCGTTCCATTGGTCCGATTTCAGCAGCGTGCTCTGCGGATTGATCGCCAGGGTCACGGTATCCACGTCGCCCTCACTATTTTCATCCGTCGCGATGATCTCGCCCTCAAACGGGTGCAGGCGGCGGCGCGGGATGTGAACCTTGCGGCGAAACTTGAAGCCCGTCCCGCCGGGGCCGGAATCGAGCAGCAAGTCTGCCGAGGAGCGCGGCTGCGTCCCTTCGAGGTAAGCCTGCACTTCCTCGGCCCAGTCGAGGATGTTGCCCGCTTCGCTCGGCGGTGTGGGGAGCTTAATCATAGATCAAGTCATCCCAGCCGTTGAAAAGATTGCCTGCATCGTCCACCCGGTAGGCCGAGCCGATCCAGCGTGTCGTGCGTTTCCACACCTTGCCCGTCTTTGTCACCACGTCCGCGCCGAGCAGCCAGTTGTATTTCCACACCTCAGAAAAGCTCGCGCCGACGGGCGGGTTCTGGTGCGTAAAACAACCGGCGCCCACATCGTCGGGCTTGCCGAGGTAAATCAGCGTGCGACTCACTGTCGGCGATGAGACCAGGTAGTCCTCGACTCCCCTTTCACGCAGCGCGATGTATTGGGCAAAGGTCCACGGGGCTGTAAATTCAGGGGCGTGGGCCACTCTCACCTTATAAGCATCCGCGTGGGCAAGCAGCCCCTCCCAGTCGTCGAGATGCAGGTGTTCGGTGGCGACTTTAGCGCCGTGCAGAAAGCCGCACCGGGGATGCACCCAGATGGCCGCTTTTTCTTCATTGAAAGCGATCTCGTATTCCGCATCGGCGATGGGTTCGTTGCCCGCGAGTTCCTCGGTGAAATTAGGCAGCTCGAAATGCACCGTCAGCGTGCCGGTGGCTCCATCGCCCTCCTCAAGGTCCGAGCCGATGACAACCAGCGTCGGAAACTCCGGCAGCGTCGTGCCGCGCTTGGGCCGCTGCGCGGCCAGCATCTCGTAGGGGCCGACGTAGGGCAGGGTCGCAGTGACTTTTTCGGAAAAATTCCACTGCATCTTGCCGCGCTCGACCTTCCGTTCTCCGCGCATCACATAGCCGTCGTCGTTCATCGCGTGAAAACCCCTCCCCGGAACTTTGCCGTGTTTTTCGCGATCTCCGAGTTGACCTTGAGGATCGCCTTTTGCGTGTCGAGCTGGCCCTTGAGCACGCGGGCCTCGGTGCTGCCTGCACCGCCGAGCCATCCGCCGACCGATGCCAGCGAGCTGGCTGCGCGGATGCCCGACTTGCCTTTCTTTTCATCGGGCGCGTCCGCGCCGGCGGCGGCCGCGTTCATTGCCTTCTTGGTCTCGCGACCTTGGAATGCCATCTCCTGTTGCATATCCGCCACGTTCTTCATCGCGAGTCGCACGAGGCCGAGTCCGGGCACGAGCGAGTTTTGCACCGCCTCTGGATTCATTCTTTGGCGCGCTCTGCCGATTGTATCAGTCAGATCTTTTCGCAATGTAGCCATGATGCCAGCAATGGATGCACTCGCAGATGCCATCGGGCTTTCGTCGCGCAGCTTTCGCCTGCGCACGTAATCCGTCGCTGGTGCCTGCATTGGCCCCTCGTCGAACCAGCGCGATGGCTTGAAATCATTCAGCGCATCACTAATTGCCTGCGCTAAGCGATCCCCGGCTGTCTGAAGCACACTACCCAATGTTTTGAATATGGCGTCGAATGCCAGACTGAGGCCCTTAATGAGCAGGCCACCCGCCTCCATCGCTCCGAGCTTCAGCCCGTCGGCGAGCACGCCGCCCAGTTCCCCTGTGCGGAAAAGCTCCATTGCTACGCTCATGCCGTCCGCGATGATGCCGCCGACGTTCCGCGCGCCTGCTTCCAGCGAGGCGAGGAAGTCGCTGCCCTGGCTGAGCATCGGCTTGAGCGCGATCATGATCGGCTCTCCGAAGCTGCGCAGCAGACCGTTGAAGGAATCCTTCAGCGTGGAAAGCAGGCCGTTGAAAGTCTTGCCCATCTTCTCCGTCATTCCAGAGAACTGCCCGCCCTCGGCTGTCAGCGATTGGAACGCCTTGAGCAGTTGCGGAAAGCCGACCTTGCCCTCTTCGACGAGCTTGCGCACTTGGGTCGAGCTGACGCCGAATTGATCCGCCAGCGACTGCATCACCGGGATGCCACGGTCGCCGAGCTGCTTCATGTCGTCGCCCATCAGCCGGCCGTTTTGCCGGGCCTTGCCGAAAATGGACGCCAGATCCTCGATGGGCATCCCGGCACCCTTCGCGATGTCGCCGAGCATCCGCAGCTCGCCGATCACGTCGCCCGCTGCTGAGGACGTGGCTAGGAGGTTGCGGGCCGCGCCAGCCAGCTCGGGAAATTCAAAGGGCGTCGTGTTGGCGAATTGCTGAATGTCGCCGAGCATTGCTTTCGCCCGCGCAGCGCTGCCGAGCATGACTTCAAATTGCGTCGCCGTCTCTTCGAGGTCTGCCGCGAGGTTGATGCCCTTGATCGCCCCGAATCCAGTGCCGAGCGCCCCGCCCAGCGCGCCGAGACCACCGACGAGGCCGGTGAGCCGCATCAGGCTGCTGCCGAGACTGGAAAATGCACCCATCGCGCCGGCGATGCCTTTGCGCAGCGGGCCGATGTCGAGCCCCATCGTGTATGCGATTTTTCCGCTCATCCCTGTGCCTCCGCTTTCCGTTTCGCAGCCGACATGGCACGAGCGATGAAGTCCGGTCCCGTGCGCGGAATATCCAAACGCGCCGAACGTGCCTCGCGAAGTGCGAGGGCGACTCCGAGCGGCAGATTTGCCGCGTCGTCAAAACTCATGCTGTATTCGGACATTAGCATTTCCAAAAGCGATAGAGTCCAGCCGCACCCGCTGCTCGCAGGTGGCAGGGCGGCTACGGAGGGTTTGCCGTCTTGCCGGGCACCGGCGCAGTGGCGAGACCCGTTTCAAAAATCGAGCGCAGCACCTTGTTGAGCGCTGGCAGGTCGGCGGGCGTGAATTTCTCCGCCATCTCAAAGGCAGCAGCGTCGAACTCTTCGCGGCCCGATGAAAGGAGCGTGCGCGCCTGGCGTGGTGCAGAGAAAATAAACAGCGCCGTCGCTGTGTCGTAGTTGCTGAAAGCGGACGCCTCGCCCTCTTGTTTTGCATCGCGGATGAGCGGATGCTCGATCTCTTCGAGCAGCCACAGCACGGCGAGCGTGAGAGGCTGGAACGTGATGCCGTTCACGCAGCGCTCACCATCGAGCATCGCGGTGCGGACATCCGGCGGGGTCTGCTGGGCCGCATCGCGCGCGGCGATGATGGCCTCGGTGGTTTTCGGGTCCATGACTAGTCAATCACCAGTGCCGCGTAGCGCGTGGCCTTGATCGTGATGCCGCACTCCTTCTCGTTTTCGTAGTTCAGCGTCACATCGTCCACGAGCACGTTGGTGAGGTCCAGTATCGCGATAGCGTCGCCGCGTGCGGGCAGAGCAAAGCCGGTGTCGAAGATGGCCTTCAGCTCGCACTCGTTTTTCTCGTTGAAATACACGACGAGAAAGACGTTGCCCTTGCGGTTTTTGAGTTCGAGCTTGTCGCCGCCGAGCTGGTTGCTGGCGCTTTGGATGACGCCCACGTCTGTGTAGCCGACGTCTTCGGTGCCGAAGGCAATCGCGCCTGTTCCTTGGATTCTGTAGTTATCGGCCATAGATTAAACGGTGGGTTGGGTTGGTTGATTTTCGGGTGCAGGCGCGGCTTTCGGCGCGTTGCGCTTTTGTTCCTGTTCAAGGACCAGCGCGATTTCGGCGCGCTGGGCTTCAGTGAGTTTCTCCGGGTCGGCGACGGCGGCGACGAGCTTCCCGTCAATCGTGTGGATGTCCACACTGCCGCCTTTGGCGAGGCCGTAGTTGCGGCGTCCGCGCGAGACTCCGGGTAAGTTGTTCTTTGCGTAGATGGTGAGTTTGTCGGACATGATGTTTTAGCGTGGTGAGTTAAAAGGGAGCGCGGCGCGCAGGTAGAAAGTCAGCTCGTAGGCATCGAGGTTGACGCCCTCGAATTTCGTCGGCTCGCAGCCGCCGTATTCCACGACGCCCTCGGTCTGCTTTTCGTCGGTCGGGAAGGAAAAGCTGCGCACGCGGTCGCGAACGCTGGCGACGCGCTTCATCAGCGGGTCTTCGTCGCCACGGGCAACGCTGAGCTGCTTGCCCTGGACAACTGACAGCCCGCGATTCGCCGAGACGACAACCACGAAGCGGTGCTTCACGATGCCGCTGCGATGATGCCCCTCGATCGTTTCGGCGAGCCAGCCGAGGATGATGCGGAATTTCCCCGGTGCTTCGCCGAGCAGTTCGAGAATGTGAAACGGATCCGCCGCACGCGAAAACTGCGCCGATTCATCCGCCGCGAAAGCGGTCAGGTCATCGGCGAGCAGATTAAAGAGTTCGTGGGCGTTGAGTGGCATTTAGCTGAGGCGGCGTCCGCCGGTGTCGAAAGTGGGTGATTTTTCCGTGACGAGGCTCGCGCTGGGTTTGGTGCGGGCGATGTTCGGGCCGAGCGGGAGCTTGCCGCTGGCGATTTTGCTGAGGAATCCGTTCGGGCCGAAATAGTCGTCGTATTGCGATTTGAACGGGTTCTGGTCGTTGGCCACTCCCCGCCGCGAATAGCAGCGGTAACAGGCCGCGACCTTGGTCGCCTTGGTGACGATGGCGGGAAGGTCTCCCGTGAACGGCGCGGCGAATCGCAATCCGAGGATCGCATTTACCTCGCCGGCCGCATCGCTCTGGACCGCATCCCACGCGTCAACAATGCCGTCGGCATCGTCGTCGAGTGCTTGAGTGAGAAAGCCCGGTGGGATTTCCCCCTCGATGTCGGCCAGAGCGATGTAGGCCATCTGCGTGGCGATTAAGCTGCGTCAGCGCCGGTGCTGCCGTAAGCGAGCTGCGGGAGGCCGTAGGCCGCGTTGCCGCGCCAGTATGCCTGCCACAGGTAAGCGTGAGTCATGATGAGCGCCTCGGTTGTCATGCCCGTGGCGGACGTGAGCAATTCGAGCGCACGCTCCTCCTGGAGAATGAGCGCGCCCATCGGCTGCCCGATGTCCACAAGGAACCAGTTATCCTCAGCCGCTGCAAGGCGAGGCAGAACGATCAGCTCGGCAGTGCCTTTGTTGACGTTGTCATCGCCGCCATTCACTTTTTCGGAAACGAGAATAGCGCGACCGGTTGCCTCGTAGGCGGGTGATACTACAAGCGCGAGCTGGTCGCCAAGTTCGAGCGGGTTGCCGTCTTCGTCGAGCACGCTGCGAATAGCCTCGCGGGCGATCTGGTAATTCGCCGCGCTGAGCTTTTTCGTGCCGAGGTTGGTGAAGGTTTTCTTGCCGCCGGGGAAATGCTTTTTGTTCGCGGCGAAGAATGCCGTGCCAGTGTAGTCCTTACCCACGAAGCCGCCCATCAGCAAATCTGCAATGAGTCGCGAGGGGAGCTTTGCGCCAGTGTTGCCGAGACCCTGAATTTTCGGCGTGTAGATACCCAGCGCGTCGCGCTCGATGTCCGCCTGCTTGACACGGACGGTGGCCTCGAACTCTTCGTTCGGCACCGTGTGTGCGACTTCCTTCAGGTTTTTGACGACAGCCTCGCCGACGAGCTTGCGCATTGCCGGGAAAAAGGCGATGTCGCCATAGACCTCAGCGGCCTGCGAGCTGGTCGTTTTCATCGCGAGCTTCTCAGCATCGCGGTTGACTTTGCCGACTGCGCCAAGGAAGCGGGCTTGGAAACCCTTGTTCAGGGCTTTGATGGTTTCAGAATTGATGATCATGGTGTGTGTTGGATGAGTGGCTTGCTGGTTACTTGAGGATTCCCACCGTGCGGAGCGCGGTGAACATCGCACGGGCGAGGTCGCCGATTAGCTCGGTCTCGGCCTTGAGCGCGGTGAGGTCGGCGGCGGCTCCCGCCGTTCCGTTGGTGGTGCCGTCTGTGACGACTTGAGTCGCTTCGGCGGTTGCGCCGACATCCACCCATACGCCGTCGCTTTCGACATCGAGCACGCGGCCCGCTTTGCACTTGTGCGTGCTGGTCTCGGCGACGGTGTTGTCGTCTTCGACAAAGCAGACCTTGCCTTTGTCATCAGCGTCCACGGCGTTTGTGCCGCTATTCGCATATTTAAACACGCCGCGTTTGGCGTTGATGGTCAGGTCACCTGCGGAGCCGTCTGAGTTATCCACGGTTTCCTCGGCGCGGCCCACCACGCGGAGCGCAGCGGCGTCGGACGCAGCAACGGCGTTGCCGCTGGCGTCGAGCGCGACGAGCGTGCCCTGGTAGATGACCGTCGCGGCTGCGAGCGGGTAGTTAAATACGGAGCCCGAGCGTTCGGGCGTGTCAATGGCGGCGGTTGCGGCGGACATGGTGTTTTATATGGTGTTGGGTTTCGTGTGGTGAAATTAGCGGAGAGGCTCAGGCGATTTTCTTCCACTCTTCCTCGGTGATCCCGAGTTGCTTGCGGACAGCCTCTTCGGCGGAAAGGGTGGTGAGTGCACCGGGTGCACTGTGCGGGGTCTGGGCTGGCGTGCGGCGTTCGAGCGGCACGGTGACTGGCAGCGCGGCGACGAGCGTCTTGAGCTGCTTGATGTCGAGCGCGCTGTCGCCCTCGGTGAGTTCCTTCGGCACCACCTTGCCCTCGGCAGCAGCGCTGTTGAGGATGAGCGTGCGCTCGTCGGTGGTGACTTTCGTTTCGAGCGTCTTCTGTCCGGCGACCAGCGTGTCCACCGTGGCGGTGAGGGTTTTGATCTGCTTGAGCAGTTCGCACTTGCTGTCGGCGGAAAGGGTTTCGACTTCCGTTTTCATCGCGGCATCGAGTGCGGCGGTGATCTCTTCGTCGGTGGCGGTGGCGGGCAGCTTGAGCAGCTTGAGGATGATGTCTTTGTAGTTCATAGTTGAGTTGTTGAGTTTGAGGTTCGGAAAGTCTGCGGAGTTGAGCTTCAGCTCGCTGCCCACGAGCGCGCCCTGGCGGCAGGCCGCGACGCTGTGGAGAAAGATGACCTCGCCCGCGCCGTTCGTGATGACCGACGGGCTGGCGTCAATATAGTGGCGGCCGCCGACGAACTTCTGACCCTCGGCGGTCCACTCGATGTTATTCAGGAAAAGCCCCTCGCCATCCACGATCTCCGGCGTGCCGTGCCCGGCGACTTCGCAAGGCTCGCCTTTGTAAGCGGTCGAGCCTTTCACGGTGTTGTGCTCGAAATCGAAAGCGACGCGGTCGAAGTTGCTCGCCTTTTGATTGGCGGCGAATTGCTGCGCGCCGGCGGCGTTGATGATGAACTTGCCCTTCGCGCCGTCATTCACTCCCCAGTTCATAATCTTCAAGCGGGACGGCAAAGTCTTGCTGGCCGCATCGAGGTTGATGGGCTGCGAGTCGCAGAGGATGAGTTTGGTGAGTTCCGGCACGAGCGCGTTGATATGCGCTTTTTTAAAATCCCGCTAATCGGCGTGCGCGGCGTGCAAAAAGGGTGTGCGTCTCCGCTATTTCGCGCCCAGTTCCTTCGCGACGGCCTTGTCCACGATGGCTCCGATCTTCGCTTCGTGCTTCGCAGCGACCGCGCCGTCGGGCGTGAACGGGAAAAAAGGACGCGCCGGAATTTTCACCTGCTTCACGATGAAATGCTTTCCGCCGACGGTGAAGGAAAGCCCCTTCCCCTTCGCCTTGATGATCCCGCCGAGCTGGTGAATCGCCGCGTATTTGCGGTCGCTGCCCACGGTCACGGAATCCGCCGTGACGCTCACGATCCGGATGCTCGACATGAGCATCCCCTTTTGAATCAAGTTCGACGCCGAGCCGTCGCGCTTTTCCTTCCACGATGTGATGCGCAGCGAAGGCTCGCGAAAACTGCGCTTCGTCAGCGACACGACCTGCGTCCCCACCGCCCGCCAGATCGGCGAGGGATTCGCACACGTCGCCGCCTTGGCCTTCAAGTCCGGCGTGATCGAGTCGTATTCGATGCGGATGGAGAGGCTCATAATGGATTTGTCCCGCAGACCGGGCATAGCGGGCGACCACAATCGCCGTCGCCATCCGTGTCATTTGGGCAGAGCGCCCCGTTTTTCAGGAGGTTATCCGTCGCATCGCGTGCGAGTTCGAGAGTGCCGCGCGTGGTGCGTTGATCCAAAGCGATGCGGATGCACGCGGCGTCTCCAGCGCGCTGGTCGTAGCATTCCGTCCAGCTTGGGATGTTGCGCGCAGGCAGCGTGTCGTAGTGGAAACTGGCAATCACGCCGGTAAGTCTGCGCTGCTTTCCATAGCCGCGCGAAAGCACGACTCGCCTTCCGATGCGACAAGTCTCCGCATTCCAGCGCGGGCCGCGAAGGCGATACTCAGTGTCTTTTTCCCCACGCTCGAAGGCGTCGAAGAATTTGGCCTTCAGCGGAATGAAGAGCGGCTTTTTAGCGGGCATCGGGTGCCTCCTTTTTGGCGAGCTTCCGTGCGCGGATTGTCTTGAGCGCGGCGCGCAGGCCGTCGCGGGTGGTGCGGTGGTAGCCGTTGCCCATCTCGACGAGCTGCTTCATCCGCGCAGCGACGGGACCGGGATTCGGTCCGGCGAGGCGGGCGATTTCCGCGACGATGCCCTCGCCTGCTGCCACATGGAAAGCCAGAGCTGCTGCGAGCACCTTTGCCTCGTCGAGGCTAAGCTGCGTCGCCAGCTCCGCGCTGCACGCTTCGATGATGGCTCGCTCTTCGGATGTATTCATCGGTTAACGGTCCTTTTAAATTCCTCCATCGCCTTGAGCCGCGCAGCGCGGGCCTCGGCTGTCTCATTCCACTCGGCCTTCGCGGGCTGCCCGCCGGTCTGCGGCGCTGGCTCCGCGACTGCGCGGCGTTCGTTGTTGTGAAACCGCAGCTTTGGGTGCCACGCTTTGCGCTTCACCGCCTCCCGAGCGAGGCCGAGGCGTTCGTCAAAGGTCTGCCATTCGTCGCTCGCGCCGTGGTCGCCCATCAGTCGCCGCCAGCCAAAGGACGCTTCGTTGTAGCTGCATTTCTCCGCACGAATCTGCCAGCGCATGAACTCGATGACCGCCTCCATCTCCGCGAACGTGTAAGTCTCGCCGAAAATCGTGGCCTGCCGAAGCACCTGATCCGACGGGCGACGAAACTCGATGCCCGTCAGCTC
Source organism: Chthoniobacteraceae bacterium (assembly GCA_947476045.1). Taxonomy (GTDB): domain Bacteria; phylum Verrucomicrobiota; class Verrucomicrobiia; order Chthoniobacterales; family Chthoniobacteraceae; genus SXWH01. The sequence goes on from CANJNZ010000038.1 coordinate 14,171, forward strand.
CGCAAATACAGCCAGCACCTGCGCGCCGGTCGGTGGTGTTTCGTCGGCGGCTTTCATGGGCGTTGATGCGGTTCTAAGTAAGGCAGTCCGACGATCTCGAATGCGTCGCGTTCGCAGCGAACGGTGCGCGAAAGCTGGCCGGTGCGCGGATTGAGAAAGCCGGCGCTGGTCGGGCTCCATTTCAAATTGCGCTCGATGGCGGCGTTGCAGATAGCCGTGTTACTGTCCTTGCCGCCGGTCCGGCACACGAGTTGGTTCCACCAATTCTCCATCGTGGCGGCGAAGAAATCCACGGGCAGCCCGGTGCGGACGTGCACAGCCAGGCGAATGGATTCTCCCCACGTCGCCGTGCCGTCGCACTTGAGTCGCTTGGCGAGCGTGCCGTTGCTGACCAGCCAATCGAGAGCCACATTGATTGCGCTCACCTTGCGCTCTTCTCCAAACAAACTCGTCGGGTCGGGTTCGAGGACCAGCTCCGGGATGTAAAGCAGCTCCAAGTCTTTCACGAGCGGCTTGCCCCGCCGCACGCTGCCCACGATGGCAATGCGCGGCCCCGTCGCCGTTTTCTCGCACCACTCCGCGAGCAGCCCGTGCAGCTCCTCAGCCACTTCAATGGCCACTGCACGCGGGAATCGCTTCGGCTCGGTCGCAGTTGGTTCGGCGATGGCGTTCATTCGGAAAGTTCAATCCACTCGCCCTCTTCTTCAAACTCAACGGCGGCGCCAATACCGGAGGCGATGGCGCGCATCTCGCGCTCGAAAGTCTCAGCATAGACAATCTGTGGAACCGGCTCTGGCGATTTCGGCGCGCTGCGCGAGATATACCATTGCGCCGAAGCGCTACCTGGGAGCGTTGCGAATTGAGCCTCGCAGGTAATTATGGGCGTCAACTCCGGCCATTTGAATATAGCGGTGATCTTTTTCATAGGAGAATGGAAAGCACTTCGCCGAGAGATTCAATAAACTCAGCAGCGTGCGGATTGAGCGTGGGATCTGTCTGGCGCGCCAGCTTCGCGGGATTGGCTAGCAGTTGCAGATGCCGGGTCGGGAGTTCGAGGCCGTCAGATGGCTTAGCATCCGAGCCTAGCAGTTTGTTGCCATCGTAAATGCGGCCCGCGTAAGCGTCATACCATTTATCGCGCTTTCCGCTCCCTCTATATGGAACGAGCTGCACGATTTTTTCGCCGGCGGTGCGTTTATCGAAATGCGCTTTGAGGTTGGCTCGCCATTCGGCTGGCCCATGTAGATGTAGCCAGTGCGTCATCTCATGGAAAAGTGTTTCGCGCGCCCGGAGCGGGTCTGCATCCATCTTTAAGGCTGACTTGGAAAGTCGCAGTGTTTTCGCCCCAGGCTCGTATTCTCCGAGGAATCCCGACTTGTTGACGATCTCCATATTAAATGCAGGCAGATCCCGCGCGATGTCCGTCGGCAGCATAGTGAGAAAATCCTGCGCGTGGCTGCGGAGCGTTGCCGCGCTGAACTCGCCCGACTTGTCTGCGCCAGAAAAGCCAGTGATTTTTTCCGTGACCTTTACGGCTCCTGGCTTTGCAAGTGCGGCGATTAACTTTCCCGCATCGGTGGCAGTCCATGCGGCGGCACCTAGTCCTAGGTTCGATAATGTTTCCGCCCATGTTTTCGCGGCGACTGGCGGTAATACAGGCGAGGCATCCGGTGGCAGGACCTTGGTGCCATTCATCCATTCCCACACGGTGAGCTTTTGATCGGGGAGTTGTTGCTTTTTCGCCCACTTTTCAAATAGCGCCCAGTCCTTTGGGTCGTGGCGGGATTGGATGGCGGCGGCGTCGAGGCGGAGATCGCCGGGGCGGAAGGTGTAGGCGTTGGGCTTGCCGCGTTCGGCGGGGCTGGCGACGCTGTAGGGCACGGGATGCCCGGTGCCGGTGGCGAGGTTCGACGGGCGGTAGATCACCCGCTCGTCGTTGAGCTTTTTGCGGTCGCCCTCGCCGAGGATGCTGCGCTGCTCGGGCGGCTTGCCGCGATCTGCGTCTTGGATCTCGGCGACATCGGCGTCGCTGAGCGGGATGAACTGGCAGCGGCAGCCCCAGTCCCACGGCGGCGTGTGCGTGGCCCAGAAAGGATCGTCGTGTGGGAGCACGATGCCGTCGAGCGCGGCGTGCGAGGGGCGGACGTTGCCGTCGCCTAGGGTCTGATATTTCCAGAACGGGAAAAGGTCGCGCTGTTCGTCGGCCTCGCGCCATGCGGCGGCGGCGTAGGCTTGCTGGCCGTGCGTGCGCAGCAGCAGCTCGGCGCGGCGCTCGGCGGCGTAGCGCTGTTTGCCCTGCGTCTCCGCGTCGGCCTCCGGGTCCACAAAGAATGGATCGATGTCGGAGACGATTTGTTTTTTGAGCGTCTCCCAGTCGCCGCCCTCGGGTAGTGTCGCAATCGTGTCGCGCACCGAGGTGAGCACACCCAGCCCCTCGATGCCGGCAATCGTGAACGCCCGCGCCTTCAGCTCCGGCACGAGCTTGTCGAACACAGCACGCGAGACGGCGGGCTTGTTGCGTAGAAAAGCAGCGGCCTCCTCATGCGGCGTGGGTGCGAAAAGAAAAGTGGCCATCTTAAAGAGCGAGTGAGTGGCGATCCGGCGCGTAGTCGAGCGGGCTGATTCCTCGCGCCGCGTCCGCGTGCAAATAAATTGCTGTGGTGTTCAGGTCTTCGTGGCCGAGCAGTTCCTGCACGGTCTTGATGTCATTGCCGGCCCGCATCGCGTGCGTGGCGAAACCATGCCTCAATGTATGAGGAGTGATGCGCTTGATGATCCCCGCTGCCCTGGATGCTGCGCGCATCTGTTTCCCGATCATTTCATCCGTCGCGTGCCATCGGTATTGCCCGCGCTGGACAGACGATGGGAATAACCATTGCCAGCGGAACTCGCGGTTTGCGGATTTGTATTTCACGGCGAGGCGGCCTGGTAATTCCACCAGCCCGGCACCAGCGGCCGTGTCCATGTCGTGAACGGATTTCACCCATGCAATGTGCCTGCGCATCGCCGGAACCAGTAATTGCGGCAGCAGTGTCATGCGGCATTTATTTCCCTTTCCATCCCAAACGCGGATCGTGAGTGCATCTATATCCACATCCTGCACCCGCAGGCAGGTGCACTCATTGACGCGCAGACCGCCGCCATACATCAGCGCTGCCATCATCCTGGCCTGTCCGCTCATTCCCGCGAAGATACGTCCGATTTCCTCGCGTGTCGGGATCGTGCGCAACGTCTGGCGGACTTTTGGCATCGGCGGCAGATTCAAATGACCCATCTCGCGCCGGAGAACATGGTCGAAGACAAATTTAATAGCGCAAAGCGCCTGCTTTCGCGAGACGGCGGAATAATTCTGATCGTGCAGTAGAACCATAAAGCCCCTCACAGATTCGCCGCTCCATTGGGAAGCCGGGACTTTGGCAAAAGCGTAGAACTTGCGATGCCAGAAAGCATAGTTTCCCACCGTGCTTTTCCCCAGGCTCTGCATAATGGCTGCTTCCTTGAATTTGATCGTGAGGCTCATAATTTATAGCGACTCGGTTGGTTGAATTAACTGTTCTGGCTATCGGGAGGAAGCGCGGGGCCGTGCCATTCGATCCCATCCCAGTGGTCGTCATTTGGGAAATGGAGATCGTGCTCAGTGCCAGTGTATGGATTCAGCCCCATCCAGCGGCCTGCCACTTCTCGCACTTTTACACACGTCCAGCCGAGTTTCCCTTTTGCCCAGAACCAGCCTTCTTCGCTTGGAGCTTGGAGTTTCGTCATATAGTTCTTTGCGCATTCGACCATTCGGCCCATCGCTTCCGCGAACTCGGGCGTCACGTCATTGAGGCCGGAGATGTGGACGCTGAAGCCAGAACCAGCGGGATGCAGGCAACGGCTCAAAGGTAGTGGTTCGTGTTTCATAAAGTCATTCGCTCGCCGTCGCCTGATCCGCGGCGTTCTGCCTGAAGTTCATCGCCTCCAGTCGGCAGTGAATCCAGTATGTGCCAGACTCCCTGCAACTGTTCTCGCGAGGGTCAGCAGCCTTCGCGTCATACTCCATGACGAGCGCGTCATTGTAGCCTCGCGAGCTACTGAACGGAGCTTTACACCATCCCAGCAATGACCAACCTTGTTCGAGCGTGAACAGCGAGCCTCGCGGATCGTCGGCATACGGGCGATGATCGCAGAAGGGCCAGAGCGGAACGTGGTTTTCCTTGGACAGGGACGCAGCGCGAGAGAATCGCGACACAAGAGCCGTGACATTACACTCGAGGGCAGAACAATTTGCTGCACTCAACGGAGCGGGCTTCTTGGTCGTAGAGGTAGATTTTCGTTTAGCCATATTCTATTCCTTCGGTTTAGTTTTCTCGCCGCCCACTCCGTGAGTGAGCAAGACGTGCGAAAAATCCCGGCTCTCGCCGAGTCTCGCCGATAGTGCCGTTGCGTTTTCTTTCGTCGCGCGCGGCGATGGCGCGGCGATTTCGGCCACGGGCATATTTGACCCTTTCCGAATCGTGACTTCGCCTGGCTTCGGCGTCGGGCAAAAGTAAAGTGTGCGTCCGCCGGGCGTGATGCGCGCTTTATGCACGATGCGGCACCACGGGCATGTTGCTTTGATGGAACGGGCAAAGGCTTTCATCGGATCAATTATAGTGCGGCGGAGTAGCGGGCGCGGCGGGCTTCGTTCCAGAACTCGGGGTCGGCCTGCACGGCGGCGAGGTGATCGAAGTAGCTGTGCAGGTTGATGAGCCAGCACGACGGCGTGGGCTGGCTGCCAGTGATGAATTTCGCGGTGAGCAGGCGGCGGAGCACCCAGTAATCCACGTCGAGGATGCGGGCGGCTTCGCTGATGCGCATGTTTCGCTCGTGGATGCGGACGATGGGCTTGTAGGTGCCGTCGCCGGCGGGCTGCCAGTCGCAGATGCCGATCATGGGGATGAGATCGCGCGGGGCGTCCACGACTTTGCGCGTGACGGCATCGGGCGCGACGCGGATGGCGCGTTTTTCGGGCAGGACGATCACGGCGTTGGTGAGCGTCTGGGCTGTGGATGGTGCGAGTGCGGCGGGCATGTTCAGGCGGTGGCGAGTTTGAGTTCTGGCTGGCAAAGCGGGGCGCGGGCGGCGCGCTGGCGTTCGGCGAAGAGGTCGCGGGCCTCGTCGTCAGCGAGTGCGCGGTAGCGGCCTTCGCGGGCGGGCGTGGAGTCATCCACGAGCGACACGAGGCCGAGGTGGCAGAGGTCGGTGGTGCGCGGGCGGAAGGTGAGCAGGTCCATGCCGCTGCGCTGCGCGACTTCGCGAGTCGTGCCGGGGCCGTGATTGCGCCAGCCGTTGAGCGCACGGAGCAAGTCGGCGTGCAGCCGCTCTTGCAGCGATTCCCAAGTTTCGTCGCGGTAGTCTATGGGCTTCATCGGAGAGATTTCGCGGCCTCCGTCATTTTGAGAATGTGCTCCGTATTGAGCCCGGTGATGAAAGTGGAGTCGTCGCGCTGGTCGCCCTGGTCGCGATGGAGCGTCCAGACGGCGTTGCCTGCGCTGTCCATCCCACGCACTAGACGAAGCGGCTGGCCGTAAATGGTCTGGCCAAGATCGTATTCGATTTTCGTCGGCTTCATGCTGCATTCCTCCGTTTCGCGGTGCCGCGATTGTTGATCGTGAAGGTGAGATTCCAGAGCTGCTTTGCGGTCGCGTCGGCGAGGGCGCAGCGGAACTGGCGTTTGCAGATTGCGGCGGCGTAGGCTTCCGGGAGGCGGGCGTTTCTGAGGGCTTCGCGAAGTTTGAACATCGCCAGGCGTTTCGGCTCGGTGCCGTGGTCGAGCTGGGCTTTGAAGGCGCGGCCGCTTTCGCCGACGAGGCCGAGGAAGTGGGCGAGCAGCAGCTTGTAGTCATCCTGCACGCAGGCGGTGAGGCCGGGCTTGCCGGTGGCCACTTTCACCTGCTCGTGGCGAAACTCGCTTTTGTCGCACGCGGAATCCATGCCGCCCTGTTTGTCCCAAGCCTCGTCGCTGAGGATGCAGAGCTGCGCTTTTTGCTGATTGCTCAACGGCCCGCCGAGGCGCTGCGGTGGCAGCGGGCGCGGTGCAGGCGCGGCTGCCGTGCTGCGGAATGCGGTGCGAGTGTTGAGCGTGTAGCGCATGGCTTTAGAGCGAGAAGACGAGGGTGAAAAAGAGCCAGCCGACGAGGGCGAGCGCTATGCCCGCCGCGAGGTAGCCGAGCTGCCGCAGCCACCACGCGGCACGCCCGCCGCCGTGCAGGCTGTGCGTGCGGCGGGTGCGGCGGATGGGCAGGCTGTTGAAAACGCGGATCATGGCTTAGGCGACTTTGGTGGCGATGGTGGTGTCGGCCTGTCCTTCGCGGGCGGGGTCGAGGTAGAAGGTCTCGCTCTGCGCGATCTCGCAGCCGATGGTTTCCAGCTCGGCAGCGGCGGTCGCGCGGGTGTCGTCGTCGGGGCTTTCGAGCAGACGGCCCGTGGCGAGCACGGTCTCCTTATCGAGTTCGGTTTTTACCCGGAGGAATTTCTTCGCGAGGTCGCCGCCGATGTCCTTGATGGTCTTAATGACGGCCTTGAAGGTGAGCTTGCCGGCGGGTTTCACAGTCGGGTTTCCGTAACGGTAGCCGATGCGGTGAGTGTTGATGACGAGCGAGCGAGCATCGCCAAATTCGACTTCGTTCGCGTCGGCCCATTGTTCGAGCAGCGTCAGGTTGGTTTCCATCTCCTCGCCGAGTTCGTCAATTTCAGTGCCGTGTTTTTTGTTCACGGCAAGCAGCTCGGCGTCGCGCTTGGCGACGAGGGCTTCGCGGCGGATTTGCGCGGCGACGGTTTCGTTGACGACGCGCTCGACTTCGGCGCGGGACTTGAGGACGGGTTTAAGGATCTTGAGTTTAGTGGCCATGTGTATTTTCTGTTGGTGTTTTGTCTTCTAGGAATTGGAGGCGGGGGATGCGGTTGAGTTCTTCCGCGAGGCATACGTCGGCGACATCCGCTGAATTTCTGCCGATAAGGTGGGCAGTTTCGGCGGTTGCCATCGCGATGGAGCCGGGGATCGCCGCGATGTAGTAAGCGCGCCATTGCCCGGCGTGTCGGAACCGCATGTCGGATGTGACATCGGCGTTGGTGAGCGGGTTAGCCACGGCTGGCCTCCTTTCGCTGCAAGCGGGTGCGGGGCATCGCGAGCTGGCGGGGTAGCACGAGGGCCTCGTGGCTGGCGCGCAGTTGCATGGCGCGGGCGAATGCTTCGTCGCGGCCAAGGCGCTCGATGTTGAACCGGCGCTGGTGTGGCGTGACGACGAAGACGCGGACGGGCTTGCGGTCCGACGGGCAGTAGATCGTCTCGGTGATGCCGACGACTCCGGTGTTGTTGCGCGCGGAGCTGAGCTTCACGAACTCGGTCGCGCCGTGGGCTTTTTTGCCGTTGATCTTGTTCATCGGGATGCGACCTCCTCTTGAATGGCGGCGCTGAATAGCTCCTGGGTGAGCGCGGCGGGTGAGTGTTTGTCTTTCGCTTTTTCTGCGACGCGGGAAAGCACATCGCGGACGAATGCAAAGCGGCCATATTTCGGCGCGTGGTGCAGGATCGCGTTGGTCACGAGGTCGCGCAGCTTTTCATCGGTGAGGCCGGTGCGGCGCTCGACGAGTAGCCGCACGTCGCGCGGGCGCATTTCCTTGCCGAGGTTGACGCGGTCGGCGAGGCGATTACCGGTGAGCTGCTTGGCCTCTTCGTAGGCTTTGGTCTCCAGCTTGGCCCAGAGCGTATCGATCGCGATGATGATGAACTCGCCGGGCGTTTCGTTGACGAGCGTCTTGACGAGGTTCAGGCACTTCGGCCCGAGGTGATGGCCTTCCTCGATGATGAGACAGCGGCGGGTGTCGTTGAGCAGCTCGGTGACTTTGTGCAGGCGCTCGACGCCCATCGTGGGCACGTTGCGCACGCCGAGGCAGCGCAGGATTTCGCCGAGCATCGCACCGGGTGAATCGTTCCACGCGACGTTGGCCTCGACGAGGGCGAGCCGCGAGCCGTAGCGGGTGCAGAGCGTGCGACGGGCGCTGGTCTTGCCGCTGCCCGACGGGCCGAGGACGAAGATCACGCGGGCGTTGCCGTTCTCCTTTTTCGTTTCGAGAAAGGCGCGCTTGAGCGCGAGGGCCGGGCCGAGGTCGTCGTAAAGTTCCTCTTCCTCGGCTTTCTCGTCGCCGATGGATTCGATCCACGCGACGGCGGCTTCGTAGTTCGCGAGCTGCTTTTCGAGATCGAGTTCCTTGAGGTCCTCGACCAGGATGCGCGTGAAGGTTTTCGAGCTGCCGACTTGCGGGACCTGCTTGACGAGCCCCTCGGTGCTGAGCTGCTTGGCCTTTTGCCACTCTTGGATCTTGCGAGCCAGGGCGACGAGGCGCTTGGCCTCCATCGTTTCGTAAAGTTCGGGAGCCATGTTAGCTGCAAGCCTCCACTTTGACGATGCCGTCGTCGGGTTGCGGGACTTCCGAGCCGTGGCAGGGCTCGGCGGTGAAGCCGATGACGTTGCCGACGGACGGCACGGGCGGCTGATTGAGCTGCGCCAGGGCGTGCGAGCCGATGTGGCTGGCGAGGTCGCTGGCGGTGGTGGCGAGTTGCGCGAGCTTGAGCGCGACGTAGGCGTTGAAGCCTTCGCGGTCGAGTTCCTCGGCTTGGTCGAGGATTTGCCGGAGTTCGGCGAATTGTGGTGTGTGGTTCATGGGGTTTAGGCAATTACAGGGAAAGCCTCGGGGTTTTCTCCGACCTCTCGGAAGCGCAGGCTCTTGATTGTTTTTCCCGCCCGACTGAAATTCCATGCCTTGATCAGGATGGCGGCTAGATAATCATCGGTGACTTTAGCTTTCGCCAGTGAGTTGGTCAGCAATCGCTCGCGCAAAAGGTATATCGGGTCGCCCTCGTTTAGCCCCACCCCCGTGAGTAGCTTATCTACAAATTTATTCGCAGCGGAGGCGTCTTTTTTGGAGAACAAGTAATGATACGCCGTGAGGTATGCCCTTGAGATCAGCCTCCTGGTATCGCCGCAAAGTAGCACGGAGTCTCGAATGCCCGGGTGTTTTTCGGCCAGTTCGACTATTTGGTTGTTGCTGTATGTAACGTGCTTCCCGACCCGTCCAGTTAGGTAAAGATCGACCTGTTGCAGTGCTGCGGCGGTGGCCTTGCACTGCTTGTAACCCTTGAACGCCAGAATGTCCGCCCCGTTCCACTTCTTACCGATCCCCTTTGTGCGGATCACCTCCGGGTCCAAGTCATCTACAATTATACATTCTATCGGCACTCCCGATCTGATGATCGCGTGCAGCCGGTGCTGGCCGTCAATCAGTCTTTCCGTGCTTAGGCAAATGGTGTCGCCATTCTGCATCCACTCGCCCTCTCGCATTGCCTTGGTATATTCTGCCACCTTGGCGTTATTTATGGGCCGGTTGTTTGTATTCTTCGCCAGAATCTCTTCGGCGAGTTTTGGTGTAATTAGCTTTGTGTGTGTTTTCATGGTTGTGCGTTTTTTGTGCTGGGGAAAATCAGATGGGCATCAGCTCGCCGGCGTCCTCGCGTTCGAGGGCGGCGATGCGGGCGGCGTCGGCATCGGGGTCGAGCGTTCGCTGCGGGGTGCGTGGAGTTGCTTGCCGCGCCGCCGCTTCACTGGGCTCGCTGTTGCGGCCGCCCTCGACGGCGGACGCGGCAAAATTGGCGGACCGGTTGCCCCAGCCGTCGCGGCTCTCGGTGCGGCGGACGATGGGCGTCCCGGCTTTGGTGATCGCGCGGAACTCCGTGCGGACGGCGGCGTTCGCATTTTTCCGTGCGTGAAATTCGCGCTCGTGCGGGGCGAGATTGAATTGCGGGGTATCAATCGCGAGCGGGGCGGTGAGCATGTGCTCGCCGAAACGGAAGCCGTCGCGGTTGCGCTCGTTTTCGCCCTCGGCGTTGAAGACGTGGCAGCCTTCCTCGGGGCGTCCAGGATGAAAGGCGATCAAGATGTGGTGCCCGTGCTGCAAGTAGAGGTCGGCGACTGCGCCATTCACGCGGAAGCGGAAGGGCAGCGGGTAGTGGTCCACGACGCACTCGATGTGGCCCTGGCGCACGGTGGCCTCGCGCTTCACGGGGCAGAGCCTCCATCGCTCGCCAGCGGGCACCTCGCGGCGCGGGGCGGTTTGAAAGAGGTCAGACGGCACGACGGGCGCGCGACCGTGGGCACGGCGTTTTTTCGGGCGCTGGTTGAAAGCGATCATCGCCCCGACGAGTCCGTCGGCAGCGGTGGCGATGTCCCAGAAATGCGCAGCGGCATCGGCGTCGCCCTTTTGAGCCTTGAGGAAAAGAGACGTGGCACGCTCGAACTCGCCGCGACTGCGACCGATGCTCGTGCTTTCGTGGGCGATGATGTCTTGCAGCAGATTGAACGACGACTCGATCAGCCCCTTGCCGCGCGATTTGAAGACGAACTGAATGCGGAAGAGCTTGTCCAGCCCGCCCCACCGTTTCTCGCGGCCTTCGATGGCGACGCCTTTGACAAATTCGTTCTCCCACACGCCGCGCTCCAAGCGCCACACGAGCGGCATTCCGTGCGCTTCGAGGCAACCGGCCATGTGGTCGGCGATGTCCTCGACGCGGTAGGCGTCGCGCGGCCTTCCGAGCGGCTGGCCTGCGAGCCAGAAGGCGGAAAACACGTCAATCGTATTGAGCGTCTGGCGGCCCATGCGCAGCGCGCCGGTCTCGGGGTCGCCGAAGCGGAACGGCTCATTCAGCGACATATCGTCGGACTCCCACACGGTATTCGGCGCGAGCATGGCGCGGGTGCCGTCCTCGGCGACGTAGAACATTCCGCGACGTTCGGCGTGCTCGACATTCTGAAAGCTCTTTTCGCCACGGAAAAGCGCGCGCTCTTCATCGGAAATGGCACCTGCACGACGCAGGCTCACGGGCCAGCTCGGCACGCGGCGCTCGCGGGCGGCGCGATCCAGCTCGGACAAAATCAGGGCGCGGGTCGCCGGGGTGCAGGCGGCATTGCGCGGGAACCACTCGACGGCGAGCGCGAAGGAATTGCGCTTGAGGTTTTCGAGACGCAGCGCGTTTTTCTCGTCGGGGGAAAGCACGAATTTGATCGGGCGTCCAGTGCTGATGCTCGGCTTGAGCGCCTCGGCCCCGCCTTCGCGGAATGCCTTCATGTAGCGGCAGAGATTCGCGACCGGCTCGCCGAGCGTCTGCGCGGCTGCGTTCAGCGTGGCGCCGCCGCGCTCTCCGACGCGCATTTCGAGGCAATGCCGCACGAGTTCCTGACGCCGCTGCCATTCGGCGAGCTGGAAGTCGGTCGAGTGGTCAAAGGTCTCTCCCGCCGCTGGTGTCGAACCGTCCGCACCCGGCGAGACAGTGCAGGTGCCCTCGGATTCGGCGGGAGAAATTTCGTCGGCGGGGAAGACGCCGTCCGCAGAAACCTCATCGAAGGTGTCTAGACTTTCGATCCCGTCTGCGGACGGCGCTTTTGTTCCCCCCAGAACGCGTGAGTCGGCGTGTGCCGAAAATGATGATGGTCGGATCATGAGAGTGAAAACATGGAGCCGTGCGGATTGCCTACCGACCAAGGCTGGGTTGCATTCTGCCGCCATTGCAGCACCGCCCATCGCTGTGTGACGCGGGCTTTTCCGCAGCGAAATTCCGCCTTGCCGTGCGTAAGCACGACTTGCGGGATGCCAGCGGGCGGCGTGATGGGCGGGATCTGGTTCATTTAGCGCATGAAGGCGAATGCCTCGGCGAGACGGGCGCGCTGGGCGCGCTGGGCGCGGTTGGCTTTGAGTTTGATGCCGCGAACTTTGGAGTAGCGGTGGGCTGGCCTTGGCACGTCGCGGCCCCGGTCGTGTTTCGGCAGCCACCAGAATGGAGGGCGGCTTTCCGCAGCGTCCGGTTTAACTGCCGCGACGCAGCCAGAAGTTGCCGAGCCGTAAATGGAAGCGGCGAGCGCTAGTGAAATGCGAATGAGTGAGCGGAATGGTTTCATGTGTAAATTAGGCGACGACTTTGAGGTTGGCGGGCTTGCGGACGCCGAGGCGCTGGGCGACGGCGAGTTCGATGCGCTCGATGACCTCGGGCGGGGTGGCGGCGAGCAGTTCGCTGGCGAATTTCTCGGCGACGGCCTGCTGTGTTTCGGGGGTGATTTTGTCCCAGCCCGCCCACTTGCGCGGGTCGAACCACTTGCTGACCTTGTCGCCCCAGAGCTGAAGCTCAGGCTGTTGGTGCGGCGTGATGCCCTTCGTGGCCTTGTGCCCGGCGATGCCCGCGACGACCGCGCCGAGGCCCGTAGGAGCGCCGTCCTCGCCCTGCTCCAGAATGGCAGGCTCGAAGCGGGCGCGCAGGCTCGGGTCGGCGGCGAAATCGCGGTGGATTGCGGCAGCGAAAAAGAACAGACGGCGGGAAATCCCAAGCGCCTCGGCGAGCTGCTCGGCGGTCTTCGCCATTGCAAATTTCGCCAGTGCCGGGTTGCCGTTTTCCCGTAGTGCATTCAGTGCACTACGGGGATTTGACCCTTTTGACCCCTGCTTGAGGGCCGCAAGCTGGCGGCGGCGGGCGGCATCCATCAGCGGCTCCAAGAGCGGCAAAGCGAGGTAAGCGATCTGGCCTTTCGTGTAGTGCTTGCGGGCAGTCAGCGCGGCGGAGAGATGGCCGAAGATTTCATCGGGGCCGATTTCCACGCACGGCACGGATTTGATGCCGAGCTGCTTCGCGGCCTCCCATGTGTCCACGCCGACGACGACGCGGAACTGATTGACCTTGATGGGCTCAGTGATGCCGTGCTCGGCGATGTGGATGAGCAGGGCGGCGAACTCCGGCGCATCGTCGGCCATGCGCGGAAGGCGCGAGGCGGCGGCGTGCAGGGTGAGTTCAGTGGTGGGCAGATGTTTGAGGTTGGTGGTTGTCATAAATCGGTGGCCGGCAGGGACGGGGGCGGCGCACTTTACCTTCGCGTTTCCGCTACTGGCCGTGTCCCCTACTGGCGCTTGTTGTGGTGTTCCTTGTTGAGGCTGGGCGATGCCCTTGGCCTTGCCTCCGAAAGTGATTTCCCCGAGGCCCGCTCTCCATGCCTTCAGTGCTTGAGCCTCGGCGTCGGCCTCATCACGAGCAGCGACGGGGCAGACCCAGGCGACGCTGGGCGACTGGCGCATCTCGCCCAGTTCCATCATGTCGAATGGCTTTGCGACAAACACGCCGCCCGTTGCGCCATCCATAAGACGGCGGGCGCTGAACGTGCCGAGAAAGCAGATGAAGTTGGGAGATTCGGTCATTGGTTGAGGGCGGTGAAAAGTTGAAGCTGTTGTTCCTCGGCGAGGCGGAGGGCCTTCGCGGCGGTCATTGCGAACTCGGCGGCGGCGCGGTCGCTACGGCGAAGAACTTCGGACGCCACTTCGTAAAGCGCGGCGCGTTCGAGAGGCGGGAGCGACTCGGAGCCAGCGAGAGCGCGGGCGGCAAATTCACGATGGGCGGCAGCGGCGAGCTTTTTCATGCGGCGAGTTTGAGGGCGGAGACGATCTGCTTGCGCACTTTCGGGAAGCACCCGCGATTGATGGCCATGCTCACAGAGTTACGTGGGCGACGAAGTTTCCGGGCGAGTGCCGTGATAGACGTTCCGCTACGTAGGAGGCAGATTTTTACCTCCTCGCGAAATTTGTCTTGTGTGCCTTCCGGCGTTGTTTTACGGTCACTCATTAGCAGATGCTCACCTTGTTACGTAACTGTGTGAGCATTGCAACAAAAAAGTGAGCAAGACCGAAAAATTTTCCGAACGCCTGCGTGTTTACAGGGAAAGAACCGGTGTCAGCCAGGAGGAATTGGCGGACAAACTCGGCGTGTCGCGTAACTATGTGAGCATGATGGAGGGCGGAAGGGAGCCGAGTGAGAGCCTGCGCAAGCTTTTTGAGATTATTGAAACCGCTCCCGACGCGAGCATCACTATCGTCTCCGAGGATTTCAGCCACCGGCTGCAAGCATGGAGAAAGCGCACTGGGCAGAAGGAAAAGGAGGCCGCGAGAGTGCTTGGCATTGGCGTGGTGAAATACAAGGAACTCGAAGCCGGGCGCGGCCCTTCCCCTACGTGCTTTGCGAAATTCGAGGAACTGGAACACGCCGGCCTGCGAGTTGCCGAAGAGATTTTAGGCGAGCGATATGAACGGGTGCGCGAGCAGTCTCGCGTTGCGGGCGGCCTGCGCACGAAGGCACCGGCGGATAACGAGGGCCGTGTGATGAAAGTGCGCAAGGTTCCGCTGGTCGGATGGACGCAGGCGGGCGAGGCCGTGGCGTTTGAAGACGTGGTGGATTGGGATAACGTAGTGAGCGTGCCGACGAATAATCCGAAGGCGATCGCGATCCTCGTGAAGGGAGATTCGATGATGCCGCTGATCGCTGAGGGCGACATCGTAGTCGTCTCGCCGGGCGACGAGCCCGCAAACGAAAAATATGTGGTGGCGAAACTCCGTGGCGACGGGATCGTGTGCAAACAATTCCGGCGACTCACCCCTGCTCGCTACGAGCTGCGCAGCATGAATCAATTTTACCAGCCGCTCATCGTCGAAGCACGCGACGTGGTGTGGATTTATCCCGTCGTGCAACTGATCAAAACAAGTCTATGAAAACCCTGCTCACCCTTTTTATTGCCGCGCTGCTCGCCGTCGGCGCGGATGCCCAGACTGTTGAGCAGTCACAAAAGCGGGCGGTTGCAAAATTTCCAGATCTCGCCAGAAAAGGATCAGAATTTCATAAAAGGTTTTTTTCAGAGCTGGATCTGCTAAAACGGGAATCCCCCTGGCGTTTAGACAGCCCCAATTGGCCGATGGCCTTGGCCGACGATGTGAAAAAGCTGATGGATGACCAAGTGAACACGGCCAGAGTTGGAGATTTGGAGGTTTTCAGCCAGATCGTCAAAAGAAGAGTTGGCGCGGGGATTTTTGGCGGTGAAGCCATTCAGTATCGGTATTTTTTCAGTGCCAGAAACGTAGGCAAGGAAGAGTTTTATGGGATCGTGAGGATCGGATTGGGCGCAGAGTTGAGAAAGCCGAACGTGACGGACGATATTCGGATTCGCCTTTTGCCGGGGCAGAGCAAGGGCTTTTACCTCGATGCCTATACTGGCTCGCAACGGCGCGATTTCGACACTGAGGCGCTGCATCGTTTCAACGTGCTCAGCAATGGAGAGGACGCATGGGCTGAGGTGAATCCTAAGACCGAGGACTTGGCCGCGATGCAGGGAAAATGACCTTCCTGCGCACCATTTTGTTGGCGGCGGCGATATGGTCGGGGATGCCGTCGGCGGTGGCGGGGACTTGCAAGGGGGCGGACCCGTGCACGGCTTGTAAGGATTGCTCGAAGTGCGAATTTTGCACGAGCGGCAAGGGCTCGTGTGGGGTGTGCCGGAATCAGACGACGGCGGAGCGGAATGCGGCGGCGCGGAAAAAGGCAAAGGCGCGAAGGTGATATATTTGAAGCCACTGATTTGAGGGGCGTTTGTGGTAGCTCTCTTTCTCGGGTGCTTTTTGCAGCCCGCGCACGGCGATTAGCGGGCGGGCGCGCGAGGGGGTAAAGGTCGGGGAATGTTGCCCGATTTCTTTCTCGCTGATGTTTCGCCGGATGTTTTTGCGTTGCCTGAACGAATGCAGTCGCTGCTTGGCGTCGGCATGTGGGTGCTGATTGGAGCGGGCGTGATTGGCACGGCGGCAGCGGCAGTTTCAATCTGGGCGAATCTTCGCCGGAGGCCGACGCACGACGAGGTGTTTGCGACGAAGTCGGAACTGGCGGCGGCGGAAGGACGACTGGAAGCGCGCTACAAAATCTCGTTGGATGAAATCGGGGCGCAGATGCGGGCGGTGTTTTCCAAGCTGGATAAGCAGTCGGCGACTTTCCAGGAGCACGCGCAGGAAATGGAGCGGGCGCTCGGTCGGATCGAGGGTCAGCTCAATAAGGAGCGGAGGTAGTTTTTATGGGCGACAAAAACGCACAACTGCACAAGGAAGAATGCCGTCGGCTGGTGATGGGGTATCTGGCGGCGCGTCAGGTGCTGGCTTTCCGGGTCGAGGCGATTCGCCGGGGGCTGGTCCGCGAGGAGGCTGCGGAATTTACGGATGCGGAGATCGTGTCTGCGCTGGAATTTTTGAAGGGTCTGGGGTTTGCTGATAGTGCACCGGATGCACTCGGCTCGACGCTGAGCTGGCAGGCGACGAGCGCGGGCGTGCTCGCGCATGAAAGGGGGCAGGCGTGAAGGGGGCGGTAGATGACCAGGGGCAAATGGCAAATGGCAAACGGCGTCCGCTGCTTGTGCTCATTCATGGCATCCTCGCGCGGCAGACGACGCCGGGGTGGCCAGAGCGGCTGGCTGAGTGGCTTTGGAAAAAGCCGACTTCGTTTGCGTCTGTCACTCGCCGCTATGCAGCGGGGCCGTTTCCGCTTTGGAATGTGTTTTTCAAAAACCGCCGTCTGGCACTGGCGCTGGCGAATGACTTGGAAGTGTTTGCCCAGGACGGCGCGGAGCTGAACTTTGTCACGCACTCGAACGGGGCCGACATCGCGGTGAAGGCGATGAAGATTCTGGCGAAACGCGGCTATAAAACGAACACGGCGATTTTTGTCGGCGCGGCGATCTCGTGCGACATCGGGCGCAGCGGGCTTTATGAATTGCACCAGACTGGGTTTTTGAAACGGGCGTTTGCGTATTGTTCGGAAACGGATCTTGCGCTGCGGTTCAGGGTGACCTGGCCTTACGGGCATCTGGGTCGGGTCGGGTTCCGCTTCGGCGGCGTGGATGATGGCTATTGGAATCTGCACACGACGCGGCGCGACGAGGAGCCGGGCAATGGCTTTTTTACGCGGTGGTTTCCCGGTGGGCACACGGGCTACTGGCAGCCCGAAAACGAACTGGCGACTTTTGAACAGATCCTCCGCGACCTCAACCCGGTGCCTTTCTAGCCGATGAAAACGATCCGCTCATTTCTCGCACAAAGGCGCAAAGGCGCAAAGGAGGGTAGGCATCCCCTTTGTTTCTTTGTGCCTTCGTGCCTTTGTGCGAGTCTTCTTTTTTCTGGCTGCGCGTCTGTGTCGCCCGAGGAGCACGCGGCGCGGCGGGCCACGGCGCGGCGTATCGGCGAACAGGCGGCGGTGATCGCGATGCAGATGGCCGCGAATTATTACCTCAACCAGGAGGGCTACCGGAAGTGAACCTTGACCTGATGATTCGCGAGGTGCAGGCGCGCCTCGGCTGCACAGCCGACGGCAAGGCCGGACCGCAGACTTGGGCGGCGATTCATGGGCACATCTTCGGCACGAGCCGCGCGGTGCCTGCCGTGGGAGTGGACGCCCGGAGTGCGACGAACATTGCGACACTGCACCCGAAAGTGCAGGACTACGCTCGGGCGCTTATTCAGGCGGCGGCGCAGCAGGGCATTGCGATCAAGGTCATCAGCGGGACGCGCACCTACGACGAACAGAATGCGCTTTATGCGAAGGGGCGGACAAAGCCGGGGTCGGTCGTGACTAATGCGCGGGCGGGATACTCGAACCACAACTTCGGCATCGCTTTCGACATCGGCGTTTTCGACGCGCGGGGCAGCTACCTCGAAGAGTCGCCACTTTATAAAGTCGTTGGCTCGCTGGGCGCGGGCCTCGGCCTCGAATGGGGCGGGAACTGGAAGACCATCGAGGATCAGCCGCATTTTCAACTGCGTCCTACGTGGGCGTCGTTGCTGAGCGTGGCCCACATGCTCGCCGAGCTGCGGTTTCGTCAGGGCGTCGGAAAGGATGTGTTCGCATGAGTGACGAGGCACCAACACGACGCGGGAAGATTGCTTCTCTGCCGGCCTCGATTCGCGAGGAGCTTTGCCGTCGGCTGCACGACGGGCAGCGCGGGCCGCAACTGCTGCCCTGGCTGAATGGGTTGCCGGAAGTGCTGGCCGTGCTCGATGAGCAATTCGGCGAGGAGCCGATCACGGCGAACAATTTATCCGACTGGCGCAAGGGCGGGTATCAGGATTTTCTGAAAAAGCTGGATCGTCTCGAACGGACGAAGCAGCTCGCGGAGTATTGCCGGAAGGTCGGCGATGCGGGCGCGGGCGAGCTGGGCTTGCCGGCGGCGCTTGCGGGCGGGGCGCTGATGGCGGTGCTTGAGGACTTCGATGCCGACACGCTGAAGGGCTTGCTCGCGGAAAAGCCTGAGAAGTTTTTGAACGTCATCTCGACGATGGCGCAGCTCGAAACATCGCGGGCCAAGGCGCGCGTGGCGGACTCGGGCGCGGAGGCGGTGAAGCAGCGCGAGCGTGCGCTGGAACAGCGGGAGCGCCAGATCGAGCAGGCCGAGCGCAAGCTCGTGGTGACCGAGGAGGCGCACAACCGCAAGAACTGCGAAGTCTTTATTAAGTGGGCTGCCGACGAGGAAGCCCGCCGCATCGCGACCAGCTCGGCCTCGGAGCCGGTCAAGATGAAGGCGCTGATGGAACGGATGTTTGGCAAGCGGCCCGATGCGACGCCGAAACCTTTTGCGAGCGATGGAGGGGGAACCACCGGTTGATGTGCGTCACCGGAGTTCCCATCCATCCTCGCATCTTTTTTATGAACGCACAACTACCAGCCCCGCAATCGCAGTGGATGTTTCTCGGCTACGAGAAATGCCCGAAAGAGCCCATGTTCATCGTCTTTTCGGACGAACAGGAAATCGTTGCCGTCGGCAAGGGTAGCACTTGGGCGGGAGACCCTGAGCTTTTCGGGAAGCAATTCGAGGCACTGGCATGAGCACGGAGGCACCACCGCTGATTGGATTTCGTCCCGGCCAGGATGATTTTTTCTGGTGCGATAATGGGCTGGCTGTGGCGCTGTGGCGTCGGCAGTTCGGGAAATCGCGCACGCTGGGATCGTGGGGGCTGAAGATGATGGGCGAGATGCCGGGTTGCTCGGTGTTTTATGTGTCGGCGGCGATTGCGCTCGGCTCGGAAAATATCCGCAAGGAAGCGCAGCTCTGGGCTGAGATGCTCGGGATGCTGAAGGCTCAGGCGCGGGCGGCGGGGCAGTCACTCGAAAGCAATGGCGACGGGCTGGATGTGGATGCGATTGCGGATTTGTTCGAGCACTCGAAGCTGGAGACGAAGCTGTGGCACGACAAGACGACTTACTCGCGGTCGCGGGTGTGCGCGCCGAATCCCGCGACGGCGGTCGGCTGGACGGGGCATATCGTGCTGGATGAATTTGGGCGTATCCCGGACTTGCAGGATGTGATCGAGGCAGTCGAGCCGTTCATGTCGAGCAACCCGCAATTCAAGTGGCGGTGGGCGACGACTCCGCCGCCCCAGGATGATCACTACTCGTGGGAATTGATTGTGCCCGACCAGGATGAATTTCCGGTGAATCCGCGCGGCAACTGGTATCGCTCGAAGGCTGGCATTCTCGTGCACCGGCTCGACGTGGACGATGCGTTCGCGGCGGGCACGGCGATGTTTCACCCGGAGACGAGGCAACCGATTTCGCCGGATGAAAGCCGTCGGCTGGCTTTCGACAAAAATGCGTGGGATCGCAATTACCGGCTGCGGTTCATTCGCGGAGGTCTCGCGGCCATCTCGATGCAACACCTTTTCCTCGCTATGGAGCGCGGCAAAGCCGAGTGCATCGGCGCGGCGGCGACTGAGGAGGTAATCGCGTGATCTCCTGGCGTGAATTTTTGCCGAGGGACTGGCGGGATTTGCTGGCTCCGCATGGGCGTGTCGGCATCGGGATTGACGTGGCGACGACGGCTAAGAAGACGTCGAACCCGACGGGGCTGGCGCTGGTTCAGGAGGTCGGGGCGGATTATTTTGCGCGGCTCGTGCTGCGGTTTAAGACGCAGGATTCGGCGGTCATTTACGCGATCATCGAGGAGCTGCTCGATTTGCCGCACGGGCTGCGCGTTCGCAAGGTGTGTGTGGACGCGACGAATGAGCGTTTTTTCGCGGCGGATTTGCGCAAGGATTTTGCGGGCAAGGTCGTGGTCGAGCCGATGGTGCAGTCGGAAACGATGACTTACAAAGGCGAGAAGATGACCGTGAAGGCGTTCCTCGGGCAGCAGCTCGTGAACACCGTCGAGGACGGGCATCTGCTGCTGCCGAATGAGAAGTGGCTGGAACGCGACATCCGCCAGGTGAAGCGGGCGGGCGGGTCGTTCGAGGCCGATGTGGATGCCGACGGGAATCACGCGGATGCGTTTGACGGCATCAAATTTGGCCTGCACGCGGCCATGAGTAGCGGCGGCCGTGCCGAGGCGAGCGCGGCGCCGGTGGGAACCTTTGGACAGCCGGCCAAGGCACGGTGGTGGAAGAATCCTTTTGCACGCGGTTCGGGCAACGCCCCGAGAAACATGACCTGATCTATGAAACTCATCACTCTACTTGCCTCGGGCCTTCGCTCGGCCACCAACGCCCTCGGGCTGACTTCGCCGCCGACAAAACAGGTGACTGTTTTTGACGTGCGCTCGCAGCCGACGGGGATCGTGCAATTTGCCAACGTGGAGCGCATTCACTCGATCATGGAGGCGGCGGACGCGGGCGACACGCGAGACCTTTTTGCGCTGTATCAGGAAATCGTGCTGACCGATAATCACATGCAGGCCGAGTTTTCCAAGCGAAAGCTGGCGTTGCTGGGTGACCCGATGTCGATCATCGCCGCCAATAAAAAGGACGCGATGGATGCGAAGGCGGCGGAAGTCGTGAGTGAGCAGATTGCGGACTGTCGGGGGTTCCTGAAGGCGTGCATTCACTTGATGGACTCGGTGCTGTGGCCTGTGAGTGTGGTCGAGAAAGTCTTTGTGCGGTCAGGCTCGGGCTTTCGCCTGGCCGAGCTGGTGCCGGTGCCGGATCAGTTGCTCGATTTTAACCAGGGCGAGATGCGGATCCGGCTGACCGACGAGCGCGGGATGCCGACGGGGACTTTTGCGGACGTGGACCCTGCGCGCTACATCGTGCACCGGGGGCATCTCTTGACTTTTGCCGACCATCGAGGCGGGCCGCTGCGCTCGCTGGTGTGGTGGTGGCTTTTGACGACGATGGATCGTGAATGGTGGGGGCGCTTCCTCGACCGTTTCGGTGCGCCTTTTCTCGTGGGCAAATATGAGCAGTCGGACGATGCGAGCCGATCTGTGCTGGAACGGGCGTTTTCCTACGCGACGCGCATCGGCGGGCTGGTGGTGAGCCGCGAGACGGATGTGGAGATTCAGCAGGCTTCGGCGAGCCAGACGGGGGATGCGTTTGAGAAATTCATGGCGGTGGGCCAGCGGGAGAAATCGAAGCTGATTGTGGGGCAGACCCTTTCGGCGGAAAGCCAGCCGCTGGGCATCGGCGGGGGCGCGAGCGGGCAGCACGAGCAGGTGAGACAGGACATCCGGCAGTGGGATGCGATGCAGCTCGGCGAGACGCTGCGGACGCAGCTTTTTGACCAGATGCTGCTCGTGAACGGGATGGCCGGGAAGTCGCCGAAGGTGATCTGGGGCGGGGAGGATTCGGCGGGCCAGGAGGCGCTCGGCAAGCTGCTGGAGAGCTTGAGCAAGGCCGGGCTGCAACTCACTGATGAGGCTATCGGCGTGGCTAGCGAGCGGTTCGGGCTGGGTATTCAGAGGGCGGCTGCTGTGCCTGCACCGACAATGCTGGGGGCGAGGGTGCATTTACTGACTGCCGACAAGTCCGCTCTGGCGGCGGATGACGCGAATGCGGCTATCGCTCGCGCGGGGTCGGCGGGGCTTACGCAGGCGTTCAGCGGGGCGCTCGCGCCAGTCCGGCAGGCCGTGCTCGAAAGCACCTCGGCGGCGGACCTAGAACACAGGCTGCATGTCCTGTATGCCGACTGGCCGGCGGAGCGACTGGCGGGGGTGATCGAGAATGCGCTGGTCGCCTACGCCGCGAATGGCGTGAGTCTTTTAACAAACAAAAAATGAGCGGTGGAGCGCTGAATTTATGAAGTGAATCATAACACAACCCTGCGAGTGCGGCCTGCGGTGAGCTAGGTGAGCTGGGAGAAATGCCTGGAGCTGTATGACCGGCCCTCGACGTTCTTTTTTCTCGACCCTCCCTACACGGAATGCAGCGACACGATGTATCCGGTTTGGACGAACACGGACGTGCAAAAGCTGCGCACAGGCTCGACCGGCTGAAGGGGAAGTGGCTGCTGACGCTGAACGATACGGCGTCTATCCGGGCGATTTTCCACGACTGCGAGCAGACGCCGGTCAAGCGGGCGCTGGGCATCAACGCGAAGGCGAGGCGGGCTTATCACGAGCTGGTTATTCGGCCTCGGGTGGCTTTGGGGGCAAAGTGATGTCGCGCACGCCTAGACGCCGGAGCCGGCGCTGCACGGCATCCATGACCATTTCGCGAAAGACGCCGGTGAACGGGAGGGCGTGTTTGCTGAGGTCAACGGAGCGTCCGGGTTTTTTGGAAACGCCGGCGGCGCGGAGCCAGGCGGCGGCTTCTTCTTTGGCTTTTTCCCATGACATTTGGGAAGGGTGCATAGCGTGCACTGTGCCACTGGCCCTTTTCATCCATAGAACCACTGGGCGGCGGTCTGCAGTCTTGCCTGATCGTTCTCCCTAGCGGCTATTCCAAGCTATTCGTGTGGTGTTGCTTTGGGCTGTGCGGCATGATGAGTCCCAGCGTTGAAACGCTGGGCTATTTTCATGGCGGCATCACCGTCACAGCCCCGCAAGCACTCTGGCGCTGCAAACGTCGGGACGACACGACACTCGACTCCCGCCACCCGCCACTCGCTCACTTCCCCAGCAGATGCTCGAGCACGAGCTGGTCGAGGGCTTGGTAGTCGAGCTTGCTGATGAGTTCCTGGGCGCGCGTTTCGTCGAAGGTGCGCGCTTTTTCCACGAGGCGGAGGAAGGTGCGGCGGCTGTTGTCGAGGGCGGCGCTCCATTGCCCGGGGGCGGTGGTGCGGAAGGGGTGGACGTCGAAGCAGACGTATTCGCCTTTCGCGCCGTAGTTCCAGCGCTCGAGGGTGCGCACTTGGTCGAAGGCGCTGCGGAGGGAGACGCTGCCGAAGGGTTTGTCCTGATCGTATTTGAGGCCGTTCTGGTCGTTGAGGTGGAGGGACCAGAGTTTGCCGAAACGCAGGGCGAATTCCATTTCGTCGCTCGGGTCGAGGCCGGCGAGGATGCAGTGGGCGGTTTCGATGAGCGCGCCGGTGCGGGCGGGATCGCGGGTGAGGGTGGCGATGGCGAGGACGTGGCCGATGGTGGGGACGTAGGCGTGGTCCATCGGCTCGTTGGGCTTGGGCTCGATGGCGAGGCGGATTTTCGGATCGTGCGCGAGCATGGCGTCGAAGGCTTCGATGAGCCAGTCGAAGGCCTGCCCGGCGCGTTTGGCTTCGCGAAGGTAGGTGCCTTCCCGCGCGAGCCACAGGACGAGGATGTCGGTGCCGAGTTCGCGGGCGATGTCTATGGACTGCAAGCTGCGGTCAATGGCGTAGCGGCGGTCGGCGGGGTTGTTGGAGGTGTAGGCGCCATCCACGGTGCGCGGGGAAAACCACAGGCGCGGCGCGACCATCTCGGCGACGATGCCCTCGCCATCGAGCCGCCTTTTCAACTCGCGCGCCTCGGCCAGCACCTGCGCGTGGGTCTTCGTATCAATGTCGGGCACGGCGTCGTCGTCGTGAAACATCATGGCGTCGAAGCCGAGTTTCTTCAGCTCGCGGAGCTTCCAGTCGAAGGTCTGCGCTGGGCGCGTCTCGGGGCCGTAGGGATCGCGGCCCTCGCTCCAGTTCCAAGGGCCTGCGCAAAAGCGGTAGGTGTGTGACATAGTCCGTGCGGCATACGCGAGGCGCGGGCACGGTGGCAAGCGTGCGCCGTTGACGCCCCGCGTTTGCCCACGTAAATCCGCGCCTCTCATGCGCACGCTCGTCTTTCTCGCAGCACTCACCTCGTTCGCTTTCGCCGACACGGCGAAAACGGAGCCCGGCCTCGCAGTCACCTACACCGCCGTGGGGAAAAGCGACACGACCACTTCGCGACTCGCCGCGCTCTACGTGCCGAAGGGCGCGCCCGCGACGCCGTTCGTGCCCGCCGGGCCGTTCAAGGCGGTGTTCACGGGCGATATTGATTCGCCGCTGCGCGCGGATGTGACGTTCTTCGTGAAGGCGCGCGGGGTGGTGAAAGTGAGCATCAACGGCGCGGCGGCGCTCGACGACAAGAAGACGGAGAAAAGCGTGCAGCTCAGCAAAGGCGCGAACCGTGTGGTGGTGGAATTCACCAGCGACGGCACGCAGGACGCGCAATTGCAACTCGACTGGGCGAGCAAGGAATTCCCCCGCGAGCCTGTCCCGCCGACCGCATGGACGCACGCTGCCGCGCCCGAACAATCCAAAGTGCGCGAAGGGCGGATGCTTTTCGCCACGCGCCACTGCACCGCCTGCCACGACGCAGGCAACGCCGTGCCGAAGGACGGCACCGGAATGCCCGAACTGCTCTCCACCGCCCCCGACCTCATGGATGCAGGCGTGCGGTTCCGTCAAACGTGGGTCGCCTCGTGGCTCGAAAATCCCCGCGCACTCCGCCACGACGCTACGATGCCCAATCTCGGCTTAACGAAAGAGCAAGCTGCCGACATCGCTGCCTATCTCACGACACTCGGCAAGCCTGCGATGGTGAGTCCAAAAGAGTTTGCCAAAATATATACCGATGACGGGGTTCTCAGTGGCGGCGGATTGTTTGCAAATCTGGGCTGCGTGGCCTGCCACACCGCACCCAATTTTGACGGGAAAGACGACCATGCGCGCACATCGCTCAAACACGTCACGAATAAATTTCACCCATTCGCGCTCACTGAGTTTCTGAAAATACCTTCGATGCATAACCCGTGGACACGGATGCCAAACTTCCGCCTCACTGACACCGAGGCCGCGCAACTCACCGCGTTTCTCTACCGCGGAGTGACTCCCGATACGCCCCCCTTGAAAGGCGATGCGGCCCGTGGAAAAATCGCCGTCGCATCCTGCGCTGCTTGCCACACGATTTCCGGCGTCGAGAAATCCATCGCCGCGCCGACGCTCGCCGTTGCCATCAAGTCTCCCGCGAAGGGCTGTCTCTCCGCGCAGCCCGGCAAGGCTCCCGATTTTTCGTTCACGCCAGCACAGCGCGAGGCGCTCACCGCTTTCCTCGCCACCGACCTCGTCTCGCTCAAGCAGGACACGTTCGCCGATTTCGCCGAGCGACAAATCCGCCACATGAACTGCACCGCCTGCCATCCGCGCGACGGACGCCAGAGCACCTTCCAGCAACTCGACGAGGAAATCTCGAAGCTCACCAGCGATGCGCCCAAGCCCGCCGAGCAGACGGAAGGCTCAACCGTCCCGCCGACCGCAATCCCGCAACTCACATGGCTCGGCGAAAAATTGCAGCCCGGCTGGATGGGCAGCTTCATCGCCGGTGCCGCGCCTTACAAACCGCGCCCGTGGCTCGCTTCGCGGATGCCCGGTTTCGGCGCACCCGGCGTCGGCATCGCAAACGGCCTCGCGCATCAACACGGCCTCCCGCTCGCGGATACGCCCGAGCCCGCCGCCGACAAAGCACGCGCCGAGATCGGGGAGAAACTCATCAGCGCCGACGGCGGCTTTAACTGCGTGCAATGCCACGGCGTGAAAGATCAGGCGCCCACCGCCGTCTTCGAGGCACCCGGCATCAACCTCGGCTACGCCACCGAGCGCCTTCGCAAAGGCTACTTCCATCGCTGGCTGCTCGCGCCGCTGCGCATTGATGCGGAAACGAAGATGCCGAAGTTTAGCGAGGACGGAATCACCACGCAGCTCTCCGACATTCTCGGCGGCAAGGCGACGGATCAGTTCGACGCGATCTGGCAATCCCTTCGCTCGCTGAAATGAAGCATCTCCGCTGGTGGCCGCTCGTTTTGATCCTTGCCATCGGCGGCGCAGGCATCGGCTACGCTCTCGCGAAAACCGAGTGGGTCTATCAACAACAGCGCAGCATGATGCTGCTCGGTTTCACCTTCGGCACCTATCTCGCGCTGCTGATCTGGTGGCTCGCATTTTCCCGCGCCAGCCGACGCGCCAAGCTGATCGGCCTCGGCGTCGCGCTGCTGCCCGCCGCGCTTTTCCGCCATCGCGGAATGAGCGGCGACTTCATCCCGATCTTTGAGTTTCGATTTGCGAAAAGCGCCGCACCGCTCGCCGCTGGCGCATCGCTCGCAGGCGACACCACGACTCGCGCCGACTTCCCTCAACTTCTCGGCCCAAACCGCGACGGACGCCTCGCCGGCCCCGCGCTCGATCCCGATTGGAACGCACACCCGCCGCAACTCATCTGGAAAAGTGCAGTCGGCGCGGCGTGGTGCGGCTTCGCCATCGCGGGCAATCGCGCCGTCACGATGGAGCAGGAAGGCGAGAACGAGTGTGTCACCTGCTACGAACTCACCACCGGCAAACCGCTCTGGCGCAGCGCCAGCCCCGGACACTACAACAGCGGCATCGCTGGTGAAGGCCCGCGCGCCACGCCCAGCATTGCTGGCGAAAGCGTCTTCACACTCGGCGCAAACGGCACCTTTCGCTGCCTCGACCTCGCGACCGGAAATCAGCGCTGGCAGGCGGACATCATGGCCGATAGCAGCGCGAAACTTCCCGACTGGGGTTTCTCGTCATCGCCACTCATCGTCGGCGAAAACGTGATCGTCAGCGCCGGTGGTGCGAACGGCAAATCGCTACTCGCTTACAACCAATCGAACGGGAAACTCGCATGGAGCGCAGGCGATCGCCCAGCCAGTTACAGTTCTCCTTTTCTCCGCACCCTCGCAGGCCGCGAGCAACTGCTGATGTTTAACAGCGAGGCCATCACCGCGCACGATCCCGCGACCGGCGCGGTGCTGTGGGAGCATGCTTGGGGAAAAGGAATGCCGCATGTCGCCGCGCCCATCGTCACCGGCGGCGACCGCGTATTGTTCTCCAGCGGATACGGCGTCGGCAGCGCACTACTCGCAATCGCACCCGGCACCGATGGCAAATTCACCGCGAGCGAGATTTGGAAAACAATCCGCTTTCAGGCGAAATTCTCCAACCCCGTCGAGCGCGACGGCTACGTATATGGCATGAGCGACGGCTTCTTCGCCTGCCTCGACCTCCGCGACGGCACGGTCAAATGGAAATCCGGCCGCTACGGTCACGGCCAGTGTCTGCTCATCGGCGAACACCTCCTGCAAATCACCGAAGACCCCGGCGACCTCGTCCTCCTCCGCCCCACGCCCGAGTGCGCCAACGAACTCGCCCGCATCCACGTCTTCGACAGCAAAACATGGAACCCCCCCGCCCTCTCCGGCGACCTCCTCCTCCTCCGCAACGACACCGAAGCCGCCTGCCTCCGCCTCCCGCTCAAAAAAGCGGAGTAAACGTTTCAACTAAAACGATCGTTATTTCGCAGGTCGCGAAATCACGAACAGCGAACAGTGCGGTAGCAAATCCATAACACGGGTCGTGTTCACTTTGCCCCAGACGGACGCATTCCGAAGACGTCACAACAAAATACAACACACACCCATGAATACAAAAACATCAATGCACAGGCGGGCATTCACCCTCATCGAACTGCTCGTTGTAGTCGGAATCATCGCGATTCTCGCCGGGCTGGCGACTCCAGCATTTGTCAACATGCTCAGAACCGCCCGCATGACGGATCAAATGAACAATGGTAAGCAGATCCTCACAGCAATGATCGGCTACAGCGCCGAGATCAGCCACGGCGGCAGCCTGCCGCTTTACACGGACCCGGATGATCCAGCCACCCTGGTCAACACCTCCAACGATGCGTTCGAGATTTTGCTCAAAGGCAACTATCTGGATAGCAAGGCGGGGATTTTTAATCGCTCATCCGCATGGTGCAAAAAAGTGGCGAACGACAGTTCGACGAAGCTCAAAGTGCAAACAGGAGAATCAGACTGGTGCTACGTCCGCGGCTTGCGTGACACATCCAGTTCAGACTGGCCCGTGCTTGCGAACGCTTTTGCCGAGGGCACCACGACCTATATCACAAACGACGGGAAAAAGGGCGGTGTTTGGAAGGGCACCAGAGCCGTGGTCATCTATCGCGGAGGGAATGGCGCACTCGTTGAAACGAAGGCGAAGGGCGACACTTACTTCATCAAGCGCGCAGACAACCCCGCAGCCGATGCCTTTGTCCCGGATGATGACTGGTTGAACGGCGAAAACATCAAGGTGCTTTATCCGAAGCCATAGGCAGGTTTTTTTGTGGGAGGAGTCCGGCAGTTCGCAGTCCGCAAAATCACGGACTGCGAACTGCACGGTAACAATTCCATAACATGGGTCGTGTTCACTTTGCCCCAGACGGAAGCATCCCGCTGCCGTCGCCTCACAAAACAAAACACATAAAATACATGAAAACAAAACCTTCACTATACCGACGGGCGTTCACCCTCATCGAACTCCTCGTTGTGATCTCCATCATCGCGATTATCGCCTCGCTGGCTATGCCCGCGTTCAGCAGCTTCATGCAGAACAGCCGCATGACCGAACAAATGAGCAACGGCCTGAACGTCTTCAAGGCGATGGCCAGCTACGGGTCCGAGAGCGGGCACAACGGCCTCCTGCCGATCTATACCGACCCGGATGATCCGGCCACGAAGGTCACCGATTCCAACGGTGCCTTGGAAATTCTGCTCGCCGGCAACTACATCGACGACAAGCGCGTATTCATCAATCGCGCCTCCGA
>CANJNZ010000039.1 GCA_947476045.1 Chthoniobacteraceae bacterium
CGCTGCACAGAACTTTGCAACTTCTGAGTGTCCATCCATTTGAGAAAATGCCTCTCCATGAACTACTTGCAAAACATGACTTCAACCCTTTGACACCGCAAGATTGCAACCAATTACTACTGTGGTAGTTACTGCCGGACACTCGTGGTAATGCTAATGAAACTGTCGAGCGGATATTTTCACTCGGGCGTGCCTTTTCACAGCCGGAACAATTCAGCGGATTTAAACCATGAAGGACATGAAGAGCATGAAGGCGTCGGGGCATGTGAACTTTCACGGAAGCGAAACGCCCGGTCTTTTGGTCCGACACAACGACCCTTCAAGTCATCCGCACCCGTTCATGTCCTTCATGCTCTTCATGGTTTATCTGCATCGCCCCGCCATGGATCTTAAAAAACGCCCGCACTTTCACTTTCACATTCGCGCCCGCGTTGTGCATGGATGTTTCCATGAAGAAGCCAACACCAGCCAATGCCGCAGCACTCGAAGCCGCGAGACTGCTCGATTCCGTTTCCAAAAACATCCGTCTGCTCGTGGATGCGGATACTTCGCCGAGCTATGCGGAGAGCGTGACGCAACTCGCCGAGGCCGGGCAGTGGGGTGAGTTGGTGGATCGGTTCTGGCGCACGCTTGCGTTTGGCACCGGCGGGTTGCGCGGACGCACCATCGGGCGCGTGGTTTCCGCAGCAGAGCGCGGAAAGGCGAAGGATGGCGCGAGGCCTGAACTGCCGTGCGTCGGCACGAATGCGATGAACTTTTTCAACATCAACCGCGCTGTGCAGGGGCTTGTGAGCTACTGCCACGAGTGGTTCGGGAAAAAGAAACTCAAGGGACGTCCGAAGATCGTCATCGCGCACGACACACGGCATTTCTCGCGCGAGTTCGCGGAGCTGGCAGCGAAGATTGCGGTCGAGCTTGGCTGCGATGCAGGGCTCTTCGCGGGGCCGCGCTCCACGCCGGAGTTGTCCTTCGCCGTGCGCTACACGGGCGCGACTGCGGGCGTGGTCATCACCGCTTCGCACAATCCGCCGCACGACAATGGATTCAAATGCTACTTCGCCGACGGTGCGCAGGTGGTCGAACCGCACGCCAGCGGGATCGTCGCCCGCGTGAATGCGCTCACGAGCGACGCATACACACCGCTGCCGAAATCCAAGCGCGGCAAGCTCACTGTGCTCGGGCAGGAACTCGACGACGCCTACATGAAACGCCTCGAAACGCTGGTGCTCGACCCCGCAATGGTGAAGAGCGCAAGCCGGCTGAAGGTGGTTTTCACCAGCATCCACGGCACCGGCGGTGTGATCTGCAAACCGATGCTGAAAAAACTCGGCTTCCGTTTCGCAGTCGTGCCGGAGCAGGACAAATTCGACGGCAACTTCCCCACGGTAAAATCGCCGAATCCCGAAAACGCGGAAGCGCTCGCGCTCGGCGTAGCGCTCGCGCGGAAGGAGCACGCCGATGTCGTCATCGCAACCGATCCCGATGCCGACCGCATGGGCGTCGCGATTCGCAATGCGCAGGGCGAAATGGAACTCCTCAGCGGAAATCAAATCGGCTCACTCATCGCCGCGTATCGCGTGCGTAAACTGATCGAGCAGGGTGTGCTCACGTCCGCAAACGCGAAGCATGCGGCGATCATCAAGACGCTCGTCACCACCGACCTGCAAAAAGCCATCGCAAAAAAACACGGCCTTCGCTGCGTGGAGACGCTCACCGGCTTCAAATACATCGGCGAAAAACTCGGAAAATACGAAGCCGCGCTCCCTGCCGCAGTGCGCGCAAAATATCGCGACCTCAGCGAAGGCGAGACTCGCGACCTGCGCTTGAAACACAGCACCTATTACGTCGCAGGCGGCGAGGAGAGCTACGGCTACAGCGCGCACGATTTCGTCCGCGACAAGGACGCGAATGCCTCGGTCGTGCTCTTCGCCGAGGTGTGCGCCTACGCAAAATCACGCGGCCTCACCGTGGATGCGCTGCTCGACGAAGTGTATGCCGACTACGGCTTCTACTTGGAAAAGAACGGAACTATTACCTTCGAGGGCGCGGACGGCGCGGCGAAGATTGCAAAGCTCGCAAACGCCTACGCCAAGCAGCCGCCAAAAACGATGGACGGCTCCGCAGTCACGGGCGCGCGCGATTTCAAAGCGAAGACCTACAAGGATGTGGAAGGCGACACGCTGCCCCGCGAGAGCATGGTGATTTTCGATCTCGCCGACGGACGCCGCGTCGCCGTGCGCCCATCAGGCACGGAGCCGAAAATCAAATTCTACCTCTTCGCCCGCCGCGATCCGAAAGGGACGCGCTTTACCGCAGCGGAACTGGCGAAGACCAGGCGGGAAACGAAGGAAGCGCTGGAGCGCCTGTGGGTCTGGATTCAAGCCGACGTGAAGGCACGTCTATAGTTCCCTTCTGGCGCGGAAAACGCTAATACAGTTCTGCAACCCATGACAAACGACATCCAACTCGACGGCACTGAAATATCGGTCATCAAGGCACTCGGCATCGGTGGCTCAGAAATTGATGGACTAACCCTGCGCGAGCGTTGCTCCGAACTCGAAAACGCCGAACTGGTGGACACTGTGAAGGGGCTGATCATGCAAGGTTACGTGGACGCTGATAACGACTCTTTTTATGATGCGGACAGCATGGACAAACTTCATTTCCGCGTGAACTCCGGCTACGCCAAGGACCTCAAGGAGGCACTGGATCCGCGCCCCCAGCCGAAGAAAAGCAAGCGTGTGCGGCGCGAATAACGGCGAGAATGGTGCTTGGCAGCGGGCGTCACGGCGCGGCATTTCGGCGTGATGAATGATAAAGACAGACGCTCTTCTGAGTGGTTTCGCCTATGGCCCTGGCTGGCAGCAGCGCTGAGCGGCGTCCTGCTGGCGCTCTGCTTTCCGCCTTGCGATATCGGCGGACTCGCCTTCGTCGCGCTCGGGCCTCTGCTTTTTGCGGTCTGGCTGAAAAAACCAGCACGCCGCTCAGGCTGGTATCATTTCCGGCTCGGCTACATCACCGGTCTCGTTTTTTTTACAACGACGTTTTCATGGCTCAGCGAGCTGGCGGGATTATTCGATTCGAAAATGCTCTTGGGCCTGCCGCTGCTGCTCGCTGCATTTCTTGCGCTGTATCCGGCAACGTGGGCGTGGTTCGCGGGATGGATTGTGGGCGAGCACTTCAAGCCGATTCCCCAACCCGACCCCACAGAACCTTTCTCCCGCCCTCCCCTCCTCTATTCCACACGCAATCTTTTCTTCTCGCTCCTCATCGCCGCATTGTGGACGGCACTCGAATGGGTGCGCGGCTGGCTGCTGACCGGCTTCGGCTGGAACGCACTCGGCGTCTCGCTGCATGAGGAACTCGCGCTCATTCAGATCGTCGAGTTTACCGGCGTCGGCGGGCTCAGCTTCCTGCTCGTGCTCTGCAACGCCATCGGCGTGATCACCCTCCTGCGCCTGCGGGCGGAAATCGGACGCGTCCGGCTGCGCCCGCATTTCGATTTCAGCCTCACCGTCGCGCTGGTCGTCGTCGTCTTCAGCTACGGTGCGCGCGTGCTTTTTAGCGAACAAACCAAAGCGAAAACGGAACCCAAAAATGACGTAACCTCGCTCCATGTCGTAGCGCTCCAGCCAAACATCCCGCAAAAATGGAAACTTGAACACGGACATGAAGGAGAAATCATCGAGCGTCTGCGCGAGCTGCACGCGATTGCCTCGCTGACCGATCCGCATCTCGTGCTCTGGCCCGAGGCTGTGGTGCCCGGGGGGATGTTCAGCGACGAAGATACACACAAATTTGTCCTCGAACTGGCCGCGCAAGTTCCCGCGCTTTTACTCGGCACCGACGACAATGACCGCGGTGCAAAAGGCGAGGATCACAACAGCGCCGCCCTTCTGCTTTCCGGCGAAAAAGACGTTCAGCTCTACGACAAGCGGCACCTCGTCCCGTTCGGCGAATACCTGCCGCTGCGCTGGGCGCTCGGCTGGATTGCCGGAGACCTGGTTCCCGGCGACTTCAAGCCCGGACGCGATGTCGGCCTGTTCAAACTCAAAGAACCCGCGCTCACACTCGCTCCGCTCGTCTGTTTTGAAGACACGCTCGGCGACCTCGCCCGCGAGCCCGTGCTGCGCGGCGCGCAGGTCCTGGTGAATATTACCAACGATGGATGGTTCGGCCGCTCGTGCGAGCCGGAGCAGCATTTCGTTAATTCGATTTTCCGCGCCATAGAAAATCGCCGCCCGCTCATCCGCTGCACAAACACTGGCATAACCGCATCCGTGGATTCGGTAGGGCGCGTCGAAAAATGGCTCTCACCATTTCAAAAAGGATTCGCCTCAAAACAAATCAGAATAGCCAGTCACGGCGCAGAGACTTTCTACACGCGCCATGGAGAAGTTTTCTCCATCGGCTGCGCCATCGTTTCCATCACCGCCATATTCGTGCACGCGTTGCTGCTGCGACGCAGGACGAAAACCTCCTAGGGCTTTTCCTCGTTACCCTTGGACTCCGACTCGGACGGCGGAGTTGTTTCGGCAGGAAGGTCGGCTCGCTTCCAGCCTTCCTGTGCTGCGAGTTGCTCGGCGAGGACAAGCGGCCATTTTGGATCCTTGAAGAAAATTTCCTTCATCGCTGGCTCCTGCTCCAACTCTTTTTTGCGCGCAAGGAGCAGCTCGTTTTCTTTGGATTCCTTGTCAAGGAGAGCCGGGTAGCGCCGTCCGGCCTCCGCCGCGGCCATCTGGGTTATTTTCTCGGGCGTCTCTTTCGATTGTCCGGTGAAGGTGACGTAGTCCGAAGCAATGCTCACATCCTGATCCCCTGCACGAAAAGTCACGACGCCGTCTTCCAGTCCCTTGAATTGATAAATCTGCCCCGCCTTGAGGCGCCACTTACGGCCCTCGATGGTGACTAGGCAGTCCTGTTTAATGCGAATGAGCTTACCCGACTTCAGGTCAGGCGCTGGTGCCATAAATTCGCGCACAATTCCATCATCAACCGGCGGCGCTGGTTTTTCGGGGACTGATTTCTCCGGTGCCGGCTTATCCACTGGAAATTCCGGAGCCTGTGGCGCTGGTGGTGCATTCTTTGCAGTGGGTATCGACAGCACGGGTGTGACGATTTCAGGTGCATCATCTACTTTCGGAGCGAGGCGCTCATCGGCGAGATGATCGAGTCTGCTCAGGCCCGCTACGACGAACGGGATCGCTGCTCCCAAAAGCACAACGAGGGCGATCGCGAGGAGGATGCCATTGCGCTGGCGCAGCAGCCGAAAATTATAAAGCAGCCACAGAACGCCAAACGCACTGAGACTCGCAAAGAGCGATTGAGCGACGGCGGCGCGATTTACTTTCAGTCCCAGCCACAACGCGATGGCCGCAATCAAGAAACAGATCACAGCCCATGCGAGGTTGCGGGTGCCACTCAAAGCATCGGCGCCAGGCGCAGATTCAGCCATGTGCGACTTCGCCTCGGCGGTGCGCAGTTCAATTTGCGTCGATGCAAATGGCTCGGCGCGGGAATCGTCTTCGGGATACTCAGTCTTTTTCACAGGACTGGCGAGAATGCCACAGTGCGGCGTCTTGTCGCGGGTAAAATAGATGAATGAACTGTTGATTTTTCCCCACCTCAAAAGGCACTGCTTTGTGGACACGGCGAAAACGACCGTTCACAAATCGGCGTCCGCGCCTTATCAGCACATCCATTTACCAGACCATGCCTCGCTACATTCCGACCATCGGCCTCGAAGTTCACGTCCAGCTCAAAACCCGCAGCAAGATGTTCTGCGGCTGCGCGACCAGCTTCGGCGACGCGCCAAACTCGAACACTTGCCCGGTGTGCCTCGGCTATCCCGGCGCGCTGCCCGTGATGAATGAGGAGGCTCTGAAAATGACTGCGCTCGCGGGGCTGATGCTCGGCTGCACGGTGCCGGAAGTCTGCAAGTTCGACCGGAAAAATTATTTCTACCCGGACATGCCGAAGAATTATCAGATCACACAATTTGATCTGCCAATCTGCCTCGGCGGCGGGGTGCCGCTGCACGAGTTCGCATATCCAAAGGACGTGCAGAAGAACATCGCGACACCGGACAAAGTGGTGAAGCTCACACGCATTCACCTCGAAGAAGATGTGGCGAAGTCGCAGCACTTCGACTCGAACAGCGGCATTGATTTCAACCGTGCAGGCACGCCGCTGATGGAAATTGTGAGCGAGCCCGACATCGCCACGCCGGAGGAAGCGTTCGCGTATCTCACCTCGCTCCAGCAAATCCTCATCTACGGCGGAGTGAGCGATGCCGACATGGAAAAAGGCCAGCTACGCTGCGACTGCAACGTCTCCGTGCGCCCCGAGGGGCAAAGCGAGCTGGGCGTGAAAATCGAAATCAAAAATATGAACTCCATCTCCGCCGTGCGTCGTGCGCTCGCCTATGAGATCGAGCGCCAGACTGCTGCTTGCGAGCGTGGTGAAACACTCATTCAGAGCACACGCGGCTGGGACGACACGACGGGGCAGACGCGCCACCAGCGCACCAAGGAAAGCTCGCACGACTACCGCTATTTTCCCGACCCGGATTTATTACCGGTGAAAACGTCCGCCTTTATGGACGAAGTGCGCGCACGCCGTCCCGAATTGCCGGGTGAAAAGCGCGACCGCTTCGTTCGCGACTACGGCGTCACTTCCTACGACGCCAGCGTGCTCGCGAGTCAGAAGGCGCTCGCCGATTACTACGACGCAGCGGCAAAGGTCGCCAAAGATGCGAAGACGGTTGCGAATTACGTGATCAACGATCTGCTCAGCGCGCTCGGCACAGCGGAGAGAAGCGTCGCGCAATGTCCCATTCCACCCGCGCAACTCGCGGAGTTGGTGAACATCGTGAAGAGCGGCGTCATCAATTCCACGCAGGGCAAAACGGTGTTTGGCGAAATGTTCTCCACCGGAAAAAGCGCGACGCAAATCGTGGAGGAAAAAGGCCTCAAGCAGGAGAGCGACGCCGGGGCCATCGAGGCGCTCTGCCAGCAGGCCATCGCGGCGAATCCGAAGGCAGTCGCCGAATATCGTTCGGGCAAAGCGGCGGCGATCAACGCCATCAAAGGTCAGGTGATGAAACTCTCCCAAGGTAAAGCCAACCCTCAGATCGTCGGAGACATTCTCGCGCGCCTGCTCAGCGCGTAGGAAACTCGACACTTTCCAAACAATCGCATTCCCCCCCCACAATTACCCGGAATACTTTGCAATGATTCTCCGGATTTTTACGACCTGCCTCCTCGCCAGCACAGTTTCCGCGCGCGCGGAAAATCAGCAGGCCACCAAAGCAGCCGTCGTTGATCAGTCGGCCACGCAGCCGAAATCCGATGCGCCTGCACCCGAGTCTGCACCCTCGATTGGCTCAGAAGTGAACATCCACGATCTGCTTTTTCTGGCCCACGCACTCGACCTTGGAAAATCGCTTACCTACCTCGCAAAACAAACCGCCCTCACAAACAATCCATCCATCAAAGCCTACGGCAACAACCTGGTTAAAACGCTCGACGCGCAAAACGCCGTGCTCACCACGGTGGCTGAAATGCGGAAGCTCAAAGCCCCGACAGAGTCCCCCACTCAGAAAAGGATTTCCGAGAAACTGGGCAAACTGGAGGGAGCAAAATTCCAAAAGGCACTTCTCGACGCATTCATCGAACTGGATGAGCGATTCATCGCTACCTACGAACTCGGAGAAAAATCATCGGATGCGAATATCTCAAAGTTCGCCAGGCAGGCGCTGCCCGAAGGACGCAAACATCTACTCGCCGTGCAAGGCTTGGCCGGTATCGCGCCGCAGTATGTCGAGCGCACCACGCCCGCCGCGCCAGCGCCCGCCTCAACAGGCTGGGAGTGCCCAGGCCCCGTAGACATGCTGAAAGCTCGAAGCACGAATCAAAACTCTGCTACAGCTAATCCGAATATCGGAACCCCACCTGTCGCAACAAAGCCTGCCACGAAGCCAGCAGCGCCGTTCACAACCAAAGCACCCGCTAAGCCCGCCGTAAATGCTCCTGCAAAGCCCCCGGTTGAAGCCACTCCCATCCCATCCGCCACGGCACCTCCCGCTACTCTGCCTCCAAAGCCAGAGCCAAAGCCCACAGTCATCGCAGAGCCTCTGGAGGATGTTGCGCCAAAGAAACTCGAGGCCGCCCCCGCGAAACCAGCCAGGCCTTCGTTTCGCACAAATTTTTCGCCGCAAAACTAGCGCTGGTTAGCAGCAGCGGTTCGGCGATCTAAACTGCCGCTCTGTCGCGCTCAAAAAAACATTGCGCCTGGCTTTTGTCGGATCTTTCGCACACTCGCACGCCTGTGCCGCACGCTCGCGCTCGATGGCTGACTCACCGCTGAGCTCCTTCAGCAACAGCGCGCCGAGAGCAATCGCACCCATCGCGGCAGTTGGATTCGCCGTCGCCTGGCCGGCTGGCAGCCACACAGGCTCAGTCTCGCTTAGCTTCGGCTCACGGGTGCCACCGAGCAGACGCATCCACTCGCGCGCGCTAAGTCCTACGATGAGCGCGACGAAAGCGAGAAAGGTGCAGGTGACGGCTGCATCAAGCTTGTTGTTGAAAAGTGCATTCCGGTTTGCTGTGAGCGCTATTGCGGCGTTCGCTGCGGCGGTATCGTCCTTCGCATCAGCTGCGGCTTTTTCCAGCGCGGGCATTTTCTCCGCAGCCTCGCGGGCCATTTGCAGAAAACCCAGACGCGGCCGTTTCGCGTCTGCCTCCTCGTGAAAAACTTTCTGCAAGCCGGCAGTCATCGTAACGGTGAGCAGCCAGCACAGCGGAAGAAAAGTGACAAGTGTGAGCGTGGGGCGCTGCCTGCGGTTGAGCGCGGTTTTCAAAAGGATCGTGGTGCCGAGACATAGCGCGATACTCGCGAGGAGTTGGTTCGCAATGCCGAAGATGGGCCACAGTGCCTTCACCCCGCCGTCGGGATCCTTCACCCCTGCGATGAGAAAAAATCCCCAAGCCGCGACAATGATCGCGCTGGCGATGAGGCCGGCGAAGACGTTGCTCGTGTCACCAAATTTCTTCGAGATGCCGCTGAGAGCGTCCTGCAAAAGATAACGTCCTACGCGCGTGCCGGCGTCGAGCGTAGTGAGGATGAAGAGCGCCTCAAACATCAGCGCGAAATGATACCAGAGATCGCTGCCCACGCCGCCGGTTAAGCGTGCGAAGAGGCTCGCCATTCCGACTGCAAAAGTCGGCGCACCACCAGTGCGCCCGAAGAGGGACTTTTCGCCCATCTGCTTGGCAAGCGCGTCCATTTCGGCTTTGGTTACGGCGACGGGGCCGGTTTTCCATCCGCCGCTGCCATCGGGCGTTTGAACTGTAAATCCGCTTCCAGCGATGCGCGCCAATGTTGCATCGGGAGTGCCGGGACTGTTGATGGCGAGGTATTCTCCCGGAGGCAGCGTGCATGCGGCGATGAGTGCCATCAGGGCGACGAGAGATTCCAAGCACATCGCGCCATAGCCGACGGAGCGGGCGTGACTTTCACGCGTGATGATCTTCGGCGTGATACCGCTGGAAATGAGCGTGTGGAATCCGCTGATCGCCCCGCACGCGATGGTGATGAAGCAGAACGGGAAGACCTTCCCGGGAACTACAAAGCCGGTGCCGTCCACAAATTTGCTGATCGCGGGCATCTGCAACACGGGCAGCATCACGAGCGTGCCGAGCACGAGTGCAAAGATGGTTCCGAGCTTCATGAACGTGCTGAGGTAATCGCGCGGAGCAAGCAGCAGCCACACCGGCAGCACGCTCGCAAGGAAGCCGTAGCCGATGATGCACCACGCGACATTGATATCGCTGAGGTGCAGCGCAGCGGACCACGCCGGCGACTCATGGACAAACTTACCGCCCCACACAGCGAGCAGCAGCAGCACGACACCGATGGCTGAGACTTCCATTACTTTCCCCACGCGGAAAAAGCGCAGATAGCCACCCATGAAAAGCGCGATGGGAATGGTCGCGCCGACGGTGAAAATGCTCCACGGACTCTCACCCATCGCTTTGACGACGACTAGCGCGAGCACTGCGAGCAGGATGACCATGATGGCCAAAATCGCAACGAGCCCGATGCGGCCCACAGTGCCGGTGATCTCGTCGCGGAGCATCTGTGCGAGCGAGCGCCCGTCGCGCCGCATCGAGGATGCGAGAATGATGAAATCCTGCACCGCGCCGCCGAGCACGACGCCGATCAAAATCCAGAGCGTGCCGGGCAGGTAGCCGAACTGCGCCGCGAGCACCGGCCCGACAAGCGGCCCCGGCCCGCTGATGGCCGCGAAGTGATGACCGAAGACGATCCACTTGTTCGTCTTCACGAAGTCGCGTCCGTCCTCGTGGATTTCGCAGGGCGTTGCGCGGCGGTCATCGAGCATCAATACTTTTGCCGCGATCCACTTGGAGTAAAAACGGTAGCCTATTGCGTAGGTGCAAAGCGCGGCGGTGAGGATGTAACCAGAGTTCAGCGGCTGACCGCTTTTCAGTGCGATGCCTACATACGCGCCTGCGCCGAGAAGTGCGACGATGGACCAGATGAGAATGGAGAGGGCTTTTTTCACGGACTTGCTGGAGAGTTATTCGTGCGAAGCACTCGCTGCCAGCCGCATTTATCAGCTTTGTATTTTGCTGGGCATGGACGAACTGGCGATGCCCCCTCTCTGCCGCTGGACAGCGCTAGTCTCACGAATACAGCGCCTCTACGAGACTGATTGCTTTTGGACCCGGCATCACGCCGGGTTCCATTTGATTCATCACGTAGGCGAAGGCGATGCGATGTTCCGGATCGGCGAAAGCATGACTGCCACCAGCACCGGGATGACCGAATGCCCGCTGCGACGGGCCGAAAAGCGTGCGCGTCTTTTCGCCGGATGGCGAAACCGGATCGCACTGAAAGCCGGCGGAGAAAGCCGTATCCATC
This sequence comes from Chthoniobacteraceae bacterium, assembly GCA_947476045.1. Taxonomy (GTDB): domain Bacteria; phylum Verrucomicrobiota; class Verrucomicrobiia; order Chthoniobacterales; family Chthoniobacteraceae; genus SXWH01. Next base: position 10,945 of record CANJNZ010000039.1, read on the forward strand.
AGCAACACGCGGTCGTCGCCTTGCGCGAGCGGTGTGCTCATCCATGCGAGCGTGCTTGCTTGAAAATATTCACGCCCATCGAGTGCGCCACCATTCGCGAGCATCGCGTAGAATTTCGCCAGCGCGCGCGCAGTGCCGATGCCGCCAAAACCGGGGAGGGACGCCGCCCGCGCTTCGGGTGTATTCATCGCTGCCACGCTATGCAGACCAGCGGGCGAAGCGAATGCGCGAATGGTGAACGAACCCGGTGTTGCGAACGCCGTGTAAAAACGGTCACCCTTTGGCGGCGCAGATTTCGCAGGAAAGATGGAGGCTACACGCGAGTGCTGCTCAGTTGGAAGACCGATCCAAAAATCCAGGCCGAGCGGCTCCGCAAAATGCGTCCGCCAATAAGCGCCGAGCGTCACGCCCGAGAGACGACGCACGACTTCATCGAGAAAATATCCGAACAACCTCGGTGCATATCCATGCCCGGTGCCCGGAGTCCAACGTGGAGCTTGCGCCGTAATTGCCTCCGCGACGGCTCCGTGAGCGAATACAGACGCCGCTACATCAAGCACCGGCAGTCCGGCACTATGCGAGAGTGCCTGCGCGAAGGTGATCCTCTCTTTACCTGCGGCTGCAAACTCCGGCCACACATCAGCGACACGCGTCATCAAATTCAAACCGCGCGCCGCCATCGCGTGCAGCACGCACGCCGCTGCCGGGCCCTTCGTCGCGCTCCACACAAGCACCGTCGTGTCTTCGGTCCACGGCTGCGACTCGTGTCGGTCTCGCCAGCCGCCCGCGAGGGAAATCACCTCGCGCCCATCCTGCCACACGCACACAGACGCGCCGAGTTCGCCACGACTGGCGAAGTTCTTTACAAAAGCGGCACGCAATCGTTCGACATCCATCGCCCGGAGGAAAACGAAGCGGCAGCCTCCCTGTCAAACTACGCACTCAAAAATATATGTGTGAACTTTCTAACGAATAGCACCCGCACGCGTCTTACCCATTGTTCTGGGGGGAACAACAAGCACCGTCGGCAGGGTAATGGGCCGGCGGTGCTGAAGTCCTTCTCCACGCACTTGCCACTACACCGCTCAATCGCTAGCATTCCGCTCATGCCAGAAGAACCCATTTGGAAAGGCGCATCATCGCACTGGAAAAACTTCCGCGCCTATCTCCTCTCATCACTCACCGTCCCACTCAGCATCTGGCTGAACTTTTCTGCGACCACCAGCCCCTGGATTTACCTCCTCGTTTTAATCGGGGCCGTTTATGCGTTCTGGCGCTGGCTGACTCTCATCACCACCAGCTACCAAATCACAAACGAGCGCCTCATCACCACCACAGGCATCCTCACAAAAGTCACCAACCCCCTCGAACTCTACCGCGTCCGCGACTTGCAGATCATCCAGCCACTCTGGCTGCGCATTTTGAAACTGCACAACATCCATATCATCACCACGGACGCATCCACCGCCGAGGTCATCATGGACTACATCCCCACCTCCCTTGAGCTTGCTGAAAAATTGCGCGCCAGCATCGAAGCCTGCCGCAAAGTGAAAGGCGTTCGCTCGCTCGATATCACCGGCGAACATGCCGGCGACCACCCTGACGCTCATCTAGCAGGCTGACGCTCGTTCAGCCGCAGCATCCGTGCGACGAAAAGCGTTCGCGCATAAAATGCGTGCGACCGAACGCCATGACCCGGCCCTTTCGTGCGGGGTTGAACGAGGCTCCCCATCCAGCCCGTAAGCCCCTCCGCCCCCGCATCACGCAGAGTTTTTTGCACGAGTTCGTAGTCGGCCTGCACTTGCTTGAAAGTTTCACCATCGCGCAAATCAAACGAACCCACTTTCAGCAGCACCGAGCGCGTGTACTTTTCATCCACCCACTCCCGTCCACAGACCAGCAGCGCACGCAATTTGTCGAGCAGATGACTGTGCTCAAAAGGCGTCTCCTTCACCTCCTTCGGATCGATCATCGTAATCGCCATCGTCTCCTTCACGCTCAGCGTGTCCTGTGGCGTGCGCACCAGCGGCACGACCTTTAGCTCCCATTCGCCGAAATCCGGCCCCTGCAAATTATCCTGCGGATGATCCAGCAACCGCTCGATGAGTTGCCCCGCCCATCCTTTGTTTTTGCGCCCGTTTTTCCAGACCGTCACGCCGCGTTCGTCTGCTAGAGGACGCAGATCTGTTCCGAGGAACGGCTGCAGTTTTGTGATGGCTTCCTCACGAGTCACAGGCGGAGGCATACTCGATAAAACACGACGGTCAAATGCACAGTCCGTCCGATCGATCTATTCATCGTGTGTCGAAATATTACTGCTTTTTGGATTTCTCGGCGATGACCCGGTAGTAGGTCTCCACGGCCTCGCGATACTCTTCGGAGATTGGCAGGGAAATTCCTTTATTGATGTCTTCCGCCAATTTCGGCGGCAGCTTGCCCCATCCACCTTTTTTCAATTCGGCGAGTTCGGGCACGGCTCCTTGCGATTGAGGAGCACCGTCGAGCTTGGAACCTTTTTCGGATTCCTCTTTTGGCATAAATGGGCCTGGCATTCCGGGCATGAGCGCCGGCTTGGATGAGCGGCTTTGGCGCATGGCAGCCATGGCTGATTGAGCCATTGCTGACATCGGTCCTGGAGGTCCATCTCCGGGCGGTCCCTGCCCCGGAGGGCCTTGTCCGGGTGGCCCCTGTCCTGGCGGGCCCTGTCCTGGCGGGCCCTGTCCGGGCGGCCCTTCGCCGGGCGGGCTTTGTGCAGCAGCGGCAGCGGCTGCAGCGGCGGCGGCGGCTTCACTGAGTTGCTGATCCAGTGCATCCAGCGCCTTTGCAAATTCCTGCTGCTCCGCAGATGTCGCATCCGAAGGCATTCCTTCTGCACTTTCACCCGGCTTGCCGCCTTTGCCCGGTTTTCCACCTTTGCCCTCTTGTTCGCCGGGTGGTGGTGAGTCCTTGGCCTCCTGCGCGGATTTTTTGAGCGCATCCACTTCCTCTGCTAATTCCGTCGCTGCCTTTTGCACCGGCGCTTGAGCTTCCGCTGCCTGCTTGGATTCACGAATCGCCTTCTCCGCTGCTGGCACGCTCTTTTTTGCCGTCTCGTCGATTTGCTTGGCTACGCTCCCGAGGCTTTCCGAAACGTCGGACTTTCCGAGACGCTCCGCGTGACGAGCGGCACGAGCCACATCGGCTGCTGCCTCCGACGCATCGGCCTGCACTGGAGCCTGCTCGATCGCTGCCTGCGCCAGAGCGGAATTCTTCGGCGCACCCTCTGCAATTTTCGCCATCGCCTGCGCTCGCTCAATGGCGTCGCGAGCGGCTGCATCAACCTGCTGAGCAGCTTCGATTGCGAGGCTGGATTTCTCCGCAGAAAGAGTCCCCTGCTCGACGGCTGAAATATTATCGGCCTGCTTGTCGCCGCCCTTTTGCGCTTCGGTTTTTGAGTTTTCTGCAAGCGCCTTGGATTCATTCCGAGCCTGGTCTGAAGGCTGGACCACCGGCGGAACTTTTTGAATCACTGCATTGGCTTCGAGAACAATGTCCTCGGTCTTGCGGCTTTCATCAAGACGGCGGGCGGCCTCGACAAGTTGATCTGCCGTGAGAACAGCAGCGGATGTTTTTTCGACGGCCACACGGGCGCGATCCATCGCCGGCTTGTTAGCAGCCTGCTCCACGAATTGGCGGGCACTAGCCGCTGCTGTCTGTGCATCCCTTGCAGAGGCCGCAGCGAGCTTGGCTGCTTCGAGTGCACTGAGTTGACGCTTTGGATCTTTGTCCCGCGCCATGCGTTCGTTTACTTTTCCAGCCGCCAAAGCCTCGGCTTTCGCAGCGCGGATGAGTTCTTCCAGACCGATGATTGCCGTCTCTTTGCTAATCTCATCCAGCTTCTGCGCCATCTCAGGGTTCGTTGGCAGCTTTGCCTCCAGTTCCTTCAGCAAATCCTCGGGACTCTTCGCGTCCATCTCCGCAATCATTTCCGCTTTCGCGAAATCCTTGTCGAGTTGGTCTTTGATTCCCAAATCATCCTCCGCCTTACGCAGCGCGGCCCGGGTATCTTCGGGTTTCTTTCCCTGCTCCAGCGCTTCGTAGTGACCGCCGATGAGAAACAACGCCTCCACGATTTTCTGCTCATTCTCCACGGCCCGATCCAAGTCGGTCTGCTGCTGCGTTGCGTCCGCTCCCTGCGTCACATCCTGTAAAGCCTGCACTGTGGCTGGCGGTGGATCTTTGAGCATCGCCAGTGCGTCATCCGCATCGCGCATCCGCTCACGCTGATCTTTTTTCAAGATGCTCTGCTCGTTGGCGTCGGCGCGGATGAGATCCTTGAGTGTATCAATCTTGCCGTTGATATTCTGCTGTCGCGAAAGCTGCGGAAGAACCTCGTTCTTATTCTCCTCGGGTTTGGTCGTGGTAGCCTTGCTTGCGGATTGGTTGGAATCCTTCTTCAACAATGCCTCCTCCTTCGCAAGCGCGAGCGCAAGTTCGCTGATGCTCGGCGTGAGCTTGAGTAAATTTTTCCGCGCGGCATCCATCGGGCCGCGCAAAACTGCAAGCGATGCCCTCAGCTTGCCGGCAACCTGTTCCAGTTCAACTCGCGCCACTCCCGGCGTGTGTTTGGATTTCCGGCGCTCGCCCATTTCAAAAGTCAGCGCTCGAAACGGCGCGCTCGCGGGAATTTCCGCCAACATCACTGAAGCAGCCTCCACGGCTTTGCGTGCTTCTGGGTCCTTCAATGCAAGCTGTTTGAACTGGCCGGGTGCCATCTGCAGGCGGGTCGAAAGCCACGCCCAATCACGGGGCATCGTCGTGCGTGCGTGAGGCATCCGCACTTCCCATCGATCCAATGCCACGAGTGCAGCGATGCCCTCGATGAGTTCCTGCAAATTGTGTCCGGCTTCCAGAATCTGCATGCTTTGCTCCAATACATCCAGCCGGGCGGCGGTCTTCTCCGGGCCATCTCCCGCAGCGAGCGCAAATATCGTCGGCGAAGCCACGCTGGCCCGGCGCAGGTCGCCCACAAAGGAATTGTCGGCCCTGGCACGCACTTCCTCGAGGTCAGCATGCGCTTTGAAAATATCGCCCAGCGCATTCCATCGGCCCTCGATCAATGCCGCGCGATCCTGCCCGAGCTGACTCCAATTTGTAATTCCAGCCGTGAGATCATGGCGCAGCTTTTCCACACAACTCCATGTGGGTTCCAATTCCTCGACAAAATACTGGTGCATACTTCCCGCCATCAAAAGCGGTGTCTCCAAACCGCCGGCTGGCACCTTCCCGTGGGCGATAATGGTTTCCTGCGCCAGCTTCGAAAGTTTTACACGGGAGTTCACTGTGTCTCCAACGAGTTTGCCGAAGTTACGCGTGAAACTTTCAAACACCCCCATTAGCGATTCATCAGGCACACCCGCGCTGATCTCCTCCTGCATCTTGTCACGTGTCCACGCCAAAAAATTGCTGTTCAGAAGATCCTCGGCGTTTTTGGAAGATGGACCTCCACCCGCTTTAACTGTCGTCAACACAGCATCCATATTTTTAGTGACGTTCAGGAGCGTATGCAGCCGCGTTGCTACCCTGCCCCAATCCTCGGGAGTTTTACTGACGTTCGCCATGTCACGGATGCGGCGTTGCTCATAGGAAAGCAGCCCGCCGAGTTCAGACACCACATCGAGTTGCTCTGCGGTGAGATTGAAGGCGTAAGTTTCACGCGCCAGTTCCGTCATGGTTTTAGAACGCGCAGCCTGCACATGTATCTCTGCGGCGAGTTCACGAGCGCCCGGCGTATTCGGCTGGGCGTTGAGAATCGTCAGAACTTTTCCGGCGGCCTGCACCTCTCCGCTGTTGATACGGCTCAAAAGCCGCCCGAGCAGCACGAGATCAGAACCTTCGTGATTTGCCGCCACCTCACGGAGCGGAACGTCCACCGCCGACCATGCCTGCGCGAGCTTCGCTTCGAAATCCGTGAAAGCTGTGGCGCATGCCGCAACCGCCTGCTTGCGCGCTGTGTCCGCACCCTCGGTTTGATCAAACTTCAAGCGCATCGCATAGGCTGCGCTTTCAAAAGTTTCCGATGATGCCGCCAGCGCCTTCACTACTCCTCCGAGCGCGTTCCGGCTAGCCAACGCTGCAAGTCGCTGCATCTCCGTCGCCGCTGCCACGATGACGATTTGAATTTTTCTCGACTCCGTTTGTCCGCCTTTGAAATCCGTGACAAGGAGCTTTGTTGTGATGAGGTCATTTGTCTTCACACCTTCTCCCGCGAGATCCCATTCGCGTTCGATTTGCGTGTTCAGTCCTGCATTTTCCTTGAGCACGGCCTCCTTCCACAGACCGTCATTCACACGCACCATCTGCACGATTCGAGCGAGACCCACATCGTCACTCGCAATGCCCGACAGTTTCACGACTTCGTTCGCTGGAGCGACCATGTCTTCCGTCGGCGATAAAATCTCAACGGCCGGGATAAGATCTGGCACAGCGCGGATTTCATATTCAGGACTGAACTTGTTCTCGAAATCCGTCTTCGCAGCCACGAGATGGACGCGGTAGGTGCCTGAGCCACTCAGCGTGATGCGCGCACTCAGTCGCCCATCCGGCAACTGCGTTAATGGAATCTCCGTCTTCTCCTTGCCGCGATCCACTCGCAGCGTGGCGTTTTTCACCGCCTGATTCGTCTTTATTTTCAACTCCACCGCGGCGCCTTCCAACCCCGTAAGATTGCCCTGCTCTTCCTTCACGAATTTGTCTGGAAATTTGCTGTAGGGCGGAAAGTGATAAGTCTTTTCAAACTCCACCTCGTGCGGCCTCGCCACCGCCGTAAGCTGGTAATATCTCGTCCTCCCATCCCCCGCCTGCATCCGGTAACTCACATTCTCGCGTCCCACTTGGATGCTCGTGCTGAAGCGATTACCGGCCAGCGCCTTCATCTCCGAAACACGGCGACCCTCCCCTTCGCTGATCGTTTCAATCTGCGCTCGCTCCGCTGGCAGTCCGCTCACTTCGATGATCACCTGCACCGCATCGCCGTGCGCCACCATCGCATCGCCCGACGCAGGCGCCACCACTCGCAACTGCGTGCCCGCCACATTCTCCAGATTCGCACCAGGCATCAGCGCCCGCAGAAACAATGTCTTAAACCGATTCTGGCTCACCAGCATCAGCGCGATCACTGCCACGCCAAACACCATCGTTATCCCGATGTAGCGCTTGATCAACGCCACCGGCAGCAGCGTCTTCACCTCCAGACTCTCCATCCGCGAAGACACATCCGTCTGCAAAAGCCCGCGAAATTGATCCGAATCAAACACATCCCCCTTCGCACGGCCCAACTCCACCGCCGACAACAAATCCTCCCGCAACTTCGGCTCCGCGTGTTCCACCAGCCGCGCTATCTGCCGCTCGTTCGGCGCATTCAATAGCTGCTTCAAGCACTGCCGCCACGCCATCACCACCACCAACGTGTAGGCCACCGCGCTCAACGTCCACCTCACCCAGTCGGGCATCAGCGGAAACCAGTAGTCCACACCGGCAACCACTATCATCGTCCCCACCAACATCGCCACCGCCGCAAATACCCCTCGCACCATTATCAAACTCCGACGCCGACGCGCAAACGCCTGAAGTTTTTGCAAAATCAGCGGATCAAGGCCGGCACTCATAACGTGAAGGTGAACGAGTAAGTGAACACAGACCGACAACCACAATGACTCGAAAGGCTTTGATGGTATTTATACGGAAATAGCGATTTTCTACGCAAGACTCTCCCTGTTTCATTGAAAGAGAATTCGATGAGGGTTTGTCGAATCGAGTGCGAGGCATCCGAAGCCTTAATCACTATGGTCGGGATTTACGGCTTCTTGGATTTTTCGGCAATGACACGGTAGTAGGTTTCCACGGCTTCGCGATACTCATCAGCGATCGGCTGGGAAATTCCTTTGTTGATGTCTTCCGCCAACTTCGGCGGCAGTTTGCCCCATCCTCCCTTTTTCAAATCGGCCAGTTCAGGCACGGCTCCAGATGGCCCGCCCGTAGGTGAACCTGCTCCGCCTTTTGACTCTGCCATCTGACTCATCTTTGGCGGCATTCCTGTAAATGAACCGGGCACGGGCGGAGTGTTCGCGAGACGAGCTTGCGCGATCGCGGCTTGGGCCATGGCTGCCATCGGACTTGGCGGTCCAGGCGGTCCCGGAGGCGCAGGCGGTCCGGGTGGTCCGGGCGGTCCGGGTGGTCCGGGTGGTCCGGGTGGTCCGGGCGGTCCGGGCGGTCCGGGTGGTCCGGGTGGTCCGGGTGGTCCGGGTGGTCCGGGTGGTCCGGGCGGTCCGGGCGGTCCGGGTGGTCCGGGTGGTCCGGGCGGTCCGGGCGGTCCGGGTGGTGCCGGAGGTCCGGGCGGTCCGGGTGGTCCGGGTGGTCCGGGCGGTGCAGGTGGTCCGGGTGGCGCTGCTGAGTCAAGAGGTGCTGCCGGACTGCTCTGCGCAAGTTGTCCAGCATCGGCAGCCGGAGGTGCATTCAGTTGAGAATCAAGTAAGTCCAGCAAGCGCGCTAAGGCCACTTGCTCAGCAGGCGTGGATGTTGACTCAGCAGGAGACTGCGCATCCGGCGGCTGAGCGTCGGGCGACTGAGCTTCTGGTGATTGCGCGTCGGGCGGCGCTCCGGGTTCGCCGGGCTTTGGCGGGCCACCTGCGCCTGGCTTTGGAGGACCGCCTGCCCCCGGCTTCGGCGGACCACCCGCTCCTTCTTTTGGAGCGCCATCTTTGGGTTCTCCATCCTTGGCTTCCCCATCTTTTGATTCACCGTCTTTTGGCTCACCGCTCTTCGGTTCGCCACTCTCTGGTTCACCGCTCTTTGGTTCACCGCTCTTTGGTTCACCGCTCTTTGGTTCACCACTCTTTGGTTCGCCGCTCTTTGGTTCGCCGCTCTTTGGTTCACCGCTCTTCGGTTCACTAGATTGTGCAGGTGCTTCTTGCGCCTTGGTCGATTCTTGTTGCTCGATGGCTTTAGTAAGTTCTTCCGCGTTCTTGGCGAGTTCATCGTTCGCCTTTTGCACTGGAGCCTGAGCCTCTTGAGCTGTTTTTGCATTTTGCAAGGCTTGCTCTGCGGCAGGCACGTCTTGCTTGGCCGTGTTCTCGATTTTCTCAGCAAGCTCCTCCAGCTTTTTAGCGGCATTTGGATTCTCCAATCTTTCTTCGTGACGCGCCGCACGTTCCACATCTGCCGCTGCCTCCTTGGCAAGTTCCTCCACGGGCTTTTGATCGAGCGCGGCCTGCGCCAGCTTGGGGTTCTGCGGCGATCCATCGGGATTCTTAGCGACGGCTTGCGCAATCTCAGCGGCCGACTTCGCGGCAGCCACAATATCCTTCACAGCTTCGATGGTTGCCGCTGCTTTTTGGGACGCGAGCTTCGCCTGCTCTTGCGCCTGCTCATTCGGGGCCTGCTGCGGTCCACCTTTTTGCGCTTCGTTTTTTGCCTGTGCCGCCGCTTGGTTCGCCTGATTTAAGGCCTTTTGTGCTTCCGCTGCGATATTTTGCGCTTTTTCAATCACTGCTTTTGACTCCTTCAGCGCCTCCTCGGGATTGCTTGCGCTCTCCAATTTCTTTGCAGCCTCCACGGTCGCGTCAGCGGCAGCCACGGCGGCCTTTGCTTTTTCAGCCGCTGCATCTGCCTTTTCCTGCGCGGGTTTATTCGCGGCCTGCTCGGCCAAAACTGCGGCCTTTTCCGCCTCAGCCACTATTTCCCGCGCGAGTGCTGCAGCGAGTTGTGCCGCTTCGATTGTGGAAGGCTGCTGCTTTCCCGCCTGCTCCTTTGCGGCTTGCTCGTTTACTTTTTTTGCAGCGTCAGCCTCACTCTTTGCGGCTGCTTTAAGTTTGTCCTTCGCCTCCGCCAGCGTGTCTTTTGAAATGGCGCTCAACTCCTTTTGCATCTCTGGATTCGCAGGCAGTTTCGCGACCAGTTCCTTCAGGAGTTCTGCGGAAGTTTTTTCCGCCATTGCCGCCAGTTCCTCAGCCTTGGCATACTGCGCATCCAACTCCTTTTTGTTCTCCAGTTCCGTTTCCTTGCTGCGCAATTCCTCGCGGGTCGCGGAAACATCACGGCCCTGTTCAAGAGCGGCGTAGTGCCCGGCGATCATGTTTAAAACATCCACGATTTTCTGTTCGTGCTGCACCGCGCTATCGAGATCGGCTTTTTGCTCATCCACGCGCTCGCCCTGGGTGACTTCGAGCAATGACTGCGCGGCTTTCGGCGGCGGATCGCGAAGGAGTGCAACCGCATCATCCGCATCTCGCATGCGCTCACGCTGATCCTTTTTCAATACACTGCGCTCGTTCGCATCGGCCCGAATCAAATCCTTGAGCGTATCAATGCGACCATTGATCCACAACTGTCGCGCCAGTTGTGGCTGCGCCTCCGTCTTGTTCGTATCGAGCCGGGCTGCCGCCGCTTTCCCGGCATGAGCCAACGAGACGAGCTTCAGTTCGGCCTCCTCCTTGGCCAAAGCGAGCGCAAGTTCGCTAATCGTTGGAGTCAGCGCGCTTAAATTACTTCGCGCGGATATCATCGACCTGCTCAAGAGCGCGAGGGCAGCGCGCACTTTGCTTGTGACCGCATCCACCTCCCCCCGCACACTCGACGGCGGGCGATCCAGTTTACGACGCACGCCCATTTCAGCCACAACTGCAAGGCTGGGTTCGCTGGAAAGTATCCCTTCTATTTGCGCCGCCGCGGCTTCAAATGCAGTGCGCGCTTCTTTGTCTTTCAAAGCCAAATCTCGGAAATCCCCGGACACGGTCTGTAATCTTGAATGCAGCCACGCCCAATCGCGTGGCGCTACCGTCCGCGCCTGCGGTGCTCGCAACTCCCAGCGCTCGATTGCGCTGAGGGCGACGAGACCCTCCACAATTTCCTGCAAACTATGCCCCCCCTCCAAAACCCGCAGGCTCTGGCTTATTACATCTACGCGCGCAGTCGTTTTTTCCGGACCGTCTGAGCGGGCAAGTGTCTGCACGGATTGCAGCGCCACCGTCGCCCGGCGCAAGTCGGCGACAAAAGCGCTGTCGGGCATTGCACGAATCTCCTCGAAGTCGCCCTGTGCCTTGAAAACTTCCGCTCTCGACGCCCACGATGTATCGAGCAAAGCCGCGCGCTGCTCCGGAGTCAGCTTCTCCATTTTTTCAAAAGCAGTCTGCTCCACTAGTAGCGCATCCAGGCACTCCCAGACCGTGCTCAACTGTTCGGTCAAGGCATCGTGTGTGCCGGCGACTTGTTGGGCGAGATTCGCTGCCACGGATTTCGGGTTGGGACGTCTCGGAGCAACTGTCCCCTTCTGCGACTTGGTGGTGATGGCCTGCCCGGCGAGTTGTTGCTTGATGTCAAATGCCTCGGCGGCCTTGTTCACCGTTCCTTTCGCGTAAGCATCAATAAACTGCTTTAGCTTCACTTTCGTATCCCCGGCATCCAACTCATGACTGAGTCTGTCGCTCTCACGTCCGAAACTGAGTTGCATTCTTTGAGCCAGAACTCCCGTGGGGCCGCCTCGAATTTTAATCGCCTCCAGCACCGAATCCACATTTTGCCTGACACTCAGCACAGTGCGCAGACGAGTTAGCACCTTCCCCCACTCCTCGGGTGTATTGGCCGCAATGGACAAAGTTCGAATACGTTCCTGCTCGGCTGTCACCACGATACAAAGTTCGGCAACGACATCAATCTCCTCGGCGCAGATATTCAAGCTGTATGCCTCATGCGCAAGACGCGTCAGCACCGTCAGGCGGTCCGCGCTCTCGTTGGCAAGTCGCATGAGTTCGCGCGCTCCGACCTGAGAAGGCTTGGCTTCCACGATTCTAATAATTCTCCTCAGCGGCTGCGCTTCTCCGCTGTGTGTGAGACTCAGCAAGCGCGCGAGTAAAATCAGGTCGGCGCTTTCGTGATTCGGCGGGGCATCACGGAGCGGATCATTGATTGCGCCCCATGCTGCTGCGAGTTTCGTATCGTAGCTGTATAAAGCTTCCGCCAGTTTAGCCAGCACCCGCACACGCTCGACATCGCCCTCCTCGGTTTGATCGAATTTCAGCCGCGCAGACTTTGCTGCTTCGTCGAGCGCGACTCCCTCGGCAGCGAGTGCTTTCACATTTGCATAAAGCATCTGCCTGCTTTTCAGCGCGGAGAGACGCTTCATGTCGAAGCCTGCGGCGGCGACTGTGATTTGCAACGCGCGCGACTCGGCTTTGCTTCCTTTCAAATCCGTGACGACCAGCTTCGTGATCATGAGGTCGCCCGCTTTCACGCCCTCCGCCGCAAGATCCCAATCGCGCATCACGCGCACCTCGCGGCCCGAGTCCTTGAAGAGCACGGTCTCCTTCCATCCACCATCGTTCACCTTCACCAACTGCACGACTTTCGCGATGCCTACATCATCACTGGCGCGAGCGTTAAGTTTAACAATTTCATCCGAGCGCGAGATAAGATCCAGCTTGGGCTCCTGTATTTCAATCGTTGGAACAAGATCCGGCGAAGAGCGCAATTCGTATTCAGGGCTGAACCTGTTTTCAAATCCCGTATCAGCCGCCACGAGATGCACACGATAGGTGCCTGATCCGCTGAGCGCTATCCGCGCACTTAACCGGCCATCCGGCAACTGCACCAACGGAATCTCCGTCATTGTCTTGCCTCGATCCACCCGCAACGCGCCAGTTTTCACCGCCTGATTGGTTTTGATTTTTAGCTCCACCTCCGCGCCTTCCAGCCCGGCAAGATTGCCATGCGCTTCCTTTACGATTTTGTCCGGCTGCTTCGCGTAGGGCGGAAAATGATAGGTCTTTTCGAAGTCAACCTCTTGCGGCCTTGCGACCGCTGTGAGTAGGAAATACTTGGTCCGACCGTCCCCTGCTTGCATCCGGTAGGTCACGTTTTCGCGGCCGACCTGAATCGTCGTAGTAAAGCGATTATTCGGCAGGGGCATCATGTCCGAAACACGACGACCTTCCGTGACAGTCATCGTTTCCACTTTCGCGCTTTTTGCGATCTCCCCTTTTAATTCCACGACTACGCGCACTGCATCGCCATAGGCTACCTTCGCATCGCCGGATACTGGCTCTATGACCCTTATCTGCGTGCTCGCCACATTCTCCAGATTCGCGCCGGGCAGCAGCGCGCGCAGCAGCAGCGTCCTGAAACGATTTTGGCTCAATACCATCAACCCGAGCACCGCCAATGCGATCACCGCTGCGATGCTGATGTAGCGTTTAATCAGCGCCAGCGGCAGCAGCGACTTCACCTCCATGCTCTCCATGCGCGAAGAAACATCCGACTGCAGAAGTCCGCGAAATTGCTCCGAATCAAACACACCGCCCTCGCTGCGGCCCAACTCCACCGCAGACAGCAAATCCTCCCGCAACTTCGGCTCCGCGTGCTCCACCAATCGCGCAATCTGTCTCTCGTTTGGTTCATTCAAGAGCTGGCGCAAACACTGCCTCCACGCAATCACGAGCACTGCGAGATATGCCAGCCCGCTCAATACCCATCGGACCCAGTCGGGCATCAGCGGAAAAAGGTAATCCAACGCTGCCACCACGACCATCGTGATAAACAGCATCGCCACCGCCGCGAAAACACCACGCACGATAATCAGACTCCGCCGCCGCCGCGCGAACGCATGTAGTTTTTGCAAAATGCGAGGATCAAGACCGGCACTCATAGGGCGTATTTAGGCGAAGGGTTGGGCACGCTGGGACAATCGGCAAGCCTCAGAATGCTTTGCTTATTTTAATCAGTAGAGATGGGTAACAGATTTACCGCCAAACTTACGACGGTCCAAATGACACCTGCGAATTCTCCCAGTTTAAGGCTTTTTGGATTTCTCCGCGATCACTCGATAGTAGGTCTCGACTGCTTCGCGATACTCTTCAGCAACTGGCTGCGAGAGCCCTTTGTTGATATCTTCCGCGAGTTTCGGTGGCAGCTTGCCCCAACCACCTTTTTTTAATTCGGCCAGTTCAGGCACGGCTCCGGAAGGTCCACCCGTAGGTGAACCTGCCCCGCCTTTTGACTCTGCCATCTGACTCATCTTTGGCGGCATTCCTGTGAATGGCCCGGGCATGGGTGGAGTGCGCGCAAGACGAGCTTGCGCCATCGCAGCTTGTGCCATCGCAGCCATTGGACTTGGTGGTCCGGGCGGTCCCGGTGGTCCCGGTGGTCCCGGTGGTCCGGGTGGTCCGGGTGGTCCGGGCGGTCCGGGTGGTCCGGGCGGTCCGGGCGGTCCGGGCGGTCCGGGTGGTCCGGGCGGTCCGGGTGGTCCGGGTGGTCCGGGTGGTCCGGGTGGTCCGGGTGGTCCGGGTGGTCCGGGTGGTCCGGGCGGTCCGGGTGGTCCGGGAGGTCCGGGTGGTGCCGGAGGTCCGGGCGGCATAGGTGCGGCAGGAGTTGCAGGCGAAGTTGGTGGGGCATTCTGTGCTAGTGCCGGAGCTGCCTGCGCCTTGATTTGCTCAGCAAGCGCATCAAGCGCACGCGCCATTTGCTTTTGCTGTGCAGAGCTTGGCGGTGGCGGCGCACTTGGGCTGCCGGGTTTCGGAGGGCCGCCTGCACCTGGCTTAGGAGGACCGCCTCCGGGTTTCGGTGGGCCACCACCTGGTTTCGGCGGACCGCCGCCTGGTTTGCCGCCTTTCCCTTCTTTTGGAGGGCCACCTTTGCCATCTTTCGGAGGACCACCCTTACCATCTTTTGGCGGACCACCTTTGGCGTCCTTAGGTGGGCCACCTTTGCTATCTTTCGGCGGGCCGCCTTTGGAATCCTTTGGATCGGATGGTTTCGGCGGTTGAGTAGCGGCCTTTAAAGCTTCGGCGTTTTTCGCGAGTTCCTTGTTCGCCTGATCGACGGGAGCCTTAGCATCCTCGGCCTTCTTGGCCTGTTGCAACGCCTGATCCGCTTTCGGGACATCCTGCTTGGCTGTCTTGTCGATCTGCGCTGCGAGTTCTTTCAGCTTCTCGCTGTTTGCCTGGTTCTCCAGCCGCTTCTGGTGATCGGCGGCGCGATCCACGTCCTTGGCCGCGTCCTTGGCGTTTTGCTCGATAGGTTTCTGGTCGTTCATGACCATCGCCATGTTGCGGTTCTCCGGCGGTTTCTCGGGCAGCTTCGCCAGCGCCTGCGCCTGCTCGGCAAACAAACGCGCAGCTGCCTCCGCTTGTTGCGCGGCCTGAATGGCCTCACGACCTTTTTTCTCAGCTAGCGTCGTCTGCGCAAGCACTTGCTGGAAAATAGGCTGCTGCGCACCGGCTTTGGCAGCTTCCGGTCGTGCGTGCTCCGCAGCAACTGCCATGAGATTACGCGCCTGATCTTCCGGCCCGATAAACGCGTTTACCTTGGTGCTAAAAGTCTGCGCTTCCTTCAACACATCTTCCAGCTTTTTGGCTGTCTCCAGCCGCTGCGCCGCCTCCACGAGGAGATCTACAAATGGCACCGCAGCAGCACCCTTATCGACAGCCAGCTTCGCGCTGGTGATCTCCGCTGCAATCGCTGTCTGATCGGTAGCCTCCTTGTTGGCATCCATCGCAACCTTGGCTTCGCGAGCAAGTGCTGCCGCAAGTCGCGCCGCCTCCAGCGGTGTGAGCTTGGCTCTCGTATCCTTTTCCTTGTTCGCAAGATCATTGACCTTGTTCAGCACCTCTGCCTGCTTCGCCTTGGCCTTGTCGATTTTGTCCTTAGCAGTCTCCAGCGAATTATCGGCGATATCCTTGAGTTCCTCACGCATCTTGTCGTTCGCGTCCTCGGTGAGTTTCTTCTCCAAATCCTTGAGCTGATCCTCGGCTGATTTTTCCGAAATTTCCGCGAGCTCGCTGGCATTTTTCTCCCGATCATCGAGATCTTCTTTAATTCCCAAGTCCGCCTCCCGCTTCAGCAATTCATCGCGTGTCTTTGAAACATCCTTCCCCTGCTCCAGTGCTGTGTAATGCGCCGCAATCAGATTCAGTGCATCCACAATTTTCTGTTCCTGATCGATGGCGCTATCGAGATCGGTTTTCTGCTGCGTCGCCAGTTCGCTCTCGGTTGCTTTGCGCAATTCCTCGGCAGCTCGCGGCGGGGGCTCTTTGAGCATCGCGAGCATGTCATCGGCATCGCGCATCCGATCACGACCGTCTTTTTTCAACATGTTCTGCTCATTCGCCTCGGCGCGGATGAGATCCTTGAGAGACTCGATGCGAAGATTAATCGCCTGCTGACGCGCAAGCTGAGGCAGCGCCTCGATTTTGTTATCCTCAGGTTTTGCATCAACCGCCTTGGCAGAGTGCCCGGTGGTCACCATTTTAAGTTCGGCTTCCTCTTTCGCAATGCTGAGGGCCATGTCGCTAATTTTTGGCGTAAGATTCGCGAGACTTTTCCGCGCTTCCTCGACGGGTTTTTGCAGCATCGCGAGCGCAGTCTTCAGTTTTGCAGACACCGCTTCCACGTCACCCCTCATGCTTTCTGGCGGACGTGCGAGATTTTTTCTGGCCGCCATTTCCTTGCTGAGTGCATCGAGCGAAGGCGTGCCCGGGATGCCGCCCATATAGGAAACCAAATCGCTAACCGCTGCTGCTGCCGCCTCGTTTTTGAGACCTAGACGGTTGAGTTGTGCTGGCATCATGTAGATACGCGTAAGAACCCACCCCCAGTCGCGCGGCGCCGAAGTCCGGGCCTGAGGTGCACGCACTTCCCAACGCTCGATGTTGTTCAGAGCAGCGAGCCCGTCCACAAGCTCTTGTAAATTATGCGCGACCTCCAGGAGACGCAGGCTTTGATCGAGTTCATCAAGTCGGGCTGCGGTTTTTTCCGGACCTTCGCTGGTGGAAAGAGTATGAGTGTATTGCAAAGCAACGGTTGCGCGACGCAGGTCAGCAACGTAGCCGTTGTCGGCAACTGCACGCACTTCTTCGAAATCCCCGCTCGCTTTTAAAACATCTGCCTGCGCCGCCCATCGCGCATGAATCAACGAAGCGCGGTCCTCGGCGGAGAGTTTTTCCATTTTCTCCAGCGTGGCCTGCTCATCAATCAGGCGACTGATACATCCAGAAATTGGGCCGAGCGCGTCCATGAGATAGCGATGGGTGCCTGCCGTAAGCTCCGGATCCTGAATGAGTCTGTCGTAGCCGCGCGGTGAAAGAATCTGCGCGGCACTCGCGAGATGAATTCGCTCATCAATACCATTGCCCTGAGTAATGCCGGTGACATGCGCATGAATGGCGTCCCGGATTTCCTTCAACTGCTGCTGCGTGTTGATTTTTGTAAGTTCGGCAAGTTTAGTTTCCAGATTCTCGCGCTCCCCGATGAAAAAGCCGCCGTTCAACCGGTCCCCGATTTCAGCCCTCGGCCCGCCGCCCGCTTTGATCGCAAGCATGATACTGTCAAAACTCTTCGTCAGATTGAGCACGGTGCGGAGACGTGTTGCCAGACGCGCGAATTCTTCCTCCGTAGTGCTGATGGGAATGATCTGGCCGATGCGATCCAATTCCTCGCGCAGGAACAATCCGAGTTCGGCGATGCTGTCGATCTGCTCGGCGCATACATTGATGCGGCAGGCATTGAGCGCCTGTGTGGTGAGTGTGGTCAGGCGCGCAGTGGCTTCGTGGATATTCCGCATGAGCTCGCGCTGCCCAGTTGCGGTGGGATTAGAAACGAGGATTTCAAAGGCTCTCCGGATGTGCTGCGCCTCGCCGCTATGAATGCGCGCAAGAGCGCGTCCGAGTAAAACGAGGTCGCTGCTTTCATGATTTGCAGGAGCATCGTGGAGCGGCGCATGGATTGCGGTCCAAGCCTGAACGAGCTTTGCATCGTAGGCTGCGTAGGCCGTGGCCACGGCAGTCAACATCTGCTTGCGCGCCGGATCTCCCTCCTCGGACTGATCAAATTTAAAACGGGCGAGACGGCACGCTTCGCCCAGAGCCGTGCCTGCGGCACCGAGGCCTTTCACTGCCTCGAGAAGCGCTTTGCGGCTCTCCAGCATCGTGAGTCGCTTGATGTCAAAACCCTCCGCGACGACCATAATCTGTAAAGCACGCGTCTCGGCTTTGCCGCCCTTGAGGTCGGTGACGATCAGCTTCGTCGTAATCATATCCGCCGCCTTCACGCCCTCCGTGGAAAGATCCCAGTCACGCTCCACGCGCACCTTTTCCCCGCCTTCGTGCTTCATCTCCAATTCCTTCCATGGACCGTCATTGATTTTTAATACCTGCACGACTTTGGCGATGCCGATGTCGTCGCTGGCATTGACGATGAGCTTCACAAGTTCGTTCGATGGGGAAACCATATCTTTCTGCGGTTCCTCAAAATCAATCGTGGGAAGCAGATCAGGCACAGAACGTAGTTCGTATTCCGGGCTGAACTTGTTTTCGAATTCAGTCTTCGCCGCAATCAGATGGACCCGATAGCTTCCAGAGCTGCTTAGCGCGATGCGCGCGCTCAACCGCCCGTCCGGCAACTGCACCAGAGGAATCTCCTTCATCGCCTTCCCTTGGTCCACTCGCAGCGAACCGCTCTTCACAGGCTGATTCGCCGTGATCTTTAGTTCCACTTCCGTCCCCTCCCAAGCAGTCAGATTGCCCTGCTCTTCCTTCGCGACCTTGTCAGGAAATTTCGTGTAGGCTGGGTAGTGATAGATCTTTTCGAAAGCCACTTCGTGGGGTCGCGCTACAGCCGTGATCTCGTAGTATTTTGTGCGTCCGTCCCCGGCTTGCATTCGATACCGCACGTTTTCACGCCCGACCTGAATCGTCGTGGTGAAGCGATTATTCGGCAGCGGCATCATGTCTGAAATACGACGCCCCTCCAATTCGCTCAGCGTCTCCACTTTCGCGCTTTTGGTGATCTCCCCTCGTAGTTCAACCACCACACGCACAGCGTCACCATGTGCCACCATTTGATCGCCATTGGCAGGCTCGACGAGGACAAGCTGTGTGCTCGAAACATTTTCAAAGTTTCCCCCGGGCATCAGCGCTCGAAGCAACAACGTCTTGAAGCGAAACCCGCTAAGCACCATGAGCACGAGCACCGCCGCTGCGATGACGACTGCCACGCTGATGTAGCGTTTGATCAGCGCCACCGGCAGCAGTGATTTGATTTCCAGACTCTCCATCCGCGAGGAAACATCCGTCTGCAACAGGCCGCGGAATTGCTCTGAATCAAGCACGCCTCCCTCGGTCTGGCCCAGTTCGACGGCTGAAAGCAAATCCTCGCGCAACTTCGGCTCGGCGTGTTCCACCAATCGTGCAATCTGACGCTCGTTCGGTTCATGCAGGAGTTGGCGTAGACACTGCCTCCATGCAATAAAGAGCACCGCTGAATATGCGCCAATGCTAAGCACCCACCGCAGCCAATCCGCCATCAATGGAATGAAGTAATCCAGCGCAGCCACCACGATCATCGTGGCAAACAACATCGCCACTGCCGCGAAAACACCGCGCACAATAATAAGACTTCGACGACGACGCGCAAACGCCTGAAGCTTTTGTAAAATCAGAGGATCAAGGCCAGCGCTCATGAGATGAAGGTGTGTGAGAAGGTTAGCACAGTGCAAGGACTTGAATCATACATAAAACTTAGCTGGTTTCGCCCTAGCTACGATGCGAAATGCCTTCCGCCGTGTGAAAATAATCCGACGATACACCTGCCCGAACTAGCGCTGATAAATGGGAAGAAAGTGGTTCTTTACCGCCAAGGCAAGGACGGCCATTGATGCCGTATAGACTTTGCCTGCACCTTCGTCTTCTCCCTCAAATGAACCATCTGGCTTCTGCTTTGGCAGGAGAATTTCTGGAACAATACGCTTCGATGCCTCGGCATATTTTCCTCCACGTTGATACATTCCCTGCGCGTAGTAGTAGATGGAGTAAAAAGGATGCGCCGCCTTGCTGATGTCCTCTTTCAGAAGGTGATTGCCGGCAGCAATCGTCTCCTTGTCTTCATAGCGCCCCGCGACCTGAATCGCGAGCAGGCCCTCGGCAGTGGTGGAAGTTGTGGTAGCAGGAGCCGAGTAGCCGAAACCGCCAGCAGGTGGATTCGAGTTGGGAATCGGCATATACATCCGCTTGATGTAGCCTACGGCGTTATCGATGGCCTCCTTGGGCACCTCGATGCCGGCGTTTTGCGCAGCGCGTAAAGCCATGGCCTGCCAGCAGGTGACCGACATATCCGCGCCCTGACTGTCCGGCTCATAAAGCCAGCCTCCAGTGCTGGTCGGGTCTTTACGCACCGACTGCGCACGCAGAATCAGACGAATGCCGAGTTTTAGTTTTTCGCGGATGATTGCATCCTGCTTATCGTCCATGCCCATGCCTGCCATCTCGGCGAGCATGAGTGTGGTGATGCCGTGGCCATACATGCGGGAGTTGTCCACTTTTCCGAAATACCCCTCTTTCGTCTGGTTTTCAGGCAACAGGATGAAATCGATCCCTTTGCGCATCGCAACTCCCTCCGGTGAGGGATCCGCAGGCTGGTGCCCGCAGGCAGCGAGCGCCAGCACGGAGAGTGATGTCATCGCAATGGGAAACTGGGCCCCAAAATCGCCTTTGGGCTTTTGCTGGGCTATCAGAAAACTACTCGCCATCTTCAGTGAGGCATCAATCTTCGGGTTTGCCGTCTGGGCTGTAGCCATGGAAGGCAGCAATGTGAGGCCTATCGCCAGCGCGCCAACAAAACGGCAACCGCGGTTCGTGAAGAAAGAAGAAGTGATGATTGGAGTCTTGAACATGTTTTTAGGATTTCTCCGCTATGATGCGGTAGTTGGTCTCGACTGATTCACGATAGTTTACAGCATTCCCACGCGTTTGCGAATGAGCCATTCGACAGTCAGAAGCAATACGAGCAAACCGAACCACCAACCGCTCTCCAGCAATGCGGTTTCACTTTCTTGAACCTTGCCGGCGGCGAGCGGCTTCAGCAACTCTTCGACCTGGCCCACTTGCTCCTCACGGAAATACTGACCACCACTGGTCAAGGAAATCTGACGTAGCAGTTCTTCATTCACGCTGAGCAAAGTGCGCTCGATATTCAGACTGGCTTCCACTTTGAACTCCGTGCGCACCTTGATCTGTCCCACTGGCACTGCTGCGCTTTCGATAGTCACATCGTAGCTTCCTGTCTCCAGAGCCGCAGTTTTGCCACGATACAGCCCGCCCTCGGTAGGGGTCAGTTCTATCTTCGCTGCAACTTTTCCATCACGAGAAAGAACGGCTGTAACCGCCGCATCTGTCACCGGCTTACCTTCGCCACTGCGGATACGAACACGAATGTTTGCCTGCTCTCCGGGCTCGTAAGTGAGTTTGCCGGCATCGAGCGAAATGAGTTTATCCTGCATTGAGAATGGCTCTTCCGCGACGAATCCCGCAATCTGATTCCAGAATTTGACGTGGTATTTGTCGGCAACTTCATAGCGCCAGCGCCACGAATCGTCAAACGCGTGGTAATACACTTTTCCCGCTCCAAAGCGTTGGAGAATTCCTAGCGGCACGCGCCCGCCTGTGGCGTCGGCATCAATAAGCACCTCCGCACCGGGCAGAGGCTTCACCCCGACAACGGACTTCGGCAATGGAAGTTTCGCCCACACTTCAGCATTCGCGCCGATTTCTCCGCTCAAGGCAAATGGAGCCAGTCCTGCCGCATTCGAAGTGAGGCCAAGTGATTTCAGACCAGTCGGCGCTTTATCAAGATATTCCACTGGCAGCAGTGGTCCGAGCGGGGTGTCTGCATAATGGCGGAGGTGACCACGGGCTCCATCGATGAAAATAATCGCACCCCCGCGCTTGCCGACGAAATCAGCCAGCCAGCGTTGCTCGTCTGCATTCAGCAATTCCTTCGGCACTTCACCGAAAATGATCAGCTCGTATGCATCGAGCTCGGCTTTCGTGCCGGGGAATTTTCCATCTTTAGCCCTCTCGTCTTTGTCGCTGTCTGTAGTGCGAACAAAGCCCGCCCCGCGCATGCCTGCAATGGCTGCGTTCACATCCCACTTCTCATCGCGCGAATAGAGGTTCTTCAAATAACGCGTCTCCCAACGAGGACGACCATCCACCAGCAATACCTTCCGCTTCTGCGTCACCGCACGGAAGCGAAGACTGCTTTCGTTGTTGGTCAGTTCTCGCTCTCCGTCAATCGGCGAGACGCTGACTTTGAGATCCATCACCACTGCGAGCGATTTGACATCCTGTGCATTGCCCTTGAGCCGTTCGGCCGCCATTTCCTTGACGGAAAAATCAAACGGCACAGTGCGACTCGGCTTCCCTTCGCTAACGAGCGGGATTTCCTTAACGATCTTGTCGCCATCCTTGATGGTAAGTTTGTAGGGAAGATTGGCCGCAACCTCTTCCTTGATGATGATTTCGCCGCGTAAAACGTCTTCGTGATAGACGCTCTCGGGCGAGATTGTGCGCAGAATTGCAAGGTCGCGCGGCGCAACATGGCTGCCAGTGCCAAGTGCATAAACCGGCATTTTTTTAGCAGCCAAAATCTTTGCTGCCTCCACGGCAGATTCGCCAGCGTTTTGCTGGCCGTCCGTAATGAGCAGAACGGCACCCTTGTCCACTTTTTGTTCGTTACTCGCGCTAAAGGTCAAACCCACCGTAAGGTTCGTGGTCGCGCCCGTGGGCTTGAGTAATGCAGTTGGAACTGGCGCATCTTTGGAACCGGATTGCCAGAGACGCTTCACTTCACCGTTTTCAAGACTCGCAAGTTGCAGGTCGAATTTTCCAGCGAGCTTGGCGAGCAAACGTTGCTCAGGCTTGCCTTCCAGCAACATGGCCTGAACGCGCTGCCAGCGCTGCAATGAGTCGAATTTTTCCAGCGCACTCTTGACTGCGGGGTTCGCCCCTTCGGCGTTGATGGTTTTCTGAAAAATATCCGCGATTTCCGTGGCCCAACGCCCGGCAGACTCACCGAGTTTGGCGAGATCCTGAGCGGCGCGCTTGCCGTCATCCACACTCTTGATTTCGCGTGCAGCCAGTTCGGCGGCAGGTTTCGCGAGTTCCGTCTGGAAGCGGGTAAGTTGTTCTCCCTTCGCACTGGATTTTCCAAAGGAGCTGTCGGCCTTCGCCACCAGCACTCCGAAGTCGGTTGATATCTTCTTTGCAACATCCACTGCGGGCGCGTCGTTCGACTTGGCGCTCTCTGCAATATTTCGTGCCTCTGCCAGCGCTGCGGATGCCTGTGGGAGATCGAGGTTAACAGCTCCGGGATCGAGCATGTTCAAACGCTCTAAAATCTGAATCTTCCGTCCGGAATCCATCCCTGGATCGGCGAGTTGCATACTCTCGGAGCCGTCGATCAGCACGATGAGTCGGGCAAGCTCTCCAATGACCTTGCGATGATGCAGCACCGGCCCTGCGATGAGCATGACGATCAAAAAAATCGCAAGCGCTCGAAGCAGAGGCAGGAGAAACCGGAATAGAGGCCTCATGCCGCCAGTATCGCGGCGATAGAGCAGCCATGCTGTAATTGCGAGCACGGCTGCAGCTGTCAGTCCGACATACCAAGGCCAGTCTCCAATCCAGCGAAGTGTAGTGGTTACTTTTTCGCTATTCATACTTTACGGCGTCCACGGGCGAACATTTGTTGTAGGATCAATTCCCCGAACAGAAGGACGAGGAGGATAAAAAGGGCCAGCTTCCAGATTTCCTGACCGTAGCGTTGCGCCTTGTCCAACGCTTTGAATTCTTCTGCACTATGCACAAGTTGCAGACCATGTGTCTTGGCGAAGGCTTTGATCTCAGACTCGCTCATTTTAGTCATGTCGGATTCACTGCGCTCCGCATTCACCACGTAATGCACGGGCTCTCCGCCCGGTGCCTGAAGTTTGTAGAGGCCAGGACGCTGGGTTTGCGGATATTCGACAACTCCGCGTTCGCCTTTCTTGACGACGGGCACTTCTACGATGCTTGTGTCGGGCAAGGTGAGTGTCGCTTTTTTGCCGGCTGTGTCTGCAGGCAGGAAGCTAACGAGCTGTTCTCCGACTTGCAGGTTCCGCGGCGGATAAACGTTGGAGGCCAGATAGACGCAGAGTCGCTGAATCAACGGGAGATAAGAAGGACGTGCGGGGATGTTGTTCCAATCTGAATCCAGAGTCGTCGAACATGCGATCACGCGTCCTTCGCCGTAGGTCTTTTCGACGAGAAAAGGGTCTCCGTTGTCGAGCCGTGCAAGCACAGTTGGATCATCTGGACCACCGGAACGCTCCGCTGGTTTCAGGCGGAACCATGCTTTGATTTCCGCATCGTTTAAATTGCCATTGCGCGGGTCGTTGAAAAGCTCCAGTGCCGGATGGCCAAAACGCTGACTGGCAACTTTGGCCAGATTGGCGCCGGGCTTTGAACCTGCTTCTGCTTTTGCATTTGGGTCTCCTGCCATTGCGCCCAATTGGAGCGGAGCCAGTTTTCCAAATGGCCCGTTCCACCATGCGGCGTCAGTGCGGTCACCGGTGAATACCAGCAGACCTCCGCCCTGCTTCACAAAGGTCTCTAGCGCCTTCATTTGCTCGTCATTGAGTTTAGCAACATTGGCGAGGACGACGACAGATGACTCAGAGATGCTTTTCGCGTTCACAGCCTCGACGGGCATCGCCTTTGCCTGAATCAAATCAGCCTGCTCCACCTTGCCGGAGAAAAATGGCGAGAGTGCGATCTGGGCAAAACCGGTTTCGCTTTTCAAATCATCAGCCGTCGCGCCGGGCGCTCCGTCCACGAGAAGCACAGACAGTTTGTCTCTGACTGGAATGCTGGCGAGATAGCGGTTGTCCGGCTTTACGGAATCGGCCTCGGTTTCGATCTCGATGAAATGCGATCCGGGTTTATCGAAAGTGTGTGTGAATAGCACCTGACCCTGCGATCTGGCAGCGAGTGAGAGCTGCGAACCCGCTGTGCCGGGCTTTTCCTTTCCATCAACTTTCAGTGTGACGCGGAGGTCGGGCCGGGCCGTATCACCGAAATTGCGAATGTTTGCGCGAATCTGAACTTTCTGACCAACGCCGACCATCAGTTTGGTGAAGTCGAGCGACTCGACAGCCACGTTTTCCTTTACCTCTACGCCGACATCCCAAAGGGTGACTGACGGAGGAACGCGGAGTTGCTTGAGTCGTTCCAAAGACTGGTTGATTAGCTTTTCATCCGTTTCGGGAAAGCTGACCTTTTGAAAGTCCGTCATCAACACGACCTGACGTGCATTTCCAGTCATCTTGTCGAGCGTGCTCGCCACAAAATCGAGCGCTGCTGGCACTCGTGCGACGCCATAGCCAGAGCCAACCTTGGCCAGTGACTTGGTGACGCTGGAGATGTCGCGAGTGGACTGGTCTAGCAGACCGCGTCCTTCGCCCATCAGAAAAACATATGCCTCTGATCCGTTCTTGAGTTCGCCCACCAATCGCTCTGTTTCATCACGGGCTATACTGAAGTTTGTCTTTCCAGCTCGTTCTGCTTCCATCGAGTAGCTGTTGTCGAGCAGCACGACGGTAGATGTAGGCTCTTCGCCCAACATGCGTTTTGCGCCCTGCCAGACGGGACGCGCCATCATCAACGCGAGAATCGCGGGAATCGCGCAACGAACGGCAAGGAGAATCCACTGCTCGATCTTAATGCGCTTCTGGTTGGTCCGCAGCACCGCGACGAGGAGGTGCATGGCTCCCCATGGCACGATCTTGAATCGGCTCTTGTGGAAAAGGTGAATGATAAGCGGAATCGAAAGCGCGGCCACGCCGCCGACCATGGCGATATTGAGAAAGTTCATGCCTTGCCAAGCCTCCGTGTCATGTAGGCAGCGAGTGCCTTAGAATACGACTCATCGGTGCACATCGGCACGAGGTCGATGTGATGCCTGCGGCAACCTTTTACCAATTCGTCACGAAATACACCGAGGTTCTCCATATAAGCCTGACGGAGCATCACAGGATCGAGGAGATGCTTCACGCCTGCCTGCTCAAGGCAGTCAAACTGCGTCCAGCCCTTGAAAGGAAACTCCAACTCATCGCGATCCCAAATTTGGAATACGATGATCTCATGCTTGGCATGGCGGAAATGCGCCATTGCCTTGAGGAATTTCGCGACCTCACCGAAGCAATCAGAAATGATGATCAGGAGGCCACGACGATGCAGTTTAGGGACAAGGTTATGAAAAACTTCACCCATTTCAGTTTCGCCGCCTGGCTTGCCCTTTTCCAACTCATCAATGATGAGGCGAAGATGGCTTACCTTCGAACGTGGCGGGATATAACGGCGAATGTCCGTATCGAATGTCGCCAATCCTACGCCGTCGGCCTGATGCACCATCAAGTATGAAAGGCACGCAGCGAGCCGGGTTGCGTATTCGTATTTGGTGACGCCCCCTGTTTTGCTGCCTGCGTAGTTCATCGAACCGCTACGATCCAGGACGATCGTCGAGCGAAGATTGGTTTCCTCCTCGTATTCGCGGATATAGTAGCGATCGCTGCGTGCGAAAACACGCCAGTCAATATGCCGGATTTCATCGCCCGGCACATACTGCCGGTGCTGTTTGAATTCCACGCTGTAGCCTTTGTGAGGCGAGCGGTGCAAACCTGTGGTAAAACCCTCCACGATCTGCCGTGCAAAGACCTGCAGGCTTGAAATCCGCTGCAGGTCGGACGGTTCGAGAAAGTCCGAGACGTGGGCCATTCGAGTTTTGAGGTCTCGAAATTAGAGTGAGCGCTTCGCTTCGCCGCGAGGCACAGCTTTGAGAATGCGGGTGACGACTTCGTCCACCGTGATTCCTTCGGCTTCCGCGTTGAATGTAGGAACAACGCGATGACGCATGACCGGAAGCGCGACAGCCTCAATGTCATCAATGGTCACATGGAAGCGGCCTTTCAACACGGCGCGCACCTTACCGGCGAGGACGAGGTTTTGGCACGCACGCGGACCCGCGCCCCATGCGACGAGATCTTTTACGAAAGGTGCTGCATCGGCTTCGTTCGGACGCGTATTGCGGACTAGGTCGAGGACGAAATCCATCACGTGATCCGGAACCGGAACTTTGCGAACAACTTTTTGGAGTTCGAGAATTTCCTGCCCGCTTAGCACAGCATCGATCACTGCGCTGAATGTTCCCGTTGTGCGCTCAACGATCTGCTTCTCCTCGGCGCGGCTCGGATAGCCGACTTTGACGAGGAAGAGGAAACGGTCGCGCTGCGCTTCAGGCAGCGGGTAGGTTCCTTCCTGCTCAATCGGGTTTTGCGTCGCGAGAACGAAGAACGGCTGATCAAGTTTCAGCGTATGACCGCCTACCGTGACGCTGCGCTCCTGCATAGCTTCGAGCAATGCAGCCTGCGTTTTCGGAGGAGTGCGGTTGATTTCGTCCGCGAGGAGCATCTGCGAGAAAATCGGGCCCTTTTGGAATACGAACGAACGGCGTCCAGTCTCCGGATCTTCCTGAATGATGTCCGTGCCGGTGATGTCGCTCGGCATCAAGTCAGGCGTGAACTGAATGCGGCGGAAAGTCATGTTCAGCGTTTTTGCCAGCGTGCTGACCATCGCAGTCTTTGCGAGACCGGGCACACCCTCGAGCAGACAGTGTCCGCCCGCGAGCACTGCAATGAGGAGTTCCTCGATTACGGCTTGCTGTCCGACGATGAATTTACCCATCTCGGCCGTGATTTTGTTATATGAACTCACGAGCAGGGCAGCGGCTGCCTTGTCGTCGAGTTGATTGATCGGTGTGGTTGCAGTGGTGGTCATTGGTGGTTCTGAGTCTCTATAAAATGTGCCACTCGCATTAATAGCGAGCGGCGCTTTGTGATTAAATCTGTGGGTTTAAAAAGCCTTAGTCATTAAAATCACATTTCCGAAATATCGGGAACGGTTGCCGTGGAATCCCACGTTGTCGGTGTGCAAACTGCGGGCGCTGCGGCAAGCTGCCATTCAGCACTACTCACGGGTTTGCGACTTTGGATGCGCGCTATGAATTCCTCCGCTGTTTGTGCAAAGCCCTTTTCACGAACGTTCGCCACGAGCGTCCCCACTTGTTCGCCAGCAGCAGCCAGCTTTTCCGCGGTGCCGCCATTCTGCCAGAAGGACGGACGCATCACTGCATATCCAATCCCCGCCGCGAGTAATGCGAGCGCCGCCGCCTGCTGTAGTAGTAAGCGAAAATTCCAGCGAGGCACGTCGAGCACCTTCGAGCGCTGCGATTCATCAAGCACGAGCAAAGCCTGCTCCTCCTGAAGTTCATACCCCTCTTTCAGCATCTCGCTGAGTTCGAGCATTTGATAAACGTCGTTACGGCACTCCTCGGAAACGCCAAGCATGCTCTCAACATGGAACCGCTCTTCCGGCGGCAGCTCGTTGAGTGCGTAGTTCGTTAAGTCTATGTCTGTTACTTTTCCTCTCATTGGTTCCGTCCTAGGAGGCGGCTAGTTTTGCTAAATAAATGATCTTCTCGTCTTTTTCGTCGCGTTCCATCTTGCCGCGCAGATTGCGCATCGCGGCATTGAGGATGAAGCCGACATTTCCGACGCTCAGCCCGGTAATCTCGCTGATTTCCTGATAGCTGTGGTTGCCATGGAAACGCAGGCGCACGACCTCCTGCTGATTCTTCGGCAACGTCATCACATGCTCCATCAAACGCGTCGCCGTCTCGCGGCGGGCCATGTCTTGCAGAGGCGTGATGTTTTCCACCCTGTGGTGTTCAAATTCCTGATGCTCCACGTAAATGTAGCGATCCTCTTTCTTCAGCGATTTCAGCGAGCAATTGCGGCACACCGTGAAAAGCCACTGCGAGAGATGTCCCTCGATTTTTGCCTGCTCCTGCGTGTGCAGTCGCATGAAAGTTTCCTGCACGATATCCTTCGCACGATCGAGATCGTGCACGATGCTGAGCGCGTATTGCAAAAGTGGACGCTCGAATCGTTCGAGCGCGCTCATCACCCATGCGGATTTCTTTTTGGCTTTAGAGAGAAACATATTGGTTTCTGGCTCAATAACCCGATTCGCGAAATTTACTGAGAACTTTTTTAAAAAAAGTTTTGCCGTGAATCTACTGCCACCCGCCGAGTCGCATGAATGCTAGCTTTCTGACCAATTGCCCAAGTTACACTTTTTTCAATTCCTCGTCCTCTGGTAGCGGTCGTCCTTTGGTTTCTGGCAAAAACGGCAGCACGATCAAACCCAGCACGTAGATACCAGCGAGCCAACACGCCGCGTCACGGAAAGCATCCAGCTTGGCTGCATCTTTAACGATTTCTGTTGCCCCTGCGCCGAGCGCTGTCACCGCTTTGTCAGCGAGATTTTTTTGGAGAACTGCGAGCGTGAACGGCCCCGTCGCCGCAATGAAACGACCTACGTTGTAGCAGAAACTCGTGCCCGTGCTGCGCAACCGCGTTGGGAAAAGCTCCGGCAGATAAATCGCAAATCCCGCGAACAGCGAAAACTGGCAGAAGCCCATTACCGCGCTCATCCAAATATCCGCCCGCGTGTGGAAGCAGCGGTAAAACAGAATCGTCGAAGCGAACGCGCAAACAAAACCGATGGCGAACGCCTTCTTACGCCCGATCCCCTGCGCCAGCTTGCTAAACATGAACATCCCGAAAAACGCCCCGATATTTTGCACGATCAAATTTGCCGCCGTCCACCACTGCTTGCCCTCGCTGATTTGTGAAGCACTCAAATTCTGCGCCTTCAGTGCCGTCTCAATGGCCGGAGTCACCAACGCACCGCTAAAAAAACCCACACCCCAAAGCCCCACCACTCCCGAAACACACAGCAACATCCCCAGCAAAGCCGGAATGCGCCAGCGCCTTTCACCCAATAAACTTCCATAACTCCCCATCGCCCTCCCCCCCACCTCCTTGCTGGCGGCCCGGGCTTCCAGCCATTTCTGCGGCTCCTTTAGTCGCATCATGATGAAAATACAAAGAAACGCCGGCGTCGCCCCGATCCAAAACAGATACTTCCATGACTCCGCAGGATTCATCCCGGCGAGCGACATCGCGCAAAGCCCCGCCGTCACATTCCCCACCGCCGAGAGCGACTGGAGCAAACCCAGCGCCTTTGGCCTCGCCAAATCCGGCAGCGCATCCGCCACCAGTGCCACCGAAAGTCCAAAAACCCCGCCCACACCCAGTCCCGTCACTAAGCGATACAGCGCAAACTCCGTGAACGTTCGTGAAAACGCCGATAAGCCCGTGCACAGCGAGTAAATCAAGACCGTCACCGCCAGCGTCCGGGCCCTCCCGATCCGATCCCCCAGCGCCCCGAAAATCAAACCACCGACCGCCCACCCCGCCACGAAAATCGCCTGAGCCAGCCCGCCATACCAACGCAAATCATCCTTGCTCGTCCCCGCAGGCAACAGCGACTTCACAGCATTATCCCTCGCCAGCACAAACAACTGTTGATCCAAGCAATCCAACACCCACGCCGCTGTCGCTACGATAAAAACAAACCAATGATAGCGGTTCAGCGTCTTCCACCAAGGCAGGTTGATATTATCCGGCATAAAACGAGAGACATTGCCCCGCACCCCGCCGTGACAGCGAGTGAAATTTACCACGTCAAATTTAAATGCGTGTCTTTTTCTGAATACTCAAAACTGGAAATAGATGAATGCCTTGAAAACCACGGGCTTCATCGTGATGGCGAGGATGGTGCCGAAACCCAGAAGCATCGCGAAACTCCATTCGGGCATCTTCCGCCACCATTTACTGAGGAGTTTGCGGGAGTTCAGCCAATGAACTAGAACAAGTAGAGCGAAGACGACGTTGATCGTGTTGCCGACGACACTGCGCTTGGCGTGATCCTTACCCAGCATCGCAGTGAAGACTTTGCGCATGGTGCCCCAACTGTCTGAAATCCGGCGGACAACGAGAGGCTGCGCTGCGATCTGCGCGGGTGAGTTGGATCCATCAGGCGGAGCGACGTGCCAGTGACCGGTGAGAAGATTGCGTCGAACAGTCGAAAGTGGAACCGGATCGTCCTTGTCTTGTGCGACAAAACCAGCGGCGATCATGCGTAGGGAGCGGATCTCAATGGCCTTGCCATCGCGCAACGGCGCAGAGCCATCTGTGGGGAGCGGGAGCAGGATTGGGTTGACGTCTGTTTTCACCACTGCGCCCACATAAGTATCCCCTGCGCGGAAAGGCACCCAGGCGAGCAGCACCCATAGAAAAGTCAGCGGCATTGCGATCCACTTCACCGCTGAAATCATCCGCGCTCCGGCCACTCGCACCCATTCGCGATGAAAGATGAGCGCGATGCCATGCAACCCGCCCCACAGCATGAACGCCCACGACGCCCCGTGCCACAACCCGCCCAGCAACATCGTCAGCATCAAATTACGGTAAGTGAAAAGTTTCGACCCGCGATTTCCTCCCAGCGAAATGTAAAGATAATCCCTCAGCCACGAACTCAAACTCATATGCCACCGCCTCCAGAAATCCGTGATGCTCGCCGCAAAATACGGAAAATTGAAGTTCACACACAGTTCGTAACCCAGCAGCCCGGCCACCCCCAGCGCCATGTCCGTGTAGCCGCTGAAGTCACAGTATATCTGCCCCGCGTAGCAAAACATCGCCATCCACGCGCTGAAAGAATTGTAGTCCTGCGGTGCCGCAAAATACGCATCCACCACCCCGGCAAGATTGTCGCTCACGCACGACTTCTTCACAAACCCGATGAAGAACAGCACCAGACACCCC
>CANJNZ010000040.1 GCA_947476045.1 Chthoniobacteraceae bacterium
TACGCCCGCACCAAATTCGGGAGCCACCCCCAGCTCCGAAAACACCCCCATTGACACACCAAAACCAACCATGAAACTGTAACCAAAGTCCACGGCAGGTGTTACCCATGTCCTGACCCATATGTGTTACCTATGTCCTGACCCACGCCGATGGAGCGGCGCAGATTCACCAGTCACCAGTCACCAGTCACCGCAACATAAACACGCAGACTCCCACCCGTCGGGACGACACGGTTGCCAGCGCCCTCCAGCGCTGCCCTTCGGGCTGCCTGCGGCAGGCGATGTCGCTCCGCTCCATTCCCGCCTCCCGACACTCGCTACTCTCGGGGGGCGGCGCTCACTTCGCTGGGCAGATGACGGGGATCAACTGCCTGCCGTGGCGGCGATAGACTTTGAAGTCGGCGTCGAGCGTTACGAGCGGGAGCTTCGGGTGCAGTTCGGAGAGGCGCACGAGGCAGGCGTCGGCGAGGGACATCGGCACGTTGACGTAGCGATCCATGAGCGCGCTGATAGCCGCCGCCTCGTCTTCGAGGTGGAAGGACAAGTCGAAGACTCCATCCGCGAGCATCGCGCGCAGCCGTGCGAGGTGTCGTGGCAGACGGCGCAGGAGGAACCACGCCTCGCTGATGACAGCCTCGCAAGTGATGAGCGTGCCGTCGTGCTGGCGGAACTGTTCCACCGCCCATGTGTGAAACTGCTCGTCCTCAGCGAGCCACGCCACGAGCGGGCCGGTGTCGAGGAGGATGCCTCTACTTGCGGCCATAGCCGTCGAGGTGCTTGGGATTGGAGGCGAGATCCTTCACACCCGTCGCCCCCGCGCCCTGGTATTTTTGCAGGCGTTCGTGCAGAGAGGGGCGCGCCTTTTTTCGCGACACCGGATGCGCGGGCATCGCCTGAAGAAGGAGATCGCGGACGATGGCGGATTTCGTCTGTTTGCGGCTCGCCGCCGTCGCGTCCAAAGAGGCATTCAGGAAGTCGGGCAGCTTGATCGTGATCGTCTTCATGCGGGAAAGGTAATACCTCCAGATAGCATGGCAATACGGAATTCGCCGAGGATGTGGTGTCCTGTGCTGCTGTTGTTTTTAACTACAGAGGGCACAGAGAGCACGGAGAGGCAGAGGATACGGTTTAACATCTCAACACTCTTTTTCGTTTGCTGTCGGCGTCTTAGCGAATCACCCGCTTCTCCGTGTCCTCTGCGTCCTCTGTAGTTTCATCTGTAGAGCTCCGGCTCGGGATGAAATGTGATTTTTCTCGAATTGACCGCTTGGCAAGCGGCCAGTCCCCGCTATTTTCGCCGCCCTTTTCAACCACGCAAACAACATCATGAACGTCGCTTTTGAACCACTACCGAACTGTCTCGCCACCCTCCGCATCGAAGTGGAACCGGATTCAGTCAAGAAAACCTGGGATGGCGTGGCCGGCCAGTATTTCAAACAAGCCAAGCTGCCGGGTTTCCGCGCCGGCAAGGCTCCGCGCTCGGTCGTGGAGAGGAAATTTACGAAGGAGATTCGCGAGGAAGTCACCAAGCAGGTGCTCACGGATGCGTGCCGCGAGGCCATCAAGGACAAGGGCCTGCGCGTGCTTTCCCTTTCCGAAGTGCAGGACGTGGTGTGGGGCGATGACAAGTCGCTGAAATTTAGCGCGACGCTCGTGTTGCATCCGAATTTTGATCTGCCGGACTACAAGGGCATCGCGGTGACGGCTCCGGGCGCGGAAGTGGCGGAGAGTGAAATTGACGAGGCGCTCGAAAACCTGCGCGACCAGCAGGCGGACTTCCCGGATGTGGAGCCTGCGCGCCCTGCGGCGATGGGCGATTTCGTGGTGGTGGACTACGACGGCCTCATCGAAGGCGAGCCTGCGCACGTGAAATTCCCGAAGGCGGGCAAGCCGCTTTCGCACAACACGGATTTCTGGATCAAGATGACGGACGAGGCGTTTTTCCCCGGCTACTGCGCGCAGGTCGTCGGCATGAATGTCGGCGAGACCCGCGAGTTCGACATCGAGGTTCCTTCGGATTTCCCAGTGGAAGGGATGCCCGGCTCGAAGATTCACTACAAAGTGACGCTGAAGGGGCTGAAGGCGCGCACGCTGCCTGAGCTGAACGATGCGTTCGCCGACACGGTGGCGAAGGGCAAGACGCTCGCGGAAGTGCGCATCATGGCGCGCGAGGAATTGCAGAAGCAGAAGCACGCGCAGATTGATGCAGCCAAGCGCAACGGCGTGATGTCGCACCTCATCTCGAAGGTGGAATGCGAACTGCCGACGCAGATGGTGCGCAGCCAGACGCAGACGATCCTTTCCGAAATCGTCCGCGAAAACACGACACGCGGCGTGACCGAGGATGTGATGAAAGAGCATGAGCGTGAGTTGGTCGGCAGCGCAGCGCAGAGTGCGCGCGACCGCATCAAGGGAACGTTCGTGCTGCTGCGCATCGCCGAGCAGGAAGGCATCAAAGTGACCGAGATGGAACTGCGCCAGCGCATCAGCTCGCTCGCCCGCAAATACCAGATGACCTTCGACAAAATGCTCAAGGAACTCCAGAAGCGCGGCGCGATTGATCAAATCAGCGAGGAAGTGCTCACTGCAAAAACACTCGATTTCGTGACCTCACATGCAACCGTCACCGCAGCGGCAAACGAAGAAGCCAAGTAACACACCATGTTTTTACCACCACACGACAAGACCATCATGACCCCACGCGCCGGCATCTACAGCCCGGTGATTTACGAGCAGGACGGACGCGGCGTTTTCCAGTTCGACGTTTACTCGCGCCTGCTGAAGGACCGGATCATGTTCATCGGCACGGAGATTGATGACCTCGTGGCCAACGCGATCATCGCCCACCTGCTCTACCTGCAAATGGAGGACGGGAAAAAGGACATCCATCTTTATATCAACAGCCCCGGCGGTTCCATCACCGCCGGCCTCGCGATCTACGACACGATGCAATTCCTGACGTGCGAAATTAACACCTACTGCATCGGCATGGCCGCGAGCATGGGCGCAGTGCTCCTGTGCGCAGGAACAAAGGGTAAACGCTACGCGCTGCCGAACAGCGACATCATGATCCACCAGGCCAGTGGCGGCGCACGCGGCACTGCTGCGGACGTGGAGCGCACGGTCGAGTTTCTTTACAAACTGAACAAGCGCACCAAAGGCATCATCGCCCGCCACACTGGGCAGACGGTGGAAAAGGTGAACCACGATTGCGACCGCGATTTCTTCATGTCCGCACTCGAAGCCAAGGAATACGGCCTCGTGGACGAAGTGGTAAGCTCGCGCAAAGATGTGCCCAATTTCGCCGAGCTGACAAAGCCCGCGTAAATCGGAACGAACCATTCAAACCAACAAGAGCACGAAGTCCTCAAAGGATTTCGTGCTCTTTGAATTTGGAGGCGCGACGCACAGCGATCACTTTCACAAGTGCCGCGCTTGACTTCCATGCGCCGCAAGATGCCAATCCGCGCCTGCATGAAACTACTCCTTACACTCGCTGCGCTGGCACTGCCCGTCTTTGCCGCCGATCCCATTCCCGAAAACCTCAAGCAAGGTGGCTTCGCCATCGGCTGTCAGGCTTGGACCTTCAACAAGTTCACCGTCTTTGAAGCCATCGAAAAGACCGAACAGGCTGGCGGCAAAGTGATCGAATTTTTCCCCGGCCAGCGTCTCTCGAAGGAAGAGCCGAATGTAAAATTTGACCACAACGTCTCGAAGGAAGTTTTGGAAAAAGTGCAGGCCAAACTGAAGCAACACAACATCACGCCCATGGCCTACGGCGTCGTCCCTCTTTCCAAAAACGAGGAGAGCTGCCGCAAAGTTTTTGAATTCTCGAAGGCGCTCGGCATCCGCGTTATCAACACCGAGTCCGTGGACGCGATTGATACCTTCGAGAAGCTCGTGAAGGAATTCGACATCAAGGTCGGCTTCCACGATCACCCGAAGCAGCCCAACAACCCCAACTACAAAATGTGGGATCCCGAATACATCCTCTCCGTTGTGAAGGATCGTGACGTGCGCATCGGCTCCTGCGCCGACACCGGCCACTGGGTGCGCTCGGGGTTGAAGCCCGTGGACTGCATCAAAATCCTCAAAGGCCACATTGTCAGCAGCCACCTCAAGGATCTCCACGCGCCGCTCCCGAGCGGCCACGACGTGCCCTACGGCACCGGCGTGAGCGACGTAAAAGGCATCCTCGATGAATACAAAGCGCAGGGCTTCGCAGGACCAATCTCCGTCGAATACGAATACAAACAGGACAACAACCTCGACGACGTGAAGCTGTGCATTGACTACGTCCGCAACTACGACGCGAAGAAATAGTCGCCTTTAAAAGAAAGAGGGCGGGCTTCCAAATCGGAGGCCCGCCCTTTTTTCTGTCGTGAAAGTGTGCGCGACTAGCCGAGCACCTTGTTCCACTTGTCGAGATTCGCCTTCTCCTCGGCGAAAAGCTCGTCCGTGGAATCGAGAACATCAATGGTCTTGATTTTGTCGCCAGCGCGGATGGCGTCCACGATGTCCTGCCCCTTTGTCACTTCGCCGAAGACGGCGTGCTTTCCATCAAGCCACGGACACGGGACGTGCGTCACAAAGAACTGGCTGCCGTTCGTGGCGGGGCCTGCATTTGCCATCGAAAACATGCCGGGTTTCGTGTGCTTGAGGGAGCGATCAATTTCATCGGCAAACCGGTAGCCGGGGCCGCCGGAGCCGGTGCCGGTCGGGTCGCCGCCCTGAATCATGAAATCAGGAATGACGCGGTGAAATTTGATTCCGTTGTAGTAACCGCGCTTGGCGAGGTTCAGGAAGTTTGCGCAAGTCATGGGCACTTTGCTCGAAAAGAGCGTGGCCTCGATGCTGCCTTTGTCGGTGTGAAGAATAATGCGGGTATCAGTCATGGCCGCCGAAACTGCCGCCCCGCCCTCCGCGTGGCAACATGGAACTTAGAATCGAACACTAACCGCAAAGGCGCTCGTAACGAGCGGCAGTCTCGGGCGTGCGGCCTGAACTGGTGAGATCAATTACGCGCTGCTCGGCGCTCAGCGTTTTCAATGCGGAGAGGTAGGCGTCGTTGATGTTACCGAGGAGCACGATGTCGGTTTCTTGCACGGCAGCGGCGGCGCTTTCCACCATGAGACGCGCGAGGTGCGGGATGTGTTGTTCGATGTAGCGGCGGTTTGCACCGACGAGACGCGCGGTGTTCACATGCGGATCGAAAAGACGTAGCTCGCAGCCTTTTCCGAGCAATGTTTCGATGACAGTGACGACGGGGCTTTCACGCAAATCATCAGTGCCGCCCTTGAATGCGAATCCGAGCACGCCGATGCGCTTGCGTCCATCCGCCGTGATGAGGCGCACGGTGTTTTTGATCTGCGCGTCGTTGCTCGTGGTGATGTTGGCGAGCATCGGGATTTCCACGTCGCGCGAACGTGCCGCCCATGTCATCGCGCGTAGGTCTTTCGGCAGACACGAGCCGCCGTAGGCAAAACCGGGCTTCAAGTAGGCGGGCGAGAGGTTGAGCTTCGTGTCCTGACAGAAAATGCGCATCACTTCGTGCGCATCCACGCCAAGCGCCTTGCTGAGCATGCCCACTTCGTTGCCGAAGGTAATCTTCAGCGCGTGAAAAATATTGTCGCAGTATTTCACCATCTCGGCGACGCGGATTGCGGTGTGAATCATCGGGCCGGGCAACCCGTCGTATAGCTTCGCCACCAGCGCTCCGTCGGCGGCGTTCGCGCTGCCGATGACCGTCTTTGGCGGCGCGTAAAAATCGCGCACCGCTGTGCTTTCGCGCATGAACTCGGGGTTCATCACTACGCCGAAATCACGGTCGAACTTTTTGCCGGACGAACTTTCCAGCGCGGGAATTACGATGCTCTCGATAGTGCCCGGCAGCACAGTCGAACGAACGACAACCACGTGGCGTGACGTTTTTTCGCGCAACGCAGCGCCGATGTCCTCGCACACACGTCGGATGTAAGTGAGTTCGAGTTCCCCGCTCGGCTGCGATGGAGTGCCGACACACAAAAGGCTGAGTTCGGTTTCCATCACCGCCGCCTTCGCATCCGTGCTCGCGCGCAAACTGCCATTCGCCACAGCATCGCGCAGGACGTCTTCGATCTCCGCCTCGATGATCGGCGAGCGCCCGCTGTTGATGAGGTCAACTTTCGTCTGCTCGGTATCCACGCCAAGCACGCGATGCCCCGCTTTCGCGAAGCAACCTGCGATGACGGTGCCGACATAGCCGAGGCCAAAGATGGAGAGATTCATGGTGTGTTCAGTGCTCAGTAGTTAGTCACGGAGAGTCAAGCGGCTCGTTTTGCCGCAACGGCTGTGAGGTAGTTATCAAAGACATCCGTCACTGCCGACCATCCGAAATTTGCACGAACGTAGTCGCGACCCTGCACTGCAATAGCGTTGCGGCGGTTGTCATCACGAAGAAGTGAGGAGATGGCCTCGACAAAAGCGGTGGGAGTATCGGCGAGAACGATATGTTCGCCGTCGTTCAGCGGCAGGCCCTCGGCGCCGATACTCGTGCTCACGACCGGCAGTCCGGCGGCGATGCCCTCGTAAATTTTGATGCGCGTGCCGCCTCCGATGCGCAGCGGGACGATGAGGATTTCACTTTCCGCCAGATGCGGGCGCACGTCCGGCACTGTGCCGGTGACTTTCCAGCCGGGCTGCTCCGCGAGGGCGCGGATGTTTGCGGGCGGGTTGCGTCCGACGACGGTGATGGTGAGGTCGGGAAATTGCGCACGGAGCGCGGGCCACATTTCGGAGGAAAACCACAGGACGCTGTCCTGATTCGCCATCCAATCCATGCTCCCGAGGAAGACGAGCGAACGCGGGCGCGGCGAGCGGGCGTCGTTGCGGAAATGTTCGGTGTCCACACCGGTCGGCACTGCGCCAAGGACGTTGGTGAGCGAGTATTCGCGGCGGTGCGCCTCTGCGTCCTCTTCGCTCACCGTCACCACGCCATCGAAACGTGCACACGACCCGGCCTCGAAGCGTCGAAGCTTCTGCCATTGCTTGCGAAAAAACCAGCGGTGCAGCGGACGCGTTTCGTTCTCGGCTATTCGCTGCCAGATGCGCGCTTCGACGTTGTGCTGGAAAAGAAGCGACGGCGCACGCGAGGGCTGCCAGTTCACTGCGGGCGTGAGGAAGTCACACACGACAGCATCACACTTGCAGTCGAGTTCGACGAAGCGTGTAGTCATTTCGCGCGAGCGATATTTTGAAATGACGTAGGGCAGAGGCGAAAAGAGGTTACCAAGCAACTCGGTGAAAAATCCGGCAGAAAACTTTTTTTTTCCACTCCATGGCACCCAGATTTGTTTTGCGGAATATTCTTGTGCGCTTTCCAGAATTTCGCGCGGTGTCTCCGGAGGGCACAGCGCCAAAAATGTCACCTCGTGCCTGCGCGAAAGTTCACGGAGCATATTGTAGGTGCGCAGCTTGCCGCCAGTGTCGAGCGGATGGAGCGGACCGGATTTGAGCCACAGGAGCCGCATCACGGCTTGCGGCAGACGGCGACGGTGGAGAGGCCGGTGCCGGGCATGATTTTATCCCACAGACGGAAGACTGGCGTGAGGAGGTTGTAGATACGCATTTTTGCTGCGGTGATCTTGCGCTGCTTGCCGAGGGTATTGACGAGATACCACGCGACCTTGCCAGCTTTGTTGAAATAGAACTGCGTCTCCACGTCGAAACCCGCCTCCTTCATTTTGGTTTCTAGTTCGCCTTTTTCGTAGCGGCGGAAGTGGCCCAGCTCTTTGTCGAAGTCGCTGTAAAGCTTCATGCCGAATGGGACGAGGATGACGATGCGGCAACCGACGGGCACGTGGTCGTAAAGATTTTTCAACACCGCGCGGTCATCTTCGATGTGTTCGAGAACGTTGAGGAAAACGATACTGTCAGGCGCATACTTCGTGAGCACGGCGTAGTCGTCGCGCTGCGTCATATCGAGTTTGGCGAAGGAGAGGTTTTTTTTCTGCCCCCACTTGGCGCGCAGTGGATCAAGGTAATCGTCGCGGTAGTCGGTGAGCATTACCGTGTCGTGACGACGGAAAAAGTTGCTCATGTTACCGCGACCGCAGCCGAGTTCCGCGACGCGCTTGCCGAGGAATGGCTTCACGCGATCATACATCC
Source organism: Chthoniobacteraceae bacterium (assembly GCA_947476045.1). GTDB lineage: Bacteria > Verrucomicrobiota > Verrucomicrobiia > Chthoniobacterales > Chthoniobacteraceae > SXWH01. The sequence continues at coordinate 8,146 of CANJNZ010000040.1, forward strand.
ATCGGTTAAATTTCGGCGCCTGCTCGATGGCGTCGAGCGTGACTTTTCCGGGGTCGCTGTATTTGGAGCTGAAGCGGTATTTGAAAATGAACCACAGCGCGGCGACGCCGTCCTTCCAGTTGATCTTTTTGCCTTCGTCGTAGCCGCGTCCGTTGTAGTTGATCGGCACCTCAAACATCCGGAAGCGGTTGCGCGCGACCTTTGCGGTGATCTCAGGCTCGATGCCAAAACGATTGGAAAACAGAGGCATGGATTTCAGCGCAGCGGCGGTAAACGCCTTGTAGCACGTCTCCATGTCGGTCCAGTTCGTGTCGTTCAGCATGTTGCTGAGGAAGGTGAGAAGTTTGTTCACCTGCGTGTGCCAGAAGAGCAGCACCTTCCGCTCAGCGCCTGCAAAGCGACTGCCGAAGACAACCTCGGCGCGGCCATCGAGAATCGGCGCGAGCATTTTCGGGTATTCGTTCGGATCGTATTCGAGATCGGCGTCTTGAAAAATCGCGAGGTCGCCGGTCATCTCCGAGATGGCGCGGCGGATGGCTGCGCCTTTGCCCATGTTTTTTGGCTGGGAGAAAATGCGGATCGTATCTGCGTGCTCTGCTGCGAGCGCCTGCATCACTTCCCATGTCGAATCCTTGCTGCCGTCGTTGACGATGACGATTTCTCGCCTCAGCCCGCCCGGCAAAGGCGCGGCGAGCACGGCGGCGATACAATGGCGCAGACTTTCCTCCTCATTGTAGGCAGCCATGAGGATGGAGAGCTTTGTGAAGGTGGGTGCAGGCATGGGAGCGCGGAATGTTGTTCAGAGTGGAGCGTCTGGCAAGCGCGGCTCACTGCCTGCCGACGATGTGGTATAGGCGCAGCGACTTTGCCTGCTGTTCGTTCTCGCGGATGATCGGGGTTTCGGCGACCGCCACGAATGTGCCGGTGTGATCTTCAATCACACGACGGAGTTGATCGTGATAACCAGCGCGTTTTTCCTCGGGAACTGCGTCGTCGAGGACGACATATTCGATTTTTCCACCCGTCAAAAAAGCGAGAAGCTGTTCGTCGTCGCTATATTTTTCGTGGAGATTTTTGCCATCCCAAGTGCGTCCTTTAGGATCTACCAAGGCTTTGCTGGCGCGCTCAACGGAGAGGTTTGGACGATGATCGCGCATGGCAATTTCGGAAATAAACATCCCTTCCCCCCGTGCATCGGACGAGACCAGGATGCGTGCACCAGACGGCGCGGTTTTCAGCAACTCCGAAGCGATGGGGCGGAAGCCTGAATAGCCTTTTTGTTCACGATGCATGAACGCAAATGGCAACGTAAGTAGAAGTAGGAGAACGACCCACAAATACTCGCGGCGCTGTTGTTCTTGCCCATCACTGCGAAGCTTGCGGTTTCGCGCGAACGCGAAAAGGCCAGCGATTGAGAGCAAGACCAAGGCTGCGGTAGCGGGGAGAATGTGCCTCGCCTCGTATCCCACAGGAATCAAACTTTGGAATGTGAGAATCCCCAGAACAAGCGAGCTGATGGCCGCCCATTTCCCATTGCTGCGAGCGCGCACAAGGAGGCCGATGAGTGCGAAGACAGCGACAGCAATCCCGATAGCGATGCTCATTTTCTGCAAGTAGTAGGGCACGGCCTGCGAGGTGAATGACCACGAAATCCCGCCGCTATTGTCCTCCCAACCGCCAACGCGTGTGCCTTCCTTGCGGAAAATCCACGTCCACGGACCGGCGAGCACCGCAACGATCACCACCGCGATCCAAAGTGGATGCTTGGTGAATACTTTCCAGCGACGCACGAGCAGCAGTGAAAATGCGCACATGAGCACGAGGGCGAGGCCGCTGCCTTTCGTCATGATCGCAGCAGATGCAAGGAGCGCAAAAAACACGGCGTCGCGTTTGCGTCCGTCATCGAGGAAACGACCCCAAAACAATGTGGCACCTAGCATGGTGAGCGTGCCGAGCGTCTCGGCCATGATCATGCTGTAGTATTCACGCGCCAGCGGGCCGCAGAGCCATAGCAGTGCAGCGGCAGCGGCGGGCAGGATGCCGAATTCGCGCCGCAGCGCTCCGTAGATGAGCGTGGCTACGCCAGCGGCAAGAGATGCCATGAGCAAGAGCACGCTCATGCGCGACACGCCGAATGGCAGCGTCCACACACTCTGCACGAGGTAGAAAGACGGTGGCCAGACGCCGAGGGCGACCTTCGGATAATGCTCATAAAAACCACCGGGAGCTGATGGACCAAACGCTTTCAGCGGAACGATAGAACGCTGCGCTACGCAGGAAGGCACCGTCTTGATCGCGTCACGCACGAAAAGGCCCGTGACGTAGTGCGCGGCTTCGTCGGGATGCGCGCCAAATTCGCTGTCATAGGCGCCGCCAAACTTTTGCAGGAGAAATGCAATATCGAAGGCAATGGCGAAAATAATCGCCCATCGGGCAAAAATGCGGAGTTTTGTATTCATTGCGCAGGGTTAAAGCGAGCCAGCACGGCGCGGTGTTGGGAATGCATATCGTTTCCTACACGGCAGTCCACTGCGGTCCAGCCTTTGCCTGCAAACCAATAATCAAGCCGGAGCCAGTGCCCGAGGAGTGCGGTGATGCGGCCATCCCGCGCACCGGGGAAGGTCAGACCCCATCCATGCCCTTCACTAGCGAAAGCATCCGTAAGCTTGCGTGCGAAGGTGTGATAAACCATGCCGTGGTCCGGCATATTAAAGTCACCGCCGACGATGAATGGAAGCGGCTCCTTTTCAAATACGCCCACAAGCGAACGTGCAAGAGTAACACGCGCATCCAACCAATCTCGATAGCTGGAAAAACCATCCGTAGGAGCCTTGGAGAGCCACAGCATTTCGAGAGCGACGCGCGGACTGAAAACATGCTTCAGTGAACTGCGTGGAGTCGGGAGGTGGACATTGTATATGGCCAAGGAACGCCCGCCGACTTTGATCACAAAACGCGCAGCAATCGGCTTTCCGCGCCATAGGGCTCCGATGACTGGTTCCGCGCTCTCGATTTCATGGGGAGTGAGCAGGATGAATTGTGCAACGCCCCTGTTGCGATAGGACGGATAGCGACGACGATATTCCGTTTCACGAAAGTCTGCATGAGCAACATCTTGAAGAAGGACAGCGTCTGGTTTTTCAGCGGGAAACGAATCCACAAAAGCGGCTCGATTCCCCTGCCCCACGTTATGGGTGATCACAGTCAACTCCGCATTTGAGCCGGGGCTGTGAAGGCGGTATGTTGTAAAAAACAACAGCACCGCCGCTAAACATGCGAGATGCACACCGCAAAGCGACCAACAGCGCGTCCAAAGTGCAAGCGGCGCAAGAACAGCGAGCGGTAGTGCGAAAAGGATCGGTGGAGCAAAGATGAGGAGACCTAGTGGCAGCCATGCTTCAGCCCACCACTCCAGCGCGACGAGCAAACAGAACAGAAAAATAGCGTAGCCGACCGTAAGTTTACGCAGGAGGCGGTGAGCACGGGCGGCGCCGATTGGAGCGCTCTCAGTCATTCGCCTTCACGCCAAACTGCTCATCTTCAGGAGTCACAGACTCAAAATCCATATTCTCGAGTGGATCTCCATACGCCTCGACGAACTTGGCATCTCCAGACAAAGCGCGAATGCGCTGAACGTCATTCAATCCTTCTCTGGCAAGATTACAGTCACCATCCAGCGACAGTGCCTTCAGATAATAAGCCTCGGCTCGATTAATTTTCCTCTGTAGCCAAAGGTGAAAGCCAAAACTCGCGTAGGTATTACCGAGGTTCGGATCAAAGCGCATCGCATTCATCAAAACCTCCGCCGCTTTGTCGTAGAGACCGAGGTTGTCGTAGGCACGCCCGAGTTTTAACTGCAATCGGGCATCGTGTGGATACAACGCAAGTCCCTGTGCATAAGCCTCGGTCGCTGCAGCGTGACCTGCCCGAAACTTCGCAGGGGTTTCTTCACGCATAGCCAGAAAATGGCGCGCCTCACCCAGATAATAATAAAGGTCCGGGTTTTTGGTTTCCTTTTGAATGCCGCGTTCAGCAAAAGAAAGGGCGTCCGTAAGCAGACGCTGCCTTTGTTCATCCGCAGCCAATTGTGATTCACCACCGGACGCCGGCAGCGGCTGGCCAATACCGGTTCCAGACGCACTTAATGCAACCGCTGCATTCGTGTTCGATATTACATCCACGAAAATCAAATTCCGGAGGTGAATGCGCGCCCATTCGGCACAATACTCGCCACGTAGCAGTGGAAATGCGAGCAAACCAAGTGCAAGACCGACCACAGGTAGTGCAAACCTCGCCAAGCGCATCTGGACTGTTGGTGCAGAAGGCGTAGTTTCCGAATCCGTGGATGGGCTCGCTAGTATCCCAAATAAAAACGCAAAAAGAAGAGTATTGGCCGGGATGTGAAAATTGAAATCTATGACCGAATGAATCACCAGTGCGGCCAGAGCGGTGAGAACCCCGGCGACCAGTGCCAGTTCATTACTTGTAGTGCATCCGGCGGGCTGCATCCGGCGGTTCACGATACTGACCAACGAACGCCAGCCAGACTGGATATGCAGGAGCAAAAATATCGCGAACAAGCCAGCGCCGACAAAGCCGTATTCACAAAGCAGTTCCAGATAGTCGTTGTGAACGTGCATGGGATCATTTTGCACACGCGCATCTCGGAAATGACGTCCGTAGTAAAGGTAGGTGCCACTCCCGGTTCCAAAAGCAGGGTTCAGTGCGTATTGCTTCAGTGCTGCCTGCCACATCAAGGGGCGCATATTCCCCGTATCGACCACCTGACCCATGCGATTTTCCAGGACAGTGCTTTGCGACATACCCCAAATCGCCCCCCCTATCAGAGCGACAGCCAGCAAAGATGCAGTCAGAGTAGTGATGGCAAAGAGCGCCGGGCGCAGCTTTTTCACCGCCCACAAAAGCAACACAAGAAGAACCCCTACCCCGCCAATAGTGCTTATATAGCCTCCCCGGCTCCCTGTGAGGGCGATGCCGACAACACAACTCAGCGCAACATACCCCAGAATGACACGATGCCGCACTTTAAAATCACCAAGGCAACAAGCCGCAATCGCAATCAAACCGAGAGATTCCAGCAAGCCGGCGAGGTGATTCGGGCATATGTAAAAGCCACTCGCCCGCCAGCCATAATCGGGCCGAAAAAACTTCGGCAGCGGTGCTCCTTCCGGAAGCATGGATAACAGCATGAAGTTGTCATCCCTTGTAAACTGCAGGATACCGCACACTGCATGGATGAGTGCAAGGGCGAACAAGACATAGAGAATGACCAGGCGCTGCCGTGAACGTGTGAGATAAAATGCGGTCAGCAGATAGACCGCTAACGCAGCCAAAACCATGAAGAAATCAGCCCGGGCAAGATAATCCACTGGCGATAGACGGCTGCGGATCAGAACGTAAATGGCAAGAGCGAGAGTGAATGACACCGGCCAAAGTCGCGCGCTTGAGTTCTGTTTACGCGTGGATATCGCAATTGGAATCAACGCCGCCACTGCAATGGCGAGATAAGCCGGGATTCCAAAAAATAATGTGACTCCACCAATCAGAATTTGTGAGGCGCATAGCCCAAGAACAAGGAGAATGGAAATCAGGAAATACACAGGTGAGGAGATGAGCGGGATATTCTACCATGTTTTAGCTGCTGCCTATATTGCTGCAAGACATGAACTGGAAATTTTGACTTCCACTGAATTCCGATGCCTTCAGCAGGGTCACAATTATTGTAACAAGCAGGGCTTGTATCCTCTCAGAAAACCTGACGATGTTCATTTAAAACAAAGAACCCCTGCGACCAATAGAGGTCGCAGGGGCCTGTGTTGGATTGAATCAGATTTAGAATAGGTTAAGCGCAGTAACTGGAGAATTCAAGCCACTGTGATGAGTGTAGTTGCGAAGTCCAGCTGCACCTGCGCCCATGGTTCCAGCGCGGAACTGGGCAGCGCCAGTCATCGCTGCATTGATGAGCTGTGTTTCGCTGAAGGCCAATGAAGCCGATGTAAGCGCAGTTACAGTCGCATTGGTCAACGTTCCGACTCCCAAGAGAGCCCGAGCGATACTTGCGAAATCCGCGAAGAGTGCGGTAGGAGTTCCGGAAACCACACCAGCAGTGGAATTAGCCACTGCTTCTGCCGCAGCTCCCGCTGCTTGTGCAAAGGCAAGTGCGTGACTCTTCATGGCTTTTGCAGCCGCATTAAGAACCGCTGCCGCAAGAGGATTGAGAGACACTGCACCTTCGGTTTGCAACTGGGCAACTGAACCAGTGACAACAGCAGCCGTTCCTTTGGAGCGTTTGTTGGTTACGTCTGCAACAGTGGAACCAGCACCAGTTGCTTCAGGGAAGTTTGCAACTGCTCCTTGTAACCCATTTTTGTCATCAACCGGCTTCAATGGATTGGTGACATTGTTATAGTTGGTAAACAGAAGAGATGCCTTCACCATGCCTGTTACAGCGCCAGCCATTAAGCTTTGCTCTTTCTTCTGTGCAGCCAACAGGGCAGTTCCACTAAGGTTAATCGTCAGTTTGGCGTCTTTAAGGCCAAGGACTGCCCCCGATGAGATGGCTGCAACAGCAGCTGGGTCATCGGCCGGATTATCACGCATATGAGCAAACTGTATTGCTGCACCAGCGGTCTTTTGCACTGTAGTAGGTGAGCGGAATGCTGCTGCCCTAGCTACATAGTGTGCGTATTCAGGACGTGCAGCGACTGCAGCCTGCGTAATTTCTACTGAAGCTGTTGTATTTGTGGCGATCTTGTGGTCAACAACATCAAATAGATTTTCCGGATGTGCTATGACATCTTGTGCCGTTTCGTAGCCAAGACGAATGACCGATTCCTTTGTTTTGTTCAAGGAAATCGCATAATTGAGCATATCGGCACCTGTAACTCCGCTACCAAGCCTGAGCGCGGCAGCCAGCACTGGAATTGTGAGTGTGTTATTTGCCGCACCAATACCGAAGAGCACAGCGCGAGGATTTGCAGCCCCTGAAACGGTTGTTCCGGGGATTTCATTTCCGGGCTTAGTGGGCGACATATCTGTGTCGATGCCAGCAAGAGTGCCATGAAGTGCAGCAACAGCATCGTCAAACTGAGTTTCAGTAGATGCTTTAGCGCGAATAGCCAACTCGGTCGCAAGCGTTACACTATTGCTCAATCCAGCGCCACCTTTTGTAAGTGCCGCAGCAATTGCTGCAGCCTTGTTGTTGGACAGTGGTGATGGCAACACATCCTTGGGATTATTGGCAATCACAAATGCTGCAACAGCCTCTTCCCATCCGCTTGGAACAGTCGCGATTGCTGTTTCAACTAATTGGTTGTCAATATCTTTGCGAGCCACAGCTGCAGCTTCCGCGATATCAGGCAATGCCCTCTCATAGCCAGCCGTGTCGGCTGCAGTAATGGCGGCCGCCAATACCGCCTGCGCATCACTGACACTCAACGCTGGCCTTGGGCTGCCGCCGTTTTTGATAGCCGCAGTGAGAGCCAGTCCGCTTTGCAACTCTGTAGCAGCAGGAATTGCAGCAGCAACCGCAAGGTCTGGAGCTAAACCATTCACGGCCTTAATGGCACTGGATACAATCGAGGAAATTGACGCGAAATTGCCAGCGATTGCACCTTGGATGATGCTTTGTTTTTTAGCATCATCAAGGGCACTCAATAAATTGCCTTTATCGATAGCTGCCGTAACAAAGTTTGCAGCCTTTGCAGCCTTGAACTGAACGGCGCCACTCATTGCGGCATAGATATGATCAAAATCAGTTGCTATCAGTTCGCTCGTAAATTTAACCACCAAATCCCCATTGATGAGTTGCTCTTGGCGTAATGCGATATTGATTCTGGCACCCACGGCTACGGCATCATGAAGGGCTCCAGTCGCACCGATTGTAGCAGTATCAGCCAGCAAGGCATCACGCACATCAGTGCCAAAATTACCAGCTCCCTGATTAGGAAGGATATCCGCACCCTGTATCGCACCCATTGCGAAGTTTACAACGTTTTTTTCTGTTTTTGCAACCAAATGTGTATTGAACGCCGCAAGCATTGCCTTTGTAATATCGGTCTTGGTGACGTTCCCTGGAGGAAAACCTTGAACGCCAGAGACACCGCCGCGAGCCACATCATCAATGTAGAGTGCTGCGTTGCTATCTGTAGCCAACACATCCGCAAGGAAGGCATCCATCAATTTTGCTGCGACAGCTTTTGCAGCGACCGCCTGCGCGCTCGTCGGGCTCTCCGAGCCTGTGGCTGTTAGAGGAAGGGCTTTTTTCGTAGATGCCACTGCGGTTTTGGCAACATTGAAAATCACAGCACGCGTGGATGCATTCACAGCGGCAGCTGCGGCGTCAGCCATCTTGCCATTATTTGCCCCCACGAGATCGCTAGCGATAATGCCTAAAATCGCCCCGGCAGCGGCATCGGCAGCCTCGTCGGGAAGCACTAATGAAGCAGCACCTACAGCTTGAGGGGCTACGCTTGGATTTAACTTTGCCACCTCAGTGAGTATCAGCTTCAGTTGCGAAGGCATGAACTGAACACCAGCCGCAACGATACCAGCCGCATTGCCCGGAGCCGCTTGAACAGCTTGAGCAACCGCAACTGCGAACTTTGCTCCTGCGGGCGCGATGTAATAAGGCTTACCCAATCCATCGAGACCGAGGGGCTCTGGCGAAAGAACCGTATCGCGGTTGCTGGAGGTTGCGAGAGCACCGGTTCCGTCAACGAGTGCATCTAGTTTTGCCTGAATGGCAGAAAGGTAATTATTGTAGTTGTCCAAGTTTACCGATACCGAACTTGTAATCCCGCCGTGATTCAATCCAGTGCCGGTTGGATCTGTAATTGTATTGGTGTCAATCGGACTATTCGCAGGTGCAATATAGCGATTCGGCGACTGTGCGTATGCGCCTACGATGCTTAGGCCTGCGAAAGCTGCAACTGCTACGAACTTAGTGATGCGATGGTTACTGAGTGGTTTCATGGATGTTTTAGGGTGATGTTTGATTGAGGAGTTGTGAGGTAGATTGATTTTTATTCTGGGGCCTGCGGATGGAAGACTTTGGAGACTTTTATCAAAAAGCGCATCATGTCAATTTTTTTTTGAATTTTTTTACAAGAAGGTTGGAAGCAAAGCAGTTTTATTGCCTTATTACTTGCCAAAAAGAGTTGGCTGTCAGCTTTTGAGTATCCACCTGCGCCGGATGTAGGGGAGTTAAAATTTCCGGGACACTACTTCTGTGGTTGTATGTAGGTGGTTTTGTCATATTCATGCCTTTCTTGTGAATTCCTTTCTCGCCGCACTCTTCGCGTCTGCTTTCGTTTTTATTCAGTGCTATATCAGCGGGACGCGGCTGGCTTTCAGTCTTCCTGCCTACGGGATACTCGCGCTGGCAGGCGTGCTTTCGTTTTGGGGGCGCTCGGAACGAGTGAAGCGTGCGGGTGTCTGCCTCGCGGCGACGGCGGTTCTTTTTACCTACGTGCTTGTGCGCGCCGGGACATCGCCGGTGGAATATCTGGCGCGCAGGGATATGCTGATGGTTCTTGCTTGTCTGATCGTTTATTTCCTGACCGTGCGCCATTTCGCGGCGGGGCATTTACGGGCAGCGATTTTGTTTGTGATGTTTGCGCTGGTAGTGGCGGAGGTGATCATCGGCGCGCAGCAATTTGCCTACGGAAATGAATGGATGCCTTTCGGACTGATTCGCCCACCCAGCCGTGAGCGGGCGAGCGGGATGTTTATCAGCTCGATCCATTTGGCGGGACTCCTGGAGGCGCTTGGGCCTTTTGCTCTGGCGCTGGCGCTGTGGGGCACGAAAAAGACACTCGTGCGGATCCTGGCGGGTTACATTGCCTTGATGTGTTACTTCGGCGTGGGAATCACTGGGAGTCGAGGCGGTTGGTTGAGCGCGACTTTTTCGCTCGGAGTTTTCACTTTGTTTGGTCTTGACGTTATCCGACGGACAAACCGCGCACTTTTTCCCAGCGCCGTATATATCACGCTCCTCACTACTCCGCTGCTGATGACGGGCGCTTTCCTGCTCGGTGCGCAAAGCAAGATGATCCTTGAGCGCATGGAACTGCTGGGAAAAATCACCGAGTCGCGCAAGGAGGGGGTTTACGATGTTCGTGTCTTTAATTGGCAGGCGGCGCTCGACCAATGGCGCGTTTCAAAATGGACCGGCACGGGCTCCGGCACCCATCTTTATTTTGGGCGGCTATATCGGCGCCCGCAATTGCAGGTGGATCCGGAGCACGCGCACGGCGACTACCTCGAAATGCTTGCAGAGTATGGGATCATCGGCGCAGCGGGGATGGCCTTCTTCTTGTTTGCGCATGTGCGGCGTGGCTTTCGGAGTTACAAAGATCTCGTGACACAGCATGCGGAGGAGCCGCACCGCTCATCCATCGAACTTGCGCTGCAAGTGGGCGCACTTTCAGCGGTGAGTTCCTACCTCGCTCACTCCGTGGTGGACTTCAATCTCCACCTGCCTGGAAATGCACTGCTGTTCGGTTTTATTTTCGGCATCCTGGCAAATCCCGGCTACTTGACCGGAGTGCAGGATGATTCCACCACGAGGCAACGCGTCCATTTTTTTTCACGGCTCATATTGCCTTCGCTTGGCCTTTGGCTGGCGGTGGTCGGAATGCCAAAATTGCGCGGAGAGATTTACTGCGAAAGAACACGCGTAGCGGTGCGCGAGGGGCTCTACGATGAGGCCGTCGAACTCGCCCGCCTTGGGCTGCAGTCGGAAAAGAAAAATCCTTTTCTCTATTACCATCTCGGCCAGGCGCATCGCCTGCATGCGATGAAAGCGCCTCGTAGTGTTCGTAGAGCGCAGCTCGAACTGGCGGAGAAAGCCTTCCGCGCAGGACTGGAGCACTTTCCTCAAGATGAAGATTTATGGATTCGCCTCGGGCAGACACTGGATGCGCTCGGCGACTACAAAAATGCGCGCACCGCCTACGAAACGGCCCTCCATTTAGATCCGAATTTAGGCCTGCTCTATGCATACTATGCAAAGCATCTCAAGGCAGTCGGGCGCGACGACGAAGCCGAAGAAGCCCTTGCAAAGGGTCAGCGACTGTCAAATCTAAATCTCGCCACTTTGCTCAACGGCCCGCTGCAAGCGCCAGACGCACCCGAAGAACAACCAAAATGATTTTAAAAAACGGATTGCGTTCTGCCAAAGATTCGGCAATTTCAAGAAACAGAATACCCCAACTCCAGCAATTCTACTTTAAAAAGCCATGACGACCACACGAAAAACCACCCGTTCACTTTGCGTCTCACGCATGCTGCCAGCCATCGCAGCTATCACCCTCGCCCTCACAGGCGCAGATGCGCTTGCATCGGTAGCTGGTCGCGCTGCCATCAACGCCAAGTTGACCCCGGCCAATATTCCGACCCTCAAATTAAATGGCGACGCAGCGACAGCCGAGCAGGCTGATCTCCTGCTAGCACTCGCACTCGCACTGCAAGACCCGGCAAATTCAGGCCTCACTGCGGCCGAGATTGCCGAAGGAGCACTCGAGCCCGGAGCAACAGGAAAGACACGCGCCGACAAAGACAAACTCTCAGGCCAGCTCATCGCCACAGCGGTTGCCTCTCGCAACCTCGCCAGTAACGCAGCGCAACTGGCAGCTGTGACCGCAGCCGTTTTCAACGTCAACGGAGCAAACTTAAATACAAAGCTCCGACTCACAGACGCGGGAAAAGCCATCGCTTTTGCTGCTGCGATCAAATCCACCGGAACCGCCAGCGCAGGCAACGACATAGGAAAGGCCGTCGCAACAGTCTACAGCGGCGATTTAGCCACCCTTCTCACCAACACTACAAAAGCGCTTGGAACCAGCAGCGCCGCAGCCTCGGGAGCGCTTCAAAACGCTGTGGATGGGCTTTTTGATCAAGGAGCAGTCGTTGCAGGAAACCGTCAGGCCTTCACCAGGCTGGTGGCGGAAAAAATCGCCGCAACCAATCCTTCTGCTGCAGGCTCCCTGTATGGCGGGCTCGTGCTGAATAACCCCAACAGCCAATACACCGGCGATACGGGCCTGCAAACCCTAGCTCAAGACTTTCTCAGCGATGCCAAACTCGCAAAGGCATACGGCGAAATTCTCGCCAACACGATGGGTGCCCATACCAGCAAGGCAACCCTTGCGGCTGCACTCGTAGCCGGGCAAAAACTCCCAACACAATCCCTCATCGTGCAAGGAATACTCCGCGCAGGCACAACATCTGATGTCAGTGGAGTCATTAATGCAGTCATTGGCGGCGTTACCGACCGTGCCGGTTTTTCGGGAATCGTTTCCTTCGGCAACGGGAACGACGCAACCAAGCTTGATGCGATCGTTAAAAAAATCGCCGACAATCAGGATGTCACCTCCAAGACCAAGATTGGCGCTGCGGTAATCGGCGCAGTAGGCACGGTAACGCCAAGTGCGGCAAATGCTGCGACAAAAGCAATTTTTGACAGCGCCGGAGCAACATTTGCAGACGATATAAGCCGCACCAAATTCGGAACGGACAACGTTGCCAAAATCAAGAGCTTCTCGGCCGCTGGTTACATGGCCTCAGCCATCGCCGAGCGAAACATCGCAGACAGTGCAAACAAAGCCAACGACGCAGCTGATATCGCCGTGGCGATCATGACAAAAGGTTCCAAAGCAGCCACCGATATCGCCCAGCAAATTTCCGCGCTCGCCACCATCACGGACCGTCCTGGATTTGCCGAATTGATTTCAGACAAGAATAAAAAATTCGTTCAAAATGCAGCCGTAGGCGTATCGATTACCGACCCGACAAACTCCGAGACCATCACCCTGCGTGCCATCACTCACGATGCTACTCTCGTTGGAACCAAACTCGTAGGCGACCTTGCGGCGCTTGCAAAGACCGCAGTCATCGCTGGGGCTGTAGCCTCCGCAGTGGATGAGGAAAAAGCTGCGGACATCGGCTCCAAACTCGCGGAAGCGATGAGCGTCAACGGAACGAAAACCGCAGGAAAACCAATCAAGCTTTCCGGTGCCACGGCACTAGCAACCTCTCTCGCAAAAGCCATTCAAGCTAAGCCCGGAGTGAAGACTACCAACCGCATGGATGAACTTGGAGAGGTTGCAGCCTCCATTGTTTCTTTTGTTCTAGGCAAAAATGGCAACGACACCAAAGGACTCGCGGCTGAGGCCAAACTAATCAGCGCAGTTGGAAGCGCCATTTTGAAAACGCTGTCCACTACGCCGGTCAACGAAACTCAGGCACTCGCAGACCGAAGCGAAGCACGCGATATCGCAGGAAGTATTGCGCAGACCATTTTTGCAGCCAGCACTTCGGTGGTGCCAGCCACGCAAAAAAACACACTACTGGGCGTAGTGAGCGGCATGACGCACACGCAGGGGCTGCTTGAAAAAGCATTTCTCAAACTTGCCGGCCCGAAGAGCACGACACTCAAGCCGAACGCGGACTATGACAACGTAGTGAAGGCGTTTCAGGATGTGCTTTCAGGCGCCGGCGGCAGCAAGTTTGAAACCGGCTCGGTTTCCGACAAGGAAACTGATACGAAGAACGGATAAATTTGTTTCGTTCACGATAAATTCAAAGAGCCAGACCTTACGAAGTCTGGCTCTTGTTTTGTAAAATGAAAGTCACAAAAAAATGTTTGCGCAAAAAGCACCTCTCTGATTTACAAGCAACGCCTCAGTCCAAAAGCACCTTCAGCTTGCGATAAAAGGCTCCGTCCTATGCGCGAAATCTTCAGCCGTTTTACATTTCAAGAATCAAAGCTCACCACGCTGATCTGGCTCTTTGCTGCAATGCTCTGGCTGTTGGTTGTGTCCTGCGCCGTTGCGAGTGTTTGTGCACAGCCATTTAGTAAGCGCCAGCGGTATATTTGGATCGCACTCATCGTGTGCGTTCCGATTCTTGGGCTGCTTGCATATCTACCATTTTCAATTCGGCGAGATGAGCTACCCACGGCATTCCTCATGCGGGGCACTTCGAAAGATCGAAAAAAGAATAACACCACCCACACGCTCTCGTCCAAATCCCAGCGCCCCTAGCCCCCATTCCAATAGCACTTACAGCCCTTAAAGTGATTACCCGCCTATCCACCTTTGCAATCGCGTGCCTATACGGCCTTGGCGTAAGCGCTGCCGAACAAGCCAGTGAGATTCCAGTCAATGATGGAACTCCCCCTGCTCCGACAGACAACCTCGAAAGGATCCCCGGTGATGCGTATAACCAGTCTCCTGCGATCGGAATCCCCTATCACAGCCTTTTTCGGGAAACCAGCGTTCCAAATTTAAACACCATTCGTGACGTAAGCCTTACGCCTTCGTTCACACCTGCGGAATCCGTAAGCGCCGGAGCACGAGTTGATTTACCGGACTTCCGTGGGCGCTTTCCCCTATTGCAAAGAGGTTTTGCGCCAGAAAGTGCCGATTTAAAAATTGGCCGACTGTATTTCAAGCTCCGCCATATTTCGGCTGCTGTTCTTGCAAGCGACAATATCAACCGCTCTGCAACGAATCGAGAATCAGGGGCGCTCAGCATTATAAGCATCGGCGGTCAAGTCATGGCGCAGATCACTGACAGATTTTCTATTGCCGCTTCAGGCTCCTACGTTTATTTTCCATTTGAGGGGCGAGGGGGATTTTCCGGATCCTTGGGGCGCTATAATTCTTCCTTTGGCATTTCAAACGCAAGAACACTACAAACTCAAATCGCTTGGGAGCCTACTATTTTTGGACTGCCATTTGTAATTGCAGACGAATTTAGAGTTGGACTGTTCCGTTTTTCCAACACGCTAAATGACAGTTTCGAATACGGAGATGACGGAGGTTTTGACGCCACAACACATGAAGGTGCCTACACGCTGGGAGGCAGGAGGTTCAATGGAAACAAGAACTTCAATAATAATTACAATGAAATAAGCGGGGAGCATATTTACTACAGTAATTTAGCAAGTATTTCGACGAGCGGCACATTGCCGGGGGAGCATATTTTCAACTTTAGGGCATCCCATGAAAACCTGTGGTATCAAGATGACTTCTCTGGCCAATACAATCTCCCGTCCCAGCGAGATCGCGCATCCCTTCACATACAATCCGTGCGTGAAAGCCTCCGATTCAAGCCGTATTTGCACTATGACTTCAATCGTAGAAACAACCCCGAGATAACATACAACACATTTCGAGTTGGCATGAAGGGACCGATTACGGATTTGATCACAACGCGAGGCGAAGCCGGCTATTCAGTGAGCAATGATCGCAGTCACATCCTCTGGCGTCTCGGGCTATACCATACGGCCAGCCCCTACATGCATCATGCGCTGGAATACAATCGGGGTATTTCCGACTTCAATGATGAAATTTCCGAAAATGTGATTTACCGAATCTACAAAACACTTGGTCCAGACCTTTCTGGTTCTGCTTCTATAAGCTACCATCGTGTCGAAGATCTATATGGCGCTTCTTCAAGCCGGAAAGAATGGCGAACCGGATCGCTACTTTCCTATCATGTGAGTCCGCGCACACAGCTGAGCCTGCGCACATACTATGCAAATATTGATTACGATGACGGCTCAGGATCCGCAACATCGTGGCTGACTCGATTCAATTGCGAACATCGCTTTCTTGAGCGACTGCACGCGCGGTTCATTTATCAACATGAGCACCGCAATGCGGATCGTCGCTCAAATTCCTACGATGAAAATCTTGCATATCTCAGCTTGTCCTGGCTTTTCGAATAAAATAAATCGATTCAACTGTTGACCTGAAAATCCAGAGCATTACTCTTAAATGCTAAATTTCTTATCCCTGAGTGTAAAAACCCTAAGTCCTGACCACAACCTCAATGCTCCAAATTACTAAAAGAACATTATTACGATTCGCCTTACTCGGATTTTTATCCACAACGATACTGTCGTCGTTTGCCCAGGAAAAAAATACCGCCGAAGGATATTCTCTGCCTTCTACTAACGGGGGCACTGCGGCCGTTGAAACAGGAAAATCAGTGAATTTCCGCCCGTCGGCAGCGACATTAAATAATGGGGAATCTGCTATTCAAGGGGATATCTCAAGTGCAACAAAGCGTGCAAACGTGATGGAGGAATTGGTGGATAGGCGTGATTCACTTGAGGGCGAAATCAAATACGGAAAAGGTAAGATAGATGCTGCACAAAAGCGCACTCAAATACTGAAATCCCTCGGCAAAACTGAGGAAGCAGAGCGTATGAGTAACGAGGCGAAAGACTGGCAGGCCCGCATCAACAACAGCCGCGAACAGCTTGCGCAGGTTGAAGAGGAAATCGCAAAGGTCAAAAAGCCCAACCACGAAGAAACAATTCATGAAATCCAGAGCGGTGAGGAAGTCATTCTTCCTGGAAATAATCTGGAAATCTGGGTCAATGAAGATACCTCCTTCAATGGTCGTTACCAAGTGCGCCGCGGCGGCTACATCATCGTGCCGCAAATTGGGCGAGTGATTGTTGCTGGAAAAACAATTTCCCAAGCAGAGAGCGCTATCCGCAAAGCACTGCAAGCCACGCAGCTCAAACAGGCCAGCGTGACTCTGGAACGCTTTGAAGGGGTATCTGATGAGCCCGGTCCTTTGATTTACCTCTCCGGAGAATTTAAACACCCACGACCTTATCGCGTGCCTGCCGGCACATCCCCGACAATCGTTTCTGTTCTACTTAGTTGCGGTGGATGGACGGACCGCGCAGACCTGACACACGTCAAAGTCATGCGCATGGCCGCAAACAGGAGTGTTGTAGAAGAGGTAAATATTAAAAAGATTCTGGAAGGCAACCCGAGCGCTGGAGGTCTCGGCGGCGATCTCACGCTTACTGAAGGCGATGTTCTCGTCATACCCAGCGGTGCAATGAACCTCGTTTACGTAACAGGCCGCGTTAGAAAAGCAGGAAGCTACAAGCTCAACGAAGGCGAAAAACTGACTGCTTACGGCGCAATACTCCAAAGCGGCGGCTTTAATCATTTTGCAGACAAGGACGGCGTCCACATCCTGCGAAGTATGCCCGATGGAACCAAAGCCAAACTGCCGGCCAGCATCAAAGATATAGAGAAAGGTCGCCGTCCGGACATTGTTCTTCAGGCCAACGACATCGTCGTCGTGCCAGAAAAATGGTTTAGTTGGTAGCACGTAAATTTTTCAACTCGAAAATGACGTGACGCAGTGCGTAAAAAAGTTCGCACTGTCTTTAAGATTTTTATAGCGAAATTTAAAAAAGAGCCGACTCTTGTCTAACCTCTCAGCTACACGCACAAGCTACTGAAACCATGCTACCCGGCCTTAAAAAACGAGTCATCAATTTTCATGATGTGCTCATGTATGTTGCCATCTTTCAGAAACACCTTCGATTGATGACGCTCATCGTCTGTTTTTCATGGCTTTCAGGGGTTGTATTTTATGTCTATGCGCGGCCGGTTTATTTCTCAAGGGCGCTCATCAAGGTTGATAGCGTCAACCAGCAAGTTTCAGTGGAGAAAGTTTTTTCAGAAAATACTCGGTATAACTCCCTGGTACCACGACTGACAGCCTCACATATCATTGAACGCACTGCGGCAAAACTGGGGGTAATATCCGAATACCGGGAGTTGATGCGCACGAAAATCAAGAAACTCACTGGCAGAATCAATTCTGAAGGAAACATCGAAATCGAGTTTTATCCTTACAGCCTTGATTGGTCGAAGCGTTGGACTGAAACAATGTTGAAGGAGTTTTTGGAATATCAAGAAAACCGTCGTGCGGAAGAATGGGAGCAACGTCGGACGAATATTCAAAAAGACATTGAAGATCTTCAAAAACTTGCCGAGCAAAATCAAATCAGCGTCAGTGAGATGAGGAGCCAATTGGATACAGATCGCGCAAAACTGCGGTTTGAAGAATTAATCAATCTGCCTACCGAACTCGTTCATGTTAAGCAGCGACTGGACGCATTGGGGCGCGTCCGATTGGATATCATAAATACCGATCTGACCACTATCGAAAAGCTCGCTCGTATCTCGGCAGTATCAGAAAAACTTCCAGTGGGCACAACGGTAACAAATAGCACCACCTCGCCCCCGCCGCCATCAAACGACACAGACCCTGCTTCTAACCAGCCTGTGCCGCGTAGCGACTCACTGAATATCCAAATTGTAACCCCAGGGGGAACACAATCCGGAGGAGCATGGCGCGAATTGGTGGATAAAATCCATAAGCTGGAAATGCAAAGGGAACAATTGGGTGTCAACTTTCTACCCACGCATCATAAGATGCAGGCGATCCAAAAACAGGTGGATGAAGTCAACCAGCAATTAGAGGGTGAACTGCAAAATGCAACCAGCCAGATCGAGATGGAGTTTTCCTATATACTTGACCGAGAAAAAGCGCTCGAAGCCAAATTTCCTGAATATCTCAAGAGACAAAACGAGCTAAAGGCGGCTCAACAAAAGGTGAGCTTCACCCAAGGCTCGCAGACGCGCTGGAATGGATACATGGCCAATCGGATGAAGCAGAAAGAAATAACTGACTATGCATTAGATCGCGAAAAAACGATCTTAACCTATTCGGGATTGATAGAATTTAGAGACCTTCCAATTTCGCCAAATAGATTTTCGCTTTTTCTCTATACCACATTGCTCGGGTGCTTTCTCGCTTTAGGCATCCCTTTTTTGATCGAATACCTCGACCATACTCTCTCCAACTTGGAGGAAGTTGAATCCACCTTCCAAATTCGAGGACTCGGTATTATTCCGAAAATGGAGGGCACCGAGGCTTCAGTAGCGCTCATTGATCGTGAGCACGCCAAGGAACACAACCTTTTGGAGAACTTCCGCGTCATCCGCACAAATCTTCTGAGCATGGGCTCGCTCTCAAAACCCCCACACGTGCTAATGATAACTAGCGCGATGCCGAAAGAGGGCAAGACCGTCGTCTCCACAAATCTTGCGCTCTCATTTGCCCAAACAGGGGCAAAGACTGTATTGATGGATACCGACCTTCGCCGCGGCCGTCTCCATCGCCTCTTTGGCTATCGAAAGCAACCTGGGCTCAGCGGCGTATTGCTTGGTCAACATTCCTTGGACGAAGCCATCCGCCCAACACCGCATGAGAACCTTTCGATCATCTCTGCAGGACAGCACGTGGATACAGGCACAGAATTGCTCGGCTCTCAAAAATTTACCGACATCATGACGGAACTCCGCAAAAGATTCGACCGTGTCGTTGTAGACACGCCGCCCGTGCTTGGTCTTTCCGAAACCTCAGTCCTTCAGGGGCAAATGGATGGTGTTCTCTTCGTCATCTGGAGTGCACACACACCCATTAAAGCCGTCAAATCCGCGATTGAAATACTTCAAGGTAACGGAGCGAACTTTTATGGCTTCGTTCTCAACCGTCTCGACCTCAGCGCAACGGCTAACTACTACCAATATTACTACTACTCTCACGACTATTATTACCAGTATCAGCCTACGCATCAGTTGGAAAATTCGTAGAACTAGCGTCCCAACTGCGCATAGAGGGCAACACGACAGGCCCGTGCTTAACCGCTAAAAATGACAGCCTCCGCAATGAGCGAATGTGAGTCCTTCATTGAGGGAGTCAGCGTCGTCATTCCCGCCTACAATTACGCCCGCTTCCTTAAAGAAGCCATCTCATCCGCGTTGGCTCAGCCTTACTCTCCACTTGAGGTCATCGTCGTTGACGATGGTTCCACAGACGACACCCCTGCTCTACTCGCGAATATCATCGATCCACGTCTTCGTGTCATTCGGCAGGCAAATGCGGGGCTCTCTGCGGCACGCAACACTGGCATCCGTGAAGCTCGCTACCCATTTATAGCCTTTCTCGATGCTGATGACCGTTGGGCAGAGGATTTTCTCCCAAAAGTCATGGCGCGCTTCCGTGAGTTGCCGGACGATTTCGTCATTGTCACTGGCGGTTCGCAGCGAATGACAGCGGATGGTCGCCTGGTCCAGAAACCACGTTCACAGACGCCCCCGCCTGCCACGCTCACAGCGCGAGATTTCATCCTTGTGAACCGCATGTTTCCCTCCGCTGTTGTTGCTCGTCGTTGCGCGCTCATCGAATGCGGCGGTTTTGACGTCACCCTCCGCAGTTCGGAGGATCGTGATATGTGGATACGCATGACCACCAATCACCGCACAGCATACATTCAAGACACACTCGCGCATATCCGCCGCCATGGTGAGAATATGAGCAAGCACGCAACAAGAATGCGCGAGAACACACTACGAACAATTGGGAAGGCATGGAATGCCGGTGTAGTCAGTAGGCTTAATCTGCCATTTTGGTTCACCGTGCGTGCTTTTTTTGAGTATCAAAGCGCTTGGACACACTTTTCGGCCGGGCGTCGTTTTAACGCTTTGCGCTTCCTCGCATTCTCATTTTTTTTGTGCCCGATTTTCCTGCGGCCGGGACGCGTAGGTGAAAAACACCTCTTCCGCCTTCGGGCTTTGCGCCATTTTTTGCTAGGCGCAGCCCAGAGCCCCACGCTCACACCGGTATCTACTCAAACGTGACAATGAGAGTCCTCCATGTCGTCACGTCGCTGGATCCCGGCGGGATGGAAAACGGTATCTGTAATATCGCGCGGGGCCTCCACTCGCGAGGATGCGAGACACACATCGCGTGTTTGGAAAGGCGCGGAGCATTTGCCAATCGGCTGCCGCAATCCGAAAATGTAAGAGTGCTCGGAAAGCGCGGAGGTTTCAGCCTTCGCGCAGTATGGGCGCTCGCTCGAACACTTTGCCGCGTTCGACCGCACATCATTCACACGCACAATCTCGGCCCGCTCATCTACAGCTCTCTCGCCACACTCGGTGGGTGCACATACCCCATTCTCCATGGTGAACACAGCCAGCTTGCTCCATGGGAACTGGAGCCGCGACGCCTCCGTCAACGCCACAAACTCTACCGAGCCTGCCGGGCGATCCATACTGTATCTCAAAGCCAGCTCGATGAGCTCCTCAAGCTCGGTTTTCCAAGCGGGAAACTGAGCGCTATCGCAAACGGCGTGGACACTGTGCATTTCTCGCCCGCAGACCGTGCTGCTTCTCGCTGTGTGCTCGGTCTGCCTCCAGATGCACTTGTGCTTGGTCTGGTCGGTCGCTTCGGCCCCTTTAAAAAACACGACGTCCTCCTGGCCGCATTTGAGCAATTCGCTGCCGAGTATCCGCAAGTGCGACTCGTTTTCATTGGAGCAGCAGGCAGTGAAGAACAACGCATTCGAGCACTCGCTTCGGCCAGTTCATTTCGTGAACGTATCCACCTACTGGGTTTCCACGCCGACCCCGCGCCCCTTTACCGTGCGCTCGATCTCCTGGTCATCCCCTCAGTAAATGAAGGCATGTCCAACGCAGCTCTCGAAGCCATGGCGTGTGCCGTTCCGGTGCTTGGAAATGCCGGGTGCGGCCACGAGCAATTGCTGACCTCTGGCACAGACGGTGTGCTCGCCGATCTCTCCACGCCCAATTTACTCTGCGCAGCAATCACTCCCCTGCTCTCAACTCCTCAAGCGCTCGTTGACATGGGCCTCCGTGCACGCACAACTGTAGAGTTTCGTTTTCCTCTCAATAAGATGCTCGACGCATACGAAAAACTTTACCGCGCATATGCGCGCACTGCCTGACGTCACATGGACTTTACATGCATCGTCCTCTTTTTAGCGCTCTACTACCTCAAGCCGCAGGAGTGGACCTCTCTGTTTGCGACGATTCATTTCGTGCAACTTACCATGCTTGCATCCCTCAGCACCCTGATTTTCCGAGAGCGCACACTAAAGGCTCGTGACTTTTTTCGCACTCCGCAGGACTGGGCGGTTTATGGCTTTTTTTTATGGATGGTCATCTCCAGCATTGAGCCATTCGACATCCTGGAAACTGAAGTGCTGAATCGTCTGCTTTTCTACGTCGTAACCGTTCAAACAATTTATTCTCTGACACGATTAAATCGTTTTCTTGGTTGGTGGACTCTATTCCTTGTCATCATCGCCATTTTAGCACTTGCCGGAGAATTTTTTTGGGACCCGCTGGGTAGCTACGAAATTACTCATTACATCATGAAAGACCGTCTGGTGCTGAACATCTCAACGGTCAACAATCCAAATGCGCTCGCTCACGGCCTGGCTCCGGGACTGGCAATGTTGTATTATTTTACGATTTGGAAGCGTCCGGTTTTTTTCAAAGTCCTAGGGGGCATCGGTATCGCACTCATTACTTATGCAATATATTTGACCGTATCCAAAGGTGGCTATCTCGTCACTGCTGCCACGATCATGGCGATGCTCACTTTCGGGCGGCCAAAATCTGCACAGATAGTCATCGCAACCGTGCTTATATTGGCTGGTTCAAGCATCCTCTACCAGTTACCCCGCATGACAGACCTGAAAAATACGAAGGCCGAAGGTGGTATTCAAGGACGTGTGGCCTCTTTTACTCACGGCTACCATTACTACAAAACCTATGTCGGGGGTGTTGGTATGAATCAATTTATGAAACGGCAGCTTTCAGAGTTTCATTTGAGTAAGGCGCCACATTCCGTATATAATTGTATCGGCTCTCAACAGGGAATAGTAGGTATGTTTCTTTTTCTACTGATCATGTGGTCCAATTTACGCACCCTCGTGTTTATGAAGACCCAGAGTGTAGAACAAGAACGTGCGCGACGGGTCTTGTTCGCACTTGTCATCAGTTACGCGGTTTCAGGATGGATGGTGGATTTCGCATACCGACCCAGTTTCTTTCTATTCACGGCAGCCATCAGCGTGATGCATCGACTCTTCTGCCTTAGCCAAGAAGTTGAGCCGGAATCCAAAGGCTTCTCACTTGCTTGGAAAAAACAACCCATGGAAGCAGCGATTGCGCTGCCAAATCCTACAGCACAACTCGTCGCTATTCCCGCAGGTCCAAAACTCCCCTATATGACACTTATGCAGGCAGGTAACCAGCACGCATGGCTTAGAACTGAAAGTAGTCAAACACCAATGGATCCGCCAAAAAAGACTCATCAGGGATTTAGCTTGCTGGATATTGGAGCGACACTGGTGGCTTTGAAACTGGTGGAAATGATCTGGGTTTATTCCATTAATCACATGTAGAGGGTGCCCTGTGCTTAGTATGTGGCCTCAAATAATTTTTTGGATAAGCCTCGCAGGCATCACTAGCACCTATGGATTCTACCCTTTGGTATGCCGCTGGCTTGCAAAGCACTTCCCTCATCCACCAGCCAATAGTAATGAGATAGTCCTCCCCACGCTCACTGTCATCATCGTCGCACACAACGAAGCGGCACGACTCCCAAGACGCATTACCAATTTACTGAGTTCCGACTATCCACCTGAGAAACTGAGCATCTTAATCATGGACGATGGTTCCACCGATGCCACCTCATCTGTATTGGGGGCAATCAACAACAAGCGCGTGCGTTGGCAGCACCTCCCCGAACGCAAAGGCAAGCCCGCAGCGCTAAACATTGGCATCGCCGCCAGTTCCTCCGAGGTGTGCGTTTTGGCAGATGCACGCCAGACCTTCTCGACTGAAACAATCCGGCGTCTCGCCATCGCATTTTCCGACCCGGGAGTTGGTGCTGTCAGCGGCGAATTGGAAATAGCGGCGAGCACTTCCGCCATCGGGAGTGGAATCGGCTCCTATTGGAAACGAGAACGACAACTTCGGGCAGACGAGGCCGCATACGACTCCTGTATCGGCTGCACCGGTGCCTGCTACGCAATTCGCCGCAGTGAATTCCAACCGCTGCCTGAAGACACATTGCTGGATGACGTCGTAATCCCTCTCAGAATCGCAGTAAGAGGATTCCGCATCCTGCATGACAGACAGGCCCTCGCTTTTGACGAACAACCGCAAGAGCCTGAATTTGAAGCTCGGAGGAAGCGCAGGACACTCGCCGGCAATTTCCAAATGCTATTCCGCTATCCTGCGTGGCTTCTTCCAAAAGGGCATCGCCTATGGTGGCGTATCATCGCACATAAATACCTCCGCATCGCAGTGCCCCTCCTGCTCCTAGGCGCTGCAGTCGGGTCCGCGGCACTTTGGGAATCTACTTTCTACCGCACATCGCTCTACCTACAGGCGTTTTGTTACCTGCTTGGAGTATGCGGTCTTGTGAGCGGTAGTCGCTTCAAAATTTGCAGTTTACCCGCCGGGTTTCTGTTCTTGAACGCAATGGTGGTCGCCGCATTCTTTGATTACGCTACTGGTAAAACAACGAGCAAATGGGCCACCGCCAATCTTGCAACAGAAGATCCCAAGCTAATCAACTCGACTCTCGACACCACGAATCCCCGCAGATAACAAAACCTTTCTACCCGACAGAAACTTTTTAACTTTTTTGCCACAGCCCTTCATGCCCCAAACCGTTTCCAAACGATTCTCTGTCATTACAACCATCCAAGCACCGACACCCTCAATGTTTCGGCTGGTCGAAAAACTTCAGAAAGCCGAAGCCCCACTTCTAGTGATAGGGGATAAAAAAGGCCCTCATGACTACGCGCTGCCAAATTCCGAATTGCTGACGTATGAGGCGCAAATGAAACTCCCCTATCGCTTGGCCAAACTACTGCCGACCAACCACTATAGCCGAAAAAATATCGGATATCTCATTGCGAGTAGTCGCGGCGCAGAGATGATCTACGAAACTGACGATGACAACGCCCCCTTATCTTCATGGACTTGGCGTCAACCGAAAGTTGCAGCCCGTCATCTCAATGGCATTGGCTGGATGAACGTCTATAAACTGTTTTCATCTGAATCAATCTGGCCGCGAGGTCTACCACTCACTCACACACAGACAGTTCCTTCCGTCGAAACGCCTGAGAAAACACGCGACGCGCAGGCGCTCATCCAACAGGGCCTCGCAAATGGTTCCGCCGACGTGGATGCGATTTGGCGCTTGCTACGCAATAAACATATCACCTTTCAAGACGCAGAAAGCGTGATGCTTTCCAAAGAGCAATGGTGCCCTTTCAATAGCCAGAGCACGTGGTGGAGCAAACCGGCTTTCCCTTTGCTCTACCTGCCAAGCCATTGTTCCTTCCGAATGACAGATGTCTGGCGCAGTTTCATCGCACAGCGCTGCCTTTGGGCATTTGGTTCAGGTGTCGCGTTTCACAGCGCCGAGGTATTTCAAGAGCGCAACGTGCATGACCTGATGCGTGATTTTAAAGAAGAAATTCCCGGCTTTTTGCAAAACGACAAAATTGCCAGCCTGCTGACCTCTCTGGATCTGGATAGCGATCCTAAAAGCATGGGAGCTAACCTGTTGACCTGCTACGAGCACTTGATCTCAGCCGGTATCTTTCCGCCGGAAGAATTACCCCTCACTCGAGCATGGCTCGCCGACTTGGCTGGATAGCCAAAAAATATGCCGTCGAGCATCCCAAAGATCACATTCTTTAAAATCCCCCCTAGGACGCTGGCATATTATGACTGGCTTTTTACAGGCCTCGAGATGCTGAGGGAAGCAGGGGAAATCGAAATCGAATATCGCGGTCATTGGTGGGATCGTTTGCTCCGCTGCCACCCCAAAATAATGCGCATCCTTCGCCGCGCCGCCCCAGACTTCGTAGATTTTTGCTCACCCGTTGATTTGATATGCGTCACCGGCTGCATGGAATACAAAGGTGCAGTCACAAATTTCGCCGTGGACATCGCAGACTCCCCCTTCGTCTTCGCCTTGGCACTGCTGGAGACTGTGGACGTTTATTTCAAAATCCAATGCCCAAAAACCTTTGATCCCTCAGGCTTCCCCATCAACAAGCACATCCGTGCCCCCTACCATCCGGATGTCTTCACTTTTCAAAATAAAATCCGCCCGGGAATGCTCGGGCGACCACTCGCTCACAGCTTGAGCTTAACTAGAAACCTTCCCGTCTTGCGTCGCTGGGAGCAACTCGCAAAGACACCAAAATCCACCAGCATCTTCGCGTCATTCGGAACCGTGGACGAACTCCTCCCAAGAACATCACGCACTCCACTTCCGGCCCCGTATAACTATTTCAGCGAGCAGACCCTCCTCGCACGATACCGGGGAAAACTTCATTCCCCGAATCAAAAGCGAGCCAAAATCGTGAAGATGCTGCGCGACAGGAATAAGCCGGACATTGATGCGCGACTCTGGCGCACCGAAGACCCCTCGCTTTATACCCCCGCTCTTACCGACGCCGAATACGCCCAGCACACAGCGCAGGCATCCACCGTAATCAATATCTCCGGACTACGCCGCAGCATCCCCTACCGAATCTGCGACACCTTGCTCACGGGCGGTCACGTCGCCACCGACAACCTAGCTATAAAATGGTATCAACCTTTTGAGCAATTCGAGGTCAGTGAAATTGGCGACCTCGGCTACGAAATGGAGGAAGACGTGGACTGGCCCGCCATCGCCAGCACTCTTGCCAGCATCCACGCGAACTCCAACACCACGCCGGAAATCGCTCGCGCTAGATCCGACGCCTACGAGCGCAAATGGTCCCCTCGCGCATTCGCCCGATACTTTGTCTCACAATGCGAGCAATCGCTAGCCGTCGCCTAGCAACTCCCGTGTCCTGCCGTCTTCTTTTAAAAATAATCCCATCCGGTCTCCGCAACGCCACTACATCCGCACCCCTCGCGGAGCGTTCCGCTTAAACAAGCGACACCATTACACAGACACGATGGCCAAATCTCTCCAACGCTGGCTCCCCGCATGGCTCACACGCAAGCGCACCACCGTGCCCGCCGAGCGCCATGTCTTCATCGCAGTGTGCGATCATTTCGAGCCGCTCCACGACGCCGATAAAACCACCGCCCTCGCACGCATCGCGCATTGGCAGACCGAGTTTCAAAAAATCATCGCCCAGTATCGCGACAGCTCCGGCGCACCGCCGCGCCACACATTTTTCTACCCCATCGAGCAATGGGACCCCGACATCTGCGGAGCACTCGCGCAGCTCTGCCACACCACCGGCAGCGAAACCGAAATCCACCTCCACCATCGCGACGACACCTCCGAAAACCTCCGCCGTATCCTCATCGAGGGAAAAGAACGCCTCGCCAGCATCGGTCTCCTCTCCCGCGACCCCGACGGCGAAATCCGCTACGGCTTCATCCACGGCAACTGGGCACTCGACCACTCCCACCCCCGCGGTCTCGCCTGCGGCGTCCCCGACGAACTC
Source organism: Chthoniobacteraceae bacterium (assembly GCA_947476045.1). Taxonomy (GTDB): domain Bacteria; phylum Verrucomicrobiota; class Verrucomicrobiia; order Chthoniobacterales; family Chthoniobacteraceae; genus SXWH01. The sequence continues at coordinate 35,351 of CANJNZ010000040.1, forward strand.
GCCATCCTCCGCCAGACCGGCTGCTACGCCGACTTCACCCTCCCCAGCGCCCCCAGCCCCTGCCAAATCCCCACCATCAACTCCCTCTACTACGCCCGCGAAGACGGACGCCCCTGCTCCCATGCACACGGCGAACCCGCCCGCGTCGGCACCATCCGCCCCACGCGCGACGACGAACTACTCCTCATCCAAGGCCCCCTCGCCCTCAACTGGCGCAGACGCAAATTCGGCATCCTCCCCCGCATCGAAAACGCCGACCTCACCGGCGCCAATCCCCCCACCGCCCTACGACTCAGCCTTTGGGAGAAATGCCACATCCACGTCGAAGGCCGGCCCGACTGGTTGTTTATAAAGTTGCACACCCACGGCGCCATCGAACGCAACAGCGCCACCCTCCTGGGTGAACCAATGCACGCCTTCCACCGCCACCTCGCTGCACGCGCCGCAGCCGACAGCCGCTTCCACTACCACTACGTCACCGCCCGTGAAATGGCCAACCTCCTCCACGCCGCCGAAAACGGCGCAACCGGCGACCCCACCCCCCACCGCGACTGTATCTACAAGCCCATTCATTCCTCTCCGGGCGTTTGAGCCAAACATTGTGAACTCCGTGTCCCCCGTGCGATGCATTGAAATCTCTTTGCGCCTTCGTGACTCTGTGCGAGGCAAATGTTCCCGCTTGCCGCATGGGTGTTTCTTTCCGCACGCTGCGCGGCAATGCATCCGCCGACATTTGACGCACCGCTGCCGCCCTCGCCCGGCGCAAAGCCGATTTATTTGAAAGACCTCGATTTCGGAATCCTCGCACAGTGCATCCACTGCGGACTGTGCCTGCCCACCTGCCCGACTTACGACGCGACTAAGCTCGAACGCCACAGCCCGCGCGGGCGCATCCAGTTGATGAAGAATGTCGCCGAGGGGCGGCTCGACGTGACGGAGGTTTTCGGCAACGAAATGTATTTCTGCCTAGGCTGCCTCGCGTGCGAGACGGCGTGCCCGGCGGGCGTGGATTACACGCGGATGTTTGAGGAGGCGCGCGCAGACATCGAGCGCGCCGGCGTGCTGAACACGGAAAAGCGGAACTGGATTCGCAGCCTCACGCTGCGCGGAATTTTCACCCGCCCGTGGCTGCTGCGCGCCATCGGTCGTGCGCTGCGCATTTACCAGGCGAGCGGGATGGAAGCGCTCGTGCGCAAGCTCGGCCTCACGCGCCTGTTGCCGAAAAATCTCCGCGAGCTGGAGCCGCTCACCCCGCGCATCCAGCAGGATTTTTCCGACGCGCTCATCGGCGAAATCGAAACACCGCCCGAGGGCGCGACGCGGCGCGTGGGGATGCTGACTGGCTGCGTGCAGGATCTCACTTACTCGCACGTGAATCGCGACACGGTGGACGTGCTGCTCGCGAATCATTGCGAAGTGATCACACCGCGAATGCAGCACTGCTGCGGTTCGCTGCACGGTCACAACGGCGAGGTGGACACCGCGCGCGACATGGCCCGGCGAAACATTGATGACATGGAACGCAGCGCGGGGCCGCTCGCAGAGCTGGATGCCATCATCACCAACGCAGGCGGCTGCGGCACACACCTCAAGCACTACGATCATCTGCTGCACAACGATCCACGCTACGCCGAACGTGCGCGTATCTGGACGACAAAGGTGAAGGACATCCACGAGTTCCTTTCCGCCATCGGCCCGGTAAAGCCTGCTGGCGCTGGCGCGGAACAAACCGTGACCTACCACGAGAGCTGCCATCTTTGCCACGGGCAGAAAATCACGAAGCAGCCGCGCGAACTGCTGAAGCTCATCCCCGGACTGAAGCTCGTCGAGTTGCCCGAGTCCTCATGGTGCTGCGGCAGCGCGGGCGTTTACAACATCACGCAGCCGGAGATGTCCGCCAAACTGCTCGACCGCAAAATGGCGAACATCGCAAAGACCGGCGCGAAGTGCGTCGCCAACGGCAACCCCGGTTGCAGCGTGCAGCTCGAAGCCGGCGTGCGTGCACGAGGCGATGACACGGAGATCGTGCATCCCATCACGCTGCTCGCTCGCGCCTATCGGGCTGGCAAATCGTAGCGTAACTCAGCGCCTCAGCGGCGTGATGAGTAGCGTGCCGGCATTTTCTCCATTCAGGAAAAATCCGTTTACCGTATTGTAGCGCTGATCCACGACTCCGCGTAGCGTCATCAACTCCTGCGTGTTCGGGTGAATGAAGCTGCCGCGCACGACGCCGTTCGCGGGATTGATCGAGAGCGCGACGGCATCCGCGCCGGGCGGCGTGAATGTGAAGCTGTTGTCCGCTCCGAGTGACGCGTTTTTGATCAAGGACTCGATGAGTCCGCCCGCTTCGAGCGAGATCCAGCCATTGCTGAGTTGAAGGACTGGCTCGCCAGCTTGCGGAGCGGTGTATTGCGGCGCGGAAATATTCATCGTCGCAGTGAAGCCGCCGGAAAATGGCGCACCGTCTTTTGTTTGCGGACGACTCCAGAAAAGCTCGCCGCTGCCGAGCAAACCGCGCTGCGCGGTAAAGCCGGGCGCGCCGGAAAGTGATCCTGTTTTTTTATAGAACGGCACATGCAACGGCAGAATTCCGGTGTCGGTGAAGAGCGCGCTGCTGCTCCAGTCCGTGCCATCCGCGAGCGTGCCGACAAACTTCGCCTTCCCACGTGCATCCACATTCAGCGTGGCAAAACCGTCGCCCTGCGGCGCGGGCAATTCACCATGCGGAAGTGTCACCGTGTAGGCGCCGCGCCATGGGCACGGATTTTTCGAGCCAAAGCTGGAGCGCTCTGCAAAGCCGGTGATGCTCCTGAAATCAAACGGCGAGGAGATTGAGCACCCGATGTGGTCGTTGTCCCCGTAGTTGTAATAGAGACTCAAGTAGCGTCCGTCGCCGCCCGGTTTAATCCGATCCCTCGGCCTTGGCCCCGGTCCGGGCCCGGGACCACCGCCAAGTTGTGCCGAGTAATAGCCATCCACATTGAACTGGCCCCTCAATTTGTATTGCTCACTGGCGACACGAAGGACGCCGGTGAACATTCCTGTAGGCGTGACGGTGAGCGTGACGATGCCCCGCGTTTCGTGTGTGATTGGGAAAAAGGGAGGAATGATGATGTCCCCGCCCGGCTTCTCCCGATCAATCCAGATGATCTGCTCTGCATTCAAGAGCGCCGCGAACGTGCCTGCGCGCTGAGGCATTGGGTCGGGAATGAAGCGCGCGCGCAGGTAAGCGCCATCAGTCATGGTAAAATCCACGCGTCTGCGGTTGCTGTAAACTTGGCCTGCCCAATCCGCGAGCACCCATCCCGGCGCAGGCTTTGCAACGAGCGTGTAAGCACGCCCAACCTCGCGAGCCGTGGTGCCGATGAAGCCGGGGGTGATCGTGCCCTCGCCTTCGATTTCCACAGTCAGCGGACGATACACGATGGAGTAAAAATGCAGGACGCTGACGGTTGACGCCACACCGCCGCGAGCAAATGCGCGGACACGCACAACATTGTGGCCGGGGATGACTCCACGTGGTGCGTCGAGCAACACATGCCAGCTCTCGCGTCCCGTCGCCATGCGCCATGGGCCGTCATTCAGCGAGTAGCGCACTGCGGTGATGCCTGCAGCGTATTGGGCATTGCCGCGCAATTCCACGGTGCCCTCCGGCAGTCGCACGGCAGGTTGCGGATTCGTGATCCTCAGCGTTGGCAATTGGCGGATGCCGGGAGCCTCAAGCACTTCGATGAAAAATTCCTTTTCAGAAAAATCACCCTTCACGTCCGTCACTCGCACACGGAAGCTCAAGCCTGCATCCACCTTCATAGGTTTTCCGCTCAACACCCCATCCTCCGTGAGCGTCAAGCCTGCGGGAACCTCGCCACTCCACTTGTAGGGCGCAGTCCCGCGCGCGGCAGAAAACTGTGCGCGATATCCAACACTGCGTCGTGCCGTTGGCAAATGCGCGCCGGTCACGATACCCAAGGCGAACGGGTTTTGCTCCGGAAGAAAGAGCTGATTTTCGGTGATGAGCACGGGGTTTCCGAAGTTTCCCGAAAGCGAGAGGCGCACGCCAGCTATGCCGCCGGTATCCCGATATTCCAAGCGAATCGCATAGGTGCGCCACGCATCAAAATGCACATTTCCGTAGTTCTGATTCAGCGTCTGAGGCTCGCTGTCCCACGCATCAATGATGAGTTGATCATCAATCCACAGACGCACGCCACCCGCTGCATCCACGTAGAAAGTTGAGTCGCCGGAGCTGCGTGGCTGGAGCTGTCCGGTCCAGCGCACGCTGTAGTTTTTCACGGGCAGTCCGCTCGCAGGCGCGACATCGGTCCAGTCAAAATCAATCGGCCCGTCCGTGCGTGTGACGACCGCAGTGCCTGCGAGATCGGGGTTGTCGAAATACTCACCAAGCAAACCCGCGCCCGTGGATGGCGGGGCGAGTTGCACGGTGATGACGATGGGATTTGAATCACTCACCGCACCCGAGTTGTCGGTCGCACGTGCAGTGATCTCGTGGCGACCGATTGAGGCACCTTTCCAAATGAGTGAGAAATCCGGCGGGGCTGCTGGATCGTTTGAAAGAGAGTCTGCAAAGCCAAGCGAGAGCCCGTCTGCAAAAAACTCCACGCTCTGCACCCTGCCATCGCTGTCGCGTGCGGTTGCAGCGAGGATGACATCGGCTGGCTGAGTGAAAGTCTCGTCGTTTTCGGGCTGCGTAACGATCACAGTTGGGGCGAAATTAAACACCGTCGGCAATCCAGGCGTCGGGCCGTTGGCGAGCCACGAGGCGGGGTCATCGCCATAGAGTGCATTTGGCAAACGCTGGATTGAAGGGCCGCTGCCATCGGCGGCTGGCGGCCATGGCGAGTGATCGTCGTAGCGCACGCTATCCACGGTGATGAGCGAAGGCGCTCCCGATTCATCCAGCGGGCCGGGCTTGGAGAGCGTGAGTCGCTCGCCGCTGTTTTGCAGAACACCCGGCGCCGGGCCGAAGATGGGCACTTCGGCGGCGACGTTGTATTTTTCCCGAAACACATCGGGCTCCAGCGACACAACGAGTGCGACTCCCTCCGCAGCGATGCTCGCACCGGCTGGAAAAGTGAACGCCACTCCATCGATCTCCCATCCATCCATCGCGACGACTAAAGCCGTCGTATTGCGCACCTCCACAAACTCATCGCCTCCGTTGCCGGGCTGATAGTTGATCTCATTGATCACAACTTCACCCTGCCTCGGACCTGCGTTCTGTGCACCGATGGTGCTGGTGCTCTGCGCGACAAATTGTTCCTCGCCCACGCTGTTGAAATGACGCCCCACTGAAACACCTGCGTCCGTTGCTCCATATTTGAAACCGTGCGCATAGCCGGTGAGTTCTCCCGCGTTGTCGGCAGAAAATAGCCAGATAGATCCTCCCGTGCGCTTCAGCGTGAATGCAGAGGCGAAGCTCGTTTGAGGTATGAAATAGTGGATGATCTGGACGGGAGGAGAGATAGCGACAGTTGGTTTGACAACAATAACACCTACCGACTCGATGCGGAACTTTTTGGGCTGCTTCGGATCGTCGCTCAGCCACCACCCTATAGGCGAGCCGGGGCAGATGAATTCCACTGCATTTGAATTGGCCGCACTTGCGAGAACTTCATTCACAATGTTGTGCGGGATCTGCGGATCTGGATCGTCTGCTCCGGGTGAGCCGCCGATGTGCGCGCTCGCACGCCAGTTCGTGGCCTCATCATCATCGCCGTTGCTGGCAGGAACCAAAGAAAACCCAAGACCATCCGCCGTGATGGGCCACGGAGCGCTGTCGCCATAGGTGACGCTCAGCACTTTGCCACCTTCGCGCGAAGCAAGCGTGATGGTTTCGCCGCTGTCATCGAGTTTGCCATCGTAGATGCCTTTCGGAGTCACTCCGGGATGCGCTGCGGTAAAAGCCGAAGCATTGCGCGCCAGCACCCAGAACGCACCGGGAGCGAGGACCGCATTGTCGGGGAATGTGTAAACAATTCCCGAGGTAAAATGATAACCGCCGAGATTCAGCGGCGTTGCGCCGGAATTTTTTAGTTCGAGAAATTCTTGATCATCGCTCGCGGCACCCAGCCCCGGCGGGTGATAGAAAATCTCCGTGATACGCAGGCCGCTGAGATCCTGCGCAGGCAAGAACTCGGCAGACACGAGCGCACTCCAATCATTCCCGTTTTTCACACGCGCTTTCACTATTGTGCGTCGTTCCAATGAAAGCGGCGTGGTGTAGGGACGTGCGCTCGCTGTGATGGCACCGCCGAGACGACGCGGATCTTTTCCATCGAGCGTGTAATAAACAACTCCAGTGCCGCCGGGATTCGTAATCGTGAGAGCGAAGCCGGGCTGGAAATTTCCTCCGAACTGGTTGAACTCAGGTGCGGCAGTAGCCGGGTAAAGGTGCGCATCCTTGAATTGCTGAAGGACGATTTCGCTGCGGCCCGGGATGTAGTCTCGCAGTTCGCGCTCGTAGGTCGCCTTCACCCAGTCTTCGCGTGTGAATGGCTTGCGCTCTTCACCACCGCCATCTCCGCCGCCGTCAATCGGCGGAATATCAATGATGAGTCCGTTTTTCTCCACGAACGGTCCGGGAAAAAATCCGCCGCCCGCATCGCCCCACCGGGCACTTTCGCCGACCACGGCACGATCCACCTTTTGCGCTAACCCAAGTTCCGCAGTTCGCAGTCCGCGGGAAAAAACTTTTCTCTGACGGGCTTCGTCCGTGCGTGGGCGGCGTCTCTGTTGGTCTGCGGGTTTGGGCGTTGTAGTGAAGAAGACCCCATTGCGGAACGCGGCGCGTTGGTGGGA
>CANJNZ010000041.1 GCA_947476045.1 Chthoniobacteraceae bacterium
CAGCGGCGAAGCGACCTTCGACTTCTCCGGCGTTTCGGTGAGCGGAGCGGGCGACATCAATGGCGACGGGATCGATGACCTCATCGTCGGCGCTCAGCTTGCGGACCCGAATGGCAACGGCTCCGGGGCGAGCTACGTGGTCTTCGGGAAAAACACGGGCTTTGCGGCGAATGTGAATCTCTCGGGGCTCACGGGCACCAACGGCTTCAAGATCAGCGGCGAATCGGTCGGCGACGGCTCCGGCTTTTCGGTGAGCGGAGCGGGCGACATCAATGGCGACGGGATCGATGACCTCATCGTCGGCGCTCGTTATGCGGACCCGAATGGCAACTACTCCGGGGCGAGCTACGTGGTCTTCGGGAGCAGCACGCCCTTTGCGGCGAATGTGAATCTCTCGGAGCTCACGGGCACCAACGGCTTCAAGATCAGCGGCGAATCGGAATACGACTACTCAGGCATTTCGGTGAGCGGAGCGGGCGACATCAATGGCGACGGGATCGATGACCTCATCGTCGGCGCTCAGCTTGCGGACCCGAATGGCAACGGCTCCGGGGCGAGCTACGTGGTCTTCGGGAGCAAGACCAACCTCCTCCCGACTTTCAGCACAGACTTCAAGACCGCCACCTTTACCGATGTGGACGGCGACCTCGTGACCGTGAAGACGACGGCGGGCACTTTCGACACGACGAACTTCAGAGTCTTCTTGGGGTTTGGGACTGTGACCGGCGGCGGGCAATTCAGCATGCTGGACGTGAGCGATGCGGAGTTTGCCGGGGCGAATATGACGATCACCGCCAAACGCAGCGTCACCCTCGGCGGCGATGGGCTGGTGAACCTCGGTTTCCTCGACGCGACCGGCGTGGACCTCGGCGTCTTTTCGCTCAAGGGCGATCTGGGGCGGGTGGAACTCGGTGATGGCACGGGGGCTTCGGCCACATCATTCACCGTCAGCTCGATGGGCGTGTATGGCATGAGCACGCAGGTGGGCGTCCCCAACAGCACGGTCAGCCACGTGACTGGCGAACTACCGCTGCTGACGATCTCCGGCGACGTGGCCGGCATCACCCTGAATGCCTCAAGCCTTGGCACCGCGAAAATCACCGGCAACGTCGAAGGCGCGACCTTCCAAATCGCCGGCGCGCTCACCGCGCTGACAGTGAATGGCGACGTGCTCGACACCACGCTCATCATCGGCGAGGTGGGCAGCATCGTGCCCGGCGCGACCCCCGGCACTTATAAAGTCCTCGGCGGAATCAAAATCAATGGCGACGTGGAAGCTTCAACTCTCCAAGTCGAAGGCAACGTCTCCACACTCAGAATCGGCGGCGACGTGCTCGACGGCACGGCGCTCGATGCCACAGGCGGCTTTGGGAGCTTGGAATACGGCGCGACCCTCGGCACTTATAAAGTCCTCGGCGGAATCAAAATTTCCGGCAATTTTAAGGATTCCTTCCTAACAGCGGGAACCATCGCAGGGCGCGGAGCCGGTGCTTCGCTTGTGAGCATCGGCGGCACTGTCCGCGGCTCCTTCCTCAACAGTAGCGGCGGCTTCGGGGGCATCGTCACAGGGGCCACGCCCGGCAGTGTGAAAATCATCGGTGGTATCAGCATCGCGGGCAGTTTACTGAACAGCTCCATCAGGACAGATGGCGATCTCGCCAATCTCGATGTCGGCCGTCGGCTCGATGGCAGCACCGTCAGCGCACGCGGCACGGATGCCCCCGCCGACGACGTCGCCGCACAGACCATCGGAGCCATCACCGTCGGCGGCCGCGTCTCTCATTCCTCCATCCTCGCCGGCTACGACACGGAGGGGTCCGCCGTGAATGCCAACGTGCATATCGGCAAAGTGAAGGTGGGCACGCACTGGATCGCGAGCAATCTTGTCGCCGGCGTGACCGCTGGAAACGACGACAAGTGGGGCACCGCCGATGATGAGGTCATCAGCGGGGGCAACTCCATCGTGAGCAGTATCGCCTCGCTGGTCATCACCGGCCACGCCCGCGGCACCGTGGGCGGCATGGACCGCTTCGGTATCGTTGCGCAGAAAGTGACAGCTCTCAGCGTCAGCGGCACCACCATCCCGCTGACCGCCGGCGCGAGCAACAACCTCACCGGCTTCGCCCTCGGCTCGACCTTCGACTTCCGCGTGCGCGAGGTGGCGGTGGCGGCATAGCGCGGAGCAACTGCGACTGCGGCGAAGCTTGCCCGATGCGGTGGTTCTGGCATGAAGGACGTATCGCACAGCACGACTCCGATTATCAGCTTCTCGACAGCGGCGGGTTTCAGAAACTCGAACGCTTCGGCGACATCGTGCTTGCGCGTCCTTGCGCGCAGGCGGTGTGGCAGGCTTCGCAGCCCGGCGTGTGGCGTGCGGCGACGGCGACTTTCTCACGCGAAAATGGCAATCGCTGGGAAGGTCGCGAGCGTTTGCCGGCGACATGGATCATCGCGGTGGAGGGTGTAAAATTTCAGCTCAGCTCGACGGATTTCGGGCATCTCGGGATTTTCCCCGAGCAGCGCGACCAATGGCGGCGCATCGCGGAGGACTGTGCTGCTTTTCATAAACGCCACGGACGCCCGGCGCGGGTGCTAAATCTTTTCGCCTACTCCGGCGGCAGCACGCTCGCCGCTGCGTGCGCTGGCGCGGAGGTCTGCCACGTGGATGCGTCGAAAGGAATGGTCGAGTGGGCGCGCAAAAATGCCGCGCTGAACGGACTTCAGGAAAAGCCCGTCCGCTGGATCGTGGACGACGTGACGAAATTCCTCGAACGCGAACTGCGCCGGGGCCAGCGCTACGACCTGCTCATCCTCGACCCGCCGAGCTACGGGCGCGGCGCGAAGGGGGAGGTTTTCAAAATCGAGCACCACTTACCGAATCTGCTCTCGTTGCTCGCGAAGTTGTTTTCCACGGAGCCGCTGGGCGTCCTCATTTCCTGTCACACGCCGGAGCTGACACCCATTTCGCTGCATCATCTTATGCAGCAGGCATTCGGGGAAAACGGCACGCTCGAACACGGCGAAATGCTACTGCGCGGCGATGCCGATGTTCTGCCCGTTCCGAGCGGAAGCTTCTGCCGCTGGACATCCAAGACGGCAGCGTGACGCCCTGTCGCGCGGTTGTGCCAGGAGGAACCAGTTTGTTGGAAACCTACTAGGCTTTCGCCTTCGTAGTTTTCTTTGCAGCCTGCAAGCGGTCGTTTTTCACACGACGCGCTTTGCGTTTCTTGACGTTGTCTTTGCCTTTGCAGTTACCCATGCGGGCGAACAAACCGGTATTGCGAGTGAATGCCAAGAGGATTCGCCCGGGAGTTTAGATATTCTTTTGCACGACTTTTGTCTGGTAGTTGCCTGTCGCGCCGAGGTGCAGCACATCGGTTTCTGCGCCGCCATCTATGAGGATGGTTGCAATGGCGTTGAGCGTGGTGTTGGCGACGGCTCCGCTGAGGTCAAACGTGTCCACACCTCCGCCACCAAGAAGCGTGAGTGGCGCGTTCACCTGCGTAAGGCCCGTGGGGTTCGTCCCGCTTTCGATGCCAAACTGATCGGCGCCAGCCCCGAGATCTATTGTCGCGGCAGCGAGGAAAAGTGTGTCGTCTGCGCCAAAGTAATCGCCGCCTTTAGTGCCGGTGATTTTGACTGTGCCTTGAGCGATGACCTTGAGCAGGCTCAGCGTGGAATCGGCGTTCTTTGTCGTTACGGTTACGGCTCCCACGTGCAGTGGGTCTGCGGCATTGAGAACCGTGCCGAGGAAGAAGTATCCGCTCAGTTCTGCGCCAGCGAGTGCGACTTTCACCGCGCCGCCGATGGAGCCGGACAGTTCCGCAGCTACGGATGTGAATCCATTGACGTTCAGCCCGCCGACAATCGATCCGAATGTCACGTCGAGGATGTCGAACTCGGAATCAAGGCTCTTCGTTGTCGCGGAAAGCGAACCGCCGATGTGTAATGTAGTGGGTGAGCCCATCGTCGGGGCTCCCAGTTCGACCGAGCCAAAGTTGTCGGTGCCGCCACTGGTGAATTTTGCAGCGCCGCCGATGAAGATCGTTCCGGCACTGAGGATCACCTGGTCGGGCCTCCCTGTTTTTATATCCATCAAAACAGCACCGCCGATGAACACGTTCGCGCCATTGAGTTTTTGGTCGGTGCGATTTCCTGCGAGGCCGCCGCTCTTGAGCGTTGCGGCGCCGCCGACATCAAGACGTCCTGTGACAACGAAGCCCGCTTCGTCATCACCTGTGCCGGTGGTAAGGCCAAGCTTACCGAGAATCTGCACATCCTTCCCGGCCATCAGAAAGTCGTCGGCGCCTTTGCCCGATGTGGCGATGAAGTCTCCGCCCACGTGCAGCAGCGCGGTGGTGGTGTTGTTCAAGAGATTCGTGCCTTCGCCGAGCGCGATATTCACGCCCCCGAAGACTCTTGTGGTTGCGCCGGAAAAGGTGACAGTGTCCGCACCCGTGCCGCCTTTTACAGTCAGCTTTGCACCGAGTGTGGCAGCGTCGAGTGTCAGCGCATTCGAGCCGATGCCCAGATCCACAGTGGTCGCTCCGGGCAGGAAGCCGCTGATGGTGATTTGATCATTCCCTGCGCCGAGCTTCGCGGTGAAAGCGCCGATGAAGCCGGGCGCAACAGCCTGATCTCCGACTGGGAGCAGTGTGCCGTTGAAGCGAATTTGAGTATTCGCGTCCGAAGGATCCACGTGCAGCGCGCCACTGGAATCCATTGTGATTGAGACAGAGTTATCTCCGGGGTTGGCAGTTTCCTCTGTGAGAAGCGCTCCGGTTTTCCCGAGCGTGAGACTGAGTATGACGGCGGGGGCGATGCGGGATTCGAGGATTTCGATCATGGCTTTGTGGTTCTTTTGGTGATTTTTATATCGCGATGCCGACTTCATGGATGGTGAAGTCGCCGGTGATTGCTAGGTCGCGCGTGTCGTTGCTTGGGCCGGCATTGAGCGGGATGGTGGTGCCGCCTATTTTCACGCTGCCGATCTGCTGGGCGACGAAACCATAGTGTTCGGTCGGCGCTGCACCGCCGGAGACGCTTCCGCCGATGGTGATGCTGGCGATTTTCGAGACAAGCGTGCCGCCGATGATGACATCGTGAAAGTCGCCAAAGCTGACGTTATCCGCAGCGGTGCCGGAGCCGCCTGTAAGATCGTCAGTGCCGAGATTTTTTACACCGGCGACGATATTGGCATCCTTCCAACTGCCGCCGACTTTCACCGCGCCGATGCTGGCGTTGCCATTCACGGCGGTGTTGTTGAGGCCGTAGCCCGCGAGCACGATTGCATCGCTGACGCTTCCTAGAATGGTGATCGAGGTAATGGCGACGTCTGTTTTCGCTTTCGCCGGCAATGGAACGGTGCCCTTTGCCCGGATGATAAAATCAGCGTCTCCTGCGCTGCTGACGCTGCCTTTGATGATGACAGGGCCGAGTTTTACATCGGCGAGGATGCAGCCGTTGAAGGAACCGAACCCGGCAACGGCGTCTCCGCCGATGGTGATGCTGGTTATGCTTGCACCATTGCCGTAGCTCCAAATTTCTCCTGTATCCACAGTCCCCGTGTCGGGACTTCCGCGCAGGTCACCGGCGATCTTGATGGCACCGATATTTCCGCCACTGGTGATTGCGCCGGTGCTGCTGTTACTGCCACCGATGACTGAGCCGCCGATGGTAACGGAAGCGATGCCGCTGTCGCTGTTGATGTAGCCGGATGATGCACCAGAGCCGCCGCGGATATCCACGCCGATCTTTACGGCACCAAGCATCGGAGCAGCCAGATAGCCGCTGTGCCCGCCGGTTCCACCGATGAGTGAACCGCCAATCTTGATCGAGCCGATTTTGCCAATGTTGGTGATGATCGCGCCTGCATAGTCGCTGCCGCCAATGACTGAGCCGACAACGGTCACTTTTCCGATCCCACGAACGGAACTGATCGTGCCTTCGTTCGCATGGGGGCCGCCGATGAGCGAGCCGCCTACGAAAGCACTTCCGAGGCTGCCACCTTCGGCGAGGATGTTCACGACACGAAAACTCGCGCCGATCATGTTGGTTTTCACGGTGAGCGTTCCTGCCGATCCTGTGATCGTGCTTTCAGCGATGGCAGAGCCTGCGAGCGAAGCAACTGCTCCGTATGAAACGACGGTGAGGCTTTTCAACCCCACGGTTTTTGCCGTGCCATCGCCAGCTACAATGCGTGTGAGATCTCCACCAATTTTCACCACTCCGAGGTCCACGTTGGTTGCATCAATGAAGCCCACGTTTACGAGCCCGTCGCCATCGTCGGCGACTTTCGCGGTGACGCTGATGCCGGTGCCGTTCGCTGCGGCGAGGCCATTGAGATTGATGTTATCGAGCCGGTCTCCGTTTGCGCCGGTCAAAGTCACCAGAATGGAATTCACATTTCCCGAAGTAAAAAAACGGCTTGGTGAATTTCACCGTGGCGAGATCGCCATCTTCATCGGTGAAAGTGGCGGTGGTGGGGTTGACGAAAATCGCCGCTGGAGCGATGCTGGATTCGAGGAGTTCGATGGGTGGAAATGAAATGTGAGTTTTCATGGCGTCTCCGTTTAAACCCAGTCGCGCAGGCAAGCGAGCGGAACCTTGGCACCAAAAAAGCGACTGCATACAGACTTGCGCTTTCAAAGTCTTCGCGTAGTCAGCGCACCCGACGAAAGTCGTATTTCGCTCTCAGCAAAAATCGCACAAACTCCACCAGCAAAATCAAACACACCATGAAACAAATCCTCATCACACTCCTCGCCATTCTCGGCTTCACCGCTCCTGGCGCGCTCGCGCAGGAAGGACCGCTGCCATTCACCGTGAGCCTCGGCGGAAAAGCTGCGGCTCACACCAAAGGCGAGGCATTCGCCAAAATCGCCGACGCAGTCGCTGCGGATGCAGCCATCGAAATCGGCGCCAAGGCCGAAATGATCATCATCAACGCACACAAGGCCAAGGCGGACGGCACGCCGGACAGCGCCGCGCAGCCTGCGATCATCATTTTGCAAGGCACCAACAAGGGCTCCCTCGACAAGACGATGGACAAACAAAAGCTCGCCGCCGGAAAATATTTCCTCAGCGTCGTCGCCGATGGCAAAACCGCCAGCATCCAATTCAGCATCAAATAACACCATGAAAACACTCTGCATCCTCACCCTCCTCACCACATTCACCTGCGCGGCGATGGCCGACGGGAAATTCGACGCCGCCGACACCACGGCGAGCGCGCTCAAAAAGCAGGTTGGCCAGAAGGTCGAACTTCGCATGAAGTCGGGCGAAAAAATCGTCGGCAAACTCGAAGCAGTTGGCGACAAGGCCGCACACGTCACGGCGCTCAGCGGGATGGAACTCTTCGAGGCCATCGTGTCGCTCGACGAAATCAGCGCCGTCGTTTTCCGCAGCGCGAAATAATCCGCGCCAGCTAGACGCCAAAATCACAACGGGTCAGCCATCACCGGCTGGCCCGTTTTTGCACACATGATTCTCGTCCGCACATTACTCGTCCTTTTTCTTGCATCGGTCCCGGCCTTTGCTGCGGATGCGCGTCGAGTTGTTTGGAAGAAAGTTTCCTCAGCGGATTACTCGCCCGATCAAATCGCGGCGGCGGGGCGGCTGGCGCTCTATGCGATTTTTGCGAACAACAGCTACGTCGAAACATCGCGTCGTCCGCATTTTGAACTCCCGCACGGCTGGTCGCTGAATGAAGCGCTGGGCGTGGACGACAAAAAATCCGGTCTGCACTACGAAGTGTGGGAGCACCGCGCGCTGCGCCTGTTCGTGGATGAAGTCGTGGTCGCATTTCGCGGGACGGAGGATGCGCGCGACTGGGAGCACGGCAATCTCGGCAGCAAACAGTATGAGCTCGTGGATGCGACATTCCCGTGCGTGCTGGCGAACTACTATCTCGCTCGCATCACGGCCGTCGGGCACTCGCTGGGCGGCGGCCTCGCATTGCATTGCTCGCTGAAATGGCCGGGCGTCTCCGCGTTTGGCTTCAATCCTTCGACGCACGTGCATCAGCGCCACAAGTTGCTGGAAAATCCGCGCGAGATTGCGGAGGAGCGCGGCGACCCACTCGCTGTGCAGCGCAAAGTCCGGGGATGTCTTCCGAATGTCCGTCGCTGGAAGTATGACTTTGTCCGGGGCGCGGATCATTTCAGCTACTCGCTTGCAGCCGGGCTGCTCACGCTCGGCGCGACGTCGGATGCCCGGCTCGCCTCGCTGCTCGCGGCGCAAAAAGCGAAAGGTTTGCCGTTGCCGCCTGCTCCTGAACATTGCGTCGAAGGCACGGCCCGCTAATGGTGTCTGCGTGATTACCGACGAGACTGTTTCTGCATTGCGCGCGATTTTTGCCGAGGGCTACCGCGCGGACAAAGTGATCGAGCACACGCTACGCACGCATCGCGCTTGGACGACGCGTATGCGCGGCGAATTTGTCACAGCTATCCGCGAGGCGGTGCGCTGGTGGCGCTGGTGGTGGTTTTGCGCTGGTGAAAGGGACGGCACATATCTCGATGATCCATCGGAGGAAGCCATCCGTCGCGCACTTGCTGCGGCAGGGCGCGAGCATCCGGGCGGGACTCCGGCGATTCGCTCGAGTTTTCCAGACTGGCTGTGGGAGCGGGGCGCGGAGGAAATCGGCACCGCGTGGCCCGCGATGGCCGACGCGCTGAACACAGAGGCCGATCTTTTTCTCCGTGCAAACACACTGCGCACCACGGCGGACGAACTGCGTGTGAAATTGCGGCTGGAGGGATTTTCCTCGGAGCCGGTGCCGGGCGCGCCGGACGCGCTGCGGTTGCGCGGGGCGAAGGATGTTTTCGGCACGATGGCGTTTCGCGAAGGGCTTTTCGAGGTGCAGGATGCGGGCTCGCAGCGGGTCGCGCCGCTGCTCGAAGTGCAGCCGGGGATGCGCGTGGTGGATGCGTGCGCCGGAGCGGGCGGCAAGGCGCTGCATCTCGCCGCGCTCATGCGCAACAAAGGCAGCATCATCGCGCTCGATCCCGTGGAGTGGCGGCTCACCGAACTGCGCCGCCGGGCCGCCCGCGCGGGCGTGGACAACGTCGAGGCGCGCGTCCTTTCCGACCCTAACAAATTGAAGCGCCTCGCCGGCAAGGCCGACCGTGTATTGCTCGATGTGCCGTGCAGCGGCCTCGGCGTGCTGCGTCGCAATCCCGACGTGAAATGGAAGCTCACCAAGCCCGAGCTGGATCACCTCTGCGAACTGCAAGCGCGTCTGCTGCGCTCCTATTCGCGCATGGTGAAACCCGGCGGCAAACTCGTGTATGCCACGTGCAGCGTGCTCCCCTCCGAAGGCGAACGGCAGGTGCGCTCCTTCCTCGCGGCGAAACCCGGCTGGGAACTGGAGACCGAACTAAAACTATCCCCCGGCGAAAACGGCGGCGACGGCTTCTACGCCGCACGGCTCCGGCGGGTTTAGAGCACGAATTCAATTCTCAGGAAGTCATAACGGCTGATTCAAGGGCGGGTGCGCCCTGCCTGACGGGCACGCGCGAGGAAGGCGGCGAGTTCCTTGGCTTTATCGGGATTTCTTTCGGCGAGATTGGTTTTTTCGGCGGGGTCTTCGGCGAGGTTGTAGAGCTGGCTGGCGGCTTGGGCGTTGCCGGTTTGGATGAGTTTCCACGGGCCCATGCGGAGGGCGAGCGGGCCCTGGCCGCCGTTGTGAAAGATGGCGTGTTCGCGGCCAGCGGGGCTTTGGCCGAGGAGCGCAGGCAGCACGTCAAAGCTATCCGGCGCGGCATCGGGGGGCAGTGGGATGCCGGTGAGCGTGGCGAAGGTCGTGGCCATGTCCACATGCGCGATGAGTGCGGCGCTTTCGGTGCCGGGTGTGATTTTGCCGGGCCAGCGCGCGATGAATGGAACGCGGTGCCCACCCTCAAACAGCGCGCCCTTTGCGCCGCGCAGCGCGCCGTTCATCGCGTGCTCCCTCGGGCCGTGGTCGGCGTAGCCGTCGTCCCATACGCCGCCGTTGTCGCTGGTGAAAATGACGAGTGTGTTTTCGGTGAGGTGGTTTTTTTCGAGGGCGGCGAGGATTTGCCCGACGGTGTCGTCGAGTTCCTGAATCGCGTCGCCGCGAGTGCCGGCCTGGCTGCTGCCGACGAAGCGGGCATTGGGCACGCGGGGGACGTGGATGCCGTGGGTGGCGAGGTAGAGGAAGAAGGGGCCGGTTTTGTTTTGCTCGATGAATGCGACGGCCTTTTTTGCGTAGGTGTCGGCCATGTCTTCATCGCGCCAGCGGGCGGAATTGCCGCCGGTCATCCAGCCGATGCGGCCCACGCCGTTCACGATGGTCATGTCGTGCCCGTGGGTGTGCTTGAGTTTGAGCAGTTCGGGGTTCTCGCTGCCGGTGGGGTCGTTGCCGACTTTGGCCTTGTAGCTCACGCGGATCGGGTCGGCGGGATCCAGACCGACGATGCGGTGGTTTTCCAAATACACGCACGGCACACGGTCGCCGGTCGCGGGCATGAGGAAGGCGTAGTCAAAGCCGATTTCGAGCGGGCCGGGTTTGATTTCGCCGTTCCAATCCGGTCCGCCTGCGCCGCCGAGACCGAGGTGCCATTTGCCGACGACGCCGGTTTTGTATCCGGCGGTTTTCAAAAGCGCGGGAAGTGTGGCCGCGCCCGGCGGGATGCAGAGCGGCGCATCGCCCGGCGCGATGGTAGAACCCGACTGCTGCCGCCACGAGTAGCCGCCCGTGAGGAATGCGCGCCGCGTGGGCGTGCAGGTGGTCGCGGGCGAGTGGGCATCGGTGAAGCGGCAACCGTCTTTCGCGAGTTGATCGAGCACGGGCGTCTTCACGAGTTTCGCGCCGTAGCAACCGAGGTCACCGTAGCCGATGTCGTCGGCGAGGATGAAAACGATGTTCGGTTTTTCCGCCGCAATAGCCGCGACGCTGGCAGTGAAAATGAGGGCGATGAGCGAAGCGAGGAGGCGCATGATGGGGGAAGTCTTGCAGCGAATCTATGAGTTGAGAAGGCCCCAGCGGCGGCGGAGAAAACGCTCCCATGGGCAGAAGACAACTTTGTCGGCTAGGAAACCGATGACGATGATGACGAACATGAGGCCGACGACCTGGTCCATCGCGTGCAGTTCGCGTCCGTAGTGCAACAGGTGGCCGATGCCCATTCCGCTGAGGATCGTGATGTAGATCTCCGCCGCCATGAGCGAGCGCCACGCAAAGGCCCAGCCCTGCTTTGCTCCGCTGACGATGTGCGGAAGCGACGCGGGCGCGAGCACTTTCAACCAGAGGTGGAAGCCATTCGATCCCATCGTGCTTGCGGCTTCGCGGTAAATCGGTGGGATTTGGCGGATGCCGTGCTCGGTCGCGAGGATGACTGCCCACACGGTGCCCATCACGACGATGAAGAGCATCGCCTTTTCCGTCTGCCCATACCACAGCAGCGCGAGCGGCACCCAGCAGACGCTCGGCAGAGTCTGCAGGCCGAGCGCGAGTGTGCCAACGGTGTTGTGGAGAAATTTGAAGCGCGCGAGGAGCATCCCGAGCGGGATGCCGATGCCGATGCCCACGGCGTAGCCGAGGAAAAGGCGCTTCATGGTGACGAGCGTGGCCTCGCTGAGCGTGCCGTCCTTTGCGGCACCGACGATGTATTGCCAGACGGCGGTGGGCGCGGGCAGGAGCACGGCGGAGACTTCGCCGTGGCGTGCGGTGTATTCCCAAGCTCCGAGGATGACGGCGAAAAATGCGAGGGCTGCGAGAAATTGTTTCATAGTGCGGGCGCGAGGATCGTCTTGAGTTCGCCGGTGATCTCGGCGGCGAGCGACGCCATCGCGACGTCGTTGAATTCGCGTGGGCGCGGCAGTGTGACTTTGAATTCCTTGCGAATGCGTCCGGGGCGCGGAGAGAAAAGGAGCACGCGATCGCCGAGGCACACGGCTTCGCGGACGTTGTGCGTGACGAAGAGGATCGTCTTTTTCCGCGCCGCGTGGATTTTCTGCAAATCGCCGTAGAGCTGCTCGCGCGTCATCGCATCAAGCGCGGCGAACGGCTCGTCCATGAGCAGCACGCGCGGGTTCGGCGCGAGCGCTCGGGCGAGGGCGACACGCTGCTTCATGCCGCCGCTCAGCTCGTGGATGTTCGCGTGCTCGAAGCCGTCGAGGCCGACAAGCTGGAGGTAGTAGCGCGCGACTTCGATGCGATCTTTGTTGCTCAGATCGGGTTTCAGCTTGAGGCCGAAGAGCACATTGCCGAGCACGTCGAGCCACGGGAAAAGCGCGTGGTCCTGAAACATCACGGTGCGGTCGCGTCCGGGTTCGGTGATCATTTTTCCGTTCACTTCCGCAGTGCCGGTGAAGCTCCGCTCCAGCGCTGCGACGATGCGCAGCAGTGTGCTTTTTCCGCAGCCGCTGGGGCCGACGAAACAGACGAATTCACCGTCGCCGATTTCGAGGTTGATGTCGTCAAGTGCTTGGACGGTTCCACGATTGGTCGTGAATATTTTGCTCACACCAGCAAGCCGGATTTTGGCCGGCGGTGGCGCTTCTAGTTCGGATGCGAGGCTCATCGGATTGCGGATTGCAGATTGCAGATTGCGGATTTGCGGAAGCTAAAGCGTGAACGCCACGCGGCTCGCGGTGCATCGCTTGTCAGTGCGGCGGTGCTCATTTCGCGAAGAGTTTGGAAAGGTCGGCCTCCTCGGGCAGCAGGCCGACGGATTTTGCGTCCTTCTGCATCGCGGTGAAATCCGCAGGCAGCGCGCTGGTCGTGAAAGTAAGGCGCGGCCATGCGTGATCGAGTAGCGCGGCGGGGATCGCCTTGCTCGTCGCCTTTTGCAGCGCGGCGGAGATGGCGGGTTTTGCCCAGTCCGGCTCGGCGGCGACTTTCTTCGTGAGTTCCTCGTGCGCAGCGACGAATTTCTTCAGCAGCTCCGTTTTGACCGTGAGCGCCTTGTTGCTCGCGGCGACGAGCGTGGTGAGCACGTCCTTTTGCTCCACGAGCAACTGGCCTTCGGCCTCCATTTCCAGGCGCGAGACCCACGGCTCGACGGTCCACACGGCGTCGAGGTCGCCGCGTTTGAAAAGGTCGAGCTGATCGGGATTCGCGGTCGGGATCACATTTGCGTCACCGCCGCGCTGCGTGATCGAGAGACCACCCGCAGTGAGCCACGCGCGCGCCGCGACATCCTGCGTGCCGCCGAGCTGGGGAGATGCGATCTTTTTTCCGCGAAAATCGGCGGCTGTTTTGAGCGGCGAGCCTTTGTGAATGACGAGCGCCGCACCACCGCGCGCCGCGCCGGAGAGCACGCGGATATCCGCGCCTTTCGTGCGCGTGTAGCCGTTGATGACCGGGTTCGGGCCGACGTAGGTCACATCAATCGATCCCGTGAGCAGCGCCTCGATCGCGCTCGGGCCAGCGTTGAAAGCGAACCATTCAATCTTCGCGCCCGTGCGCGACTCGAACCAGCCCTGCGCGCCTTTCGTATGCGTCTCGTGATAGCCGACGAGCGCGGGCGCGTGTGTGATGTTCGGGAAAAACCCGACCCGCAGGATGGGCGTGCCGTCTGCGTTGTCGGCGGATTTTTTGTCGCAGCCGGTGAGTGCGGTTACGGCAACAAGAGCGGTGGTGAGGATGAAATGACGGCAGAAGATGTTCATTGGTTTTTTTGTGTGGCGCGCCCGCGAATGCCGTGTGGTCTTCGTCGCTTCGGCGCGGGTTATTCAGATGCAGAATTCCGGCTCCATCGGTGGGGGTGGCGTTGTGGCGGCGACTTTTGCACGCGTGGAAAGATCGAGGTGGCGGACGAGTTCGACGACCTTCGGCACGAGGCCGTCGCGGCGAAGATGCTTGAGCGTTACTTCCGCAAGCTGCGCAAGCGTGTAGCGGTCGAGGACGTTCGAGATAGCGTTGCGAACGTCCATCATGATCAGACGCAGGCCACAGTGATCCTCGTCGGGGCATGAGCAGCGTTCGTAGGCCGTCACGCTGGCGCAACCGATGGGAGCGAGGGGACCGTCAATCAACCGCACTATTTCGCCGATGTGGATTTCTGAAGCCGGGCGAGCGAGCGAGTAGCCGCCGTATTTTCCGCGGGTGCTGGCGAGGAATCCGGCCTGACGGAGTTCGGCTAGGATTTGCTCCAGAAAAGTGGCGGGCATGTGCTGCGCCTCGGCGAGCGCGCTGAGCGGCACGAGGGTGCGGTCGAGTTCCTGCGCCATCGTGAGATCGAGCAGTGCACGGAGTGCGTATTCGCCTTTTTTGGAGAGTTTCATTAAAGCTGACTAATTTACTTGGGATTAAAACTGAATGGTTCAAGTGTATTTTTCTGAAAAGTGACTTTCTAGGTTAAAATACCTCGTTTTCGACTTCTCAACCTAACGGCAGCGGCTGTGTATTTTGGGGCGAAATGGCATTTCCGCCTACAAAAGCAAACCGCCGTCACGGCTTCCCGATGACGGCGGTTTTGAAGTGTTTTGGCGTGTCTGTTACGCGAGGAGTTCCTTCACGACTTCGCCGCCGCGCACGATGTCTATGGGGCGGTTGCCGGGGGCCATGAGGCGTTTGTCGGCGTTGATGCCGAGGCAGCGATAGACGGTGCTGGCCATGTTTTCCACGGTGAGCGGGTCTTCCGACGGCTCCGCGCCGGTGGGGTCGCTCGATCCATGGACGTATCCTTTTTTGAAGCCGCCTCCGGCGAAGACGACGGAGAAAACTTTCGGCCAGTGGTCGCGTCCCGCGTCTTTGTTGATTTTCGGCGTGCGGCCAAATTCGGACGAAACCATGACGAGTGTTTTTTCGAGCATCCCGCGTTTTTCGAGGTCGGTGATGAGCGCGGCGAACGCTTGATCGAATGCAGGCACTTGTTTCGCGATGCCGTTGGCGATGCCGCCGTGCATGTCCCATCCGCCGTAGGTGACGCTGACGAAGCGCACGCCTGCCTCGACCATGCGGCGGGCGATGAGCATTCGCTGCCCGGCGTCGGTGCGACCGTAGGCGTCGCGGATGGCGTCGGGCTCGGCGGCGAGGTGAAATGCCTCGCGGGCTTCCTTCGACGAGACGAGCGAGTAGGCGGCTTGGTAAAAGCTGTCCATCGCGGAGAGTGCGTCACTTTTTTCCAGCGTGCTGAAATGTTCGTCCACTGCGGAGAGGATGTTGCGGCGGCGGTCGAAGCGCTCGGGCGTGATGCCGCTGTGCATGTTGAGGTCGCGCACCGAGAAGTTGGTATTGCCGGGATCGCCGCCGAGGCTGAACGGTCCGTGTGCGCTGCTGAGATAGCCGGTGCCTGCAAATTCATTTGGCACGCCGGGGACGCAGACGTAGGGCGGCAGGTTGTTACGCGAGCCGAGTTCATGCGAGACGACTGCGCCGAAGGACGGGAAGCGAATCGCGGGCGACGGGCGGTAGCCGGTGAACATGTTGTGCGTGCCGCGTTCGTGCGCTGCTTCGCCGTGCGTCATCGAGCGGATGATGGTGAGGCGGTCGGCGATTTTTGCGGTGCGCTGCAAATGCTGGGAAAATTTGACGCCGGGAATCGCGGTATCAATCGCACTGAGCGGGCCGCGATATTCGATGGGCGCGAGCGGTTTCGGGTCCCACGTTTCCTGATGCGCGCTGCCGCCGGGCAGGAAGATGTGGATGATAGATTGCGCGGTCGGCTCTAACACGTCGGTCTCGTTCGCGCGGAGCTTGAAGTAATCGCCCATCGTGAGGCCGAGTCCGCCGACGAGTCCGGCGTAGAGAAAATCGCGCCGTGAAGTGCGGCGGAAATGAGCCGGATCATCGTGCCATGTGATGGGTTTGGAGTCGCTCATGGTGGTTCAGGGTTTTGCGCCGACGCGGTGAAAGGTAGATGAGCCAACCGGGAGGACAACCTGTTTTCCGCCGGCAAACCGGGGCTTCCCGGCGGGCAAACAAGCGGCCGTTCCACGGCGACTCAGCGAGGATCACCCGCGATGTGGGCGGTGATTAGCGGAAAAGAAATTGCTGCTCAGACTTCGGCTGCCAGCCCTTTCGCGTATTGCTGAAATGCCGCGATAAGTTTGCGCACGAGAGGCGAGCCCTCGCCTGACCAAAGTGCCCCGATGGCGATTGGTTCAAAGTCCAGCAACGGCAGACGACGCAGACCCGACGGCACTTTTACTCCGGGCACTGCGATGGTCGCGCCGATGCCGTAGCCCTCGGCGACGTAGGTTTCGATTAATTCCAGCGAGCTGACGACAAGTGCGGGCGACCAATCCACGCCGAGCTTTTGCAGGCCGCGCTGGAAACACCCCGCGATGGAATCGTGCGCGGGCAGCGAGATCAGCGGTTCATCAATCGTGTCGCGTTTCCACAACTCGGCGGCATCGCGGATGCGGCTCGATTTCGGCACGAGCAGCGCGAGTGGGATCGTGATGAGCGGCGTTGAGCCAAGTCCCGCCGTGGATGCTTCATTGAGGACAGTCACCGCCAGATCGATCTCGTCCTTCTTCAACATCTGCGCGAGTTGCTGCTCGTAGCCTTCGTAGAGATTGAGTGCGAGCCCCGTCATCGTCTCGCGGATTTTTCGCAGCGCCTGCGGCATATGATAGCGCAGCACAGGACCCGATGCGCCGATGCGCACGAAGCGCGCAGCCTTTCCCTGCAACTCATCGGCCACCTTCGCGATGTCGCCGAAGAACGGCTGGATGAATGCGAACAACCGCTCGCCCGCCTTCGTCAGTTCAAAAGGCCGGCGCTGGAAAAGTTTCGTCCCGAGGCTGCGTTCGAGCTGGATGATTTGGGAACTCACCGCCGGCTGCTGGATGCCGTAGGGAAATTTGCGCACTGCCTCGCTGATGCCGCCGTGGCGCGCGACGTAGTAGAAGATTTCCAGATGGTGAATGTTCACGCATTGCTTTTCTCAATGATCGGCGCGGTTTTATCAATTACCGCTTTTCCGCGTCCGCAGCCATCGTCCCGGCGAAATGAATACGGCACTGCTCCACTACAACCTCGTTTTTGCATGGGGATGGATACTCCTCGGCTTCTTCTCCGGAATGATCATGGGATTGTGTTTTCACCGCGAGGGATGGCTCGGCGGCTACGGTAGTTGGAAAAGACGGCTCTACCGTCTCGGCCACATTTCCTTCTTCGGCCTCGGCTTTGCGAATCTCGTCTTCTGGGTCACTGCGCGTTTGCTGCCGGTGCAGTCTGCATCGCTCGATATTGCGTCTGTGGCCTTCCTCGTCGGCGGAATCACGATGCCGGTTTGCACGCTGCTCGCCGCACACTGGCCGCGCACGCGCCACCTTTTCGCGATCCCCGTGGTCAGCCTGCTCGTCGCAGGCGTCGTCACATTCACAGCACTCTTATGAAAAAGAAACGAATCGGCTTCATTGCCATGAGCGGAGTCCGCGCACAAAACCCGGAACTCCTCGCCGCTGGCCTCACACTTCCCGGCTTCATCGAACGCAGCAAGGTCATCGCCTCGCTACCAAGCCTCTCGCTCCTCACGCTCGCGGGGCTCACGCCGGATTGCTTCCACATCGAGTATCACGAAATTGCGGATCTCCACGCGGCGGGCGATCTCCCTGACGACTTCGATCTGGTCGCACTCACTTCGCTCTCCGCACAAATCTTCGACGCCTACGCGGTCGCCGACCGCTACCGCGCGTTGGGCATCCCGGTTGTCATGGGCGGCCTCCACGTCACCTCCGTGCCCGACGAAGCCCTTGAACACGCCTCCGCGATTGTCATCGGCGAAGGCGAACCGCTGTGGCCGTGCGTCCTCGCGGACTTTGAACGCGACGACCTCCAGCGCATCTATCGCAGCGAACCCGCCGGGCTCTATGAATTGAGTCAGGCCCCCATGCCGCGCTTCGATCTTCTCGATCCCGAAAAATACAACCGCATCACCGTGCAGACCAGCCGCGGCTGTCCGCATAAATGTGAATTTTGCGCCAGCAGCATCCTCCTCACGCCACGCTACAAATTGAAGCCCGTCGAAAAAGTCATCGCCGAAATCCGTGCGATCAAACGCATCTGGTCGCGCCCATTCATCGAGTTTGCGGACGACAACAGCTTCGTCCACCGCGAGCACTACAAGCGTCTGCTCCGCGCTCTCATCCCGGAAAAACTCCGCTGGTTCACCGAGGCCGATCTTCGCGTAGCCGAGGACGACGAACTTCTCGGGCTCATGCGCGATGCCGGCTGCCAGCAAGTCCTCATCGGCCTTGAAAGTCCGCGTCGCGCCAGTCTCGCTGGTGTTGAAACGGCGACAAACTGGAAGGAGCGCCACCACGACCGCTACCTCGCCGCCATTCAGCGCATCCAGTCACGCGGGATCACCGTGAATGGCTGTTTCATCCTCGGTCTCGATGGCGACACGCCCGAGGTATTCGATGAAGTTCTCCACTTTGTCCGCGATAGCGGCCTCTACGAAGTGCAGACGACCTTCCTAACCGCATTTCCCGGCACGCCGCTCTACCGGCGCTTGAAAGCCGAAGGGCGCATCCTCCGGGATCGCGCATGGGATCTCTGCACATTATTCGACATCAATTTTCAGCCCCGCAACATGAGCGTCGCCGAACTGCAGTCAGGCTTCATGTCACTCGTGAAAGAACTCTACAACGCCCGCGAAACCAGCGCCCGTCGTCAGGGTTTTCGCACCCGTCTCCGCGCCACGATGCGCGGCGAGCGGAAAAAAGAACTCATCGCTGCGTAGCCATGTTCACGCACGACATTGATCCGATCATCGCGACGCTCGGTGGGATCCACCTCTGGTGGTATGGCCTAAGTTACTCCCTCGGGTTCCTCAACGCCCACTTCTTCGTCCGTCGCCACCGTGGCCAACTCGGTCTGTCAACTCAGGCAGTCCTCGACCTTAGCCTGCTGCTGGCCGTTGGCGTTCTGGTAGGCGGACGTCTGGTGCAGATCGTGTGTTACGAATGGCCGTTCTACAGTGAGCATCCGGAATTCGCTTCGGCATTCTGGCTTGGTGGAATGGCCACGCACGGATTGATGCTTGGCGGCCTCTTCGGCGTCTGGGCCTTCGCGCGTCTCCACGGGAAATCGTTCCTCGAAACTGCGGACGTCCTCGCGATTCCCGGGGCCTTCATTCTCGGCGTTGGCCGCCTGGGCAACTTCATTGACGGACAAATCGTCGGCAGCGTCACCAGCGCATGGTGGGCGGTCAAATTCCCTGACGCGGACGGCTTCCGGCACCCAGTGGTGCTCTACGACGGATTGAAGAACCTGCTCATCATTCCGCTGCTTGCGCTCCTGGCGCGCCGTCGTCCACCCGCAGGTGTGCTCACCGGCGCGTTCCTCTTCCTCTATGCGTTCCCGCGCATCCTCGTGGATATCTTCCGCGAATATTCGACGACCCTTCTCGGCATCCCCACCGGTCAGAGCCTGAACATTGCGATGTCCGTCGCCGGCCTCGCGCTGTGGTGCGCGCGGCGCAACTCCCCGCAGTCAGCGCGGGCGGCGACGATGGACAAAGAATCAGCACACGGACAGGGATGGCGTCGCGCGGCTTTCACCGCGCTCCTCGTCTTCTCCCTCACGATGCCGAGTGATTGGACTCAGGACGTGCCCCAACGCTACGGCAAGCGTCACCCCGGCCTCGTGCATTCGTCAATATACCCGGCCATCGGCGCACGGAATTGAACTGAGGTATTCACCCGACGCGCCGTATGAAAAACAAAGCCACCAGTCCTTTCGAGACTGGCGGCTTGTTGGGTGCGCGTTAGCGTTTCGCTTCGCCAAGTCCGCTGAGCGGTGAGGTGAAAAGCATATTCGGGTTGTTGCCGAGCATGGTTTGCGGGAATGATCCGTTCCATCGCTCGACGCGGGCCTTCTCCACTTCGAGCGCGCGGATTTGCATGAGCAGCGGGCCGCTGTTGGCGACGGCTTTGTTCACGAGTTCGATGGCGTCGGCCTCGGCTTTCGCTTCGGCGAGGCGTGCGTCAGCCTTGCCCTGCGCTTCGCGACGGAGTTTTTCGGCGGTGGCGTTGGCTTCGAGTTCGATGCGTTCGTTCTCCTTTTGTTGCGACTCGAATTTCGCGGCGCTGACGACTTTCAACTGCTGCGCGATGAAGGTCTCATCAATCGCTTTTTGGATTGCCGGGTTTTCATACGTCATGCCGCCGAACATGCCGACAGTGGTGACGGTGATGCCGCGCTGTGTGAAGAACGCCATCACGTCCTTCTTCACCGCATCTGCGATTTCCTGCTTTTTGCTTCGCAGTGAATCGAGAGGGTATTTCGCTGCGACCTCGGCGGCGGCTTGCTGGATGCGCCCGCGCACTTCGGTGTCCATGACGTTGGCGAGGCTGCCGCTCGGATACCAATAAAGGAACGAAGCGGCTTCCTTTTCATCAATGAATGCGGTGCAGGTGAAGCCCATGCTGAAGCCCACGCTGTCGGCGCTCTCAACCCAGATGGCTTTGTCGCCGGTCGCGTGTTTACCCTCGGCAGTCCATTCGCGCGTGACGGGCGAGCGGTTCACTTTCACGAGGCGCACGAGCGGGAGCCAGCGACCGTCGTTGCTGAAACGGCCTTCTTGATTCCAGCGGTGCGTGATCTGGATGCGCTTGGCGGCTACTTTCCGCTCCTGCAAGTAGTCCACGCTTTCAAAGCGGGCCTGCTTGGCGCTGTCGCCTTCGAGCGGGATGAGGAAGCCCGTTTCGCTGGTGTCTATCTCGACGTATTCAGGTTTGTCGTAACTCTTCACGCAGCCGCCCAACGCAAGCGCGAGCAATACGACAGGCAGTGTGCGCGTGATGCGACGAGCGGCGCGGTTTGCGCTACACGCACGCAGCAACGCGAAAATGTAGGGCTTTACCCACCATGTGAGAGTGGCGGCGATGATGCCTTGCGCCAGAAAGTTTGGCCACTGGTGCAAGGCGTGCCATGTGAGCAGTTCGCGCCATTGCTCTTCGCCGCCGTTGACTTGGGCGATGGCGACATTGCTGCCGGTTTGAGGTTGCGCGAGCACGAGCCAGGCTGTGTTGGCGATGGACGCGGTGGTGATAAGGCCCGCTGCGAGCAGGCCACGACGTGTATTGTTCATTTTCTGATTTGTCTGTGTTGCCGCGCCCGCGCGCCGCCGGCGTATTTTTCCGCCGACGCACGTGCGCGATGATGTGCAGGCATCAGTTGGCCCGCGCGCCGCGAGTGCGGCCACGGTATCCCCTAGGACACCTTCCCTCTGCCGGCGGAGTTAGCTGACGGGCTCGGTGAAGGAAGTCACCGGGCGGCCATTTGGCTGGCCACCTGCGCCCCTGGTCTCGGTTTGGACCCGAGACCCTAACTTGGGTCCCCCGCGCCACGCTCTGTAGAAGGAGCGCGACTTAGGCGACGTGAATCATCGTGTCTGCGCGACGGGGTGCAACGAGAATCGTATCGTCGCGAAAAAATGATGTGCGGTTGGCACGAGGAGGCGGTTTGGTCGCTGAAAATCGGGTGCAATATTTGCTGGCTGCTACCCGTAACGCTCAGGGTCGAGCAGGGAGAGATTGATCGCAGGCTGTTCGCGCATGAAGACATCCGCCATCAGTTTGCCGGTGATGGGCGCGAGGCTCAGGCCCATCATCGCGTGGCCTGTGGCGGTTGAGAGATTATCGTAGGTTTTGATGCGGCCGATAAAGGGCATCCCATCCGGCGAACATGGGCGAAGACCGACCCACGGTTTCACGTCTGCGAAATCCTCCGGCGAAAAATGCGGGTAGTAGCGCGATACAACTTTCACGATTCCGGCGACCCGCCGCGCGTTGATCGTTTTATCCAGTCCGGCGATTTCCATCGTTCCGCCGAAACGCAGCGCGCCGTCCATCGGCGTCACAGCCACTCGAGCCTCGGTGAAAATCGCGCACAACTGCGGCAGCTCACGCGGCTTCGCGAGCGTGAGTGAGTAGCCTTTGCCCGCTTGCATCGGCAGTTGGACGCGCAGACCTCGCAAAATGCCGGGTGACCAAGCACCGCCGCACAGCGCAAATTCGTCCGCCTCCATCTCGCCGCGCGAAGTCTCTACTGCCAACACGCGCCGCCTTTCGGTGCGCCAGCCCTTCACCTTCATGTCGTCATGAAAAGTGACACCCATTTTTTCCAGTTCCCCGCGCAGCGCCGCCATGAACCGCTCCGGCGAAAGATGGCAGTCCTTTGGAAAATACACGCTGCCCGCGATGTCCATCGTCACCGCCGGATCGAGTGCCGCAGTCGCTTTCGCATCGAGCACCTCTGCCGGAACACCGAGCGCATTCGCCGCCACCGCCACGCGCGCTTCTTCGTCGAGCGCATGTTGTGTTTTGCAAAGCATCAGCAGCCCGCGTTTCACGAGGCCGAAGTCGAGCGACGCCGCGAGTTCCTCAAACAGCGCGCGGCTCGCGAACGACAAATCGCGAATCACCGGCGCACACCGCTCGACGTGCTCCTTTGTCGAGGCGCGCATGAATTTCCACGCCCACGCCGCGAGTTCCCAATCCAAACGCGGCTTGATGTAAAACGGCGACTCGGGATTCCACATCCACTTGAGCCCCATCGCCACCATCCCCGGCGCAGCGAGCGGCGTGAAATGCGACGGCACAATCATCCCCGCATTTCCAAACGAACATCCGCCGCCGCCGCGATCCACCACGCTCACGCGCAGCCCGCGCTTCGCCGCATAATACGCCGTCGAAAGCCCGATGACGCCGCCGCCGATGATGAGGACGCGCTTTTCCACGCGCTGCTACATCGCCGGTTCGTCCCACGACTTTGAGAGTCGTGCGGTAGGCACTGCGGGGATGGCGTTGCCGGCCTCGGTGTAGTGCGACGTGTCGTTGAACAGCGTGAGGCGCGCGCGCACCGGGTCTTTGAAATCCACGATGTTCAGCGCGCAGGGATTTTGGTCGAGGTTGTCCCGGTAACGGCGCGGGTCAAAACCGAGCAGCGAGCTGAGCAGCAGACGGATCGTCGCTTTATGCGAAACCACGAGAACGTTGCCGCCGGGATGTGCGCGCACGATGTCCATGAGCACTGGGAGCGCGCGCGCCGTCACCGCGAGTCCGCTTTCACCGCCCTCGGGCGCAAACGTATATGGATCCTTGTCCCACGCCGCCGATTCCTGCGGCCACTTTGATTCCACCTCGCGCCGCGTCATCTGCTCCCAGCGTCCGTGCGAAATTTCCTTCAGCCCGTCACGCACGACGATGTCGAGCCCGTGCGGTTCGGCGATGATGCGCGCCGTTTCCTGCGTGCGCCCGAGAGTCGATGCATACACCGCCGACAACTTCTCCCTGCCCAACCGGCCAGCGAGCCGCCGTGCCTGCTCGCGACCTTCATCGGAAAGCGGAACATCGGTCGCGCCAGCGAAGCGATCTTCAGCGGTGAGTATGGTCGCACCATGGCGGACGAGGAAAATGCGTGTCGAGGATGTGCTCATGGGGTAATGCATAGCCGGTCATTGCCGTGGGTGCCAGTCTGACGTAATTAAGTGCGGTGATAAATCGCAAAGAATTGCGGTTGTTATGGTAACGCAAAGATTTCCCCCCGAGTCTATCTTTAGAGTCGATAGTAGTAGGAGAAGGTATCGTAAATGCTGATTGCAGGGTTGGAGTATTATCTAGCAATGCAAACAACGATTTCACCTACAACTGATCTGCCGCGCGCATCTGTGTATGACGCAGGACTCAGTTGCAGGGTGGAGAACATGTCGCTTGTCGCACTCGGCACGCGAAAAATATGTCATTCAAAGCTTTCGAGGAATAGCACCATGCGCTCTTTGGATTCAAAGCGGAGCAGGGCTGGTATGGCGCTTCTCGAGGTCCTGATTGCGGCGGCGTCCATCGCTTTGTTTATGTCGGGGCTTTTTGCGATGAATAGTTTCAGCCTCAAGACGGTTCGCGCCGGCAAGGAAACCGTCGCAGCCAGCTTGATTCTGCAAGAAAGGCTGGATCAGTTGCGCCGGGGTTCCTGGGTGAATGTGACCGACCCGGCCTACGTCCAGGCTGTGATGGGCACTGCGGCGGGCGCAGCAGCTCCTCTATCGGGGCTGGTCGAGCGGATTACCATCAACACCTATCCCACGCCCGCGCCAACGCCGATTCATGTCACCCGTTGGGCGAGTGGAATTGCGTCGGTGGACTCTACAAATCCAGCGCTCAGGCAGGAGTCCATGGTGCGGGCAGATATCACTGCGACCTGGGTCGCCAGTCGCAACGGGGAGACACGGACCCGAACCATATCGACTGTGATTGCGCAGGGAGGGATCGTTAAATGAAAGCAATTCCCCATACAAGCCGGTGCGCTGGATTTACCTTGCTCGAAATCATGGTGGCGGCAGCGGTTTACTCCATACTCTTTGCCGTGCTGGCAGGTGGCGTGATCGCTTTGCAACGCGCATTCAATGGGTCTGAAAAATATTCCCGTTCAGTGAGCAATCAGTTGCGGATCCTCGATTATGTAGCCCGGGATGTCCGTCGCTCGTCTGCGGTTGCGATTACACAAAGTTCCACGCGGCTTACTCTCTCACTGCCGGATCAATATCTGAGCGCGGCGCCCAGTCGTGAATTTCGAACTCCCGCTGTCTCAATGACGGCAGTCACCTATGGGGCGACTCCAGGCACCGTCGCTTATTACATCAGCGGCTCAAATTGCATCCGCGAAGAGAACGGCGTGGCAGTGGTGATCGCCACGGATGTGGAAGATTTTCAGATCACATTTGATAACTCGGACTCTTCCGGAAAGGTCGTCGCCACGACCCTTACATTTTCGCCAAAATATCAAATGAGAGAGACAGCGGATGCCCGGAGCGGCACCACGCTCACCAGCAGGGCCACACTTCGCAAATGATCACTACGCACGTCCGCCCTTTGTCCGCCCGGAAATTTCACGCCAAGCGCGGTGGCGCACTGCTCCTCGCCCTGGGAATTATTACGATCCTTTCGCTTGTGGCGGCCAATGTCTGCCGAGTCACCACCCAGCGACAGCGCGCATGTTTTCAGGAGACCAGTTGGGGAGAGTCGCTCGCGGCTGCGGAGGCGGGTGCTGATATTGCCATCGCAACGCTTCGTTCGGGCGCATGGACCGGATGGTCGGCCCCGGATGGGAATGGTGTGCGCACTTACCAGACTCCCGTGCTGACCCACGATGGCGAGGGCAACACGAGCTTCTTTGCCATCGTCAAAGTGGATGCGCCAGCCCCCCTGCAAACCATGGATGGCGCTTTTTACCGCATACGGTCCACTGGCACAGCACTGCTCTCCGGCGGGTCCGGGACCATCGGACAGGACAAACTCAACAACAGCCTCTGGAAGCTCAGCCTCAAAACCAACCGCGACACCGGCGCAGCCGTCAGCGGTGCAGGGCTGGTCTCCCGCACCATCGAAGTGATTGCAAGGCCGAGCGTGCTTTTTCCCCGTGCGATCACACTCACCAATTCCATCAATGCAAATACCGCCGGTGCGAGTATCGATAGCTTTGATTCTCAAGATGCGACAAAATCCACAAACGGCGAGTTTGACATCGCCAAGCGGCAGTCCAACGCAAAGGTCGGCACTCTCGATGGCACAGGCTCGAACATGAATGGGCTGCAGATTTATGGAGACCTGATGTATTCCGGCCCTGCGATCTTGGGCACGGGCGGCGTCACAGGGCAGATTATCACGCCATTTTACGAAACAGTGCCCCCGGTGGAAAAGCCGGTCTGGACGACAGTGAATGGCTCCTACGGAATTGCAACCGGGCCCATCAATCTTGTAAGCGGCCCATTGGGTGCGCCAACTCGATACAAGATGTCCAGCATCGCATACAACAGTGGGGCCGACGTCATGACGCTCCTGCCGCCAGCGCCCGGGGCCTGCAAGGAGAGATAGAGATTTGGGTTACCGGCAGTGTCGCCATTTCCGGTTCCTCACAGGTCATTTCGCAGTCGGGTGTAAAAGTGACGGTCTATGTCGAGGGCGATGTCTCCGCCACAGGAAGCGGTGTTGTGAACCAGAGCAAGACAGCCGCGAATTTCATCATCAAAGGAGTGACGCCGACCGACGCTTCGGCACGCACTTACAGCCTCACTGGCTCTGCGGATTTTACTGCTGCGATTTATGCACCTGCATACGACATCACGCTTGGCGGCAACGGGACTTATTCGGGTGCATTTGTGGGGAAAACATTGAGCGTCACAGGTGGTTCCGCTGCGATTCATTACGATGAAGCCCTGAGCCGTTCCGGGGGCGGAGGTCAATACACGGTCGCAGCCTGGTGCGAAGACGTGAGGCAGGCCGGGCTCCAGTGGGTCAGTTCAGCGTGTGACTTCCGTTTTGCGGGAGAGGATGGAGACATTCATCACCATCAGATTCCGGGAGGGATTGTTCACGTCCTTGCGGATTTCCACATCCAGCACGCGGATGGATGGGTCGTTCTTTTCAATTTCCGGGATAGCGAGGCAGGTGGCGCGAAATCCCTTCGAGGATTTTTCCACCGGCATTTCCACCGCCCAGTAGGTTCTTTCAAAATCCGGCAGATCTGGTTCGTCGAGCGCCGTGTTCAGGCGGGTGACAGCCCCGGAGAGGCCCAGAATTCCAAAGTGTTTTTTCATCCGCTCCGGAAACCAAACCATGGGAGAGCCCTGCGGAATATTGCTCAGAATTAAATGAAGCTCGCCGCTTGCTTTGTTAGTGCCTTGCTCCAGCGCCCAAGTTTCAGAAATCGTTTTTTGCGCACCCTCGATGCGTTCCTTTAACAACGTAATCTCACGCTGGGACTCCACTGCCATTTTACCAAGAGGCGTGATCATGCGGCCGTAAACCTGCCAGCCAGCGAGCAGCGCGAGGCCGCAGGCAAGCACCGCACCACGCCGCATCCATTTTTCTCCGGGTTCCATGGTCAGCGTCCCTCCTTTCCATCGCCCGCCGGCGCCTCGTGGGGGCCGATTTGGGCAGTCATAGTAAAGTTGGCCCGTCCTTGTTCCGGCGTCGCCCCGGGCTTGTCTTCGATTTGCTCAAAACGAGTGGTCACCGGCCGCCCTTTCGCGATTTCCCTCAAATTCTCCTCTGCCTTCTGCCGGAATTGATCCGCGTGGAACCGGGACTCCTTTCCGCTGGCCACGCCAGAGAGGCGCACCTCGCAAAAACTTGAATCCTGATTTTTGCCACGAGCCCGGACCTCAAACAGTTCGATCCTCGCATCTGCCGCCGCCAGAATGCTGTTCAGCGCCGGAGTCCAGCGGGACTTTGTCCGCTCCGCTTTAATCCGGCCCGCTTGATTTTGTTTCAATTCAAGCTTTGAGCGAATCGAGAGAGCCTTCTCGAGATTTGCCGATATCGCCGTCCATTCCTCTTCGCACGACTTGCGCTCCGCAGTCAGGGCAGCGGCTCGATCCCGCGCATTGGAGTATCGGCTCCAAAGTCCCACCGAAAGAGCGAAAAGGAAAGTAAACGCCACCAGCATGAATGCCCTCAAACCGACGCCCTTGCGAATCTGCGGCTCTTCCTCCGGGAGAGGGAGGGCGTCCCGCACCTCACCCTTTTCATTGGTGTGGCTCGAAAAGAATCTGGCGGCCGACACAGCCTTCTGAAAACTGTCTCCCGGCTTGAAAGTTCCCGCGCCGCCCGGGCTGGTAGGCGAGTTGTCAAACACGCTGTGAAATGTGCGACGCACCTCAGTCAGGGCGATCGAGTCCAGCATTTTATCCAACGGAAACGGTTTCCGCAGCACGAAGCCATTGACGCTCTTGATGAAATCGTTTGTGCGCGCATCGTTTTGATGGCCTGTCATGAAAATGAACGCTTGGCAGAGAGCCGGGTGTATTCTTTCCACTGCGCGGTAAAACATGTCACCTGGCAGCCCCGGCATCATGATATCGCAAAGCACCGTCTTGAAATCGCTGGCCAGAACTTCGCGCACACCTTCACCGCCATTTTGGACAGCCACCACATCATAACCTTTCTCGACCAGGCAGTCCTTGATGACCTCACAGAACGATACGTCGTCTTCGAGCAGTAAAATCCGTCCTTTTTTTGTAGTGCTGGGATTTACAGCCGGGGCGGGCGGTTTTCCCCCGTCATCTGGGCGCGGTGCAGCCAGCTCTGAACTCACATTATCTGAAGCTGGATTTTCGATGCATTCTTTCACCACAGGATAGTTTAAGCGGGCGAAAAGTCTCTGTCTGCTTTCCGCTCCGCATCATTGCGACTTGCAATAAACATGCCGCATGGGGGCGGTGTTTACGCCCAGAGCTTACGGTCGAGGGTGCGGTATTGGATGGCTTCGCTAATGTGCTCTGGGGCGACGTGTTCGGAGGCGGCGAGGTCGGCGATGGTGCGGGCGACTTTGAGGATGCGGTCGTGGGCACGGGCGCTGAGCTGGAGGTTTTCCATGGCCATGCGGAGCATCGCCTCGGCTTCGGCATCGAGTGCGCAGAATTTGCGCACGTGGGCGCTGGTCATGCGGGCGTTGATGTGAGTTTTTCCCGCTCCGAAGCGGGCGTTCTGCAATGCGCGCGCTTTTACGACGCGTTCGCGGATTGCAGCGCTGGGTTCACCGGGTTCCTTGCCGCGCAGCTCCTCAAAAGGGACGGCGGGTGCTTCGACATGGAGGTCAATGCGATCTAGCAGCGGGCCGGAGATGCGCTCGCGGTAGCGCTCGACTTGGATCTGCGTGCAACGACAGGCGCGTTTCGGATCGCCGTGGTAGCCGCAGGGGCAGGGATTCATCGCGGCGACGAGCATGAACTCGGCGGGAAATGTCATCGTGCCGGCGGCGCGAGAGACGGTGACACGCCCATCTTCGAGCGGCTGGCGGAGGACTTCGAGCGTGGTGCGTTTGAACTCGGGCAGCTCATCGAGAAAAAGCACGCCGTGGTGGGCGATGCTAATTTCGCCGGGGCTGGGGTTCATGCCGCCGCCGAGCAAACCGACATCGGAAACAGTGTGATGTGGCGAACGAAAAGGGCGCGTTGCGACAAATGATTGATCGAGCAGCAGTCCGCAGATGCTGTGAATTTTCGTAGTTTCGATGGCCTCCTCCATCGTCATCGGCGGTAGGATGGTGGGGACGCGCTTGCTGATCATACTTTTTCCGGAGCCGGGCGGCCCGATGAGCAGCAAACCGTGTCCACCACTGGCGGCGATCTCGATGGCGCGTTTGACGTGGTGCTGTCCTCGCACGTCGGAAAAATCTACGTCGTAGCTTTGGTGACGGGCGAAGAACTCGGTGAGGTTTTCGCGCACGGGAGTGAGGGTTTTTTCGCCGGTGAAAAACATGAAGCACTCGCGCAGATTGTTCACGCCATAGACTTCGATGCCCTCGACCATCGCCGCCTCGCGGGCGTTCGCTGCGGGGACGACGACTTTTTTTCTGCCCTGCCTCCGGGCTTCGAGTGCGACCGGCAGCACGCCGCGCACGGGCCGCACCGCGCCATCGAGCGCCAACTCACCGACGAAGCAAAACTCCTCCGTATTTTGCAATTTCACGCCCTGCACGCAGGCGAGCATCCCGAGTGCGATGGGGAGATCAAAACTGGGGCCTTCCTTTTTTACATCGGCGGGCGCGAGGTTCACGGTGACGTGGCCGGTGGGCCAGCGGTAGCCGCTGTTTGCGATGGAGGTTTTCACGCGATCACGCGCTTCTTTCACGGCGACATCGGGCAGGCCGACGATGACGATCACGTCCTTGTCGCCACCGCCCATGGCGCTGACTTCCACTTCGAGATCGAAGGCATCCACGCCGGACACCGCTGCGGAGAACACTTTTGCGAGCATGGCGATGGAACGTGGCAGGGAGAGGGGAGGTGGGCAAGAAGGGGATTGGTGGAAGTCTGTTCCGTCCATCCGTGCCAGAATGACGAATGACGCCCTCCGTGTTCTCCGTGATCTTGTAGTAAAAAGTGTGGCGCGATGATCGGGATTGGCAGGACTCACGGAAATGAGCGATAATCTCCGTCATGGCCGGTTACTCCGATTTCATTGAACGCCTGCTTCTCAATCCCGACTTGTTCCGCAAACTCACGCCTAGCGAACCGCTGAGTTGGGAGTTGCCCGGGAAAATCCGCGATACTGCCGATTCCGTGCTGACCGGCGGCGCGACGATTTCGGATGCGCGCATTTTCGCGCTCGTGCGTGGCGGGCTGTTTTACGCGTCGGATGATCTCGATTCAGCACACCGGATTTTTCAGGACGAGCCGGGCGACCTTGGCAGCTACTGGCACGGGATGCTGCACCGCCGCGAAGGTGATTTCGACAATGCGCGCTATTGGTTCCGTCGCGCGGGGCTGCTGCCGTGTTTTTCCAAAATGCACGCAGCCGCAAGTGAGCACTCGGCGACAATGGCGAAGCAGCCGACATGGGATGCGTATCTTTTCACGGGCGCGTGCGAGCAGGTGAAATTCGGCGCGGATGAATTGCTCGCGGAGTGCGTGGCGCTCCAGCGCGTGGAGTTTGAAGTGCTGCTCAATTACTGCTGGCGGCAGAGTGTGGGCTGACGCTGTGTATTTCGTTTCATCACACGTTCATTTGCGTGCGGGCGTGGAGTGCGCTTCTCTTTGCTCAACATGAAGCTCCGATATTTCACCGCTGCGCTGCTCGCCATTGCAGCGGTCTTGCGGGCGGAGGTGGTGGATATTTCAGATCAAGTGGAGCGCGTCCGCGATGAACATGATGTGCCTGCGCTCGCGGTGGCGGCGATGGACGAGGGAAAACTCGTGGCCATCGGAGCGGCGGGTCTGCGCAATGTGCGGCGGAAAAAAGAAGTGACGACCGACGATGTGTGGCTGCTCAGTTCCTGCACGAAGAGCATGACGGCGAGTGTCGCGGCGATGTTGGTGGAGGAGGATCTCATCCGATGGAATTCCACGCTGGCGGAAATTTTTCCCGACCAACTCGAAAAAATGGATGAAGCGTGGCAGGAGGTGACGCTGGAGCAATTGCTCGTTCATCGCGGTGGTGCTCCGCACGAACCGCCAGCGGAACTTTGGAAAGATGCGCTGGAGCGCAAAGGCAAACCCGCCGAGCAGCGCGAAGCTTTTGTGCAGGGATTGCTCGCCCTGCCTCCCGCGAACAAGCCGGGCTCCCGCTGGGAATACAGCGATAGCGGCTACGCGATTGCGGGCGTGATGCTGGAGCGCGTGAGTGGAAAGGCGTTCGAGGATTTACTTCGCGCGCGAATTTTCGAACCGCTCGGACTGAAAAGTGCGGGCTTCGGCGCTCCGGCCATGGCGGGGCAGCTTGATCAGCCTTGGGGTCATCGCGGTTACGAATCGCCTTTCACTCCCGTAGCGCCGGGTCCGGATGCGGACTATCCGCCTGCCATCGCGCCGGCGGCGACCGTCCACATGAGCATCGCGGATTTCGCGCGCTACGCGCAGTGGCATGTCGAGGGCGCTCGCGGGACGGAGCGGCTGTTGAGCGCGGAATCTTTTAAAAAACTGCACACACCGCCCGATGGCCAGGAATACGCGATGGGATGGGCAGTGACGAAACGCAAATGGGCAGGCGGTGTCGCGCTCATGCACAATGGGCAGAACACGATGTTTTACGCCGTGATGTGGCTCGGGCCGGGTGAAAACACGTGCTTCGTTGCTGCGTGCAATGCCGACTGTCAGGACGCACAGGACGCGTGCGACGATGCCATACGAATTCTGATCAATGAGTTTTAGCGCACGCTTCCCATCCGGCATCCGCTGCCTCTACAAGCAACGAGCACCATGGGCCTGACCACCCAGACATACGACATCATCACCCGCCTCGCGGTCGGGAACGGCGCGATTGTGTATCGTGCTGTCGAAAAGGATACGATGCGGCAGGTCGCGTTGAAATTACTCACGCAGGAAGGCGATGTGGATCACCGGCTGGATCTGGATGCGCTTTTTACCGACGAGGCCTGGCTTCGTTCGATTGATGGCACGCATGTCTGCCGTCTGCTTACCGCTTACTCCGACGACGACGGCCCGGTGCTCGCCTATGAATACGCCCCCGGCATGAACGGTGCGGAACTCCCGCTCCAAAAACCGCTCGACGCCACGCAGGCTCTCGACGTCGCCGCGCAACTCATAAGCGCGCTCCGCAGTGGCGAGCGCCAGCGTTGCCCGCATGGCGATCTGAAACCGTCGAACATCGTCTTTGTGGATTTGCCCGGCGGGCGCCCCTACGTGTTTGTGTTGGATTGGGGTCTCGCTGCGTATCGGCAGACGACGCCGGATGACTCGCTGAACTACTTCGCGCCGGAGATGCTTGCGGGCGATCCTCCTTCGCACCGGGCGGATCTTTTTTCAGCGGGAGCTGTGCTTTTTTACCTCTACACGGGGAAGTTGCTCGTCGTCGGGACGGACCGGCAGCAGATCATGGATGCGTGGCAGGATGTCCGCCCCGAGATGCTCGCCGAGTTGAGACCCGACCTTTCGTCCAAGCTCGTCGAATGGGTGTGCGGACTCCTCGCGCTCGATCCATTGCAAAGGCCCGCGTCCGCAGTCGAGGCGGGTGCCGCACTCGCACAACTCGGCCCGCCGCCGCCGATGGTGCCACCGGAAGTCATCCGCCCACGCCCGGTGCCAAAGCCAGCGCCAGCTCCGGTGCCGCCAGTCCACAGACCCTCGTCTGTCGTGCCGCCGCCGTATGCATCGGGCATCCGCGCTTCCGCTGCGATGGATGATGCGATCATCGCGCCGGTTCCGCGCATTCCACCGGTTGTTCAAAAGCCAAGTTCGCTCCCGACGATTTTGATCTACGCCATGCTGGTCATCGTTGTGGTCGGCGGCATGTGGTGGGCGCTCACTCGGAAGCCGGACACCGCCGCACAGGAGCCAGCGGTGGAAAATCCCAGCGCAACTCCGCGCCCACCGTCTCCATCGGTGCCACAGCCGCCCGCGCCTGCGCCGGTGAAGGTCGCAGTCCCGGACGGTGCTCCCATTGTGCTCAAGGCCAATGGGCCGATCATCGCCGAGGAATCTTTCACTTACCGGGATGGGCAAAACATTAAGGGAAAGGCCGGAGGCAAAGGATGGGATGCACCTTGGCAGGGACTCGAAGCTAAAATCGAGAACGGTTCACTTTCCTACCTCAATCACCCTGCGAGCGGTGGCACGCTCTTTATCCCGGGACAAGGGCCTCCGATCGTGCTGACACGCCCGGTCGGTCCATCTGCGCGTTTCATTCCCGATCCGGCGAAAGCCGGGCACTGGTATATGAGTATGCTCATTCACCACATGAGCAGTTCACCCGCGCCGGGCGGCGAGATATTAATCAACCCGATCAGCCTCGGAGACGTGAACAATTTCGTCCACATATCCGTGGGGGAAAAAAGCGGCGTATTGCACGTCGGTCTCAACGACGACGCGCACAAGGTCGAGCTGCCACAGGACGGCAAGCCGATCTACCTCATCCTCCGCATTGATTTGAAAAACCCGATGTCCGGAAAATACGACATCAAGGGAACGCTCTGGATCAACCCCGATCTCGGTTCAGCGAAACCCGACAAAACCGGCCAGAGGCTCGAAGTGGAATTGAAAAGCCAGAGCGTCCCTCAACAATTCGGCCTGCACGTGCGAAAGAGGATCGGCAAGAGCGATACCCGAATTGACGAAGTGCGTTTCGCCCGTCGCATGGCCGACATGGTTTTCAAACCAGTCGTCGAGGAAGAGGAAGTCGGGCCGTAGCGCTAATCCCGCCCGCGTCGTGGCTCGTGGTCGTGCTCGCTGTCTCTGCGCTCGGCGTATTTTCGCGCTTTCTTTTGCTGCTGGCGGCGGATGTGGCGGTCGGCGGTCATCTGTCGCTTCTTGCGGTTGAGGTGGAGTTTTTCGATCTCCTCTTCCAGCTTCTGGAAGCCCTCGAAACGCGCCATGCTCAGCTTCCCGGAAGCCATCGCGGCGCGGATTGCGCAGCCTTTGTCGGTGCCGTGTTTGCAGTCGTGGAATTTGCACTGCGCGGCCAGTTCCTCGATGTCGGCGAAACGCTCGCGCAGCGTCATCTCGTCCGTCCACATGTGGATTTCGCGGATGCCCGGATTATCAATCAGGATGCCGCCGCCCGGCAGGATGATCAGTTCGCGCGCAGTCGTGCTGTGGCGGCCTTTGCCGGTCGTCTCGTTCACCTCGTCGGTCCACTGGTATTCTTCGCCGAGCAGATGATTCATCACCGACGACTTCCCCACGCCGCTGGAGCCGACGAGCGTCATCGAAACGCCGCGCTTCAAGTATTGCCGCAGCGCCTTGAGACTCGTTCCCTTTTGCGTGCTGGTGATGTGAACATCCGCATCCGGGCTCAGCGCACGGATCGCATCCGCCGCCTCGCGGTTTTTTTCATCGGGGAAAAGATCGGCCTTGTTCACCAGCACCACGGCCTTCGCGCGACTCTTCCCGATGATTGCAAAGTAGCGCTCCATCCGCCGCAGGCTGTAGTCCGGCCCCGCGTCCGTCACCACAACGACCACGCCGACATTTGCCGCGATGACCTGCTCCTCCGTGCTCCGGCCCGACATTTTTCGCGAAAGACAAGTCTGCCGCGACAGCCGTGCGCGAATCATCGTCTCGGCATCTTCGCCGCCGAGTTCCAGCGCCACCCAGTCGCCCACGGCGGGCAGTTCGGCATCAGTCTCCGCGTCGTGGTAAACCTTCCCGCTCATCGTCACCTCCAGTTCCTCGCCATCGCCGAGCAGCGCACCGTAGGTGATCTTGTTGTCGCGGATCAGCCGCGCAGGCTTCCATCCTTGCTCATAAAAAGGAGCGAACTCCTTTTCAAATTCCGCATTCCATCCGAGGTCTTCGAGAGTCATCACCTGCTACACTTTGGAAAAAGACCCCTCATTCGCGAGCGCGTGTTCGATGAAGCCGAGGATATCCTTCCGCCCGAAACGCGTCTCCGACGA
This sequence comes from Chthoniobacteraceae bacterium, assembly GCA_947476045.1. Classification (GTDB taxonomy): domain Bacteria; phylum Verrucomicrobiota; class Verrucomicrobiia; order Chthoniobacterales; family Chthoniobacteraceae; genus SXWH01. The sequence continues at coordinate 34,778 of CANJNZ010000041.1, forward strand.
CGTGCTGAAAACCGCCAGCGACTCCCCACACCACGCCGCGATCTTTTCCTGAAAAAGAGCGATGTGCCTTTGCAACATCCCCGCTTTCACCAAGTCCACCTTGCTGAAAACCAGCGCGAACGGCACCGCCTCCTCCGCGAGCCACTGCACGAATTCCAAATCAATCAACTGCGCCGGATGCCGCGAATCAATCAGCACAAAAACGCCCGCGAGATTTTCCCGCCCCGTGAGATAGCCCGCGATCATCTTCTCGAAATGCGCGCGCGAAGTCTTGTCCGTCTGTGCAAAGCCGTAGCCCGGCAGATCCACCAGCGTCCACGCGTTGTTGATGGTGAAAAAATTGATCAATTGCGTGTGCCCCGGCGTCGCGGAGACCTTCGCCAGATCCTTTGAGCCAGTCAGCAGGTTGAGCAGCGAGGATTTCCCCACATTCGATCTCCCGATGAATGCAAACTCCCGCAGCCCGGAAACCGGGCACGAATCGAGCCCCGGCGCGCTGGTCAGAAATTTTGCGGAGACGATATTCATGGATGCGAGGCGCGGAACGTAAACGCGATCCGCCCGTTTGGGAATGCCCGTCATCGGAATTAGTGGGATAGGCGCTTCGCGCCGGGTTGTTTCAGTTGTGTCTCGTTCGCCTCCCGGCTTGCCAACCGCCGCAGTGTGTTTCAGAAATCAGGTGTGAAGAATGATCCACCTGCGGGACGACCTCGCAGCCTCTAACGCTATGGCGAACCATACTCATCACGCTGACGTAGGAAGCCAACAAACCGTAATGAAGCACAAGACACCATTGCTCCTCTTGGTGCTCGCAATGCTAACGTCATTCGCATGTTTTCAGAGGCCTGTGGAGACTGTCGCCGAAAAGAAGCGCAATCAGGCTATTCAAATACGTGAGGATCTTCGCTCGATTGATGCGTGTATTGACCAATACGCTATCGATAACAACAAGACAGCTGGCGCCTCTGTCGTCTGGGCCGACGTAAAGCAGTATTTCAGATCCGGCACGCGTCTCTACAACAGCGGCGGCACAGACATCCTTGGCAACTCGTTCACCATCACTTCGGTGGACACAGTGCCTAAAGTCAGCACTACGACCTACACAACTCTGTCCGATGTGGCTCCTGTGGAGTTCTGGTCGCCATATCGCTAATCGCTGTGCTTCGCGGGGAAATAGGAGCAAGATTTTTGCTCCATTTCACATTATGCCATCCATCGCGGGGCGGGTGGCTTTTAAGTTTGGTGGGCAAGCCGGGCGTTGACGGTGCGAGCGGCATCGGGCATCGTGTGCGTATGAACTGGCGCGAACGCATTACGAGCGAACCCGGGATTCTCCGTGGCAAGCCTTGCATCAAGGGAACACGCATTCCGGTCGCGCTCATCCTCGGATACGTGGCGAGCGGGAAAGATGCGGTGGAGATCGCCCGTGAGTTTCCCGATGTGACTGCGGAGGACGTGGAAGCCTGCCTGCACTACGCCCGCGATCTGGCGGACTACGAAGCGGCGGCATGAGCCTGCTATTTCTCGGCGACCAATGCGTGCCCGCCAGCATCACGGACGCGCTTCGTGATGCCGGGCATCGAGTTCTCCTGTTACGCGAAGTTCTTCCTATCCGTGCTCTCGATCCCATCGTGCTGGCGAAGGCTCGTGAACTCGACGCGATCCTCGTTTCACTCAACGGGGATTTTTCGGACATCGTGGCATATCCGCCCGCAGAGCACGGTGGCATTATCTCCATTCAGCTTCACAACCACCCCGAAATCATCCCGCAACTCGTGGCCGTCTTGCTTGAATTTCTTCGAGGGAACCCGGTGCGCGATTTCTACCGGGGAAAGCTGCTGCTGGTGGAGGTGCATCGCATTCGCATCCGGGGCTGATAGCCGTTACGCTCCGACGAATTGAGCGCAGAAGGCGCCGTCCACTTTATCTAGCCAGGGGCGGATGTGGCGGGTGGTGTGGAGGCGGAGGCCGGGCACGGTGCGGGCGGCTTCGTCGGCGACGTGTTCGTTTTCCTCGGGCTCGAGGGAGCAGGTGGAATAGACGAGGGTGCCGCCGGGTTTCAACAATGTGGCGCAGCGGCGGATGAGGGCGAGCTGTTGGGCGGGGAGTCGCATGGCGTCTTCCTCGGTGAGCCGCCAGCGGACGTCCACGCGGCGGCGGATGACGCCGGTGTTGCTGCACGGGGCATCAATGAGGATGCGGTCGAAGCTGCGCGGGGGCAGTTCGGGGGCGTCTTTCATGGTGTCGAGTTCGAGCGTCTGGGTGTTGCGGGTGCCGAGGCGCTCGCAGTTTGCGCGGAGGCGGGCGACGCGGCTTTCCCACAAATCGCAGGCGACGATGCGGCCCTGGTTTTTCATCATGGCGGCGAGCATGGTGGTTTTGCCTCCGGGCGCAGCGCAGGCGTCGAGGACGATGTCGCCGGGCTGAGGGGCGAGCATTTCGCAGGCGGCGAGGGTGCTCGGGTCCTGCACGTAGCAGAGGCCGCGTGCGAGCCAGTCTTTGGGGATGCTGGGGACGTGGAGGGCGAGGGGGTGAAAGGGATGCGGCTCGGAGCCGGGGAGGGCGGCGAGGAGTTCGTCGCGGGTGATTTTGATGGTGTTGGCGCGGACGCAGAGCGGGGCGGGGGAGTTGTTCCACTCGGCGAGTGCGCGGGTGGCGTCTGCGCCGAAAGTGGCGGTCCATTTTTCCAAAAGGAACTTCGGGTGGCTCCACTGGACGCTGAGTGGCGCGGCGGCGAGTGCGGCGAGGAGCGGGGTGCGTTCGCGGTCGGCGCGGCGGAGGACGGCGTTGACGAGGCCGCCGGAGCGACGGGCGAGGGAGACGGTTTCTTTCACCGCCGCCCAGACGGGGATGCGGGTGTGAAAAATCTGGTAGAGCCCGAGGCGGAGGACGGCACGGGTGTCGTCGTCGAGATCGGAGTCGCGGAGCTTGGCGATGAGGAAGTCGAGTTCGCTGAGGCGGCGGAGGACGCCGTAGAAAAGTTCGGTGACGAGGCCGCGGTCGCGGGTGTCGAGCGGTGTGGTGTCGAGGCGCTCGTGGAGGAGGTCGTCGGCGTGGGGGCGTTTGCGCTCCCATGCGAGGAGGAGTTGGTGGACGAGTGAGCGGGCGGTCATGGGCGGGGGAATGACGGATGACGAATGTCGGATGTCGAATGAATGACGAATGCAAAGACCATGATGGATGGGCGGACTATGCTGATTTCGTCATCCGTCATTTTCTCGCGTCCACTCACTTGCGCACCTTTTTCTGCAACTCCGCGACCATGCGCCGGACGTGGGAATATTTTTGTCGCGGCTTGAGGACGGCGAGGCTCACGGGGTAGCTGCCCAATTCCAAAACCTGAATGTGGACGTAGCGCACGCCCCACTTGTTCATCGCGGCGCGCGTGCTCTTGTAGATGTCAATCGTGTAGCGCCCGACGAGCGCGCTGCCGTAGTCCTCGATGAGATATTCGTCGCCCGTCTCCTCGATGCGAAAACGTGTGCCCGCAGGCAGCCAGCTCCAGTCCGCCGCCGCGCTGTGCGTGGGCCGCAAGTAGCCGCCGACGGCCGTTGCGCGCCCGCCCGGCTCGCTGTGGTGATATGCGGTCGTCCGCACATACATCCGTGTAGCAGCCGTGGTGCTGATTTTTTCTCCTGCTTTGGTCGCGAGCGTATGCCCGGCGCTTTCCGTGCTGGTGCATGCACTCAGCCACGCAGCGGTGGCGAGAACTAAGAGGGCGCGTATGTAGGCCGGGACTGTCATCTGATCGCGGAGCGTATGCGGCGGGCAGTGGAATGGGGAAGGGAGAAAATGACGAATGTCGGATTCCGAATGTCGGATGAATGTCGGATGACGAAACGCGCGCATCGTCCGCCGGCTCATTCGTCATCCGAAATTCGTCATTCGTCATCCCATCGCACGTCCCGATTGACTTCCCGTTTCGCTCGGACACCCTCGCCGCTCTTTCCATGAGCACACAAGCGATCGGTATTGATTTCGGCGGCACCAGCATCAAATCCGCCGTTGTAGAAAACGGCAAAATCATCAGCCGCGGACCGGCGATTGATACGCAGAAGCATCTCGCCGCCGGCACGCTGTTCGATGCGATTTTTGAAAACATCGCCACGTTGCGCTCTGCCCATCCCGCCGTGTGCGCGGTCGGCATGGGGCTGCCCGGTTTTGTGGACACTGTGCGCGGCATCGTCCACGGCATGGCAAACGTGCCCGGCTGGAACGAAGTGCCGTTGCTCGCCATGATGCGCGACCGCACCGGGCTCGCCTGTGCGATTGAAAACGACGCCAACGCAATGGCCTACGCTGAGTTCGTCCACGGCGCGGCGAAAGGTGCGACCAACGCTATTTGCATCACGCTCGGCACCGGCGTCGGCGGCGGGCTGATTCTCGATGGCAAGCTCTACCGCGGCTCGCGATTCGCGGCGGGGGAATTGGGGCACAGCAGCATAGACCTCCACGGCCCGCGCGGCGTTTACGGCACGCCCGGCGACCTCGAAGTCTATGTCGGCAACCGCCAGATCGGCGAACGCGCTGCGCGTCTTTACAACGCCGCCGGGAAACCCCGCTCCGCTGAAACCTGCACGCCCGCCGACCTCGCGCGCCTCGCCGCAGCCGGCGACACCATCGCCATTTCGTTGTGGGATTCCATCGGCACGGAAATCGGGGCCGCGCTCGTGAATGTCGTCTGGCTCTTGAATCCAGACGCCATCGTCATCGGCGGTGGAGTCGCAGCCGCAGGTGAACTCGTCTTCGCCCCCATCCGCCGCACGCTCAACGACCGCACCAGCGTGCTCTTTCATGAGCAGCTAAAAATCGCCGCCGCCCAGCTCGGCAACGACGCCGGCATCCTCGGCTGCGCAGAGCTGGCGCTGGCAGCGCGGTGAGCGTTTTCAGAGTCAGAAAGGCTCTGCGATTTAATATGATTGGGCGTCCTTGCTCATGCGATTGAGGACTTCCTCCCAAGCTGTGCCAGTGTATTTTTTCGCCTCATTCGTGCAGGCGGCGGAGGCACCGGGGTCGGCTTTCCAGACTGTGACGTTCAATGGCCCAAAGGTTTTTTTGGCGAAGGTTTCGATGTCATCGAGGCCTTTCACGTAGAGTTTGTTTGTGGCGCTCTGACCGAGCGTGGCGTGGACGCCTGCGAGTGTCGGATCGCTGACCCGGTGCTTTGTCAAAAAACTCGACCACATATAAGCGCGCATCGGTGCCGGAGCCGTGCATTCGTCAATCAACTTGCGGACTTGCTGAACGTAGTGAGCGTAATCAGCGGCGTAGCTGGAGCTGGAACGGTTTGCAAAAAGGAAGACACCGTTGAGGTGCGTGATGGCGTCGTCGCAGAGTTCGGCACCGGCCCAGTCATGTTGTCCGGGGAAGAAGCGCAGGACACACTCCTTGTTGCCGAAGCCGATGGCTGATTGCGACATATCGGTGCGGTTGAAACAATTATACCACATTCCACAAACAAGCTGACAAAGTATTGGAAAAGAGATAAAAGGGAGGGATGGGAGGAAACACACTTAAACTGGGCAGGCCGGATGCGGCTGCACGAATTGATGAACGCTATGCGAGGGAGCCGGATGGATGGCGCAA
>CANJNZ010000042.1 GCA_947476045.1 Chthoniobacteraceae bacterium
GCTTGATGACGCCACGCTTGCGCGCACCGACGTTTGTTGCTGTGCTGTTCCCGTCGGTCGCCAAAGCGCCGCCCCTTTGCTGATGTTGTTTTTCTTCAACCATAGACCCAGTGAACCACGCCCACCGGATCCCTCTCATGTCATCTATACGCTGCAGCGAACTCGCTCCGCTGTCACGCTGGCTGCTTCCTGCCTCCGCCTTTCCCCCGCCACGCAGCCAGCGCGCCAGCTCCGCGAGTCGCTGAGCTTGGGGTCGTTAGGCCACTTGCGCGCACTGATTTCTCGACAACACAGAACCAGACAAACAAACCACGAACACCATGAACTACACTGAATTGAAAAGTTTCGGAAAGCCCGATGAAGTGCGCGAATTCCCGAACGGACGCCTTGAACTAATCAAAATCGGCGGAGCGACCATCGTCCGCTGCATTTTTGAGCCCGGCTGGAAGTGGTCAAACTCTGTCCAGCCCATCGCCAAGACAAAGAGCTGTGAAGCACCGCATTTCCAGTATCACGTCTCCGGTGTCCTGCATATTCTCATGGACGACGGGACGGAGTTCGACTGCAAGCCAGGCGACGTTTCCTTGCTGCCTTCCGGCCACGATGCTTGGACGGTCGGCGACGAGCCAGCAGTCGTCGTGGATTTTCAAGGAATGATTGATTACGCCAATTCCAAGTGAACGAACGTGGCCTAACCATTCGCTGCAGCCCCGAATGAGTTCGGGGTGGACTCACTTGCAGAAGGGTTCCGTGTCGCTGAGCTTGGGGTCGCTAGATGCTCTCCGTGGCGAGTGAGGGAAGTGCGCTCATTCCTCGACGCGGTAGAGGGCGGTGCGGGTGCGGAGGAAGAGGGCTTTGCCGCTGACTGCGGGGGAGGCCATGAAGCCGTCGTCGAATTTTCCTTCTGCGATTTTCTTGAACTCCGGTGATGCGGCGACGATGACGACTTTTCCTTCTTCGCTGAAGAAATAGATGCGCCCTTCGGCGAGGATCGGGGAGGCGGAGTAGTTGCCGCCGATGCGTTCGCGCCATTTCATTGCGCCGGTTCTGGCGTCGAGGCAGGAGGCCATGCCGTTGTCGTCGAGGACGAAGAGGAGGCCCTTTTCGAAGAGGAGCGAGGGCTTGGTGGGGGCGGCCTTTTTTTCGCGCCATGCGACGGCGGTGTCGTCGAGCAGGCCGCTGCCACCGGGCTTGAGTGCGATGACTTGTTTGGTGCCGAAGCCGGGGACGAGGAAGACCATGCCGTCTCCAGCGACGGGCCTGACTGCGGAGCTGTGGCAGGCGCGCTCTTCGAAGCGCCAGATTTCTTTTCCCGTGGCGGGTTCGTAGGCGTAGGCGGCGTTTGCGCCGTGGGAGATGAGCATGGGTTTCCCCTCCCATTCGATGACGACGGGAGTGCCGAAGGATTTGCGGTAGTCGCCCTCGGAAGCGGGTTTTCCGTCGGGCTGGAGGTCTTTGAAATCAATGGAGCGTTGCACATTCCAGACGGTCTTGCCGGTGGCTTTGTCGAGCGCGACGATGAACTGGTGGTCGCTGCCGTCGAAGGGGAGAATCATCAAGTTCTTCCACGTAATCGGCGAGCTGCCGGCTGCGCGGTAGTGGTTGCAGACAAAATCGCGCCGCTCCCACAGCACGGCGCACGTTTTCGTGTCGAGACACGCAATCGCGGGCGAGCCCCAGCTTACGTAGATGCGTCCCTCTTCAATGACGGGCGTAGGCGAGGCGTAGCTGTTGAATTTGTGGCAAAACTGCGGTTTTTCGACCGTGAAGAGTTTCTTGTCGTGAAGCACTTTTCCGGTTGCGGCGTCCATCGCCATCACGCCCAGTTCCGTCCCGTCCTCGCTGGCCGTGGTCAGCCACACCTGCCCGCCCCACACGACCGGCGAAGACCATGCCTTGCCGTGCGTCGGAGTCTTCCATTTCACGTGCGTCGCCTCGCCTATTTCCGTCGGCAAGCCTTTCGCATCGCTGTGACCATCGCCGGTCGTCCCACGGAACTCGGGCCAGTTTTCCCCGGCATGGAGGGCGAAAGTGAACGCGACGAGTGAGAGGAGTGCGGATTTTTTCATGAAGACAAGTGACGCGTGCAAAGTGCTACGAGCGACCCTTTCACGGCAAGCCTCCACATCTTCCACGCGAAAATTGCTGAATAAACGCAGCCCCGCTGGCAGGTTATTTCTTTTTCTTCAAAGCGACTGCCTTTGCAGGCGCTTTCTTCGCTTTCGCGGGTTTGGCGGCCTTCTTCGGCTTCACGGGCTTTGCCACTTTCGCAGGAGTTGTTTTGGCGGCAGGCTTCACCGGTTTTGGCGGAAAGGTCGGGTTCCGCTTCTCCTTTTCGGCTGCGAATGTCGCGTTCTGTTCCGCAGCGGTCGCGAGGAAAGAGGCGAGCGCGCGGCCGTCGCCGACGTAAGTGGTGCCAGCCTTTTTCACGATACCCTGCCTTACGAAATTCTGGAGTTTTTCGTAGGCGCGCAGGCGGATCATTTCCTCGCCGCCGCTGGTTGCATCCTTCGCACGGAGGCTTTCATACACGTCCACGAAGAGTGCCTTGAACTCCAATGGCTTCTTCTTGCACAGGACTTTTGCGATTTCCTCGGAGATGCGGTCAGGACCACGGCGGGCGAATGTCGAAGTTTTGCTCATGCCTCCCTTTAGCAGGTCATTCCAGAAAAACGAGGGATTCTTGCAGGGAGTTTGAAATTTTCTGCGAAAGGGGTGTCTGCCTCCTTGGTTTGCAGGCAGCAAAAAGGGCGCGTCACCCGAAGGCGACGCACCCTTTGAAACTATCGAATCTGCTTACTTCTTCTTAGCACAGCAGCTGCCGCCGGGCTTGTCGCACTTTTCGGCAGGCTTGCCGTGGCACTTGTCACCAGGCTTGTCGCACTTTTGTGTGCAGCAGGCACCAAAGGTGAAGCTGACGGCGACGGCGATGAGTGTGAGGATGTGTTTCATGGTATTTTGTTGGTTTTGTTTTTCCCAGACTTCTGTCGGGGTGCGGTGAGTTTGATGCAAACTCCTCATAGACGCAAGCACCAGCTTTGAACGAATTGCGCGCGCCACTGCACCCTTTACGGTGGATGCACGCGCCGGTAACACATCGCCACCTATGACGATCCTAGACAACGAGCACGCCGACCTCCAGACGCCCAGCGGGTCGATGCGGACGCATATTTTCCGCCCCGCTGCTGCCGGGAAATATCCCGCCATCACGCTATTTTCCGAGATATTCCAACTGACCGGCCCCGTTCGACGCACGGCGATGATGCTGGCGGGACACGGCTTCGTCGTCGCGGTGCCGGAGATTTTTCATGAATTTGAGGAACCGGGAACTGTCCTCGGCTACGACACCGCAGGCGCCGACCGCGGCAACTGGTGCAAAGTGAACAAACCACTCGCCGCCTATGATGACGATATGTGCACGGTGCGGGAGTTTTTGAAAAGCCACCCTGCAAGCAACGGCAAGCTGGGCAGCATGGGAATGTGCATCGGCGGGCATTTGTGTTTCCGTGATTGTTTCAGCCCCGATGTGCTGGCCGGGGTGAGCCTTTACCCCACGGACATCCACAAACTCGAAGAACACAAACGCGGACTCGGACTCGGAATGTGCGACGATTCACTGGAACGCGCGCGGCGCGGCGACATCAAAGGCGAACTGCTCATTATCTGGGGAAGACAGGACCCGCACGTTCCCTTCGAGGGACGGATGCAAGTGCGCCGCGCACTGGAAGAAGCGAACACATGGCATCAGACCTTCGAGGTGAACGGCGCGCACGCATTCATCCGCGACGAAGGACCGCGCTACAATCCCGTGCTCGCACAACAGTGCTACGCGCTCGCGATCGAGCTTTTTAAGCGGAAACTCGGTGAGGGCGACATCCCAAGCATGATCGAATCGACAGAAGCAAAACACTAGTCTCCTCTACAATTTGAAGATATTTTCGCACTGATTGCAGTGTGACGTTGATTTACAAAAACCCTCCCGCTACTTTTCCTCACATGAAGCTTGTCCGCTGGAAGCGATTTACATGGGATCTTGAAAAACTCCCCGATTTTGAGACGCAACTCCCATCGCATTTCAACGTCCGCGCCGCGTCCCGCGACGAGGAGAAAGTCGTGCGCAACGTCATCTTCACCGCGTTCAGCCTCGATACCGCGTGGGGCGATTCATTCAAGGAACTGCGCCCGTTCATCGAAGCACAAATCACCTCCAGCTTTGTCCATCGCGCAGTCCCCTGCCTCGTAATCACCCACGGTGTGCGCATCATCGCCGCATCCGCACTCAATACGACCGAGGACGCCCCGAGCCATCTTATCTCCGGCCCCTGCGTGCTCGCCGAATACCGCAGTCGCGGTCTCGGCACCGCGCTCCTCCACGAGTCGCTCATGCACTTAAAGACCGCCGGCCTCGCACGTGCCTGCGGCATCTGCAAGGAAAACGTCCCTGCCAGCAAATTCGTCTATCCCAAGTTCGAATCAACCGCGCTGGACTTCGACTACGAAGCCCTGCTGGCCTCGATTTGAGTGCGGACTACCGCCGTCTCAGGGCTTCCTTCAAATCCGAAGCGTAAGAGGGATTGATTTCAAAGTTCTCGTTGGGCACATCCTCCACCGTCACGCGCTCTTTCATTGAGGCAGTTTCCACAAAGCCGATATCGAGCAGCGTATTGAGCACGTCGCACAGATCATCGACTGCCATTTGCGTGCGCTCCATCAATTCATCGCCAGTCACTCCAAGACCAAAGCCAATGGCTTTCAACAAGCCAGCTTCGCGACCATTTAGTTTTGGTTCTCTTGCCATGCTCCGTTTGTAGCGGATTTCATTCCAGCAGCGCAACATTGCCCGCGCGGAATCATCAGACTAGCATCCCTCGCGTGAACACCACACCCGAGCACCTCAGCGACCGTGGCGAAAACCTCCGCTCCATTCGCGGCATCGCCCAGCGTGCGCTCGCCCGTGCCGCCGGTGCACCGCTCGTGCCCGGCAACGCCGTCCGCCTTCTCCTCGACGCGGAGCAAAACTACGCCGCGTGGCACACCGCCATCGCCGCCGCGAAGCGCACCATTTATTTTGAAAACTACATCTTTCGCCCCGATGTCGTTGGTAAAAGATTTCGCGACGCTCTCGTCGCGCGTGCAGAGGACGGGGTGAAAGTGCGCGTCCTCCTCGACTGGATCGGCTCACTTCACACGTCGCGCAAATTTTGGGAGCCGCTGCTGAAACTCGGCGGACAAGTGCGCTACCACAATCCCCCGCGCCTCGATAGCCCGCTCGGCTGGCTCAGCCGCGACCATCGCAAAACGCTCGCCGTGGATGGCACGCTCGGCTTCGTCTCCGGCATCTGCGTGAGCAACACGTGGCTCGGCGACGCATCACGCCGCATTGAGCCGTGGCGAGATACCGGCGTCGAAATTCGCGGGCCCGCCGTCGCCGACCTCATCCCCGCCTTCGCACAAGTCTGGGCGGAAAACGGAGACCCCATCAGTAAGGACGAACTCACCTCATTCACACCCGCAGCGCCTGCTGGCGAAATCCCCGTCCGCGTCATCGCCAGCGCGCCGAACCTCGCAGGCATCTATCGTCTCGACCTCCTCATCGCATCCATGGCCGAGCGCCGACTGTGGCTCACCGATGCCTATTTCGCTGCACTGCCCGCCTACGTGCAGGCACTCCGCGCCGCTGCACGTGATGGTGTGGACGTCCGACTCCTCGTCCCCGGCGGCAGCGATTTGCCGTGGCTCCGCCCGCTCACCACCGCCGGCTATCGTCCATTGCTCGAAGCCGGCGTCCGCGTCTTCGAGTGGAACGGCTCCATGCTCCACGCAAAAACCGCCGTCGCCGATGGACGCTGGGCGCGCGTCGGCAGCACGAACCTCAACGTCGCAAGCTGGATCTCCAATTATGAACTCGATGTCGCCATCGAGGACCCCGGCTTCGCCAACGAAATGGAAACCACCTACGAACGCGACCTCACCCACTCCACCGAGGTCGTATTAAAAAAACGCCGCCCAAAACGACTCCCATCGCCCGGCGATTCGCGATCGCGCCCCGGCGGCGGTAGTCTCGCGCGTGTCACCGCAGGCGCAATCCGACTTGGCCGCACCGTCGGCGCAGCGATCACGAATCACCGCGTTCTCGGCACCGCCGAAGCCTTCCCTCTTTTCTGGATCGCCATGTCCCTCCTCGCACTCGCCGCACTCGCCGTTTTCCTGCCGCACGTCGTCGCGTGGACGGCGGCAACATTTTTCACACTCCTCTCGCTCATGCTCCTCCTGCGATCCTGGCGTCTCCGCCGCGCGGGAGGAAAGTTGAGAGATGAGAGTTGAGTGTTGTCACCCGAAGTGGCACTGGGATGCCGCCGCAAAACTCCACGCCTAATTTTCAACACACCGTGCCCGTCACCAAAGACATCGCCGAAGCTCCCGATACGCCGTTCGACATCTCGCTGCGCCCGCCCGCATTCAGCGAATTCACCGGGCAGGAAAAAGTGCGTGAGCAGCTCATGGTCATGGTCGAGGCCGCCAAGCAGCGCGGCGACGTCCTTGAGCACGTCCTCCTCAGCGGCCCGCCCGGCCTTGGCAAAACCACCCTCGCCAACATCCTCGCCACCGCCATGGGCGTCGGCATCAAATGCACCAGCGGCCCCACCATCGAAAAAGCAGGCGACCTCGCCGGACTCCTCACCACCCTCGAACGCGGCGACGTCCTCTTCATTGACGAAGTCCACGCCCTCTCCCGCGTCATCGAAGAATACCTCTACCCCGCGATGGAGGACTACAAACTCGATATCATCATTGATCAGGGCCCCAACGCCCGCAGTGTCCGCCTCAACCTCCCCAAATTCACCCTCATCGCCGCCACCACCCGCGCCGGCATGATCACCGCCCCGCTCCGCTCGCGCTTCGGCATGACGTGCCGCCTCGACTATTACACCGCCGAGGACTTGCAGAAAATCGTCCTCCGCAGCGCCGCGCTCATCGGCGTGGAAGTGGACAACCCCGGCGCCCTCGAAATCGCCGCCCGCAGCCGAGGCACCCCGCGCGTCGCCAACAACCTCCTCCGCTGGGTGCGCGACTTCGCCCAAGTCCGCGCCGGCAACCGCATCACCCGCGACGTCGCCGACGCCGCACTCACCATGCGCGACATTGACCTCGACGGCCTCGACGAAATGGACAAACGCCTCCTCGAAGCCCTCGTCCAGAAATTCGGCGGCGGCCCCGTCGGCATCAGCAGCCTCGCCGTCGCCGTCGGCGAAGACCCCGGCACCCTCGAAGACGTCAACGAGCCCTACCTCATCATGCAAGGCTACCTCAAGCGCACCAGCCAGGGCCGCGTCGCCATGCCCCTCGCCTACAAGAAACTCGGCCTCACCGCCCCAAGGCGCGAAGGGGAGTTGCTGTAACTATCTGAGTAGCGCTTCGACAATCCACATGTCTGAGCCAACCCAAAGACTGCCGTCAGTCCTCTTCGTCTGGTAGCTCACCGATACATCGGCATCAGCACCACTTCCTCCCGGCTTCCCATCTCTACCAAGGCTTGTGAGCGTAATCGTCCCGTCTGCGGCAATACGATACTGTAGCGGCCTGTCCCAACCATCCATTGTCTGGTTTGCATATCCGTCTCTCTTAGGAAGAACATCAAGCGACGATGGGACTGCTCTCTTTGTCTGGGCATAAATGTGAATCCGAGCAAACGTCTCCCCAATAGCAGAATTCGTCATCTCGTCTGGCGTGATCTTCGTGCAAGCTACGAGTGCGAAGGCTGACAAAATCCCGAATAGTATGCGCTGTTTGGGCCACATATTACAACCTACGTTGGTTATCGGGCCGGTAGGGGAGTTGGCGGGTGGGATGGAGCATGGCGGAGGGAGGGAAGCGGGTTGGGGCATCTTTGGCAAATAGCTAGGCTGCTCGGCTGAGCGCATGGAGATGTGCCTACCAAGCGGTAACGTAATAGTAGAGGACACCGTTGGAATAAGTAAGAATGTGGGCAGAACCCCCAGAACGAAAACTGTAATATGCGCCGCGATAATTGTCCGGAGGTGTCCACCAAGCTTCGGGACAATACCCCAATTCCGGGCATCCTTCGGGCAGTGAGTCGCCGATGACGGGCTGAAGTTCTTGCTGGCGAGCGTAACTATGAAAGAACTCCTGACTGCAACGTGCAGTAATGAATCTGGCAAAATCACCGGTGAAGCCATGGTCTTCATAGTAATCGTGAATGTCAGATGCGGAGAATTGAAGCGGGCGAATTGGGCCGAACCACCAATTCTGCAGCCAGAAAACTACGACCAATACAGAAACAATAGCGAGTGGGCGAAGCCAGCGGGAGAATAACGAACGCGGTTTGCTGCTGCTATTCGATTTCACGAGGGAGAAGAAAAGCAATCTAACATAGTATTGAGCCGCAGGGAAGTTGGCGGGGTGGGATGGAGCATGGCTGAGGGAGCGAAGCGGGTTGGGCGTTCCTTAGCAAACCGAGAGTGGGGCTGACGAATCCGGTCGAGCGTCCGTGCTGCGCGCACCGCCTATTTGCCTGCTTTTGGTTTTGGAACCGCAGTGCCTTCGTAGTGCAACTCACACATCGTGAAGCCGTCCGCCGTTTTCATCAGCAGGACAAACGACACCTCGACCGAATAGACGTTCTCGTCCTTCCGAATCATCCGCAGCGTCGTGCCGGGCGTCCCGGAAAAGCAGCAAAACTGAACGCGCTTTTTTTCACCATCCGAACGTTCGTGGTTGATTCGCGTTTCGTCATTCGCCATTCGCCTTTCATGCTAGGCACGCTGCTAGGACCGGAAATCAAGGAGATGATCGCGCGCCGCGACTTCGCGGGGCTGCGCGAGACGTTTGCTGATTTCCCCCCGGCAGAGGCGGGCGAGGTGATCGCGGAGTTGCCGGAGGAGGAGCGCGTGGTGGTGTTCCGCATTTTGCCGCACGCACTGGCGGCGGATGTTTTCGAGTATCTCGATAGCGATGCGCAGGAGGCGCTCTTAAAGGCGATGGGCACGGCGCAGGCGGCGAACATTCTGAATGAGATGTCGCCCGACGACCGCACGGCGCTGCTGGAGGAATTGCCGGGCGCGGCGGTGGTGCAGATGTTGCAGCTTCTTTCGCCGGAGGAAAAAAAAGTCGCGCAGGCGCTGCTGAATTATCCCGAGGGCAGCGTGGGCCGTTTGATGACGCCGGATTTTGTCTCCGTGCGCGACGACTGGACGATCCAGCGCGTGCTCGATCACATCCGCGCGAATGGTCGCGATTCGGAAACGCTGAACGTGGTGTATGTGACGGACGAGCGCGGGCGGTTGATAGACGACGTGCGCATCCGCGAATTCCTGCTGCGTCCCACGGACACGCTGGTGCGCGATATTCACGACAGCAGTTTCGTCGCGCTCCGGGCGACCGATCCCGGCGAGACGGCGCTGGAGACTTTCAAAAAATACGACCGCAACACGCTGCCCGTGACCGACAGCGAGGACAAGCTGCTCGGCATCGTGACGATTGACGACATGCTCGACGTGCAGGAGGAGCAGACGACCGAGGAGATTCAAAAACTCGGCGGCACCGAGGCACTCGACGAGCCCTACATGGACGCGCCGCTCTGGGAGCTGGTGAAGAAGCGCGCGGTGTGGCTCATCGTGCTTTTCCTCGGCGAAATGCTCACGACGACCGTGATGGTCGGCTTCCAAGTGCAGTTGGAAAAAGCCGTGGTGCTCACTTTTTTCCTCCCGCTCATCATGTCCGCAGGCGGCAACTCCGGCTCGCAGGCCAGCACGCTTATCATCCGCGCGATGTCGCTCGGCGAGGTGCGGCTGCGCGATTGGTGGCGCGTGATGAAAAAGGAAATTGCATCGGGGCTCATCCTCGGCGGCATCCTCGCGGTGATTGGCTTCCTACGCATCGTGATGTGGGTGCAGCTTTCCATGCACGTCTTCCACAGCGCAAATCCCTACGGCATTCATTACGTGTCGGTCGGGCTCGCCGTGGCCATCGCCGTGCTTGGCGTGGTGCTTTGGGGAACGATCAGCGGCTCGATGCTGCCGCTCCTTTTGAAAAGACTTGGCCTCGATCCGGCGACATCGTCCGCGCCTTTCGTGGCGACGCTGGTGGATGTGACGGGGCTGATCATCTACTTCTACGCCGCCACGCTCATCCTCACCGGCAAGGTGCTGTAAACTTTCCCTCTTGCAGCGGAGGGCGCTCGCGCTGAATGTCGTCGAGCTATGGAAAAACCAATCATCACCGCCTGGCTGAAAACATCGTGTGGCTGGAGCAATGGCGTCCGCGCCGTGCTCAAGAAATACGACCTCGCTTACGAGGAGAAAGACATCATCAAAAATCCCGCGTTCCGCTGGGAGATGGAGCAGAAAAGCGGACAGGACAAACAACCCACGCTCGAAATCAACGGCACGATGCTGCCCGACGTTTCCGGTGAGGAACTCGAAGCCTGGATGCTGCAAAACGGCATCGTGAAAGAAAACGAAGTGCCTGTGAACGTCCCGCTCAACAGTGCTTGCACCGACGAGCAGCACGAAGCGATGCGCACCGGCACGCCTCTGCAATTCAAGTAGTCCCGACGACTGCCCGAATTTTCTCAAAGCCGCGCCTTCCCCAAGGCGCGGCTTTACTTTACCCGAGACCCAGCATTTCTCCGCACCGTGAAGCCATTCATCAAACCCAAGTCCGCCACGCCCGAGCCAGCCAGCGCGCCGAAAGTCACGCCCAACGAACTGACCATCCTGACCGTCGCATCCGGCATCGCCGACGCGGATGAGCGCGCTGCGTATTTGGATCGCGTCTGCGGCGGTGACGACGCTCTGCGCGCACGCATCACCGAACGCCTCGCCGCACGCGGTGCGACGCCGACGACCACGGAGCGCGCGGAACTCGTCCGCACCGTCGCCGCCCACGCACCGACAAACACCGTCGCCATCGTCCCCATGTCCGGCATGACGCTCAGCGCCACACAAAGCACACCGCGACAAAGCCCCTTCCCCTGGGTGCTCGCCACGATTCTCGCAGCAGGCATCGGCGCACTGGCTGTATTTTTCGTGAATGAAAAAGACGCCCGCGTAAAAGCCGAAACCTCCGCCCACGACGCAGCCCGCGACAAAACCGACGCCGAACGCGAACGCGAAGATGCGCAGGCAAAAGCACTGGAGGCTCGCACCATCGCCGAACGCACCGAACAAAAACGCGCGGAAGCCGAACACCAGCGCGACGACGCCGAAAAACAAAAAGCCGCCGCCATCGCCACCGCTGCAAAGAGCATCGCCGAAGCCGAGCAACTCCGCACCGCCACAAAGACCGCGCAAACCACCGCCGAAGCCGCGCTCGCAAAATCCGCCGAAGCACAAAAAGCTGCCGCAATCGCACACGCCGACACGCTCGCGAAATTCGCCGCGGCACTCATCGAAGAAGGCCGTCACGCCGACGCCGAACCCGCCGCGCGCCAATGCGTCGAATTACGCACAGCAAACAACGCCGACGCATGGTCTGTCTTTGAATCCCACTATCTCCTCGGCGCAGCGCTCATGGGCAGGGGCAATGTCACGGAAGCCGAACGCGAACTCCTTGCCACCGCCCAGGGCATGAAGCCCCTCGCCGCTCAAGCCGACCCCGCCAACCGCGCCCGCTACATCACCGCCGTAAAAAAACTTTCCCAACTCTACACCACCACTGGTCGTAAACGCGAAGCCAACGAATGGCGTCGCAAACTGGAACCATTTTCGCGCTGAACACCGGCATTCAGTTTCCACACATGCAGATGAACGCACCGCATTTAACGTAATTGAAATCTATGAATTTCATTCTGCCATTGAACTCCCGTCCAAGTTAGCACTCTAACCACAAAGCCATGCATACACGCCGCACAGCCATCAAAGCAATCGCCACCGCCACTGCAGCGCTCGCTACCACTAAGGTCTTCGCTCAGGTAACTCCGCCCGCCGAAGTCTTCAAACTGGCACCCCTCCCCTACGACTACGACGCGCTGGAACCTGTCATCGACGCGGAGACGATGAAGATTCACCACGACAAACATCATTCTGCCTACGTCGCAAAACTGAACGACGCCATCGCCAAAGCGCCTGATCTCGCAGGAAAGCCCATCGAGGAAATACTCACAGCGCTCGACAACGTGCCGGAAGCCATCCGTCCCGCGATTCGCAACCACGGCGGCGGTCACTATAATCACACGCTATTTTGGCAGCATTTGAAAAAAGGCACCGGCGGACCTCAAAACGAACTGCTAAGGCATATCGAGAAAACATTCGGCTCATTCGTCAAATGGCAGGAACTTTTTTCGGACGCTGCCACAAAACAATTCGGGAGCGGTTGGGCATGGCTCGTCCTCCGCGAACACAAACTCACTGTAGAGGCAACCGCCAATCAGGACACCCCTCTCAGCACCGGCGGCACGCCAATCCTCGGCATCGATGTCTGGGAGCACGCCTACTACCTCAAATACCAAAATCGGCGCGCTGATTACATCAAAGCGTTTCAGGATGTCATCGATTGGGAATTCGCTGGCGAGCGCTTCAAAAAACTCAGCGCCAAGTAATACGAATTCTACGGTAACACTGGCTGAAATTATTGGCGCGTAGCGCCAGCCACTACGGTAGCCGTGTGCAAGGAGCGAAGCGACGCAGCCCACGGATCCGCCGCAAGAATCCATGCACCGCGTATGCGGTGCGACAAACGGTGGCGCGTGAATGGTCGCGCCGACTACGCGGCGCTTGCCGTTTCTTTTTCGATCCGTGGGTTACACTGCGCTTCACCCACGGCTACCGTAGTGGCTGGCGCTGCGCGCCATATGGCAGCCAAACTGTAGAAATCGTATAAGCAATCGTCCCACTTGGAGGCAGCCTACTCCTTGAAGTCCGTATCCGCTGCGGTCAGATCTAGTTCCTTGATCCACGCGTTACGGTAGCGGACGTCGTGGCCTTCGCATTGGAGCTTGAGGCCGCCGGGCGTGTCGGTGATTCCTTTGCCGCCCTTGTTGCCGCCATCGAGGCCGGAGTTCGGCCCGCCGTGGACTTGGTTGATGGGGATGTTGGTGTGGACTTTGATGCCGTTGAAAAACATGGAGACGAGTGGCTTCTCGACCATTTTGCCGTCCTGAAAACGCGCGGCGCGGAAGGTGATGTCGTAGGAGTTCCACTGGCCGACGCCCTTGTAGGCGTGGTAGGGCGACTCGGTTTCGTTGATGACGGCGCCCATGCCGTGCTTGGTCTTGTCGCCATCAAGCACCTGGATTTCGTAGCGGTTTTGCAAATAGACGCCGCTGTTGCCACCGGGCTTCATGATCAGAAATTCGATGTGCAGACGAAAATCGCGGTAGGCTTTCTTGGTGACGATGTCCGCTGTGCCATACTTCCCGCCAGCGGCGACTGGATCATCGCTCATCACGGCGCTGCCTTTATCCACGGGATCCTCCACGATTTTCCATTTGATCGGCATCGCGGATTTGAAGCCAGGCCCTTCCCAATAAATCCACTTGTCATCCAGCATCGCACGCGAGCCGTCCATGATGAGCTCCGCGCCTGTTGGAGGTTTTGCGCCGACGCCGATTTGGGCAAATGCTGCGTGGCTGAGAGTGAGTGCGAGTGCGGTGAGGAGTCGTGCTTTCATGATGAGATGGATGCTTGTTCAGCGTAACAAGCAGCGACGCACGAAAATCTTGGCCCTCTTTCCTACCGCGCTGATGAATTTACCGCCTGCGGCGACTAAGCCTTCGCGACAGTTTTTACAGCAGCCTTAGCGTGTTTGGCCTTCTGCTTGTCACCATCCTGCGTGTTGTTTTGGGCAGCGGCTTTGTTTGCGGCTCTCATGTGTGCAGCTAGTGCTTTCTGGTGAGAATTGTCGTTATTAAAACGAACGACACCATGCGGCTTGCCTACATGGACCTGACTAACGATTTTGCCCTGCCTGTCTTCCATTCCGGCCTTGGCGTAAAGAGCGGCGATCTCTTTTTCGTCGAGTTCTCCGTCATGATTCGTGTCTCCAATGAGCTGAGCGTTCGCTGATTGATTTTCGCTGCCTGCAATCTGCGCTCTCTTTTCCTTGTTTGCGCCAGCCGCTGCTTTTGCAGGCGCGGGCGTGTCCGTCTTCTTTGCGCCCTTGTGGCAGGCAAAAGCTGGCGTCGAGAAGGCGATTGCAAGGGCTAGGATGAGACTGATTTTTTTCATACTGGTGTGATTGGTTGCGCGATGTAATAGCACGCGCCTGCAATTTTAGGACAGCTAAATTAATGGTTTTTACCCAAGCAGTTCGGACTCAGTTTGCGGCGACGGTATCTGGGGAGAGAAGCTGGTTCGTCCGCATGAGGTGGCGGATTTCCTGCGGCGAAAGCTGGCGGTCGGCGATGAGGAATTCGTCGAGCAGGCCTTGAAAGCGTTCGCTGCTTCCCGCTGCGCCGCCGAGCCAGAGCGCGCCCGCGTTTTCATCGCTGCGACGAAGGGCATGGCGGCCCGAGGGCGTTTCGAGTCTGCCATCCACATAGAGCGCGAGGCCGGGCTTTGTGGCGTTTTTTGGATTCGCGCCAAAGACGGTGGCGATGTGGTGCCAGCGTCCATCGCGCAGTGGCGTGGAGCCGATGAACCAGCCGTTGCCCGACTGCAATCGCAGCGCGCCCGGCGTGCCCTGCCCCGGTCGCGTGTTCGTGAGAAACTCGAAGAACGTTCCCTTGCCCATGGAGACACCGGCCAGCGCGCCATCGTTGGTTGGCGCTGTTTCGGAAAGTCGCGTCCAGAACGCCACAGTGCGTGCGCCACGTGGAAGCGCAGCGTCGAGCTTCGCAGTCGTGCTACCATCAAATGCGAGCGCCTTTCCCCATCGTCCCTCGCTCCAATGCTGCGAGCTTCCTTCGATGCGCAATGCTCCTGCGGAAAAGCCGTTCGTCTCCGAGGCCGCCACGTCGCCGGTGCCCTCATCAAAATGCCAGCGTGCATACGCCATCGGCCTCGCGCGGCGGACCATCGCGATTTTTCGCGCGAACCGCTGAAACTTCGCATCACTGTCGCGCACTTCGCTACCGCCGTTCTTTGCAAAACGCCGCGACTGCTTTTCGCGAAGCACGGATTTTTGCGAATGCCCGGTGTTGCGTGGCTGCACTTCAACCGCGCCTTTCAACACGAAAACCTCCGCCGCGCCATCGTCGCCGGCGGTCATGCTGAACTCGGTGCCGAGATCCACCACTTGCACGGTGGCATTCGTGAGCGTGAAACCAATCGCCTCCTGCGGAACATTCGCCTTCACCGTGCCGCGCTGAAGCTCTGCCTCCCACGCGGAGCGCACGTCGAGCGTCGCCGGACCTTCGAGCACGAGCTGCGCGCCAGAGTCGAAGGTGATTTCTGCAAAGCCGGATTTTAGTTCGAGACGCTGTCCGGGCGCAAGTTCATCGCCGGGAGTCGCGGCAGCCCACTGGCAGTCTTTTGCCCCCGTAATTTGCGCGACCATTTCATCGCCATCCGCCGCAGCGTCGCCGCTCTTTCCGCCCATGAGCGAGCGACCAATCCATACGCCGATCAAAATCACCGCTGCCGCAGCGAGCGGAGAAATCCAGCGACGCCACTGAGGCGGACGAATGATGTTCAGCGGCTCAGGTGTCTGCATTTCCGACGCATAGCCGATGAGACTCGCCGAAAGAGCCATCGTGCGGACGTAAAAACGCCGCGCCTCATCGCTGGCGAGCAGCATTTCCTCCATGCGCGAACGCTGCGCATCCGCGAGCGTGTCATCCATCAATGCGCTACACAGTTCATTAAGCTCGACCCGCTCGATGTCGTTCATGTCGCGGCCTCCGAGCTGAGTTGGTTCGTCACGCAGTCGTGCAAAAGTTTGCGCAAACGCGCGAGCGCCTTGTATGCGGCGACGAGTGAGCGCCCCGTGCGACGCGCGGCTTCCTCGACGTTGCTTTCATAGCGCGTGAGCAGCAATTCGCGGTCGCGTGTGGCGAGCTTTTGCAAACACCGCGCGAGCGCTTCGTGTCGCGCGTCCTGCTCGGGTGCGAGTTCGGCTGCGGTGTGCGCGACGGCTTCAAGCACCTTGTCGTCGAAGACAACTTTCGAGCGCGCATATTTCGTCCGTGAAGCACGCACCTGCCACCACGCAATCTGACACGCCCACGCCACGAAATCGGTGCCCAATGTGTAGTCGCCGAACTTTTCGCAAACGACCAGCGAGGTCTCCTGCAAAAGATCCTCCGCCGCGTGGCGGTCCGGCACGAGCGTGTAGATGTAGGAAAAAATGCGCCGCTGATTTTGCGTCATCAAGAGCACCAGCTCCTTCGTGCGGTCAGCGGCGGCGTTGGACATGGCTATAGTTTTATCTGACCGTCTTTGACGCCCGCTTTACCTTTGGGTGCCTGCGCCTTTGCCGCCGCAGCCGGGTCGCCGAGAGTGAGTATGCCGTTGATTTTCGCGATCTCATCCGTGTCGAGAACCTTGTTCGCGTTTTCGTCGTAAATATAGAGCCAGCTTTTTGGATTGCTGGCGAATGCTTTGCGAAGATTCATATCCTCAAGGCCGGTAATTTTACCGTCGTGATTGACATCAAACTCCCTGACCTCGGCTAGAGCGAGTTCGCTGATGGAAGAACCGTCCTTGGTGTCCTTCGTTTTGTTCTCAGGCTTCACTTCGGGTTTATTCTCCACCACAGGCACTTTGATCTTGGGAGCGGGTTTGGCCGGCCTCGGTTTGCCAAGCCTGACGTTTAGCGCAGCGATTTCTGAATCCTCTAATGTGCCGTTTTTATTCAAATCAAACGGCTTGAGATCGATGGTTGTAGCGAGAGCATTTCGGATCGCCTGCACCTCGCCGCCTTCAATTTGATTCGTGCCATCCACATCAAAAGTTCTGGCCGTTTTCACCGGATAGGCCGGCACCGGTTTCGGCCCTGTGGTCGCAGCGGCTCCGATGGGCGCAGCGGCAGCGGCACCCGCACTCCCGGCATTGGCAGCGACATTGCCGACCTTGCTTAGCTCTGCTTTGAGAGCGTTGATTTCGCCGTCGTCAAACTGGCCGTTTTTATTGGTGTCGAACTTCCTGATGTCCATAGCCGATACGAATACTTCCTTCAGCTTCTTGATCTCCTCATCATCAAGAACGCCATTATTGTTAGCATCGAGCGACCTGATGACGGCGGTGCCTGTGAAATAATCCTTCAATTCCTGTATCTCCGCGCTGCTGAGCTGACCATTGCCATCCCTGTCAAAAGCCTTGGCAGTGGCGAGCGGGTCACTGGCAGTCGAACTTCCTTCAGCGCCTGCCGCGAAGACAGGGGCTGATGAAGCCATCATAAAAATGATTCCTAATGTTTTCATGTGCGTTTGCATGGCCATGTCGAATGAATCGCACACGCAGCGCATTTCACAGCTGGAAAACTAATGCGATGCTGCGAGCAGCCAGACTAGGCCGCTGGCTCTTTCTTTTTAGCAGCGCACTTGCCTTTCCCTGCGCCTTTACCGGCACCCTTGCCTTTGCCATGCTTGCCCATTCTAGCGTTAAGCGCGGTGATTTCGTCGTCGTCAATCTGGCCGTTGGCATTTTTGTCGAGAGCCTTGAGATCCGCATTGCCAGCGAGCGCACTTTTCAGCGCATCAACTTCTTTGCCGTCAATCTGGCCGTTCTTATCGGTGTCAAAACCCTTCGTGGCTTTCATGCATGCACGGCCACCTTTGTTAGCGCCTGCCTTGCCGCCTTTGCCTGCGGCAAAAGTTGGTGCGGTGAATGTAATTGCGAGGGCGAGGATGAGACTGAGTTTTTTCATATTGGTGTGTTGGTGTGATTGGTTACATCGCTGAAATAGCACTGTATTGAAAATTTAGGACATCCCGTCCGTAAAAATATTTACCCGCAGCTTAGCTTCGCGCTCCCAATTTCCAAAGATGATTGTCCGAACGAATGTAGATCGCGCCGTCTTCCACTATGGGCGATGCGAGCGTCGCTTCGCCGAGTTCGTTTTTTGAAATCACCTCAAAAATCTTCCCCGCTTTCAGCACCGTCGTCGTGCCGGTTTCGTTGAGAAAATACACACGCCCCCCGGCGAGCACAGGCGATGCGGAATAGTTACCGCCGAGCCGCTCGCTCCAATGCACATCGCCGGTGCGCGCATTGACGCATGTTGCAATTCCCGCGTCGGAGACAAAGTAAAGTTCGTCGCCGACAACAATCGTGGACGCACTCAACGGCGCACCCTTCTTGATTGTCCACGCGATGTTCGTCGCTGTGGCATCGCCTTTCGCACCTTCGGGCCGGATCGCGATCAGATTCGCAATGTCGAAGCCCGTCGCGATGAAGAGGAGCCCGTGCGCAAACACCGGACGTGGCACCAGCGAATAACCTTCTCCGTAGGCGACGCGCCAGATTTCGTGCCCGTCCTTCGGATCGTAAGCGCCGACAAATCCGCTGCCCGGCAGAATAATCTGCATGACGCCGCCGAGCGAAATGG
Source organism: Chthoniobacteraceae bacterium (assembly GCA_947476045.1). Classification (GTDB taxonomy): domain Bacteria; phylum Verrucomicrobiota; class Verrucomicrobiia; order Chthoniobacterales; family Chthoniobacteraceae; genus SXWH01. The sequence goes on from CANJNZ010000042.1 coordinate 18,448, forward strand.
GCAGCGGCGTGCAAAAGGAAAAGGTCTTTTTTGCCATCGTGTTTCGAGGCGTTTTCCAGCGCACATTTCCAGTGGCGGAGTCGAGCGCGACGACGAACGGTTCCTTTGCACCATCGCAACTAAAGATGAGCGCATCACCGACGAGCGCGGGCGAACCACCGTTGCCGTGCTGTGGCGGATACTTCAGCCCGTTTTGCTTCCACACGACTTTGCCCGCGAGATCCAGCGCCGCAGTTCCCATGTGGCCGAAGTGAACATAGAGCCTGTCCTCCGTCACGATGGGCGTGGGGCTGGCGAGCGAGTTCTTGCGATGGATGGAGCCTGTCGTCGCCGCGTCCGGATTAAAGACCACCGTATCCCAAAGTATGCGCCCGTCCTTTGCATCGAGACATAGCGCGTGTAAAGTCACGTCACCCTGCCCCGGCTCGCCCACCGCTGAAGTGAGATAGATGCGCCCTTTAGACAACACCGGCGACGACCAACCCTTCCCGGCGATTTCCACCTTCCAAGTCACGGCATCCGACGCGCTCCACTTCTGCGGCACATTCGTAGCAGCGGATATCCCCTGCCCGTCCGGCCCGCGAAATTGCGGCCACCCGGCTTCACCAGCAAGCGCAGAGGCAGCCGTAAATACGATGCAGGGGAATGAAGAAAATACTGTCATACCCAGCGAGCTAGCCGAGCCCGCGAAGGAATGAAAGAGTTAGATGTCCCATCAGAAAGCCGCTGGATACCATCCACGACGTTTAACCCCCCGAGTAATTGAACCATAAACCTCCTACCACCAGCATGGGGATTTTCTACTCCCATCTTTTTACTAGCTTTGGAGTGGGGCTAGGAGATATGTAGTTACCCCGAAATGATACGCCGCGATTACTTGATCGTCGGGGCTGGCGTCGCCGGTGTGGCGGCGTGCGAAGCCATCCGCTCCTTGGATAAGAAAGGGAGCATCATGCTCGTCGGCGCGGAGCCCCATGCGGCAGTGAACCGTCCGGATCTTCTCCCCGGCATTCTCGGACCGAAGAGTTCGTCCATCGAAAAACTGCTCACGCACGATGACGCGTGGTTTTCGCGCAATAAAGTGGATGTGCGACTGGATGCCATCGCCACGCAATTCAGCCTGGAACAGCGCGCAGCGGTGCTGGCGAACGGGCAGGCCGTGAAATTTGAAAAGGCGCTGCTGGCGACGGGGAGTCGTGCGCGGAGGCCGCAGGTGGCGGGGGCGAATTTGGGAAATATTTTCTATCTGCGCAGTGCGCGCGAAGTGGCGGCGCTTCGGGAGGTGTTGGATTTGGAAAAGAATGCGGTGGTGATTGGCGGAGGTTTTGTGGGCGTGGAAGTGGCGGCGCATCTTCGGAAATTGAAACTCGGTGTGACGCTGATGACGCGCGGGCAGTTTGCGTGGAGCCGCTATCTCGATGCGGAGACGGGCGCCTGGTTCAGCGATTATCTCGCGGGGAATGGGGTGAAGCTAATGCTGGGCGAGCATCTGAATGGCTTTGAGGGGCGCACGTATCTCCAGCGTGTGCAGACGAAGAGCGGCGGGCGCATTGATACGACGCTCGCTGTTTGCGCGATTGGCTCGGATCCGAATCTCCAACTCGTCTCGGCTTCTCCGCTTTGGTCGCAAAATGGCTGTCCGGTCACCGAGCGCCTCGAAAGCGATGAGCTGGGAATTTTCGCCGCAGGCGACATCGCGCTGTATCCGAATGCACACATGGGCGGGATGCGCCGCGAAGAGCACTGGGATGCAGCCGTCGCGATGGGCCGTCATGCCGGGCTGAACATGGCGGCAAAAAAGATGACCAAGTTTGAATACGTGCCGTGGCACCAGAGCCGCGTGTTTGATTTGCAGTTCGACTTTGTCGGCGATTTCACCCGCCCGCCAACGCGTGTGGAGATCGAGGGGGATCGCAATAAGAAGCACCGCTTTGTGCTCGCGTGCTATCAGCTCAATAAACTGACGGGCTACGTTTTCTGCAACGAGGACGCAAAGAAGGTGCAAAAGGCGCGGACGGATTTCCCGAAGATGAAATAAGTGCGCGCTTGCGATTTCCCCCAAGGAACCGCCACCCTCCACGATTGTAATCGCAGCGCTCAGTGCGCTCCTTCAAACAAATCTACCACATCATGAAAAAACTCCTCGTCCTCGCGCTCGTCGCACTCACTGGTTCCGGCTTTGCCGCTGAAAAGAAGCGCGTCATCGTCTGCACCGTCACCACCGGCTTCCGCCACAGCTCGATTCCCTTCGCGGAAAAAACGCTGGAGAAACTCGGGAAGGAAAGCGGCCTGTATGAAGTCGTGGATTTCGCACGCCAGCCCGCGAGCAAAGATCCCGCACTCATGAAGGAGAGCATGGACAAGCTTTCGCCGGAAAATTTGACGAAGAACAAAATTGACGCGGTCATTTTCGCAAACACCACGGGCGACCTCCCGCTGCCGGATCGCGATGGATTCATCAAATGGATCGAGGAAGGCCACGGCTTCTGCGGTATGCACAGCGCGGGCGATACTTTCCACGGATTCCCCGGCTATCTGAATATGTTGCAGGCGGAGTTCAAAGGCCATGGACGTCAGGTGCCCGCCGATCTCGTCGCTGGTGACAAGACGCACCCCGCCAATGCGGGCATCGGCGACGCATTTCCGATCTCGCTGGAGGAAATGTATGAGTTCAAGGACGGCAGCCACAACCGTGATAAAATCCGCGCGCTTTGGTTCCTGCGCCATCATCCGCAGAATCCAAATCAAGCCGGTTATTTTCCCGTTTCGTGGTGCCGCGAAGCTGGCAAAGGCCACGTCTTTTACACCTCGCTCGGCCACCGCGAAGACCTCTGGGATGAAACCGACGCCGTGAAGGACCGCAAAAACTCGCCGGAAATCAGCAAGCAATATCAGGCGCACATCCTCGGTGGAATCAAATGGGCGCTCGGCCTCGAAAAAGGCGACGCGACTCCGAATCCCGAAGTAAAGTAATCAGGGTGCGAGTCTTCGCGCAAAGACGCGAGCGCGCAACGCATTGAAGTGAGAGCGACATTCACCATGAAAGTGCTCCTTGCCTTCGTCGTTCTCGTATCGGGAGCTTTTGCCGCCGACGCGCCGGCCTCATCGCAGGCCGTGAAGGAACTCAGCGAACTGCTCAGCCAGCCACGCGAAAAGCGACCGCCAATTGCTGATGCAAAATTCGCGCGCATCCCGCTCACGAAAGCGGATGCCGCGACCGCAGCAAAACTGCTGTGGGACGACCACGCCAAACTCATCCGCGACACACGCGCCGATGAGTTGAAAGCGAAGGTCATCCGCATCGGCGAACGCGAAATGAAGTTTGAGAGCGTTCACTTCGGCACAAAGGAGAACGCCCCGAAAGACGGACGCAGTCTCTTCATTTCCATGCACGGCGGCGGCGGTGCACCGGCGGAACTCAACGATTCGCAGTGGCAAAACCAAATCCAACTCGCCCGCGCCTACAAACCCGCTGAGGGCATCTACGTCGCACCGCGCGCCCCGACGAATAGTTGGAAGCTCTGGCACGAGGATCATATTGATGTGCTGTTCGCCCGCCTCATCGAAGACCTTGTCGTCCTCGAAAACGTGAATCCCAATCGCGTTTACATCCTCGGCTACTCCGCAGGGGGCGACGGCGTCTATCAACTCGCCCCGCGCATGGCCGACCACTGGGCCGCCGCCGCGATGATGGCGGGGCACCCCAATGGGGCCTCACCACTCGGATTGCGCAATGTGCCTTTCGCCATTCAAGTCGGTGAAAATGACAGTGCATTCCGCCGCAACAAAGTCGCCGCCGATTGGGGCAAAAAACTCGACGACCTGCAAAAAGACGACCCCGCAGGCTACGCGCATTTCGTCGAACTCCACGCAGGCAAAGGACACTGGATGGACCTTCAGGATCGCAAGGCCATCCCGTGGATGGAAAAATTCACGCGCAATCCCCTCCCCGACCGCGTCGCATGGCACCAAGACGGCGTGACGCACAATCGCCTTTACTGGCTAGCGGTGCCCACAGGCATAGCCAAGAGCGGACAGGAAATCATCGCCTCACGCAGCGGTCAAGCCATCACACTCACAACGAAGGATGTTCCACAAATCACAGTCCTACTCAACGACGCCATGCTCGATCTCGACAAGCCCGTCACGATCCAGTCCGGCGGAAAAAACCTCTCATCCATAGTGCACCCGCGCACCATCGCCACCATCACCCGCACGCTCGAGGAAAGCCATGACACTCAACTGATTTTCAGCGCGGAGGTCACCGTCAGCCCGTAGTTGAACGAAGACGGTTTTGAACTTCGTGAGGATTTTAGCTTTCGCCCTGCAAAGTCTGCGGGCTAAAAACAGTCCATGTTAGATTTCATGCAAAAAGGCGGCCCCCTCATGTGGCCTATATTGTTTTGCAGCGTCCTCGCCAGCGCAGTGTTTTTGGAGCGCCTCGTTTACTTTCACCGCATCTCCGTGCGCGTGGGAGAATTCATCCGCGGCCTCGCTAATCTGCTGCGCGGACGCCGCTATGCCGAAGCTCAAATGGAAGCCGCCGCCACCAACGGCCCCGTTCAGCGCGTCGTGCACTCCGCCATTATCCGCCACAACGCCTCGCGCGAAGAATTGAAAGAAATCGTGAAGGAAGCCGGCCAGCTCGAAGTCCCAAAACTCGAACGCCGCCTCGGGATGCTCGCCACACTCGCCTTCCTCGCTCCGATGCTCGGACTGCTCGGCACCGTCGCTGGACTCATTCAGGCGTTCGGCTCCATGTCCGCCGCCAGCGGGCTGACCAGCTCCATGGAAACCGCAAATGGCATCTACCAAGCGCTCATCACCACCGCTGCCGGGATCGCCGTGGCCATTCCGTGCGTCATGGCCTACGCCTATCTCAACTCCCGCGTGAACTCCGCGCTTCACGACATGGAACGCGCCGGCATCGAGATCGTGAACCTCATCATGGAAAGCCGCACCACGCCGGACATCATCGAATTCGATCCCGCTACGAAACGTGCCGAGACACGCTGACCTCCAGTGAAACTCCAGCGCACCTTCCATTTTCACACGCCGCTCTTCGGTATCCTTCCGCTCGCCAACGTGCTCTTCCTCGTGATGGTTTTTTACGTCATGGGTTCGCGCTTCATCCTCCAGCCCGGCGTGCAAGTAGCGCTACCAGCCACATCGTTCGCCCTGGGCCCACAGCGCGGTGCGCAAATCGTCAGCATCACATCGGCACCAGCCCCCGCTATCTATTATCGTGATCAAAAAGTGACGTTCGATGAGTTGCACAGACAACTCGCCGGAAGGCCCGCCGTGGATCGTTCAGTCATCATCAAGGCCGATAAATCCGCGCCAGCCGGCCTTCTTGCCGAGGTAATGAGCGATGCGCTTCGCCAAGGCTACTCGGTAATTCTTGCCGGGGAAATCCCGCAGCCTCCCGTGGGAAAATAGCGGCCATGGGCGAACTCACCTTTTCGTGGAGACGGCAGCGCAGCTCGTGGTTGCTCACGGGCTTCATTTTCGCCGCGCTCCTTTTTCACAGCGCCACCTTCTTCCTTTTCCAGACTATCGTCCCACCGCGCATCGCCACTCCGCGCACCGCACCACCCGTGCAATTGCTCACCCCGTTTGCGCCCGACGGCACTCCTTCGCCGGAGAATGAAGCCGTGCTCAATTGGATCGCCACCGCCGATCCAGCCATCGTCGCACGTGTTCCCGACGTGCAGCCATCCGGCCTGCTCAACATCCCCTACCGCCCATCGTATCTCACCCCGCGCACAGCACCACTCGGCGTTCCTCCTGAGCCCGCAAGCATCCAGTTCCCGCCCGCACGCGATCCGCTTTCACTCATCATAGCCGCACCTCAGCCGCCAGCAGCACCTAGCGTCATTGCTCAAAATACGCTCGTCACTTTTTCCGCATCGCTCGCAACACGCGCACCTGCTTCCACGAAATTCACGCCCACGCAGCGCTCCAACAAGCCCGTCGAAAACACACGCCTCCTCCTCGGCGTATCCGACAAGGGCGAAGTGCGCTTTTCATTCCTCCAGCAAGCCAGTGGCTTCCCCACCCTCGATGCCGAAGCTGACAATTTTCTGCGCACATTAAATTTTTCCGCCTCATCGGACGCCCCCATCACGTGGGGAATCGTCACTTTCGAGTGGGGCGACGACGCCACCACGCAATAATGTTCCGCCTTCAGCTCCACCAACTGATTTTCGTGTATGCCGGCTTCAGCCTCGCAATCATCCTGCTCGCTGCGTGGTTTCACAATATGCGCCGCACACGCCGCGACCGTGCCGCCCTGCACGATCTGATGAAATGCGGCCTGTGTGCCTACGAATTTCGCGACGAAACCGGGGCCGCAATCCCCCGCTGCCCGAACTGCAATGCGCTCGTCGAGCGACGCCGACTTTCACGGCTGTAGGTTTTCCATTTCCATCCGGGCCGGTTTTCATTCTCTATGCGCGCCCATGAGTGACCCATTTAATGTCCGCTACGTCGCACAGCTCGCCCGGCTTGATCTGAGCGATGCCGAAATCGAGAAGTTCCAGAGCCAGCTCGGCCAGGTGCTCGCACACGTCGAGCAACTCGGCCGCGTGGATGTCTCGAAAGTCGAACCCACCGCGCACGCCAACGCCGTCGCGAATGTTTTCCGCAAAGACGAATCCCGCCCCGGCTTCACACAGGACGCCGCACTCAGCAACGCCCCCCGCTCCGCCAACGGCCTCATCGTCGTGCCAAAAGTCATCGAGTAAACGCACGCCATGTCTCTCACTTCGCTCTCCATTTCCGCACTTCAGGAAAAACTCCGCGCCCGCGAGGCATCACCCGTCGAGGCGCTCGACGCACTCGAATCCCGCATCGCCGCTGTGGACCCATCCATCCACGGCTACCTGTCGCGCGACTACGCAGCAGCGCGCGCTCTCGCTGAAAAAGCCGACGTCAATCTCCCCCTCGGCGGCGTGCCCATCGCAATCAAAGACGTGATCAACGTCATCGGCGAGCCCTGCACCTGTGCGTCGAAAATCCTCCTCGGTTACAAATCCACCTACGACGCCACCGTGATTTCCCGCCTGCGCGCAGCGGGCGCGATTCCATTCGGGCGATGTAACATGGATGAATTCGCGATGGGCAGCTCCACCGAAAACTCCGCGTTTGGCCGCTCGTGCAATCCGTGGGATCTCGCCCGCGTCCCCGGCGGTTCCTCCGGCGGTTCGGCAGCAGTCGTTGCTGCGGATGAAGCTTACGCCTCCCTCGGCTCCGACACCGGTGGCAGCATCCGCCAGCCCGCCGCGCTCTGCGGCATCGTCGGCCTCAAGCCCACCTACGGACGCGTCTCCCGCTACGGCCTCGTCGCTTTCGCCTCATCGCTCGATCAGATCGGCCCTTTCACAAAAACCGTGCGCGACGCCGGTCTGCTCCTCAATGCCATCGCCGGACGCGACCCGCAGGATTCCACCAGCCTCGACGTTCCCACCGAAGACGCGACAGCGCTTCTTGGCCGCGATCTCAAAGGCGTGAAACTCGGGATGCCGAAGGAGTATTTCATCAGCGGCATTGACCCGCAGGTGGACGCATCCATCCGTGCCGCCATCGCAAAATACGAAAGCCTCGGCGCGGAAATCGTCGAAGTTTCCCTGCCGCACACCGAACACGCCGTCAGCGTCTATTACGTCATCGCCACCGCCGAAGCCTCCGCAAATCTCGCGCGCTTCGACGGCGTCCGCTACGGTCATCGCGCCGCGACCGACAACCTCCTCGAAATGTATGGCCGCTCGCGCGCAGAGGGCTTCGGCCCCGAAGTAAAGCGCCGCATCATCCTCGGCACCTACGTCCTCTCCAGCGGCTACTACGACGCCTATTACCTGCGCGCGCAAAAAGTCCGCACCCTCATCCGCGACGACTTCACAAAGGCATTCGAGAAAGTGGACGCCATCATCTGCCCCACCACACCCGAGCCTGCGTTCCTCGCCGGCGACCGCACCGACGATCCTTTGAAAATGTATCTCGCCGATATCTTCACCATCGCGTGCAACCTCGCAGGCACCTGCGGCCTCAGCCTCCCGTGCGGCTTCGCAAACGAAAGCGGCAAGCAACTTCCCATCGGCCTGCAACTCATCGGCCAGCCGTGGAAAGAAGCACGCCTCCTCCAAATCGCCCACGCCTACGAGCAAGCCACCGACTGGCACAAAGCCCGCCCCGCGCTCTAGCAGCCTGCTGCGATACACGGGGGCGGATTTGCGCAAGCCGGATACGACTCTGGTTGTCGGCCAGACGCTGGCCTACAATGCAGACAACGGGCGGCAGGGAGAGGCAAGAAGAATGGCCCGTTGACAACAGTTATACCATGTATAATCTCCCTGCCGATGACTGTCTGCTTTGTAGAGTTGCAAGCCTTCACCGAGGAAGTGCTGCGCGTCGCCGATGAGGAGACGTTGCGGCAATTCGAGGCGGAGCTGGCAGCGCACCCGGAGGCCGGGGATTTGATCCGGCATTCGGGTGGTCTGCGAAAAGCCCGGATGAAACTGCCGGGGCGCGGAAAGAGCGGCGGGGCACGTGTGATTTACCTCTGGCTACCGGAGGCACGGCGTTTCGTCCTCTTCATGCTCTACACAAAGGCAAAGAGCGCGGACATCCCGCCCGCGTTGCTCGCCCGCTTGCGGGCAGCAGTCGAAACGATCAAAGCGCACTACAACCGATGAAAACAAAAACCAAGAAACCCGAAATCACCTTCGATGCCGCTGCACTCGTCGCTCGCGTGGAGGGCTTCGCCGCAGGGCACGCCCCCGCACGCGAGCGCACTGTGAGCCTGCCGCCGCCCGTCAAAGCCATGCCCGCCCGACAAATCCGCGCACTGCGGTTGCAACTCGGCTACACGCAAATGGAGTTCGCCGCGCTGCTCAACGTGCCCAAGGTCACAGCGATCTCGTGGGAAAACGGCACCCGCAAACCCAGCGGGGCCGCCCTCCGCCTCCTCGCCGTCGCCAAGCACCACCCGGAGGCGTTGCAAGCGGCGTGATGCGGCCAGTTCACCGCGCAGGAATCAATAAACGAGAATCAGCACCACCGAGGGTTGCGCTTTTGCAACCATGTCCTCGAAGGAGAGTTTCCTTGTTCCATCATTCGGCTCTGGCGCATTGGCTCCCAAATACGGCTCCAGCAGCGCAAGCGCATACGTGCTTTTCACGGCGTAGTTCACATTTTGCGGGATGTCACCAGTCGCCCTCGCCGCCTTGAGTCCGAGCTTGCTCACCACGACTCCGATCACGTTCCCACTTTCATCCAGTAACGCTCCGCCGGAGTTGCCCGGCTGCACAGGAACGCTGATTTGCCATGCGCGCGGGTCGTCTCCGATTCCGTTGAGGCTGCTGATTTCCCCCTTCGTGACTTTCGGACTAAAGCCCTGAATATCTACGTTTGGAAAACCAATCGTGGCTACCGTCTGACCTAAACGAACCTTGCGCGACGGGGCGACTGGCAGCGCGGAGAACGTTCCATCAACGAGCTTCAAAACAGCGAGGTCGTTGGCTTCATCCACCCGCAAAATCTTCGCGGTTTTAATTCCCTGTGAAGTGAGGATTTTCAGACGCTTCGCGCCAGCGACTACATGGGCTGCCGTCAACACATGACCTTCGCTGGAGATAATTGCTCCAGTGCCGCTGCCCTTCGGCGTTTCTGTTGCAGGAGAGATTTTAGCGGCAGAGTCGTTTGGCTGAGTTGGGGGCCGCGACTGCTTGGCGACTTCCAATTCCTTTAGGATTTGTTTGCTGCGCTGTTGCGCTGCCAGCGTCAACTGGCGTCCGACACGAGCCTCCATAATTCCACGGTTTTTGACAGCGCCTGCATCGCCCGATGCCGCTGCAATGTTAAACCAAGCAAGCCCCTCGATTTCGTCCTTGGGCACCCCTCTGCCGTTGCCATACGCCACACCGAGATTGTTTTGCGCGGATGCGTCTCCCTGCTCGGCGGCTTTACGAAACCATTTTGTAGCTGCCATGAAATTCTTGGGCACCCCTCTGCCTTCGTCATACATCAAACCGAGATTGACCTGCGCGCTAATGTTTCCCTGTTCGGCGGCTTTGCGATACCACTCCACTGCTTTTGCCGAATCCTTTGGCAAACCCTTGGCTTCGTCATACGCCACACCGAGATTGTTTTGCGCGGATGCGTGTCCCTGCTCGGCGGCTTTACGATACCACTCCACTGCTTTTGCCCAATCCTTTGGCACACCATTGCCATTGGCATACATCCAGCCGAGGCTGCATTGCGCGGATGCGTCTCCCTGCTCGGCGGCTTTGCGATACCACTCCACTGCTTTTGCCCAATCCTTGGGCGCGCCATCGCCTTTGGCATACTTATCTCTCAGGCTGTATTTAGCAGTGGCGTCCCCTTGAGTAGCCGCCTTATCGAGTTGGTGACGTTCCGCTAAGCTTTTCGGTATGGCATCGCTGTTGGCATAAAGCCTACCCAAGCTGTTTTGCGCCTGAATGTGTCCTTGGTCTGCGGCCTTACGATACCACTCAGTCGCTTTCGTTAAGTTCTTCGGCACACCTTCGCCGTTGGCATAGAGATTCCCAAGGTTGAACTGTGCCTCTGCATTCCCTTGCGCCGCAGCCTTCTCAAGTTGCTCGCGTCCCGATGCAGGCCCGAGGCTCGCAACCAGTGCGAAACACAGAATCAGAACGCCCTTTTTCATGGGTGAAAATCTACACCTCAGCGCAAGCAACAAGCAACAGCCATTCGAGTGATACCACGTCAGCACACATCCAAAATGCTAGGCGATATAAATTCTTGTTCTCATTGTTAGCGGATATACTTTGCGCGCACTTCCATGCATCGTCTCCTCATGTTCTTCGCCCTGCTTCTTGTTGGCTGCACGCCCTACACAGGGCAAATCAGGAGACTGGATCGCGCTTACGCGGCGGGGCAGATCGACGCGAACACATACTACGCCGAGCGAGGACGACTGGCAGCAATCGAGCAGCAGTGGGGCGCAAACATGGCGCAGAGCATCAACGCATCGAATGCGCAGTTCCAAGAAAATATGCGCCAGCAGCAAGCGGCGAATGCCTACAATTATCGCACTCAAGTCTTGGCGCAACCTCAGCGGGTTAATGTCTATCACAGCGGCGCAGTTCGATACGACATTTACGGACATCCTTACGGCTACTGAGGAACGGCCCGTTCCAGTTGTCTATGACTTCGTGGAAATAGGGCCAGACAGATAGTTGTTCCAACTGGCGCAAGACGCGCCCCGCGTTTAATCCGCAATCCGCAATCCCAATCGAAGATGGAGCCGGGGCGGAGGCGGGAGGCTCAAATCCGCAACGGACTACCCGCCGACTTCCGCACGCGCCTCGGCGGCGAGGGCGGTCGAGAGATAGCGTTCGCCGGTCGAGCAGGCGATGGTGACGATGCACTTGCCTTTATTCTCCGGGCGCTTCGCGACTTGGATCGCAGCCCACACATTTGCACCGGTGCTGATGCCGACGAGGATGCCCTCTTCTTTCGCAAGACGGCGTGCCATCGCAAACGAATCATCGTTGCTCACCTTCACGCACTCGACGATCTGCGCGTTGCCCGCGCTGTCCTTGAGGTGGAGATTGTTCGGCACAAAGCCCGCGCCGGTTCCTTGAATTTTGTGCGGCCCCGGTTTCACAGGCTCACCGGCAAGCGTCTGCGAAATGACTGGCGAATCCGCCGGCTCCACCGCGATGGCTTGAAAACTTGCCTTCTTCGGCTTGAGCATTTCGCAGCAACCCGTGATCGTCCCGCCCGTCCCCACGGCGGCGACGAGAATATCAATAGCGCCATTCGTATCCTCCCACAACTCGACCGCAGTCGTTGCGGAGTGAATCGCAGGGTTTGCCGGGTTGTTGAACTGCTGCGGAATCCACGAATTCGGCGTGTCCTTCGCGAGCGCATCGGCGCGCGCGATTGCGCCCTTCATTCCCTCGCTGCCGGGCGTGAGCACCAGCTTCGCGCCGAGCATCGCGAGAAGCGTGCGGCGCTCCAGCGACATCGTCTCGGGCATCGTGAGGATGAGCTTGTAGCCCTTCGCCGCTGCGACGAATGCGAGCGCGATTCCCGTATTCCCCGAGGTCGGCTCGATGATCGTCGTGTCCTTGTTCAAAATGCCGCGCTTCTCCGCGTCCTCGATCATCGCCGCGCCGATACGATCCTTCACGCTCCCGAGCGGATTGAAGAATTCGCACTTCAGCGCGATGGTCGTGCTGGCGTCCACGCCTTCGCTGGCGGGGATGCGGTTCAGTTTCACCAGCGGCGTGCGGCCGACGGTCTCGATGATGTTGTTGTAGATTTTGCCCATGATGTGTGTGCGTGGTTGGAGGCGCGGTCTTTAGCGAACCGCGTCCGCGTCGGCAAGCGAACAAGTGTTTCCTTATTGCCACGAAAAAATCCCCTGCTATCTCGCGAAGCCATGTCATCAATTCTCAGCGCCAAGGAAATCAAGGAAGCCATCAAAGACCTGCCCGAATGGGACGTGGAGGGAAAAGCCATCGTTCGTGTTTTCGAGTTCGAAGACTTCGAGCAGGCCATTGATTTCGTGAACGGCGTCGCCGAACTCGCCGAGGACGCCGACCATCATCCCGACATGGACATTCGCTACAACAAAGTCCGCGTCATCCTCAGCACCCACAGCAAAGGCGGCATCACCGAGAGCGACTTCGACCTCGCCGAGCGCCTCGATACCCTCGTGGATGCCTAATCCCGACGCCGCGCAGAAACGCATCGCCCTCGGCGCAGTCATTGCCGTCGCCATCGCCGTGTGGGCCATCATCGAATGGCGCAGCGCACCCCCGCCCCCGCCACCCGCGCAACTCCCCTACGCACCGCTGTCCACCAAATAGCTGGAAACTCGAAAAGGACTCATCGGTATGTGAGTCCAAATCTGTCGTGAGCAGAATGGAAGAGCGACAACCCGGCTAGCCTTCGACCTGTGCGTCTGATTCGAGGTGTTTGATTTTGTCGCGGAGTTGGGCGGCTTCTTCGTATTGCTCGGCGGTGACGGCTTTCCTTAAATCACGCTGGAGTTTTTTCATCTCATCCTCGCGTTGCTTGAGTTTGAGCAGGCGGGGCGGGACTTTGCCTTTGTGCTCGGTGCCTTTGTGCATGTTTTTCAACATGGCTTCGAGGCCCTCGCCGAAAACGTCGTAGCAATTGGAGCAGCCAAAGCGCCCTGTCTTTTTGAAATCGGCCTGGCTGAATCCGCAGACGGGGCAGCGTTTTCCGCCACTGCTTTTTTCCATTTCCTCGGACGCACCGAGGCCGAGAAGGAGGTCGGCGAGCGCGAAGCCGGTGGGATCGGTGACGCCTTTTTCGTTGGAGCAGGCTTCGCAGAGATTCACCTTCTGCATCTTCCCGTCCACAATCTGTGTGAGGAAAACGGTCGCTGGTTTCTTTTTGCAGACGTCGCAGTTCATTGCGCAGAAAGGATGCAGGATGAAAGACGAAGGCGCAAGTGGTGCGGTGCCTCAGGCATAGACGGGCGTGCCCGTGCTTTGTGCGATTTCGCGGAAGCGCTTGATGATGCGATTGGTGATCGCGCCGGGCTTGCCGTCGCCGATGATGCGCTGATCGAGTTTTACGGCGGCGATGACTTCGGCGGCGGTGCCGGTGAGGAAGCATTCGTCGGCGGTGAAGATTTCGTGGCGGGTCATTTCGCGCTCACGAATTGGGATGCGCAGTTCGTTGCAAATCTCGAACACAACGCCACGCGTGATGCCGTCGAGCGCGCCTGCGCTGAGCGGCGGTGTGGTCACGGTGCCGTCGCGAATGATGAAGATGTTGTCGCCAGTGCATTCGGCGACGAGACCTTGATCGTTCAGCATGAGTCCCTCCTCTGCGCCGGCCTGGATGGCCTCCACTTTGGCCATGACGTTGTTGAGGTAGTTCAGCGATTTCACCGCAGGCGGCAGGATGTCGTGACGCGGACGACGCGTGGCGACGGTGGCCATGGTGAGTCCGTTTTGGTAGGCGCTCTCGGGATACAGCGAAATGGTAGCTGCGATGATGAAGACGGTTGCCTTCGGGCATTTGTAGGGCGAGAGGCCCATCGGTCCGGTGCCGCGTGTGACGACGGTGCGGATGTAGCCATCGCGAAGTGCGTTTGCGCGCACGGTCTCGACGGTGGCCTTGATGAGTTCCTCCGGCGTCATCGGGATGTTGAGCAGGATACTTTTCGCGCTGTCGTAAATGCGGCGCGTGTGCTCTTCGAGGCGGAAGACGCGGCCATTGTAAAAGCGGATGCCTTCAAAAACTCCGTCGCCGTAAAGCAGGCCGTGATCGAAGACGGAAACCTTGGCCTGACTTTCAGGAAGAAGCTGGCCGTCGAGGTAGATGAGCAATTCTTTGGACATGAAAAAGGTGCGCAAACTGGCAGCGGGAGGCGCGGGATGCAAGCCGTGTGAGGGGAAAACGATGTTAATATGCGAAAAGCCGATGCTACAGCACTCCAATGACGACCTGGCCGAAAAAGCCCCGCACGCGTCGCCAGAGCGGGAGTTTCAGCGTGGCTTCCGTGAGGAGTATGCTGCGGGCTTTGTCGCGCTCGAACATCCGCGTTTGCTCCCGGGCGAATGTGGTGTTGAGCACATGGAGATTGTTTTCGTCGTTGAGGAAGAACGAGCGGGCATCGAGGTTGCCAGAGCCTGCGATCACAAGATGGTCGTCCACGACGACAAGTTTACTGTGCAGCATGGTGGGCTCGAATTCATAAATGGAGATGCCCGCTTTCATCATGCGGCGAAGCGTTCCCTGCATGATTTCCTTGGCGAACGGCATGTCGGTGATCGCGCCGGGCAGAATGATTTCCACTTTCACCCCGCGCTGCGCGGCCTCGATGAGCGCGGCTGTATGCGCGGCGTTTGGAAGAAAATACGAGTGCTCGATCCGGATGGATTTTCGTGCTGCACGGAAAGCGAGCAAATTGGTCGCGCCAATGGTGTCGCATTGCTTCATCGGCGAGCCTGCGACCATCTGCGCGATGAGCGGGCCGGCGGGCGGAAGCGTTGGAAAGTAGTCCGGGCCACAGACCGAGACACCCCGGAGTTCCTTCCAGTTGTCAGAGAAATTGTCCTGCAACTGAGCGACAACCGGCCCGTGGAGTTCATACTGGGTGTCGCGCCAATGTCGGGTATCCCTTGCGCAGCCTGTCCAGTTGTAAGCCCAGCCCGCACCACCGCAAAAGCCGACGCGAGCATCCACGACGAGCACACGACGGTGTGTGCGGTGGTTGTATTTCTGGGGCAGGAAGAAATTGAGCGGGCTGTAGAACTCCACTTGCACACCGGATTGTTTCATCAGCGCGGTGTGATGCCTGTCCCAATTGTTGCACCCGAACGCATCGAGAATGACGTGGACTTTCACGCCAGCCTTTGCCCGCTTCGCAAGGATTTTGCAAAAGTCATCGACGGGTTGACAATAGCGTGCCGTGTAGCACTCGAACGTGATGCTGTGCTTTGCCGAAGCTGCCGCCCGCAGCATGGGCGGAAAAAAACCGTCCCCGTTTTCCAGCGTGCGCACAGCGTTGCCCTTGGTCCAGGCCGCTTTGCCTGCTGTCGCCATGGCGTCGGCAAACTCCCGTGTCTGCACCGCTGCCGGTGAAGCAGGGACATGGCGAAAGTTCCCGCCCGCACAACCGGCGAGCGTCATCATCATGAGGAATAAGAGGCTTCGCTTTGCCGCCATATCTCAAGCCATGTTCACCTTTGCGAAACGCTGCCCCGGCAGTGCGCGGATGATGCGTTTCATTTCGAGCATTGTGAGTGTGCTGCTGACTTTGTAGGGCGGGAGGCGCGTGGCGGCGGAGAGTTCGTCGAGCGTGAGTTCGCCGGCTTCGAGAGCGGTGGCGATGAGCGTTTCGTCCTGCGTGAGCTTGGCGGGCGCTGCGCTGGGCGCGTCGTTTTTCGGCGAGGCCGAAAGCGAACGTCGCTCGCTGGGGAAAAGCTGTCCGAGTTCGTCGAGGATATCGTTCGCGCCGGTGACGAGCCGTGCGCCTTGCTGGATGAGTTTGTTCGAGCCTGCGCTGGTGGGGCGATCAATCTGCCCCGGCACGGCGAAGACGGGACGGCCTTGCTCGATGGCCTGATCGGCGGTGATGAGCGCACCGCTGTTCAGCCCGGCCTCGACGACGAGCAGCCCGCGCCCCCATCCGGCGACGATGCGGTTGCGGTAGGGAAATGTCTGACGGTCGGCGGGGCGCTCCATCGGATACTCGCTGACGACTGCGCCGGACTTGGCTATTTTTTCCGCGAGGCCGAGGTTTTCCGGCGGGTAAAGTTTGGAGAGTCCGCTGCCGATGACGGCGATGGTGCGCCCATTCGCAGCGAGTGCGCCATTGTGAGCGGCGGTGTCAATTCCCCGCGCAAGACCGCTCACAATGGCGAATCCCGCGTAGGCGAGTTGGAAAGAGAGTTTCTTCGCTGTCTCGGTGCCATAGTGCGTGACGCTGCGCGAGCCGACGATACCGAGCGCGTGCGCATCCTCCACGCGCAAATCTCCCCACACATAGAGAACGATTGGCGGATTCACGATGGTGCGCAGCGACTCGGGATATTCGGGCGACTCCCATGAAATCACGCGCGCTCCGAAATCCTCGATGCGCTTTAATTCGGCGGGGAGATCCACCGTAGCCTCCCACTCTGCGATCGAATTCGCGGTATCGCGTCCGATACCCTTCACCGATTCGAGCGCGGCCTTTCCCGCAGTGAGCACGCGAACGGGCGTCTCAAATACTTCGAGAAGATTCTTCAATCGAACCGGGCCCATGCCGGGCACCATATTGAGGGCGATACAGGCTTCAGTTTCCGTCACGCCCTCGAAGCTATGGAGGCACGCAGCGAGTGTAAAGTCAGCGCAGTCCTCAAAACGACTGGCGATACCCGCCCTTGACCCGCCAGCGTGCGACTGTATCTGTCAGTAAAGCAGTAAACCAAACTCGGTATGAAGACTTTCTTTCACTCCATCGCGGTGCTCATTTGCGCAGCTTCACTCAGCCCATTGCTCGCAGCGGAAGGCAACGGACTGCTCGTAAATGTATTCAAGCGAACGATAGCAAAAGAGGACATCAAGACGGATTATTACTCGGGGCAGGAAAAGAGTATCAACCTCGCAATCTCAGTGAAAAACACCTCACTGCGCAATATGCCCGAAGGTGAAGTGCATTGGGCCATGCTCGTTCATAAGGGATATAGCAAACTCACCGAAAGAGTGACTGGCACGGAAACGCTCAAAGCCCTGAAGGTTTCGGAAACCGTCGAAATTACCGTAGGTCCAGTGAAGGTGGGCGAATACCGTGCCAAGGCGGAATCTCAATACAGCGCCGGTAAAGAATACAAGGACAAGCTGGACTACGAAATCATCATCATGCAAGGCGAACAGGAGCTTCTGCGCATGGGCAGTGATGCTAGTTTCGCCAAGAGCACGAAACCCATCACACAAGCCACTCGCATTGCTGCTGTGAATGGGGAACGTCCCAAGCCAAAGAAGGAGGATGCCGGTGATAATTTTGGCAACGCTGACGGTGAAAAGCCCAAGCCAATTGTGGCAGGGAACAAGCCAGTCGAAACCAAGCCCCTGATTGGCAAGGAAGAGCCTGCGCCGATCGTAAAGCCATCGCCACCGGTCGTGGCAAATACACCTCCGCCTGCGGCAGAATATTCGGCAGCCAGGCCCTTCGACTTTTTCAATCTCGGCGGAAACGGCAAGTAGTCCGCCTACGACTTCTGCGTTTCCTTCGACCAAGCGTCCTTAAGCGTGATCGTGCGATTGAATACCTGTGCGCCGGGGCGTGAATCTGGATCGAGCGCGAAGTAGGCGAGACGCTCCAATTGATAGCGCACATCTGACTTCGCATCGGCGAGCGATGGCTCCAGTTTTGCACGCACGACTTCGAGCGAGTGTGGATTCATTACGCTTTTAAAGTCGCGTCCGTCCTTCTCCGGCTCACTCTCAGTGAACAGGCGATCGTAGAGTCGCACCTCTGCCTCGATGGCGTGTGCCGCGCTCACCCAATGGATCGTTCCCTTTACTTTGCGCCCCGCAGTCGGGCCACCACTCTTGCTGTCGAGGTCGGCGGTGCAACGAAGTTCCACCACATTACCCGCTGAATCCTTCACCACTTCGTCGCACTTGATGATGAAAGCATACTTCAGCCGCACCTCGCCGCCCGGCTTGAGTCGGAAATATTTCGGCGCAGGAACTTCCATGAAGTCATCCTGCTCGATCCATATCTCTCGCGAAAACGGCACCTCGCGCGTCGTTGAATCGTCGGGATTATTCGCTGCCGCGCACATCTCCGTTTTCCCTTCAGGGAAATTGGTGATCACCACTTTCAGCGGACGCAGCACGCCAAGCCGACGTTGCGCGTGTTTGTTCAAATCCGCACGAATCGCGTGCTCCAGCACCGCCACATCCGTGAGTGACATGTATTTCGTCACGCCGATGTGATACGCGAAATCGCGCAGCGCCTGCGGAGTCACACCACGGCGGCGCATCCCCGAGATCGTGGGCATCCGCGGATCGTCCCAGCCCGTCACCAGTTTTTCCTCCACGAGTTGCAGCAGCTTGCGCTTGCTCATCACCGTGTAGGTCAGATTCAGCCGCGCGAATTCGTATTGATGCGGCCTCGTCTTCCACTGCCCGACTTCATCCACCAGCCAGTCGTAAAGCGGACGATGCACCTCAAACTCCAACGTGCAAATCGAGTGCGAGATTCCCTCGATGGCGTCGCTCAGGCAGTGCGCGTAATCATACATCGGGTAAATGCACCACGCCCCGCCTGTGCGATGGTGGTCCGCATGGCGGATGCGATACAGCACGGGGTCGCGCAGATGGACGTTTGGCGACGCCATATCAATGATCGCGCGCAACGTCTTCGTCCCGTCCGCAAACTCTCCGGCGCGCATCCGCGCAAAAAGATCGAGGTTTTCCTCCACGCTCCGATTCCGGAAAGGCGACGGCTTCCCCGGACGCTCCGGCGCACCTCGATACTCCGCCATCTGCTCGCCAGTAAGGTCACACACAAACGCCTTCCCCTTTTGAATGAGCAGCACCGCAAAATCATAGAGCTTCCCAAAATAATCCGACGCATAGAACGGCTCCACCGGGTCCGCCTTCAGCCCCACCACATGGTCCGCCCATCCACCGATGAGCCAGCGCACATCGCGCTCGATGCTCTCCACATACTCCGTGTCCTCCTTCGTCGGATTCGTGTCGTCCATCCGCAGATTGCACGTCCCGCCAAACTCCCGTGCGATGCCGAAGTTCAAGCAGATGGACTTCGCGTGCCCGATGTGCAGATAGCCATTCGGCTCCGGCGGAAAGCGCGTAAGGATTTTCGGGTAGCGTCCTTCCGCCGAGTGCTGCGCGACAATATCGCGGATGAAATCGGATGGTGCGGCGGCTGGCGGTTCGGTGCTCATTTCAAAATGGAGGCGAGCTTTTAGAGAGCACACGCCGCGGAGTCAGTGGAAAAAATCTCCGCTTGCCATTTTGTCCACGCCGCGATTGATTCCGCGCCCGCTTGGACAAGCGAAATGCGCGGTTAGCTCAGTGGTAGAGCACCTCCCTGACACGGAGGGGGTCGCAGGTTCGAAACCTGCACCGCGCACCA
>CANJNZ010000043.1 GCA_947476045.1 Chthoniobacteraceae bacterium
AAGAATGTAGCGGCCGGAGTTCATGGGCCGGCATCGTCCACGGAGCCACTCCGAAATTCAAATGCGTGACATCCATTTTCATGCGCAACTCACGCAAACTTCGCTGCTAACAAAACACCGACCGCGCATCAACCGGACACCCGTGAAAGAGGAGAGGTATTGCGTGAAGCCTGCGGCGAGCTCGTCGAACGGCAGATGTTGTTGAATCACACCTACCTAAAAACGCGAGCGATTATTGCCATGCAGCGCATCGCTATTATGCCAATTGTATCGCCTTTCACATTCCGCGAAAATATCTACATCATTGACGCAAGACGTGGTGGCTTTCCCTCTCGTTTATTGAGTAATACCAAACCGCCATCATATGAAACTCATCCGCGTCCCATGGATCCGTTGCCGCGCCGACGAAGCAGGCACTGTCGAGTGCCATCTCGAATGGAAGGGCCGCACCTTCGCAATCCTTGCCTACTCGGAAAACGAAGCGCAGTCGTGGTGGCGCGAACTTTCCGAAGGCGAACGTCAGGAACACCTCGGCATCAGCACCAGCGATTCACCCGATGAGCCCGGTCTTTTTTGATTCTTCCGTAGAGTGATTGATGAAAGGTAAACGCGGCCCAAAAACGCTGTGATGTAAAATATTTCACCCCGCCTTTTTCAGCGCACTCGACCTTCTTTCTCAACGCCGTATAGCGTTCCGCAATGTCCACACCCGATCCCAAACTCGACATCACCGCTTCCCGCCAGTTCGTCTCCTGGCTTCGCGAACAGCAGCTCTCTCTCGGATTCACCACCTACCAAAGCGGAAAACTATTCCTCATCGGAGCGGCCCCCGAACGCAAATTAAGTCTCTTCGAGCGCAGTTTCGAGCGATGCATGGGCCTTGCCGTAGGAAACTCAGCCACCCGTAAATCCCAGACGCTCTGGATGTCCTCGATCTACCAGCTCTGGCGCTTTGAAAATGCACTGCCCGTGGGTGCCAAATCACCCGGTGGCTACGACACACTCTACGTCCCCCAATGCGGCTATACTACCGGCGATGTGGACGCCCACGATATCGCCATCGACCGCGACGACCGCCCGCTTTTCATCAACACCCTCTTCTCCTGCATCGCCGCGCCGAGCGAGACGCACAGCTTCCGCGTCGTGTGGAAACCACCGTTCATCACGAAGCTCGCCGCCGAGGACCGCTGCCACCTGAACGGTCTCGCCATGCGCGACGGCGCGCCCGCCTACGTCACCGCTGTCTCCACCACCGATGTGCATGAAGGCTGGCGCGAGCACCGTCGCGACGGTGGTGTGATCGTGGACGTGCAGACCAATGAAATCATCACGTGCGGCCTCTCCATGCCGCACTCTCCGCGCTGGCACGATGGAACACTCTACGTCCTCAACAGCGGGGCCGGTGAATTTGGGCGCGTGGATCTCTCCACCGGAAAATTCGAGCCCATCTGCTTCTGCCCCGGCTACGCGCGCGGCCTCGCCATCGCGGGAAATTTCGCCGTCATCGGTCTCTCCACCTGCCGCGAGAACCGCACCTTCAGCGGACTCCCGCTCGACGACGCGCTCGCCGCAAAAAACGTCGCCCCCCGCTGCGGCTTGCTCGTCGTGGATCTGCGCACCGGAGACATCGCCCATTCGCTCACGATCGAAGGCGTCGTGCGCGAACTATATGATGTCGCCATCCTTCCCGGCGTGATCATGCCCAGCGCACTCGGCTTCAAAACGGAAGAAATCCGGCGAACGATCACCATCGCCGAGTAGCGCGGAAAGGCACTGGCAAACGACGACGGTGCCTGTCACGGTGCGCGCACTATGATAGCAATCGTCGATCTTCGCCGTTCCTCCCCCTCCATCGAAATCCTCGAAGCCCGCATCGCGCCGGCTCTCGCAGCGAATATCCTCGTCGGCAGCCTCGATGGGAAGACCGGCTTTGGCGCTGTCGGCACAACGGATTTTGAGGTGTCGGGCATGGCGGTCAGCAGCGCAGGCGATGTCAATGGCGATGGCTTCGATGACATCCTCGTCGCAGGCTACGGTGCGAATGGCCCGACCAGCGCAGGAGTAACCTACGTTATCTTCGGAAAGGCGAACGGCTTTCCTAAATCACTGGCACTCGCCGATCTCGACGGAACTGATGGCTTCAAGCTCAACGGTGGGGCTAGGTTCGACAAGAGCGGAAGTTCCGTTTCCGCAGCAGGCGATGTGAACGGTGACGGCTTTGACGATGTGATTGTCGGCGCACCAAATAAAACAGCTAATTATCCCTTCGCAAACGGCGCTGCGTATGTCGTATTCGGGAAGTCCGGCGGTTTCCCCTCATCGATCTCGCTCGGCGCGCTCGATGGGGTAAATGGGTTTGCGTTGATCGGAGCGGGGCAGTCAGGTGTTCCCTCGGATTATGCCGGCTATTCAGTGAGCGGTGCGGGCGACATCAATGGCGACAATTTCGACGACGTGATCGTCGGCACTGCGGGATCTGGTGCGTATGTCGTATTCGGCAAAATGAATCGCTTCGCGGCGACGACTTCGCTCCCGACGATGTCAGCGGCGGACGGTTTCAAGATCACGCCGGAGACCAGCGGCACTGGCTTCGGCACAAAAGTCGGCCGCGCGGGCGACGTGAATCACGACGGCGTGAGCGACGTTGTCATCGGCGCGAACGGCGTCGGTTCGCCCGGTGCGGCGGGCGCGGCCTATGTCGTCTTCGGAAGTAGCACGACGCCTTTCGGCACGTCCCTTTCAGCTTCCTCGCTCACTGGCACGAATGGATTCAAGATCGCCGGCATCGCCGGGGACTACGCAGGACAGAGCGTCGGTGCGGCGGGGGATGTGAATGGAGACGGTTTCGACGATGTCTTCATTGGCGCAGGTGGCCAATACAACCTGAGCGGCCGGCACGGCAGCGTGTATGTGATCTACGGAAAGACGACCGCCTTCTCCGCCTCAATAGCACTCTCGGCGCTCAATGGCACAAATGGCTTCCGCTTCGATACGGTGCCCGGTGATGCTGGGCATAACGACGAATTCGGCCGTGACACTGCTGGCGCGGGGGATGTGAATGGCGACGGCTACGACGACCTTATGATCGCGCGAGCGTCCGCCGGACAGATGTTCGTGGTCTATGGCCGCGCCGATTTCCCCGCATCGCAAATCATCTCGGCGACGATGCTCAACGGTGCGAATGGCTTTACTGTGAACACCACGTCAAGTAACGCCGCGCTCGGCGCTGCACTGAGCAGCGCGGGGGATGTGAACAACGACGGCTTCGCCGACCTGCTCGTCGGTGCGCCCGGCACGCCCAACATCAGTCGCGGCACGAGCTATGTGATCTTTGGCGCGCCACAAGTCGCGATCTCCATGGATGGGAAAACGGCGACCATGTTCGAGAGCGACGGCGACCTCGTGACAGTAAAGACCACCAAGGGCAGCTTTCACCGTAGTGATTTCACGCTTGAGTCCGGCTCTTTGCAGGCGATTGATCTGACTCGCGATCTCGCAGGCTTCAGCGGTGCGAGCATCACCGTCTCGGCGACGACTCCGTCCGGCGGCACGGGCGATGGCGAGGTGCATCTCGGCGCGCTCAAAGCGACGGGCATTGACCTCGCAGCAGTCACTATTGACGGCGACCTCGGCCAACTCGACGCGGGCGACGGCACGCTCACGACGCCGGGTGCGGGCGTGGTCAGCGTGTATTCGCTCGGTCGCTACGGGCTTGATACGCAGGCAGCGGGCGGATCGCTCCAGAGCGATATCGGCGGAGGGTTCAGCGCGCTGAAAGTGCTCACAGGGATCTACGGAGCGAGTGTGAATGCGACGGGCGGGCCCATCGGCGCGATCACCGTGGGCGACAGCGTGAGCGGTGCGAAAATCGGCGCAGGCACGACGCTCGGCGCGATCACCATCGGTGGCGACTTGCTCGATTCCACGATCAGCGCCCTCGGTAAGGCAGCGCCAGCGACCACAGCCGCAGCACTCGCGATCAAGTCGTTCACCGTCGGCGGTAACGTGGAGAATTCGCTCGTGCTGGCGGGCTACAACTTCGCCGGTGAAGCGAAAAATCCCGACGTGCAGATCGGCGCGGTGAAAGTGGACGGCGTATGGTCCGCGAGCACCATCGCCGCAGGTGCGACAAGCGGGACGGATTTGCTCTTCGGCACCACGGACGACGGGCTCATCACACCCGGCGCGCCTTTCACCGACCAGCCTGCAATCACCGCGCGCATCACTTCCATCACAATCGCTGCGGGCGTGCTCGGCACGAGCGACCCGACCACGGATCACTTCGGCTTCGTCGCGCAGGAAGTCGGCAGCTTCAAAATAGGCGTCACCGCTTTCCCGCTCACCACCGGCCTCGATGATCTCGCCGTCGGCGCGACGGGCGACGTGAACATCTTCGAAATCGGCGCAAGCGCCCCCGCGACGCCGCCGACGACGCCGGGACTCAACGTCGCAGCGACCGGCAAGAGCGCGACCTTCACCGACGTGGACGGCGACCTCGTGACCGTAAAGAGCAGCAAAGGCGGACTCACCGCCGGGATGTTCCACCTCGCCGCGTCCGGCTCGGTCGGCGGCGAGCAGTTGCAAACGCTCGACCTCACCACCCTCGGCCTGTTCGGCGGCACCGACATCACCATCTCCGCCAAGCGCAGCAACGCGGGCGGCGACGGTTTTGTGAATGTCGGCTTCATCAGCGCTTCAGGTGTCGATCTCGGCAAAGTCACTCTCGCCGGCGATCTGGGCCGGATCGAAGCGGGCGACGGCGACGCCGCCAAGCCCGCGGTGAAGGCGCTCAGCGTTTTCTCGATAGGCCGCTTCGCTACCGACACGCAAGCTGCGCCCGGCTCACTGCTCAGCGACTTCAGCGGCGCACTCGGCGCGCTCAACGTGCGCTCGGACATCATCGGTGCGACGCTCATCGCCACGGGCGGCGCAATCGGTGCGGTGAAGATCAATGGCAACGTCAGTAATGGCCGGCTCGCGACCGACTCGACACTCGGCGCGGTGACGATCGGCGGCGATCTCGTCGATTTCCGCATCAGCGCGCTCGGCACACTCGCACCCGCGAATGCCGCAAAAGCCGTTGCTATCAAGAGCCTCAAAGTCGGCGGGCGTGTGGAAGGTTCGGAGATTCTCGCCGGTTACGATCTCGCCGGTGCCGCGCAAAACGGCGATGCGAACATCGGCGCCGTGACGATCACCGGCGACTGGCTTGCGAGCAATCTCGTGGCCGGCGTGAAAGACGACACCACCGACGGCTTTGGGCGCAATGATGTGCTCATCGCAAACGCGACGCCAAAAATCCTCGCAAAGATTGCCAGCGTCATCATCGGCGGCAACGCCTTCGGCAGCACGAACGCGACCGAGTTCTTCGGAATCACCGCCGAGCAGATCGGCAAGCTGAGCGTGAGCGGTGTGAAGCGCATCGTAACGAAGACCGCCAACGATTTCCTACTCGACCCCGCGAATGGAAATTTCCACGCCATCGATTTTGTATAGGGAAAAGCTGCGCATGAGCACGGGCCTTTAGTCACTCGCCATGCTTTTACCCGGCGCGCTCGGCTTCAAAACGGAGGAAATCCGCCGCACAATCACCATCGTGGAGCAGTGTAGAAAGGCGCTGGCAAAAGGCGGCGGCGCCTGCCACGGTGCGCGCACTATGAAAGCCACCTCCGCTCATCTCCCTTCCTCCACCATCGAACCACTCGAATCCCGCATCGCCCCCGCTGGCCTCGTAAAAGTCAGTCTGGTCGGAGACCTACTAACCATCACTGGCGATGAGGCGGGCAATGAAGTCACCGTCAACGTCCTCGCAAACGGCACCACCGACATCGTCCCCGCAGGCGGCACCGACATTTTTTTTAACGGTGCCACCACGGCCGCCACACTCAACGTCACCGCCGCCCAGCCCAAACTCGTTTCCAAGCTTGGCATCGGTGACGACAAACTCACCACCAGCGGCGTCTTTACTTCAATCACCGCCGATAACGGCGACGGAGCAAACACGACTACGCTCGGCACGATGACCGTCATCGGTAAAACCATGATCAAAGGCGGTAAGGACACGGACAGCGTCGTCACCCTCGCTGGTGCAGGCGCACAGAAATTTCTCGGCGACTTCTCCATGCGCTTGGGTGAAGGAAACAACGTCGTCAGCGTCACCGCAGGTTCGTTCAACGCCAGCGGAAACTTCTCCATCATCAACGGCAATGGGAATAACACCATCGTGCTCACTCCCACAGCGTCGGCGACAAGTTTTAACCTCAGTTTCGCTAAAAACGTCACGTTCACCAGTGGCACGGGCTCCCACGTCACGGTTCTCGGTTCAGCCGGAATTTATGTCGGAGGCAAAACCACTATTGCGCTGAAAGACATCACGAACTCGACCTTCGTCAACGCCACATCGAAGTGCGTCTTCGCCGGCCCCGTCAATTTCCTCTGCGGTCCGGGATCCGACACGATTGTGCTGATCAACGGCACCGGCGACCAATTGCTCGACTTCGGAGCCGGTCTCAACATGAACACGGGGGCGGGCAACGGCAGCACCATCGTCATCGCCTGTAGCAGCGCTCCCTTGAAAATTTCCGGTCCCCTCACAGCCACCAGCACAGGAAAACTTTTTGTCACCACGCTGGTTTCACCGAACCTCATCCTTGACGGCGCGCTCACTATCCGCGGCGGGGCGGACAGCACCTTCACCATTCAGGCCGCCGGCACTATCTCCGGCAAGGCGACCCTCTCCACCGGCACCTTTGGCATGCTGAACATGAGCAACACCAGCCTTCTCACCTTCGCCGGGGGACTTACCGTGGACTTTAGCAAGACCACCTCCGCGAACGGGATCACCATCTCAAACATTCTCACCAACGGCCCGCTCAAAATCCTCGGCGGCTCCGCAGTGGATACGATCAAACTCGACAATATCGAAGCAAGCGGTGCCGTCAGCATCGTCACAGGCAAAGGCAACGATATCCTCGATGTCGAGCGCACTGCCGTAGGTGCCGCTGCGTCAAGTTTCCTTCTCCCATTCGTCGTATCCCTCGGTGCCGGTGACGACACCGCCAGCATTGGAAACAACAACGCCAACTTGAAGATCACCACCTTCGCCGGCTTCAAAGTGGACGGCGGTATCGGCAACGACACCCTCAGCCTTGCGACCAATGCGAACGTCCTCCTCCGTCCGCCGACGGTCATCGGCATAGAAGTCGGCTCTTGAGCCGGCGAAATGCATCGCTGACATCAGGCTGCTCATCACATCACACCCATCATGAATGCCCATCGCAATCCCGTAGGTTGGTTCGAGATCTATGTGCAGGACATGGACCGGGCCAGGGCGTTTTATCAAAACACATTTCAAGTGACGCTCGAACGCTTGGAAAGTCCCGGCATCGAATTGTGGGCGTTCCCGATGCAGCACGACAAACCCGGTTGCGCCGGTGCGCTCGTGAAAATGGAGTGCAAAGATTCCGGCGGCGGCGGCACGCTCATTTACTTCTCCTGCGCCGACTGCGCCGTGGAGGCATCGCGCGCTGCGCAAAACGGCGGAAGAGTTGTGAAAGAAAAATTCTCCATCGGCCAATTCGGCTTCATCGCGTTGCTCCTCGACACCGAGGGCAACATGATCGGCCTGCACTCGATGGAGTGAAGACGGAGTCGGCGTAGATTCCCGTCCCAATTCCCGGCATATGTGCTATTCCCATTCACGTGACTGCCATGCGTAATATTTTCTTCGCCAGTTTGCTCGTTGTTTCAAGTGCCCGCGCAGTGCTGACGCCGGATGTGCCAGTGGTAGGTGTGGTGGATGCGGGGGGCGTGGAGTTTTTTGAAAAGCACATCCGGCCTGTGCTTTCGCAGAAGTGTTACGGATGCCATTCGACGGAGAGCGGGAAGACGAAGGGCGGGCTGTTGCTGGACACGCGCGAGGGAATCCGCGCCGGGGGCGACACCGGACACGCGGTGGTGCCGGGAAATTTGAAGGACAGCCTGCTCATCAAGGCGATGAGTTACACGGACAAGGACATCGCCATGCCGCCGAAGAAAGAGGGCGGAAAATTGCCGGATGATGTGATCGCGAAATTTACGCAGTGGATCCAAATGGGCGCGCCTGATCCGCGCGAGAACACGGCGGGGAAAATCGTGGTGCGCAAGACGTGGGACTTGGAGGAAGGGCGGAAGTTTTGGGCCTTCCAGCCGCCGAAAGCAGTGGCAGCGCCCGCTGTGAAAGATGCAACATGGCCGCGCGGTGATGTGGATCGTTTTCTCCTCGCAGCGATGGAGGCGAAGGGGCTGCATCCCGTGACGGATGCGGACAAGGCGACGCTGATTCGCCGTGTGTATTTTGATCTTATCGGTCTGCCGCCGCGCCCGGAGGAGGTGGATGCTTTTGTGAAGGACAACTCGCCAAACGCCTACGCAAAGATCGTGGACAGGCTGCTGGCGTCACCGCAGTTCGGCGAGCGATGGGGGCGTCACTGGCTGGATGTGGCGCGCTATGCCGAGAGCAGCGGGAAGGAGCGCAACTACACGTTCCCGACGGCGTGGCGGTATCGCGACTGGGTAATCGCGGCGATGAACGCGGACAAGCCTTATGACCAGTTCATCCGCGAACAAATCGCGGGCGATTTGTTGCCACACAGCACGCCGGAGCAGCGCGATCAACTGCTCATCGCCACGGGCTTTCTGGCCATCGGCACCAAAAGTCTGAACGAAAAAAACCGCGAGCTTTTCCGGATGAACATGGTGGACGAGCAGATAGACACTACGACACGCGCGGTGCTCGCCACGACGGTCGCCTGCGCACGGTGCCACGATCACAAATTCGATCCCATCGCGCAAAAGGACTACTACGCGATGGCCGGGATTTTTAAAAGCAGCGAGACGTATTTCGGCGTCGAGGGCAACGCGAAGAACAAAAACGGATCGCCGCTCATCCCGCTTTCCACGGTGGAGAAAATGCCCGCGCCATCGCCGGGTGTCGTCGCCACGAGTCCGGCACCGACTGCGCCGAAAATGGATTTCAAACAAAAGCTTGCGCGTCTCGAAAGGCGCAACCCGAAGGCAGCGGAGCGAGTCAAGTCACTCCCTCCTGCGAAGCAGGAGCAGGCGATGGAGCGCATCATGGCGCGCATCGCCGAAAAAATTCCCGCGAACAAAAACGCCTACGCCGCACCCGCAAACCCCAGCACAAAAACCGAGTGTATGGGCGTGCTAGAAGCGCGCCCCGGCGATGCGCGACTCCTCGTGCGAGGGGAAATTGACCAGCCTGCGGACATGATCCCGCGTGGCGTCGTCCCCGTGCTCACGAGCGGCACTTTACCAAAAATCCCGGGCACTGCGAGCGGACGCCTCGAACTCGCCAACTGGCTCACTGCACCGACGAATCCACTCACCGCCCGCGTGATGGTGAATCGCGTGTGGCAGCATCTTTTTGGCGAAGGCATCGTCGGCACGGCGGACAACTTCGGCACGACTGGCGAGAAGCCGCGCAACCCGGCGCTGCTCGATGCGCTTGCGGTGCAATTCATGCGCGATGGATGGAGTGTGAAAACTTTCATCCGCTCCATCGTGCAAACGCGCGCCTACCAACTCGGCAGCGCGAGCGATTCCAAGGCGATGTCCATTGACCCCGACAACCATTTACTTTGGCGGCAGGCCCCGCGACGCCTCGACGCCGAGGCCATCCGCGATGCGATGCTCGCCGCGAGCGGACAACTCGACGTCACGCCGCCGCAAGGTTCCTTTGTCGCGACCGTCGGCGAGGCCTACGTCGGCAGAGGCGTGAAGCCCGAGGCTTTCACCAACTACGAATCGCACAAACGCAGCGTCTATCTCCCCATCGTCCGCGACAGCGTCCCCGAGGTGCTCGATCTTTTCGACTTCGCCGAGCCGAGCCTCGTCATCGCCTCGCGCGATGTCACGAATGTCCCTTCTCAGGCGCTTTACTTGATGAACAACCGCTTCGTGCGCGAGCAGGCTGATGCCCTCGCGCAACGCGTCCTCGCTGCGCCGCTGGACTTCCCCGGTCGCATCAATCTCGCGCACCAACTCACACTCGGCAGGGCGGCAACCACGTCCGAATTCCAGCGCGCACACGCCTACCTTCTGAGTGAGGCTCGCTCGCTCATCCCCGCAAGGGACACATCGAAAGAAGCCGCCGCCCAGCAATCGTGGGCAACATTTTGTCAGGCACTCTTTGCCTCCGCCGAGTTCCGCTACATCCGCTAAAGTCACACCGCCATGAACACGAACCGTCCATTTGAATGCCGCGATGTCCTCCCTCAAATGCTCACACGTCGCGACTTACTGCGCACCGTTTCCGGCGGATTTGGCTGGCTCGCTTTCAAAGCACTCGCCCACGCTGAGACCACTGCAACACAAGCGGCGAGCCCGCTGCTTCCCAAGGTGCCTCACTTCGCGGCACGTGCAAAACGCGTCATCTTTCTCGCGATGCAAGGCGGCCCGGCGTGCCAGGACACTTTCGACTACAAACCAAAACTCAACGCAGACAGTGGCAAACCCGGCGGTGCGCGCGGCGCTGGCTCCAAGCTTTTCGGATCGCCATTTAAGTTTTCGCAGAGTGGAAAGAGCGGGCTTTGGATCAGCGAACTTTTTCCCCATCTCGCGAAGCAGGCGGACGAAATGTGCCTCGTCCGCTCGATGCACACCGACATCCCGAATCACCCGCAAGCCTTCGTGCAACTCCACACCGGTAGCGCGCAATTTGTCCGCCCCAGCATGGGCGCGTGGATGCTCTATGGCCTTGGCACCGAAAACCAAAATCTCCCTGGCTTCATCACGATCAATCCGCCCGTGCAGTTCGGCTCGCAAAACTACGGTAGCGCATTTCTCCCCGCGATTTACCAGGGCACGCGCATTGGCGCTGCTAGGGAGAAGGACGGCGACGGAGCGGCAGGAGCAGCGGCAAGAATCCCGAACATCACCAACAGCGATTTACCCCGCGAACTTCAGCGCAAACAGCTCGACCTCGTTCAGGCGATGAACCGCGATTTTCTCTACTCCACGAGTGGAGACCGCGAAGTCGAGGGCGTCATCGAGTCATTCGAGCTGGCGTTTCGGATGCAGAGCGAAATTCCACGCGTCATGGAATTCACGAAAGAAACGCCCGAGACGCTCAAGCTCTACGGCATCGGCGAGCGCCAGACCGACGGCTTCGCGCGCCAGTGCCTCATGGCGCGTCGTTTCATCGAAGCAGGCGTGCGTTTCGTCGAAGTCTGCCAGCCCGGATGGGATCAGCACCAAAACCTCACAACTGCACTCCAGAAAAACTGCGGCGCGATTGACCAGCCCATCGCCGCGCTGTTGCAGGATCTAAAGTCGCGCGGCCTGCTCAAGGACACGCTCGTCGTGTGGGGCGGCGAATTTGGCCGCACGCCCGATGGACGCCGTCCCGACGGACGCGACCACAACGCAAAGGGCTACACGATGTGGATGGCCGGCGGCGGGGTGAAGGGCGGTCTTAGCTACGGCTCCACCGACGACTACGGCTACAAGGCCGTGGAAAATCCCGTCCACGTCCACGACCTGCACGCCACAATCCTCCACCTCATGGGTCTCGATCATGAAAAGCTTACCTTTAATTATGCGGGTCGTAATTTTCGTCTTACTGATGTTCACGGCAACGTCGTAAAGGCGCTAATGGCGTAAGACGAAATGAGTGATTTTCAAAGACGCTCATAGTTTGGTTTGACCGACTCGAAACTCTCACCTACATGCGCGTGCCTTCCTGCCTTCGGGCTGCGGCCTGGGTGAGGGAAGGAAGCATGGGAAGTGTGCTGGATGCTCTCACTGAGTTGCACTGTCGCGCTCCCGATACGAACGATCAGAAAAATGAACAATAACGGACTACCAAAAAAGCAGGGACTTTACGACCCACGGTTTGAGCATGACGCATGTGGCGTCGGCTTCATCGCTCACATGAAGGGGAAGAAATCGCACGACATCGTGGCGCAGGGACTGCAAATGCTCATGAATCTCGACCACCGCGGTGCGTGTGGTGCGGAGGTGAATACGGGCGATGGCGCGGGTATCTTGATGCAGATGCCGCATGAATTTTTGCGCAAGGTGACGGAGGGGAAGTTTAAACTTCCAGCGGAAGGTCAGTATGGAGCGGGGCTTGTTTTCATGCCCAAGAATCCGACGCTTCGCAGGAAGCTGGAGGAGGCTTTTGAAAAGATTGTGGCGGCGGAAGGGCAGTATTTCCTCGGCTGGCGGAAGGTGCCTACGGACAATTCTTCGCTCGGCGAGACTGCGAAGGGCGCGGAGCCGGCGATGATGATGGCCTTTATCGAGCGCGGGGAGAATTGCGCGGACGATGCGGCTTTTGAGCGGAAGCTTTATGTGATCCGCAAACGGTCGTTTAACGAGATCCGGTGCTCGACTTTGCCGGGCGGCAATTTTTGGTATGTGTGCAGTCTGTCTTACAAGACGCTGGTCTATAAAGGCATGTTGCTGACGGACCAGGTGGGCAAGTATTTCCCGGACCTGAGCGACCCGGATATGAAGTCGGGGCTGGCGTTGGTTCACTCGCGGTTTTCGACGAATACGTTCCCGAGCTGGGACCGTTCGCATCCGTATCGCTACATCGCGCACAATGGTGAAATCAACACGCTGCGCGGGAATATCAACTGGATGCACGCGCGTCAGTCGCTGGCGGATTCGCCGCTGTTTGGCGAGGACTTCAAGCAGACGCTGCCGGTGGTGAATCCGAATGGTTCGGACTCTTCGATGTTCGACAATGTGCTGGAGCTTCTCGTGCTCGCGGGGCGTTCGCTGCCGCACGCGATGATGATGATGATTCCGGAACCGTGGAGCGGTCACGAGTCGATGAGCGATGAGCTGAAGGCGTTTTACGAATACCACTCGTGCCTCATGGAGCCGTGGGACGGACCGGCGTCGGTCGCTTTCACCGATGGCAAAATGATCGGCGCGACGCTCGACCGCAACGGTCTGCGGCCTTCGCGTTACTACGTGACGAAAGACGACATCGTGGTGATGGCGAGCGAGGCGGGCGTGCTTCCGTTTCCGCCGGAGAATATCGCAATCAAAGGACGGTTACAGCCGGGCCGCATGTTCATCGTGGACATGGAGCAGGGGCGCATCGTTCCGGACGAGGAAATCAAACGGAAGATCGCGACGGCGCAGCCTTATCGTTCGTGGCTGAATGAAAACCTGCTCCCGCTGGCGAAGATGGAAGAAGTGGATCATTTGCCGGAGCCGGATCACGCGACGGTGCTGAAGAAGCAGCAGGCGTTCGGGTATTCGTTTGAAGACTTGCGGATGCTGATGGTGCCGATGGCGCGCGACGGTGTGGAAGCCGTGGGCTCGATGGGCACGGACACGCCAATCGCCGTTCTTTCGAACAAGTCGCAGTCGCTTTTCAACTACTTCCAGCAGCTCTTCGCGCAGGTGACGAATCCGCCGATTGACTGTATCCGCGAGGAAATCATCACGAGCACGCTCACGACGATTGGCTCGGAGGGCAACCTTCTCGACCCGCAACCGAAGAGCTGCCACCTCATCGCGCTCGACTCGCCGGTGCTCACGAATGAGCAGTTCGCGAAGCTCAAGCACATCAACGAAGAGGGCTTCAAGTCAGTGACGATCCCGATTTTGTATCCCGTCGAGGGCGGCGAAAATGCGCTACGCAAGGCGATGACCGAAGTGTGCGCGAAGGCGTCGCAGGCGGTGGAAGACGGCGTGAACATTATCATCATCAGCGACCGCGGAGTGAACGCGGAGCTGGCGCCGATTCCGTCGCTTCTCGCGACGAGCGGGCTGCACCATCACCTCATCCGCGAAGGCACCCGCACAAAGGTCGGCCTCGTTCTCGAATCGGGCGAGCCACGCGAGGTGCATCACTTTGCGCTGCTCATCGGCTACGGCATCGGCGCGGTGAATCCGTATCTCGCGTTCGAGACGCTGGACGACATGATCAAGCAGGGATTGCTCGGCAACATCGACCACAAGACGGCGTGCAAGAACTTCGCGAAAGCGGCCATCAAGGGCGTCGTGAAAGTGGCTTCGAAGATGGGAATCAGCACCGTGCAATCGTATCGCGGCGCGCAGATTTTCGAAGCGGTGGGACTCAGCAGCGCGGTGGTGGAGGAATACTTCACGTGGACCGCGTCGCGCATCGAGGGAATCGGCCTGGAGCAAATCGCGGGAGAAGTTGCGATGCGCCACTCGCACGCATTCCCGAAGAGCTCGGCGACGAGCAACACGCTGGAGGTCGGCGGCAATTACCAATGGCGCAAAGACGGCGAGGAGCATCTCTTTAACCCGACGACCGTGCACAAACTGCAAGCGTCGGTGCGTCAGGGGAACTACACGATCTTCAAGCAATACTCGGCCGAGGTGAACGAGCAGAACAAGAAGTGGTGCACACTGCGCGGATTGCTCGATTTCAAAGGCGGCAAGGCGATTCCAATCGAGGAAGTGGAGAGCATCGAGAGCATCCTTACTCGATTTAAAACGGGCGCGATGAGCTACGGCTCGATCTCGAGTGAAGCGCACGAAGCGCTCGCGATTGCGATGAACCGCATCGGCGGAAAATCGAACACCGGCGAAGGTGGCGAAGACCCCGAGCGCTTTACTTGGACGAACGCGGAAGGCGACTCGAAGAACAGCGCAATCAAGCAAGTTGCATCGGGACGTTTCGGCGTGACGAGTCACTACCTGACGAACGCGAAGGAAATCCAAATCAAGATGGCGCAGGGCGCGAAGCCCGGCGAAGGAGGACAGCTCCCCGGCTCGAAGGTGTATCCGTGGGTCGCGAAGGTGCGTCACAGCACGCCGGGCGTGGGACTCATCTCGCCACCGCCGCATCATGATATTTACTCCATCGAGGATCTCGCGGAGCTCATTCACGATTTGAAAAACTCGAACCGCGCCGCACGCGTGAGCGTGAAGCTCGTCGCGGAAGTCGGCGTGGGCACTGTGGCGGCGGGCGTTTCCAAGGCGCACGCGGATGTCGTGCTCATCTCCGGCTACGATGGCGGCACCGGCGCTTCACCGATGGGCTCCATCAAACACGCGGGCATCCCGTGGGAACTCGGCCTCGCTGAAACGCACCAGACGCTCGTGCTGAACAATCTCCGCTCGCGCATCGTCGTCGAGACGGACGGCCAGCTCAAAACGGGCCGCGACGTCGTCGTGGCAGCGCTGCTTGGCGCTGAGGAATTTGGCTTTGCCACCGCGCCGCTCGTCGCGCTCGGCTGCATCATGATGCGCGTCTGCCATCTGAATACGTGCCCCGTCGGCGTCGCCACGCAGGACCCGGTGCTGCGCAAAAAGTTCACCGGCGACCCGGCGCACGCGGTCAATTTCATGAAGTTCATCGCACAGGAAGTGCGCGAGCTCATGGCTCAACTCGGCTTCCGCTCGCTCACCGAAATGGTGGGACGCACGGAATTCCTGGAGCCGAAGCAGGCAATCGAGCACTGGAAAGTTTCGGGCATCGATCTCAGCTCGATTCTTTACCAGCCGGAAGTCGGACCGGAAGTCGGCCGCTACTGCACGCTCAAGCAGGATCATGGACTCGAGAAAGGTCTCGACCTCACGACGCTGCTCGACATTTGCAAACCCGCAATCGAGCGCGGCGAAAAAGTGAACGCGACGGTGAAAGTGCGGAACGTCAACCGGGTCGTCGGCACCATCACCGGCAACGAAGTCACGAAGAAATATGGAGCCGCCGGACTGCCGGAGGACACGATTCAGATCAAATTCGAAGGCAGCGCTGGCCAGAGTTTTGGCGCATTCATGCCGAAAGGAATGACGTTCACGCTCGAAGGCGACGCGAACGATTACTTTGGCAAAGGACTCTCGGGCGCGAAGCTCATCCTGTATCCGCCAGCCGCGTCCACATTCGTCGCGGAAGAAAACATCATCATCGGCAACGTCGCGTTTTACGGCGCAACCGCCGGCGAGGCATTCATTCGCGGAATGGCCGGCGAACGCTTCGGCGTCCGCAACTCCGGCGTCACCGCAGTCGTCGAAGGCGTGGGCGACCACGGCTGCGAATACATGACAGGCGGCACCGTCGTCATCCTCGGCGCGACCGGCCGCAATTTCGCCGCAGGCATGTCCGGCGGCGTGGCCTACGTGCTCGATGAAAAGGGCGACTTCCCGAAAAAGTGCAACCAGCAGATGGTCGCGCTCGAGCAACTCGACGACGAAGACACCGCTACGCTGAAAGGCTTGATCGAAGAACACGCCATCAACACCAAGAGCACCCGCGCCGCAAAGATCCTGAGCAATTGGGACGCGATGCGCGCGAAGTTCATCAAAGTGATGCCGAAAGACTACAAGCGCGTGCTGCAGGAAATCAAAAAAGCACAAGCCGCCGGACTGACCGGCGACGACGCGCTCAACGCAGCCTTCGAGGCCAACTCGAAAGACGCAGCCCGCGTGGGCGGCGGATAGGTTTTGCCCGCAGATTTCGCAGATTATTTTTCTGTGAGTCGGGAATCTGGACGAAACGGAACCACAGAGTTTAAGCCGCATTTTCACGACCAACCTTCACACACAAATACCGAACCTGCGAAATCTGCGGACAAAGACATGAAAGACAAACAAACCTACGCCATTATCGGAGCCGCGATGGAAATCCATCGGGTGCTCGGCCACGGTTTTTTGGAGCGTGTATATCAAGAGGCGATGGAGCACGAACTCGTTGCCCAGCAGATAGTCTATCAGCGGGAAATCGAAGTCGCCGTTATTTACAAAGGCAAAAAGCTCAACTGCGACTACCGCGCGGACTTCATCGGTTTCGGCGACATTATCGTCGAACTGAAAGCCACGGAAAACCTGACCAGCAAAGACGAGGCGCAACTGCTGAACTACCTGAAGGCCACAGGATACAAACGCGGGCTCTTACTGAACTTCGGCAGCGAGAGCCTGCAATACAAACGAGTCGTCAACGGCTACATCGAACCCACAGAATGATTCCTAGGTTTTCGCCCGCAGATTTCGCAGATTTCGCAGATTTTTCACTCTGTGAGTCACGCGCATTTTTCATCAACACAACTCATCCGTCCAGGACAGACATCCGCATCACGCAGCCCCAATCTGCGAAATCTGCGAAATCTGCGGGCAAAACCATCTACCAATCCAACTAACACTTATGGGCAAACCAACAGGCTTCCTTGAATTCGCGCGCGAACTTCCGCTCGACCGCAGCGCCATCGCACGCATCAACGACTGGAACGAATTCCACGAGCACATGGACGAGCCGAAGCTCAAGCAGCAGGGCGCGCGTTGCATGGATTGCGGCATCCCGTTTTGCCACACCGGCACGCTCATCAGCGGCATGGCCAGCGGATGCCCCATCAACAACCTCATCCCCGAGTGGAACGACCTCATTTATCGCGGCCTGTGGAAGGAAGCGCTCGACCGTCTGCACAAGACGAACAACTTCCCGGAGTTCACCGGACGCGTCTGCCCCGCGCCGTGCGAAGGCTCGTGCGTGCTCGGCATGAACAACCCGCCGGTGACCATCAAAAACATCGAGGTCTCCATCATTGATAAAGGCTGGGACGAAGGCTGGGTCACACCCGAGCCGCCGAAATCCCGCACCGGCAAAAAAGTTGCCGTCGTCGGCTCCGGCCCCGCTGGCTTGAGCGCCGCCGCGCAGCTCAACAAAGCCGGCCATTGGGTCACCGTATTCGAGCGCGCCGACCGTCCGGGCGGGCTGCTCATGTATGGCATCCCCAACATGAAGCTCGATAAAAACCAGGTCGTCCTCCGCCGCATCGGTCTGCTGGAGCGCGAAGGCGTCACGTTCCGCTGCAACACCGAGATCGGCAAAGACATCACCGCACAGGAACTCACAACCGACTTCGACGCCGTCGTCCTCTGCACCGGCGCGACCAAACCGCGCGACCTCCCCATCGAAGGCCGCAACAGCAAAGGCATCCACTTCGCCATGGAATTCCTCCATTCCAACACCAAGGCCCTGCTCGACGGCACCGAACCGCCCATCACCGCGAAGGGCAAAAACGTCGTCATCATCGGCGGCGGCGACACCGGCACCGATTGCGTCGGCACATCTATGCGCCACGGATGCACAACTGTCACACAGGTGGAAATTTTGCCAAAACCTCCGCTCGAACGCGCCAAGGACAACCCATGGCCCGAATGGCCCAAGACCTACAAAATGGACTACGGCCAGGAGGAAGCCGCCGCAAAATTCGGCGCCGACCCGCGCGTCTATGTCACCACCGCAAAGAAATTCGATACCGACGCGAACGGCAACGTCAGCGCCGTCCACCTCGTCGAAATCAAGTGGGAGAAAAACGACAAAGGCCAGTTCATCCCCGTCGATGTCCCCGGCACCGAGCGCGTCCTCCCGTGCGAACTCGTCCTCCTCGCCATGGGCTTCCTCGGACCCGAGCAACCACTGCTCGAAGCTCTCAACATCGAGCGCGACCCACGCAGCAACGCCAAAGCCGAGCACGAAAAATACACCACGAACATCCCGAAAGTCTTCGCCGCCGGCGACTGCCGCCGCGGCCAAAGCCTCGTCGTCTGGGCCTTCAACGAAGGCCGAGGAGCCGCCCGCGAATGCGACAAGTTCCTCATGGGCGCGACGGACTTGCCGTAATAAGAATTTTAAAATTCTACGTGTGAGGCGTTTCCATTATTTGATGAAAATGAGAATACTGTATAATTCGGCACTGCTTTTTGGAAGGCACGTTTCACAGCCCGCACTGAGAGAAATCAACATTCTGGTGTGTTTGTAGCGAGCATGAACTCGGCGAGCAGCTGGGTTCTCGTGATGTTGAGGCATGCTACCAGCCTTAGGCCCGTCTTCAGAGTCAAATCAGCATGCGCTGCGATATGGATAGATCTTTGGCAGTTCGCTCGTCATGGCGTCTAGGACGGGGTGCTCATATTTAGCTGATTCGAAGATTTTCTAGTGTTTGCGCAATCCATGCATCGACATCTCGTGAATGAACTATTTTGTGCAAAGGATGCGTTTTCTTCCTCAATCTACTAAGCAATCCTCACGATTTTGATTTGTATTTCCTCTATGATTATTGCCAACCCCTTCCTGCGAGCCCGATGTCTCGCAAAATTTGCGTCGACCATCATTTTCGCATCCTGCTCGGTGACCGCGCTGCATGCACAGGCTCTTTCCCCGGATGATGCTGCACTAGTGGTGCTGAATACAGGGAAGCGTGCATTTAATGACAGCCAGTTTCCGGTGGCTGTGGAGCGCTTCCGGGAGTTTTTGCGGGTGGCTCCGAATCACAAAGATGCAGCGCAGGCTCGCTATGCGCTCGGGCTTGCTTTGCTTGAGACCGGAGATCCAAAGGGCGCGCTGGAGACTTTTACACAGGCTTCGACGGTGGAGTTTCCCGAACGTCCTCTCGCGCTTTACCACGTGGGGGCCGCGCAGCGTCTCACGGGAATTCAGTCGCTCGCGCAAATTGACGCAAAGCCGAATGAGGCGGATGCATTACGAGCGGCGGCGACGGCGGCTTTCACTGAAGCAGCGAAGGCTTTTCAGGCGGCTGCGGACATGCTCGTTGCGCGAATCAAGCCGGCTGGAGATGCAGCGGCGGGATTGTCGGCAGATGCTGAGTGGCTTGTTCGGGCGCGTTGCGATCAAGCGGATATGTTCCTGCGCACGGGAAAAGCGAAGGAGGCGGCTGAGCTTGTCTGGCCTCTGCTTTCTGACCCGTCCTGGTCGAACAGCCCGAGCCGAAAACTGGCGACGTATCATTTCGGTCACGCAAGTTTATTGCTGAAGGACTATGTGTCAGCATCACGCGAATTGAATTCGCTCGCGCCATTCACGCAGGAGTTTGGCGTCCATGCGCGCTATCTGCTCGCACGCACGCAGCATCTCAGCGGCCAGCGCGCCGAGGCTGCGCAAAACTACAAGGCCGTTCTCGCGGGATACGAAGAGCAAAAGAAAGCGGCGCAGGCAGCGTTACAGAATCCAGCGGCGTTGAAAGCGGAGCACAAAGCCTCGCTCGAAGCTCTTGCGAACCAACCGCCGCCGGAGCACGTGAGTCGTGCCGAGTTTTACAGCGCGGTGCTCACTTTCGACGAAGGCCGTCATGCCGATTCAGCTACGGCATTCGCAGCATTTGCGCAGAAGTATCCAAAGTCGCTACTGACTCCCGAGGCGCAGTTCCGCGTAGGTGTGTGCAATGTGCAGCTTAAAAAATTCCCGGAGGCCACCGCGGTGCTCGATCCTTTGAAAGAACACCCGCAACTCGGCGATCAGGCGCTGCTCTGGCTTGCCCGGGCAAAGATTGGGGCTGCAGATCCCGCCAAGCCTGCCGAGTATGATCCGGCGCTCACGGCCGCACTCGATTTGATGCGTCGTGCTTCACAAAAAATGCCGCCGCCTGCCGCGACCGATGTCGATGCGAAAGCTCGCCGCGCTGCGATATTGATGGAACTCGCCGACGCCGCCGCTCTCGCGAAGCAATACCCGGAGGCGATCACGAACTACGAACTCATCATCAACGAGAAGCTGGAACGCGCGGAGGAGGCCATGCAGCGCGAAATCACTGCACGTGTTCTCGCAGCGCAGTTTCCCGAGGCCGAGGCTCTCGCGACCAAGTTTGAAACAACTTATCCCGCCAGCACCCTGCTGCCGCTGGTGATTTTCCGCAGTGCGGAAAGCGCCTATCTTCGTGCAATCAAGATTGCCGACCCCGCTGCGCAGAAGGTGGCGTTCGGCGAGGCAGTCACGCGCTACAAACGCATCGTTCGCAAATATCCGGAATTTACCTTCCTCAACATGGCGCGCCACGGACTTGCAAATGCGCTCTATCGCCTGGGTAACTACACGGAATCCGGAATGACTTTCGACACGATACCTGTTGCAGATCGCACGGGAGAACTCGTGACAGTTCCATATCTTTTCGCTGATTGCCTGCTGCGCGATCTGCCTGCGGAAACGGATAATACAACCCAGCCGGCGGCCATGATCCAACAGGCAGAACAAGCGGCCAAGCTGCTGGAGAATTTCATAGCAACCCAGGACAAAAGTCCGCAGGGACCGGATGCGCTCCTGAAGCTTGGCCATTGCCATCAGCGTCTCGCCGCATTCAAGACCGTGCAGACGCAGCGCACAGTCAGCCTCGCCGCTGCACGAGATGCCTACGACCGCGCGATAAAACTGACCGACAAAGAGCCGACTCGCTCCACAGCCGTATTCGAGCTGGCAAAATGCCAGGCGCTCCTAGGCGATTCGGCCACCGCCATCGCCTCGCTCACTCAATTTCAAAACCCGCCTCTGAGCACCACGCCAAATGCTCCGCTCGCATTACTGCGTCTTTCCGTCCTCCTGCGCTCACAGAGCAAGGCTGTAGAGGCAGTGGCTGTAATGGCAAACTGTCGCGCGCAGCACGAAGGGCGACTCGCTGGCGAGCCCGCGCGTGCATCGTGGGTGCCCGTGATTCAATACGAACACGCAGTCGCCCTGAAGGAATCCGGAAAACTGCCCGAAGCGCGAGCACAGTTTGAGGCGATAGTGAAACAATTTCCCGGCAAACCCGAGGCGCTGAACGCAGAATGGCGCGTGAACCAGTGCAAGCGGGAAGAGATCGCCGCACTTCTCGCCCCCGCGCGCACGGCATTCACAAAGCCGGATGCGAAGCCGGAGGAAATCACAGCTGCGCAAAAGATACTCGATACTCAGAGCGATGCCCTCCGCGATTCTACCGATGCCTTCCTCGTTCAGGCCGAGCAACTGCGCACTGCCGCCGTCTCCTCCGATGCGCATTTGCGAATGCTCTACGAAGCCGTGTGGTGCTACCGTTTGCTCGCTGATGTGGAGGACGAAACACAACGGCTGAATGCTCAGCGCTCCCCTGTGGTCGGCACACCAGCACCTGCTCCCGCACCGCTTTCCCGTCCGCCATCCGAGCAACGAGCCATCGAGGCTTACAAAAAGATCATTGCCGCTGCACCCGCGTCACCCGTTGCATCTCAAGCCCGCAACGAACTGGC
This sequence comes from Chthoniobacteraceae bacterium, assembly GCA_947476045.1. GTDB lineage: Bacteria > Verrucomicrobiota > Verrucomicrobiia > Chthoniobacterales > Chthoniobacteraceae > SXWH01. Next base: position 21,988 of record CANJNZ010000043.1, read on the forward strand.
TGAAATCCACAACGCACGTGGCGAAGGCGATGCCGCGAGGGAACTGCTCTCCACAACACTTGATAAAATCCCCGCCACAGAAATTCCTGCACGCACCCGGCTCGGCCTTGCCGCCGCGAGCCTCGCAAAAAAGAATCCCGCGGAAGCCCTCGCAAATTTGCAGCCACTTCTCGCCGCGCCAGACAATCCCGACGGCATCGAAGCGCGTGCCATTGTAGGCGAGGTGTTTCTGCAGCAGGAAAACTGGGCCAAAGCGATCGAGCAGTGGCTTCCTTTCCGTGATGACGAAAAACTCCGCAACCTCGCCAGCGTAAGTGACCGCGCAGTGCTCCGCCTCGGCCATGCCTACGCCGAAGCCGGACAGTGGGACGCGAGCCGCCAGACATTTGAAACGCTTTTGCAGCGCTATCCGCAAAGCCAGTGGTTCGACGAAGCGCGCTATGGCATCGGATGGGCTTGGAAGAATCAAAAGAACTACGACAACGCCGTTGCTGCGTTTTCAGAAGTGCCCAAGCGCTCGTATGCGGAAATCGCGGCCAAATCGCAATTGCAGATCGGCCTCTGCCGCATGGAGCAGAAACGCTACGATGATGCCATCACCGCGCTGCTCGTCATTCCCTACACCTACCGTTACCCTGAATGGAATGCCGCAGCGCGCTGCGCTGCAGCACGGGCTCAGATGGAGTTGAAAAAACCGCTCGCTGCCGAGGCGCTCTGGCAGCAAGTCATCAATGATTCGCCCAAAAGCACGTGGGCCGAATTGGCGAAGAAGGGTCTGGAGGGAATGAAGTAGCCATGCGCAGCGTGAACATGATTCGCAGCATTGCGTTCGAAGGCGCACCGCGTGGCAGGCAGTCCACTCCCGGTGTGACTGTGCTCATTAAACTCGCGCTCCTCGCAATGATCGCAGTCCTGTTTGCCGGATGCTCAAAGCCAAAAAACGATACCGATACCGAAAAACCCATCGTGGCGGAAGAGTTTAACAGGGCATCGAAACCTTCCATTCCAGCAATCGTCATCAATACCGCAGCGACCACTCCAAGCACGACCGCCGCCACGCCTGCGCAATGGAACTACGGCGAGATTTACCCGATGCCACTCCGCCAGTGGCTGCCGCCTGCCGATACGCTGGAAAACGTGCGCACGCTCCCCGGCGACCTCCGCATCGCCACATCAGCGCCTTCCTTGTTGCCGGATTCGCCGCTCCCTACGTTGAATATAAGCGCGCCCAGCAAACTCGCACTACCAGCGCCTGCACCTGCGCAATCCCCATCCCCTGATCCCACTTTAGTCACAGTCTTCATCGCGACAAGCCCCGCACCCGAGATGCGCGGGCGCCAGCCTATCTGGGATCGCCCGCAACTCGCAACCGACCCCACTGTAGAAATGTCGCGCACCTTCCCACTCGACGCACCCATCGGCCTTCGCGAAACAACACCACCATTTGTGCGAGTAAGCATCCCGACTCCGGCCGCGGAAACCCGCATCGCAGGATTGAACACGCCTCTACCGGAAACCACCCCACCCGTCGCACCCTTCACGCGCCCCTTGCTGGCACCATTCAAAGTTGTGGAGCAAAAGTAGCCGTGCATGCGCCCGCAAAAGGGTTTGCCAACGGCGCTGGGGAATCTCCATCTTCGCTCCACCGTGAGCAACGAATCCGCCAATCCACTTCGTGAGGGTCTTTCTAATCGGGCGATGCCCCAACCGTGCAACGTCGTCATCTTCGGCGCATCGGGCGACCTGACTTTCCGCAAACTCATCCCAGCGCTTTACAATCTCGCCGCCGATGGCGATTTGCCGGGCGCTGCCAACATCGTTGGTTTCGCGCGACGCGAAAAATCAGACGAGAGCTGGCGCGCGGAGTTGAAGGAAACGACGGCGAAGTGCTCGCGCTCGGGGCTAAATGAGGAGGTGTGGGACGGGTTCAGTAAACGCATTTACTATCACCAGTCGGAGTTCGGCGATGCAGCGGGCTACGCACGCCTGAAGCAGAAGCTCGATGCTCTGGATGCGGTGGGCGGCACGCGTGGAAATCGCTTGTTTTACCTCTCGGTGGCACCGGCGGAGTTTGAGGGAATCATCGCCCAGCTCATCGCGGCGGGACTGACGCAAAGTGGCGATGGTTCGTGGTCGCGCGTGATTGTGGAAAAGCCTTTCGGGACAGACCTCGCGACGGCCCAGGATCTGAATACGATCATCGCCCGCGCTTTCGCCGAGGGCGACACGTTCCGCATTGACCACTATCTCGGCAAGGAGACTGCGCAGAACATCATGGTCTTGCGTTTCGCAAACTCGCTCATCGAGCCGCTGTGGAACCACCGCTACATTGACCACGTGCAGATCACGAGCGCGGAGCAGCTCGGCGTGGAGGCGCGCGGGCCTTACTACGACAAGTCGGGCGCGCTGCGCGACATGGTGCAGAGTCACCTTCTGCAAATCCTCTGCCTCACTGCGATGGAGGCTCCGACAAATCTTTCCGCCGACGCGGTGCGCGATGAAAAGCTAAAGGTCGTCCGCAGCCTGCGTCGTATGTCCGCTGACGATGTTTCGCGCGATGTCGTGCGCGGGCAATATGCAGCCGGGGCCATCGGCGGAAAACAAGTGCCCGCCTATCGCGCCGAGGATCGTGTGAATCCGAAGAGCGAGACGGAAACGTTTGTCGCGCTGAAGCTCCACGTGGACAACTGGCGCTGGCACGGCGTGCCGTTTTACATGCGCGTGGGCAAACGGCTCGCAAAGGGCGGTGCGGAAATCGCGGTGCAATTTAAGGAAGCACCCGGCGTTCTTTTCAACAGCGCGGAGACTCCGCTCGGACCAAACCAACTCGTCATCCGCATCCAGCCCGACGAAGGTGTGTCACTCCGACTGCAATGCAAAGTGCCCGGCAGCACGCTGCGCATCGAACCGGTGAAGATGGATTTTCACTACGGCACGAGTTTCGGAAAACAAAGCCCCGAGGCCTACGAGCGCCTCATCCTCGATTCGATGAGCGGCGACGCCACACTCTTCGCACGACGCGACGAAGTAGAGGAGGCATGGCGTTTTGTGGACGTGATCGAAAACACGTGGCACGCCAGCACTACACCTCCCCCGCTCTGCGATTATCCGGCTGGAAGCTGGGGCCCGAAGGAAGCAGACGATTTGCTCGAACGCGATGGTCGTGCGTGGCGGAGGATGTAATCCATGGCTCTCGACACCACCACACTCGGCACGCCCGTCGAAGTCGCGGCCATCGGCAAGGAGTTAAAAAAACTCTGGGCAGCCGACAAGACCCGCACACGCGCAACGCTATTTAATTTCGCCATCATTTGCCAGGGCGAGGAGGCGATGACCGTAAATACGGAATTGCTCTCGGACTTCGTGCGCGGCCACGCATTTCACGCGCTGCTCCTCGGCATCGCACCGGGAGCCGGTGAAACCAAGGTGCAAGCGTGGATCAACGCGCACTGCTTTCTGCCGAAGGTCGGCGCGAAGCACGTCTGCTGCGAGCAAGTCTCCATTTTCGTAGAGGGAAATGTGAAGGCGCTACTGCCAAATCTCCTTTTCTCGCAGCTCGATTACGACCTGCCGCTCACTTTGTGGTGGCGTTGCGACTGTCCCGAAATCGTGGACAGCGAAGTGTGGCGCTGGACGGATCGTCTCATCTTCGACAGTCAGATTTGGAGCGATGCCCGCAAGCAATTCGCCGCGGTGCGACGCTCGCTCGGCAACAGCCACGCTGTGCTTTGCGACCTTGCGTGGACGCGCTCGCTGCATCTGCGCCAGTCGCTCGCGCAGTTGTTCGACACACCCGATACAGCCTCCGCACTGCGCGGCATCAAACACATCGCCATCACACACGCGCCCGGCGCACGCACACCGGCCATGTTGCTCGTCGGCTGGTTTGCAGCACAACTCGGCTGGTCGGCGCACGGCGCGCGGGGAAATCACGTGCATTTCTCCACGGGAACCGGAGACGTCGTTTGCGATCTCACCGAGGCCACGGGGTCGTGCATCAGCGCGATTGAATTGGTCAGCGACACCCTAACCATCTCCGCGTCACGTCCGACGACAGCGAATTTCCTCCATGTCGAAATCCGCGATCAGTCCGGCAACACGACAAAGCACGTCATGCCCGCAGACAGCGACGACATGACCACCGTCCTCGATCAGGAACTTGCAAGCTGGGGCCGCCACAGCGTGTATCTCAAGGCGCTCGCCGCCGCCGAACCGCTGCTCTAAGAGCGACTGCGATTGAAGCCCGACACCACGCGATCTGTTTCGCGCTTCACGGCCTTCGCCTTCAAATCCTGACGCTTGTCGTGCGCGAGCTTTCCTTTACCGAGTCCGATTTCGACCTTCACGCGATGGCCCTTCCAATACACCCGCAACGCCACGAGCGAGAATCCCTCTATCTGCGTCTTGCCTAGGAGCTTTTCGATTTCCTGACGGTGCAGGAGCAGCCGCCGCAACCGCTTTGGCTCATGCTGCTCGTGGCTCGCCTTTTCGTAGGGCTGGATGTCCATGTCATACAGCCATAGTTGCCCCTTCTCCACGCGCGCAAACGCATTGTTCACGTTCGCAAGACCTCCGCGGATGGATTTCACCTCCGTGCCCTTGAGTTCAATGCCAGCCTCGATCCTGTCGAGGATGTGATAATCCCGCAGCGCCTTGCGATTGACCGAAATTTCGGTGCTCATCGCTTTGCCAAAAAAAGGAGAGAGCGTCCTAGCTCTCTTCCTCGTCCTTCTTCTTCATCTCATAGCCGAGCTTCCCGGCGATGATTTCGCTGAGCGCGATGTCGGCGAGCCCCATACGGGTGACCACATCAATCATCGGCTTGTGACCGGCCGAAAGCTGGCGCACACGCTTGGAGACGACGTTGACGAGCAACGGAACGCTCGGGATGGTTTTGGATGCTTCTTCGACTAGTGAGCTCATCATGATAGGTAGTTAGCAGGTTGACCGAATTACTGAAAAGGGGCGGGAAGGTGCTGGGCCGACACCCAATTGTCAAACTGCTTTTCCTAGGACGATCCTATCGGAGCCGAATTTCACAAACAGGCAGCCGCTCAACTACGCAGGCGCAGTTCGGCGAATCGCTCCGCCGCTTCCTTCCATGCCGCCGGTTCATATCGCTGCACCGTGCTGGATGCTCGGACGACTTCGCGCATTTCGGCCAGCGATCCGATCTCTCCGTCGGCTCTCGCCTGCGTGAGCAAATTGCCCATCGCCGTGGCCTCGACCGGTCCTGCGACAACGGGCCGGTCACATGCATCGGCGGTGAATTGGTTGAGAATCTTGCTCTGCGAACCGCCGCCGACGATGTGGATGACTTCGCTTTCCTCGCCGGTTAGCTCCTCGATCGAGGCAAGCGTCTCGCGATATTTCAGCGCCAGACTTTCGTAGGCGCAGCGAATGAGTTCGCCCTCGGTCCTTGGCACGGGCTGCTTCGTCTCGCGGCAAAACTCCTGAATCTCCCGAGGCATATCCGGAGGATTGAGAAAGCGAGGAGCGTTCACATTGACGATGGAGCGCAGCGGCCTCGCTTTCGCCGCCAGCGTGGCAAGCTGCGAGTAATCGTATTTCTTCCCGGCGGCATCGAAGGAGCGTTTGCACTGCTGCACGAGCCAGAGACCCATGATGTTCTTGAGCAGGCGATAAGTGCCATCCACGCCGCCCTCGTTGGTCATGTTCAGTTCCAGTGCACGCGGCGTCAGCACAGCCTTCTGAATCTCCACGCCCATGAGCGACCACGTGCCCGAGCTGATGTAAGCCCAGTTCGCTTTGCCAGTGTTCGCCGTGGGCACGCCCGCAACTGCCGAGGCCGTGTCGTGCGAAGGCGGGGCGACGACTTTCACATCGGCGAGACCCGTGCGCTCCGCGAGTGCTTTGCTGAACTTACCGAGCGTCGTGCCGGGCGGAACCACCTTCGGCAGGAAATGCGTCGGCAGCCCAAACTTCTTCATCAACGGCAGCGACCAGTCGCGTTTGATCGGATGCAGGAACTGCGAAGTGGAGGCAATCGTGAACTCCGCGCGCTTCACCCCGCACATGGCCCAGTGCAACAAGTCCGGGATGAAAAGCAACGTATCGGCGGCATCGAGGATGGCAGGCGAATCTTTCTTCCACGCTAGCAACTGGTAGAGCGAATTCAACTCCATGAACTGCGAGCCGGTGTGTTTGAAAATCTCCGCCCGCGGCACCTTCTTGAAAGCGCGCTCCAGTCCGCCCCGCGTCCGCGCATCGCGATAGTGATACGGCAGCCCGAGCATTTCGTCCTGCTTGTTCAAGAGCACGAAATCCAGCCCCCACGTATCCGCGCCCACCGAGACGATTCGCCTGCCGTATTTTTTCCCGGCGAGCGCGAGCCCCTTCTGGATTTCCGACCACAGCATCAAGACATCCCAGCGCAGCGTGTCGCCGAGATAAACACCGCCATTGGGAAAACGATGAATCTCATCAAGCTGAAGCACCCGCCCATTCCAAATCCCCGCCATCACGCGCCCGCTCTCCGCACCGAGATCCACTGCCAGATATATTTTGGAATGCCGCATCAGGAAATCAGTTCGCAATTTTTCACCCAAGGTCAATGCCGCCCGCTCCCCACCAACCCCGCCGCTCAAAAATCCGCCGCCCCACCCCGGCCATCCGCGACCCCATACCCGGCGGCACATCGCCGCCCCGCGCCACACGCGCGATGAAAAACGACGCCCTCTTCCGCGTCCCGGGGTCCTCCCTCCGCGTTTCATTGACGCCCCTGCCCCTTCCATGGGCTTCCCTGCCCGCCGCAACAGCGTCCCTCCCGTTCGAGGGGTCTTCCCCCGCGCCTCCCGGGGTGTCCCAAGGAAACCGCAGGAATGCCTTACGGCGGATGAATTTTTCTCCGCTCCGCAGTTGCGTAGAGGGCCGCGCTTTGCTGGAATCCGCGCCCTTTCCGAAAACAACTACCTACTATTATGGCAAAGAAAAACCTGAACATCGGCGTCGTCGGCTACGGCTTCATGGGCCGCACCCACGCAAACGCATACCACAACGCGGCGAACTTTTTTGATCTCCCGCTCAAACCCGTGCTCAAGGCCGCTTGCGGTCGCGACGAGGCGAAGCTGAAAGCCTACGCGGACAACTGGGGCTTTGAGAGCACGGAAACGGATTGGAAAAAGCTAATCGCCCGGAAGGACATTGATGCGATTGACATCTGCACGCCGAACAACAGCCACGCGGAAATCGCGATGGCGGCGGCGCGCGCGGGCAAGATGGTGCTTTGCGAAAAGCCGCTCTCGCTCGACGGCCCCGAAGGCGAAGAGATGGTGAAGGTGATCGAAGCCGCGAAGGTGCCGAACACGGTTTGGTATAATTATCGCCGCGTGCCTGCTGTGACGCTGGCCAAGCAGATCATTGATTCCGGAAAGCTCGGCAAAATTTTCCACTACCGCGCGAACTTCCTCCAGGACTGGACGATTTCCGCCGACCTCCCGCAGGGCGGCGCGGGCCTGTGGCGTCTCGACGCGAAGGCGGCAGGCAGCGGCGTGACGGGCGATTTGCTCGCGCACTGCATTGACACGGCAATCTGGCTGAACGGCCCGCTGACGGACGTGACCGCGATGACGGAGACTTTCATCAAGGAGCGCAAACACACACTGAGCGGCAAGGTGGAGAAGGTGAAGATTGATGACGCCTGCACGTTTATGGGGCATTTCGCCAACGGCTCGCTCGCGCTCTTCGAGAGCACGCGCTACGCACGCGGCCACAAGGCGCTCTACACACTCGAAATCAACGGCGAGAATGCGAGCATCCGCTGGGATCTCCACGACCTGCACCGCCTGCAATACTTTGATTACAGCGACGAGGGAATTGTGCGCGGATGGCGCAGCATTCACGTGACCGACGGCGACCAGCCTTACATGAAGAACTGGTGGGTGCCCGGCCTGCAAATCGGTTACGCGGAATCCTTCACGCATCAGGTCGCTGACTTCATCCGCGCCGTGGGTGCCGGCAAGCCCTGCTCGCCGACTTTCCGCGAAGCGCTGGAGACGCAGTATGTCTGCGACGCAGTGCTCGCCTCCGCGAAATCCGGCAAGTGGGTCAAGTGCAAGCACTCCACAAAAGCGAAGGCTGGCAAGAAGTAGCCTGCTGCTTCATTTTACAAAAAAAGACCGCTCCGCGAGGGGCGGCTTTTTTTTCGCCGAAGCGCCGGGATCTTTCCCGGAAAATCAAAAGGCCGACCCCTTGCGAGGCCGGCCTTTTGATGATTGCTAGCTTTTCAGCTTACTTCTTTGGGTTGCACTTCTCGCAGACCTTGCCTTCCGCAACTGCTTTCACGCAGCAGGGATGTTCGCAAGCCTTGCCGGCGGCTTTCGCCTTTTCGCAGCATGTTTGCTTGGCTTCTTCGGCATACGTGGCGGTTGACGCGACGAGCGCGAAAACGCCCGCGAGGATGAGTTTGGTGATGTTCATAGGACGCAAGAATTAGCACTCGGCCATTTGCCACGCAACTGGTATCTCGCTCATATTCTCCAGCCATGAACCGCTACTTCTACGCCATGCTCATCGTGACAGCCTTCGCCACGCAAGCCGCCGACGACTGGCCGCGCTTCCTTGGGCCCGGCGGAAACAGCACCACCACGGCAAAAGGGCTGCCGCTCGAATGGAAGGAAGGCAAGGACGACAAGCCGGGGCGCAATTTGAAATGGAAAACGGCGCTACCCGGCGAGGGCTGGTCGTCGCCGGTCTGCGGCGGTGGTCGCATCTATTGCACAATGGCGCTCGATGAGGGACATTCGCTGCACGCGCTCTGCATCGCACTTGCGGATGGAAAAATCCTATGGGACGTCGAGGTTTTTAAAAACGAAGTTCCGCCTCCAAAACATAAACGCAACAGCTACGCCTCCCCCACTCCGCTCCTCGAAGGCGATCGTCTTTATGTCACCTTCGGCACGATGGGCACCGCTTGCATTGCAGTGAAGGACGGCACGAAATTTTGGGAGAACCGCGACTTGCAGTGGGATCAGCAAAACGGCCCCGGCGGCAGCATGAGCGGTTTTGGTGATTTGCTGCTCATCCCATGCGACGGCGCGGATGTGCAATACGAGGCTGCACTTTCAAAAAAGGACGGCAAACTCGTGTGGAAAAGCGAGCGCAGCGCAAAGCCGGACCTCCAGCAAAAGCCAAAGGATATGCACAAGGCCTATGGCACTCCTGTCGTATTCGATGTGGATGGCAAACCCGTGAGCATCACCATGGCTGCGGAGCGCCTCTACGCGCTCGACCCGAATACCGGGAAGGAATTGTGGCATATAGTCACGCCCGGTTTTTCCAACGTCCCGCTGCCAGTCAGCGATGGCCGCCAAATTTACATCAGCACTGGCTTCAACAAGGGAGAGATGTGGGCCGTCAAACACGCAAGCGCTACTGGTGATGCGACCAGCACGCATGTCGTGTGGAAACAAACAAAGGGAGCGACCACGGAATCCACTCCTGTTGTCACCGGCAACCGTCTCTACTACGTGAACAGCGGCGGCATCGCCACCTGCCTCAACACCGCCGACGGCAGTGTCGTGTGGCAGGAACGCCTCGGCCCGGACTTCTCAGCCACGCCGCTTATCGCCGATGGGCGAATCTATTTCTTCGACGCCTGGAACAAGTGCTACGTCGTCGAGCCCGGCGACACTTTTCGCCTCCTCGCCACCAATCGTCTCGAATCCGGCTGCATGGCATCACCCGCCGTCGTTGGAAAAGCGCTGATCGTCCGCACAAAAACGCACCTTTACCGGATCGAAGAATAGCCTTTTAGCAAAGCTTGGGCGGCTGGCCGGTGCTCTCGAGCACTGCGCGCCAGAGTTCGCCTGTGGTGTTCACTTTGCTGCGACCGACCTGGGTGACGAGTGAGATGGGCAGATGCACGAATGAGCAGTGCCAGCGGCCCACGAGCATTCCGGTCTTTCCCGCCATCGCTGCGTGGACGGCGTGCTGCGCGAGATGCTGGCAGAAAAAGTTGTCCTGCGCATTCGCAGGCACACTGCGGATCGTGTAGCTGGGATCGATGTATTTCAAATTCAGTTCCGTCCTGCGTTCCTTGAAGAACCTGTAGATTTTGTCGCGGAGAAATTGACCAATGTCCTTCGGGCGGCGATTGCCACTGGAGTCGGGTTCGTCGTAGCCATCCATGAGTTCGTGACCCGCACCCTCTGCAACGACGATGACTGCACTTTTCTTTTTGGCGATCTTGTAGCGCAGCGCTTCAAGCAGTCCACGTTCGCCTTCCAATTTAAATGGCACTTCGGGAATGAGCACAAAGTCCACGTTGCCCTCCGCCAGCGCGGCGTAGGATGCGATGAAGCCGGACTCACGTCCCATGAGTCGCACGAGCCCGATGCCATTCGGTGCGCCGAGTGCTTCCGCCTGCGCCGCGCGGATCGCTTTCACCGCCTCGGCAAACGCGGTTTCGAAGCCGAATGATTTATCGAGGAACTGGATGTCGTTATCAATCGTCTTGGGAATGCCCACTACGGCTTTTTTTAATCCGCGCCCCTCGACCTCCTCAGTGATCAACTGCGCGCCCTTGAGAGTGCCGTCGCCACCGACAACGAAAAGGATGTCCACTTTCATGTCCACCAGCGTGTCCACTATTTCCCCGATGGGCTGCTCCCCTCGCGAACTGCCTAGGATGCTGCCGCCAAGCAAGTGGATTTGTGAAACGCTCTCCGGCTTCAACATAATTGGTGTGTGTCCGTATTTCTGCACGAGGCCCTGATAGCCGTAGCGGAAGCCATAGATTTTTACCGCGCGGTATCGGTAATAAAGCTGGTTCACAAGGCCCTTGATGATGTCGTTAAGACCGGGGCACAGCCCGCCGCACGTAACAATGCCGGCGGTGATTCGCGGCGGGTCAAAGTAGATGTGCTCGCGCGGCCCGGCGACCTCGAAACTGAGCACTCTTTGCGAGGCGACATCCACTGGCTGCATACTGAGATCTAGAACGTGTTCGTGCAGCACGCGCTCGCTGTCTGTCCTGAACTTTACCTCCACACTTCCGATATGGTGCAGCGGCGACGGTATTTTACATTCACCCAAATTCTGAATCGTTGTTGGCATCGGCGCAAATCACTGGCGGGCGCAATGCGCTGGCGCAAGCGCAAATCAAGACTGGCACTTGAAATTCGGGTGGCATGGGCGATGCTAAATCACAAGCCATGCTGACACTCAGCAATCGAACTAAACAACACTCGCCCGAAACCTACCGGGCACTCCAGGCGGCGGAGGGATATGTTTACCTCGACCTTTACAGGGAGGCACTGAAGGAAGTGGATGAAATTGACCAGGCCGATCAGGAAGATTCCGACGTTCTCATCGCCCGTATCCGCATCCTCCTGCACCTCGCCCGCTGGACAGCAGCAGCCCGCCTATCCGCACGCGGCGAAGAATTGCACCGCGACGAGGATGAATTCACCGTGCAACACGCTTTCGCACTCCACCAATTGGAACGCGGCGACGAGGCAGCGCGAGTTTTGCTGGAGGCTCCTGAGTGGCTCCGCCGCACTGGCATCCTGCATTACAATCTCGGCTGCTACGAAGCGCGCTGGGGAAATCTGGTCGTCGCGCGCCAGTGTTTGCAGACTGCGATTCAGATGAACGCCGCGATGAAAAAAAACGCGCGTCAGGATCCCGATCTCAGCATCCTTTGGAGCTGAGCGAAACGAAGCCGCGCACGTATTCCCTCACCGCCTCGCGCCAGTCGCGCGGGCGCTCTCCAATGAGGGACGCCAGCTTGTCCGTGCTCATCACGGTATTCGGCGGACGCTTCGCGATGAACGCTTTCAAATCCGCCATTTTCAATGCGCTAACCTTGTGCGCCTTCAACACCATTCCCGCCTCCGTCGCGCAGTCGAGCGCATATTGACCATACTCCTGCCACGTGCATTGCCCGGCATTGCAGAGATGCAGCAGACCGCCGGCCGGTTTTTGAAAAAGCAACGGGCGCAGCAGGCGTGCGGCATCGAGCGTGTAAGTCGGCACGGCAATTTTATCAGCAATCGCCGCGGCGCTATCCTCAGTGCGTGCTCGCTGGAGGATTTGATCAATAAAACTCGGCCTGTCCGGTCCGAACACCCACGAGACACGCACCGCGAGATGCTTGTCCGAAACGTCGAGCAATGCTAATTCACCTTCCCTTTTCGAAGCTCCGTAGTGGCTGATGGGCAGCGCTGCATCCTCCTCGGTATATGCGCCCGCTTTCGCACCATCGAAAACATAGTCGGTGCTGATCTGGATGCACCGCGATCCTTTTTTTGTGCAGATTTCCGCGAGCACGCGCACGGCATCCGTATTGATTTGCTTCGCCTCATCCGGATGCGTCTCGCACCGATCCACATTTGTCTGCGCAGCACAGTTCACCAACACACCAAAATCCAGCGGCTCCAGCGTCGCTCTCAATTGTTCCGGCTGTGAAAGATCCAGTTCCTGCCGTGCAAAGCCCGTGACTTCCTCGCCAGCAGTCCGCCATTCGCGTGCGAGCGCAGCGCCCAGTCGTCCGCCTGCTCCCGTGATGATGATTCGTTTGCTCACGACTTTTTCCTCAGCGGCTCCCACCACGCACGGTTTGCGACATACCACGCAATCGTCTCGCGGATTCCCTGCTGCGGGCGATGCTTCGGCTTCCATCCCAGTTCGCTTTGCGTCTTGCTCGAATCAATCGCATAGCGCCTATCGTGGCCGAGGCGGTCGGTCACATACTTGATGAGCGACTCCGGTTTACCGAGCTCCGCGAGGATCAGCTTCACCACCTCGATGTTCGTCAATTCGCCATCGCCACCGATGTTGTAAACCTCGCCCGCGCGCCCGCGTTCCAGCACCGCGAGTGCCGCCTCGTTGTGATCGTGGACGTGAATCCAATCACGCACATTCAGCCCGTCGCCATAGACCGGCAGCGGCAGATCCGCGAGCGCGTTCGTGATCATCAAAGGAATCAGTTTTTCGGGAAATTGATACGGCCCGTAGTTGTTCGAGCATCGCGTCACCAGCACCTCCTGCTTGAACGTGTGAAAGTGCGCCAGCGCCAGCAGGTCCGCACTCGTCTTGCTCGCCGAATACGGCGAACTCGGCTGCAACGGCGACTGCTCCGAAAATCTCCCCGTCGGCCCCAGCGAGCCATACACCTCGTCCGTTCCGATTTGCAAAAAGCGCCGCACCTTGTGCCGTCGTGCCGCATCCAGCAGCACACTCGTTCCCACCACATTCGTATGGATAAAAGCCAGCGGCCCGCTAATGGAGCGATCCACGTGCGACTCCGCCGCGAAGTTCACCACCGCATCATAATTCCCCTTCGTAAAAAGCACCTCCATCGCCGCCACATCCGCAATGTCCGCCTTGTGAAAAACATATCGTCCCCCGAACGGACGAACAAACTCGGCGAGAGTGGCCGGATTTCCCGCATACGTCAGCGCATCCACATTTTCCACGAACCAATCCGGCCGCGCAGTAAGCAACAGCCTCACAAAATTGCTGCCGATAAAGCCGCAGCCGCCAGTAACAAGAATTCGCATCGCCGCCCTGTAGCAGCGCACACGCTCCACGCCAAAAGATTTCCGTCGGGAACTTGGGCGCACGGCCTTGTCTTCACGTTTCTGTTGACCCCGCAACACCGCCCCGCTCTATTTCGCACTCAATCATTCGGGCTGTGGCTCAGCTTGGTAGAGCGCTTCGTTCGGGTCGAAGAGGCCGTGGGTTCGAATCCCACCAGCCCGACCACTTTAAGCTACACCTTTCAGCGCTTTATTGAGGCGCAAGCTCTGCGAAGCATTAGGCCATACACAATCAGCTACAGTGCTGAACTCAAAAATCATTTGCTGGAGGAATCCATTGAAGGCAAAGAGATACCGACTCCTGCATCTCGCAGATATCTCTTTAAATTGCTGGCCAATCGCGGGGCTCTCCATTTGCGCTGCCGTTTAGTTGGGATAAACGGCCCCATTTTCTATCGACCATGATCCATCCTGCAATAAAAGACACATTTTACTCTGTGCTTCAATTGCGCATCTATAAGCCAAATTATAGACTAGCCCCTTCGGCAGGTGCGCCACCCACGCACCAATGAGTTCCGTTATAAAATGCCTCGTAATCGCGCTCGCCTATTTTATCACCGGGCGACTTGGCTTGATGCTGCCGGCGTTCGGTTCAAACATCACACTGGTATGGCTTCCTACGGGCATTGCGGTCGCAGCCATGCTGCGGTGCGGCTTTGGGTGCTGGCCGGGCGTTACGCTCGGTGCTTTGGCGGTGAATCTCGCCGTCGGCACGCATTGGCCGCAGGCGATGGGAGTCGCGCTTAGAAATACTTTAGCACCCATGCTCAGTGCGTGGATGTTGCAGCAGGTGGGTTTCCAGCCGAACTTCAAACGCCCCCGCGACATCCTCCTACTCGCCGCTGCTGCGATTATAGGAATGCTGCTGTCCTCCGTCTTGGGAGCCACCATCCTCTACAGCGGCGGGAATGTGCCTAAAGATGTGCGCCTTCAAGCATGGCTCACGTGGTGGGGCGGCGATACATTGGGAGTTATCACTACGGCACCGCTACTTTTGACTTTCGGAATGGCGGAAATACGGATCAGCCTCCAAAGGCGACTGGAGTTCTTTGTGTGGCTTATCGCAACAGGACTGACGACATGGGCGGTATTTGTCTACAATCGCGGCGGCCCCGGGCAGGCTCTTGCGCTTGCGTTTACTCCACTGCCATTAGTGGCGTGGGCTGCACTGCGTTTCGGTCCCGTCGGCACTTCCTTCGCGTTGATCTTCGTCTCATTCATCGCCGCTTATGGCACCGCGATGAAGGGCGGCCCATTTTATCGGGCGAATGCCATTCTGGAGATGGAATTATTATGGCTCTTCATGGCAGCCAGTTCAGTCCTTGGCTGGCTGGTCTCGTCGCTGAATTCGTCAAAAATACAGGTTGCGGGCATTCAACGGCTTTTAGAGCGGGCGCTTTCCGATGTATCACTCGGAGTGCTCATCGCCGGCATGGATCGGAAAATCACCTACGCGAATCAGGGCTTCACGCGTCTCACAGGATACACGGAGAAAGAGTTACTCGGGAAAAGCTGCGCGATACTGCACGGTCCTGAGACAGATCGGGCAACGGTGCAAAAATTGAAGTCGGCCATGCACGGTGACTTTTTTTTTGATGGTGAAATCCTAAACTATCGCAAGGACGGAACCACTTTCTGGAACGCATTGCTCATTTCTCCAGTGCATGACGAAGACGGTAAAATGACCGGCTTTCTCGGCATCCAACGCGACGCTACCAAACGCAAACTGGCGGAAATCGCCCTGCGCGAAAGCCGCAGCCGACTGGATAGCATCCTCAACTCGATGGAAGACGTGGTGTGGTCTTCCTCGCCGGATGGACAGACCTTGAACTTCGTAAGTAACTCCGTGGAGGCTATGTATGGTTTGCCGGCGGCCGACTTCATGGCTAATCCCATGAAATGGCTTGCGATGATCCATCCCGATGATCGTGAAGCAACCGAACGCGCGTTTCACAACGTCGCTACAACCGGCGAAATAGACGTGGAATGTCGGATTGTGCGAGCAGACGGGGCTGTGCGCTGGGTTCACGATCGCGGCCGGCTCGTGACAGACGAAAGCGGGAAACCGTTCCGCTTAGACGGGATAGTGACAGACATCACCGAGCGTAAAATAGCGGCCGAGACGCTGCGTGAGAGCGAGAATCGCTTTCGTAAACTCATTGAACACGCACCTGAAGCCATCCAGCTACTGGATGTTAAAACCGGGCGTTTTATCCAGTTGAATACAGCCTCGGAACGTTTGTTTAGAGCATATTAAAATAAACTGTAGCCGTTTTCTGGTGGGAGTGCTACAAGGAGGGATGAAAACGACATCCATGGATTTGCGGACCCGGATAGTGGCCACCTACGACGAGGGCAGGAGCACGCGGGAGGAGGTGGCGCGGCGCTACC
>CANJNZ010000044.1 GCA_947476045.1 Chthoniobacteraceae bacterium
AAAGAATGTAGCGGCCGGAGTTCATGGGCCGGCATCGTCCACGGAGCCACTCCGAAATTCAAATGCGTGACATCCATTTTCATGCGCAACTCACGCAAACTTCGCTGCTAACAAAACACCGACCGCGCATCAACCGGACACCCGTGACTTTTTCCAATAAATTGCCGATCTATCAAGGCGGTCCATCCAATGGCTTTTTTGGTGCGCTCAATCTGGTTGTGAGCGGCGGCACCAATGGCACATCCAACAAGATAGGCTTCACAGGCCAACCAACCGGCACCTACATGAGCAGGGCGGTCTATTTTGGCGGAAACGATTATGCCTATTACGATGCGGGTGGCTACGTCCGCGGCATCGACTACGGGAACGATGCCAATACCGCCACTACCGCAGGGGGAGCCAGTGTCGCCAGCACGACCAACCTGAATGTCACAGGGAATATCACGGCCCAGGCGGACGGAACGAGTTTCAGCACAATCCGGCTCAACGGCTCGTCCAACTTCACTCTGGCTACCAGCGCAACCGTATCTGCTCGCAACGTGATTGACGGAGGCTTCGGCATTCTCAAGACAGGCGGTGGCACTTCCACGATCAGCGGAGGCACCCTGTTGATGCCCAACGGCTACTATCAGAACGTTTCTGACGACGGAACTGCGAGCCTAGTCATCCGCGCAGATGGAACTGGGGATAATCTGATCATCAACACGAATCTGCTCAGCAGAACCTCCGCCACGGGAGCCCCGTCAGGCCTAACGGCGTGGGCCAACGCATTTCAAACGTGGGGCGCTGGCAGCGTGACCCTGAATGGGAACAACACCATCAGTGGGGGAACTACCATCAATGGTGGAGGCACGCTGACACTGACTGCGCAAAACTACTTTGGAACTGCGGGTGGGTCAGGGGAAATCGCCATCGGCAACTATTCCGCTGGCAACACGCTCAACATCACAGGCAGGGGCAAACTGGCCACCGGCAATGGTGGGACCGCCAACCTGAACATTGGTCAGGGACTCTTCGGGAATAATGCACTGAATATTTCCGTGCCAGGGACTCCTGGCACCCCGACGATACGTGCTGGCACGAATAGCATGGGAAATACAACTAGTGGCAACAGCATCAAGGTTTCCAACGGTTCGTATTTTGGGGAAAACGGGGGCGGCCTTAACATCGGCCTATCAGCCGGAGGCGACAGCAACAGCCTGACAATTACAGGCTCCAGCAGCCGGGTCCAACTCGATTTCAACAATGGCACGAGCCTCACTCTAGGCAGCATTGGCAGCAACAACACTGCAGTGGTTGACAAGGGCGCTGTATTGCGAGTGTCCCGGTATTCTTCGGGTGGAGGCGGTGGAAGCAACAACTCACTTCTGGTAACCGGAGTGGGCACCGTATTCGCTTTCGCCGGGTCGCAAACCGGCCTGGCCATCGGATCCAGCGGCGGTTCTGGTAACTACGTGAGCGTCGAAAATGGGGCCATTCTGAATGGAGTCGGCGGCTCCCGCGGAGGCGAAGTGATGTCGATTGGATTCGGCGCCAATGCCAATAACAATTACCTCCGGGTCACGGGCACTGGGTCGCTAGTGAACCTCGCCTATTCCCCAGCGCCGTTTACAGTCAGTGGCGATGACGGTGTGAGTGTCGCTTCAAGTGGGAACCATATCGACGTATATAGTGGCGGTTTCCTCAACATGGTCCCGACCAGCGTCAGCACTTCCCTGTATGTGATGGGCACCAACTCGGCGCTCAATCTGGGCAACGGCACGGCCATCAGCACAATCAAGACGGGGGCAAGCACAGGTTTCACTGCGGGAATCGTAGTGTCTGACGCGTCGGATGCGGTGAACATCAACAGCGGTCGAATCATCGCGGGCGCGGCCGGTTCGCTCATTTCCGGTTCCGGCGGGGTAGTTCTCAACGGGCCAGCCTATATTTCCACGACTCAAACCAATTCCGCCATCTCGAGCGTGATCAGCGGCGGCAGTTCCAATAACCTGATCAAGGAAGGCACCGGGACGCTCATCCTATCGGCGGCAAACACCTACACGGGGGCGACCATTGTCGGCAACGGCACACTGGCCCTCGATTACACTGTCGTGGGCAGCAAGCTGGCCGATACCAGCACGCTGACATTGGGCGGCGGCACGCTGAACCTCACCAACGGGGCCAGTGCCCACACCGAAATTGTCGCCTCGACTGCGCTGAATGCGGGCCGCAGCGGTGTCACCCGCACCAGCGGCACCTCGGTCCTTAGCATGGGTGCGATCACGCCCGGGGTCGGTATCGTGAATTTCGGAGCGGGCTCCATCGCCACAACGAGCAGCACCAACGACGGGTCGGACAACAGTGGTATCCTCGGGCCGTGGGCTAGCGTGGCCGGCACCGGCTGGGCGGCCAATGACGGAAGCGGGAACATCGTGGCATGGACTGGCACTTATACCCAGGACACCGCTGGTGCGATCGCCGGTGTCGGCACCAACAATGTGAAAATGCTCAATGGAACTGGCGCTTACTCCATCGCGGCGGCCACAACGATCAATACCCTGCTCAATACCGATGCAGCACCCTCCACTCTGGCCCTTGGCGGGAACAATCTAAACACCGGTGGCATCATGACCGCCACGGGAGCAGGAAGCCTGACCATTAACACCACTGGAGGCACCTTGAGCGCAGCCACTGCTGGCGCCAATCTGGTAATCAACGCCAACTCGGCGATAACGATAAATCCCGCTATCGTTGCCAACGGTTCGTCCGGCCTCGCTACGGCGGGCACGGTGACGCTCAATGGTGTGAACACCTATACTGGGTCCACCGGCGTGGGAGGCACTTTGACCATCGGCGGTTCGGGCCAGCTCAACAGCGGTAGTTACGCAGGAGCGATCTCGATTGCAGCCGGCGGCGCTTTGGTGATGAACAGCTCTGCCAGCAATGTGCTCAGCGGAGTGGTCACTGGAGACGGTGCTATCACACAGTCCGGTGTCGGCACCACGACCCTGAGCAATGCTAACACCTACACCGGTGCGACCGTCGTCAACGCGGGCATTCTGAAAGCGGGTAACGCAACCGCGTTTGGCGGAGCCGCTACTGCTTCTCTGGTCTTTGGGGCTAGCAGCAGCGGGAAAGTCCAGTTGAATGGCAACGACATTTCCCTAGTGGGACTGAACACCAATGCCACCGTGGGCACACCGATCATTGAGAGCGGATCCAGCACGCCCGGCACGGATACGCTTACCGTCTTAAGCCTGCGCGATACGACTAATCCTCACTCTGCTACTTCGGGAACTATTGGCTTGGTCAGCTATGTGAACAACACCTACAGCGGTATCTTGCAGGACGGCGGCACCCGCAAGCTTGCGCTGGTCAAGAACGGTGTCGGCACACTCACCCTCGGTGGAACAAACACTTACTCCGGCGGCACCGTCATCAACGGCGGGACGATCGCCGTCGCCAACCAGGCGTGCTTCGGCAGCGGGACGGTTACGTTAAACAGCGGCACCGTTTTCCAGCAGACGAACTTCGTAACCAATGACGGCAGCACGAGTGCTGGAGCGATCACCAATCCGATTATTCTGGGCAGCGGCGACGCGGATAGCACCGGGGAAGTAAAGATCGTCCTCGGCACCTCTTCAAAGCCCATCTGGCTGAACGGAGGTATCTCGGGTGATGGACGGTTCCGGCTCGTCATGGATGCCACTACTGGCGGCAATACCGGTATACTGACCCTGAGCGGAGCCAACACTTTCACTGGGGGTATTATCCAAACTGCCAGCTCATTCAATCCAGGCTCGAATAACGTCAATAACATTTATCCTTCGGTGCAAATTGATAATGTCGCGTCCCTTGGCACAGGAATGTTCCGTGCGCAAATTAACAATGGCGTAGTGAATACCGGCGCAGGCTTCCTGAGGTCGATTGCCGATCTATCCGCCGGTGTCGCCAATGCGTTCGACATTACCGCCGGCGCACGGCTAGTTGTGGATGGCACCTCTCCAAATCACATTAATCTGACGGGCGTGGTTTCCGGAGGTGGCAATCTGGTGAAGACTGGAACAAACACGCTGACGCTCGGCGGCGCCAACAACTTCAGCGGCACAACCACGGTAAACGCTAGCGGCGGCACGTTGCAATTTGCGAAGAGAGGTTCGCTTTATAACGCCATCACGGCGAGCTGGAACAAGACGAAAATGACCGTGGGAAGCGGCAGCACGCTGGCGTTCAATGTGGGCGGCTCAGGGGAGTTTGATACGACCGATGTAACCACGTTGCTCACCGGCCTAACGGGAGCGCTCACCAGTAACGGTATGCTGGCTGGTTCGACCATCGGCTTTGATACCACCAACGCTTCCGGAGGGACATTCACCGTCGCAGACGCAATTGTGAATACGACTGGCACTGGCGGCGGCACATTGGGCCTTATCAAGAAAGGCACAGGCACACTCATTCTATCGAACACAAACAGCTATACCGGCGCAACCACGATCAGCGGGGGAACACTGCAACTTGGCGACGGAAGCACCACGGGTTCGATTTCTTCAACCAGCACACTGACGAACAATGGCACCCTCGCCATCAACCGCTCCAACACTGCCACACAGGGCACGGACTTTGGCCTGATCAGCGGCGGCACAGGTGGATTCACCCAAGTCGGAAGCGGCACCACCATCCTCGGTCTAGCCAACACCTATAACGGGGCAACGACCGTGAACGCGGGCACTTTGAACATCACCGGCAGCATTACAGGAAGCGCGACAACTGTGAACGCGGGCATCTTGAATGTGAGCGGTGCAATCAATAATGGCACGACGCTTCTGACTGGAGGCACGTTAAATGTGTCGGGTTCAATCTCCGGCACAACAACCTTGAACGGCGGCACTTTCACCGTCGCCGACAATGTCATTTTAGGAGCTTTGGTCGTCAATGGCGTGACTTTATCTCCGGCTGGCAATGCAACCGGCGCGCTGAGCACCGGCACACTGTCATTCAACGCTGGCAGCACCTTTCAATTTCAAATCGACTCTACGACGCCTGCGCTCGACTTGATCAGTATCACTGGGAATCTGAATATCGCGGCTGGAGCGGTGATGAATGTCAGCGATTTAGGAGCGACGGTATTGAATGAGGGTCTGTCGACTCCGATCATGACCTACAGCGGTGGCTGGTTTGGCACAGCGTTTGATGGAAGGCCTGACGACAGCATCTTCACAATCGGGCTGAACACGTATCAAATTTCCTACAATGGTGTGGATGGAAATACAAAAGAGGTCACATTGACCGTGGTGCCTGAGCCCGGAGTGGCGGTATCCCTGCTCGGTGGCCTCGGCCTGCTCCTCGGCGTGCGCCGTCGCAGGGCTTGAGCTACACGTTTCTTCCCTTGCTCATATCACCCGCCACTCCCACGGGTTGAAAAAGAGCATTGAGTGATTGGGCGGTTGCGGCTCTTTTCTACGGATGATGTGGCCCCGTTGGCTGTTTGCGCTTGTTGCTTTGTTTTTTGTTGCTGGATGCAACCGCTCGGGTGCGGACTTTTTCATCGTGGCTGGAAATGCGAAGGATTTGACGGTCGGCTCGAAGGTAATGTGGCGTGGGGAAGTGGTGGGCGAGGTGGTGGCGGTGGAGCCGCAGGGCAAGGCGGTGCGCATCGGCGCGACGTTGCGAGAGACTTTCCGCGAACGGCTGCGTGCGGATTTGCGCGCCGCGCCGGTGGAGAGTGCGTTGCACGGCAAGCGCCCGGTGCTGGAGCTTTACGGCGGCGAAAACCAGAAGGCTCCGAAAATCCATCGCGGGCAGCAGGTGGCGACGGCGGGAGGGGGCGATTCGCTGACTGCCGGTTCGTGGCTCTCGCGGGACAATCTTTTCATCGCAGGCGGAATCGTGGGCGTGGTGCTGCTGTTTTTCGTGGTGCGCGGGATCATCAAGGTGCTGACGTTTTTGCTCACCATCGCGATTTGCGCGGCGGTGCTGTGGTTCACGCGCGACCGCTGGATGCAATACGGGCACGACTTCGCGGGGCCGGAGTTTGAGGCGAAGCTGAGCCGTCTCGCGGAGCAGGCGATTCATTCACCAGCCGCTGCGGAGGCATGGAGCGCCATCCAGCGCCAGCTCGCGGGCCTTGGGGAAAAGTCTGCCGATGCGGTGAAGCAGAAACTTTCGGCGAAGGCAGAGGACCTGCACAAAAAAGGCGACGACACCGCCGCCGATGAGCTGTCGCACCTCCGCGAGCGTGTAGGCAAATGAGTGGGCTTCCGCGCAGTGTTCACATTTTATCCAACAAGCTCTTGAGCCTGAGCGCTCGGAATGAGTATTACTCATTCCGAGCTATGCGCCTTCCCAAAATATCCCTCATTCTCTCCACGATGTTCGTCGCCGCCTTCGCCACGGCCGCTGATGATGCGAAACTCCGGACCGTTCATTCGCAGCCGAGCTTTGTGATTGCGACGAAGGAAGTGGAGCTCACCGTGACCAAACTCGGCGGGAACATGGGGCCGGTGACTTTTTTTCGCGACAGCGCCCAGCCGGTGCAGCCCTACTATGTCAGCCCGTGGCAGGACGAAAAGCCGGTGAAGATGCCGGCGCCGGTGCTGGTGACGATACGCGGAGATTTTTTCTGCATACCTTTCGGCGGAAACTCCGACGTGGTCGCCGGGGAAAAACATCCGCCGCATGGCGAGGTTGCGAGCGATTCGTGGAAGTTTGTCGGGACGAAGAAGGCCGGCGATGTGACGACGCTCACGCTGGCGATGGATACGAAGGTTCGCAAGGGCCGCGTGACGAAGGAACTCTCGCTCGTCGTGGGGCAGAATGTGGTTTATTCGCGGCAAACGATTGATGGTTTCGCGGGTCGCGTGCCGCTCGGGCATCACGCCATCATGGCGATGCCGGAGAAGGAGGGCACCGTGCGGATTGCGACGAGCGCGTTTCGTTTCGGGATGACGTGCCCGTCGCTCTTCAGCGATCCAAAAAATCGCGAGTATCAGGCGCTGCAACCCGGTGCGAAATGGACGGATCTCACGAAAGTCCCCGCAGCATGGAAGGACGCGCCGGACGCCGATCTTACGAAGCTCCCCGGTCGCTACGGTTACGCGGATCTCGTTCAGCTTGCGAATGAGCCTTGGGAGAAAACCAACGGCCCTGCCTGGACAACGGCGACGTTTGCCGATGGTGGTTACGTGTGGTTTGCGCTGAAAGATCCGGCTGTGCTGCGGAGCACGGTTTTGTGGATGGAGAATCATGGCCGGCATGCGCATCCGTGGAATGGACGAAACAACTGTCTTGGGCTGGAGGATGTGAGCGCGTTTTTTGCGGGCGGCCTCGATCCTTCTATGAAGGAAAATGTGCTGACGAAGGAAGGTCTCGAAACGTCCGTCGAACTCAGCGCCGACAAGCCGACGTCTGTGAATTACATTCAAGGCGTGGTGAAGGTGCCGGAGGGATTTGAGAACGTGAAGACGCTCGAATTTGCACCGGGTGAAGTGACCTTTGTCTCGACTACTGGAAAGCGCGTCACTGCTCCTGTGCGCCACGAATTTCTCAAGAGCGGCAAGCTCTAAAATCACATCCATCCATCTATCCAAAACATATGAAATACACACTACCCGCCCTCATCGCCTGCGTCCTCGGACTGTTCACTTCCTGTGACAAGCCCGCCGCCACCTCCGATTCAAAAACACCCGAGAGCAAAGCCAAAGGCACCATCGGTGTCTCGCTCGTCACGCTCGATAATCCTTTCTTCAAGGTGATCGGCGACAACATCACGGCGGAGGGAAAGAAACACGGCTACGAAACCGTCGTCCTCAGTTGCGACAATGACCCGGCCATCCAGGGCAATCAGGTGAAGGATTTCATCGTGAAAAAAGTCCGGGCGATTGTGCTGAGTCCGCGTAATTCCAAGGCGATCATCCCGGTGATTCAGGAGGCCAATGCAGCGGGCATCCCGGTTTTCACCGTGGACATTCCGTGCAATGAGCCCGGTGTGAAAATCGTGACGCAGGTGGCGACGGATAATTTCGCCGGAGGCAAGGAGGCGGGGAAGGCGATGATCGAGGCGCTCGGCGAGGCGGGCGGGAAAATCGGCATCCTCAGTGTGAAAGGTTCGGAGGCTTGCGAGTTGCGTGTGAAAGGATTCCGGGAGGTGATTGACGGACACAATGCGAGCAGCAAGGCGAAGATTGAAATCATGTCGGAGCTGCCCTGCGGCGGTGGCGCGAAGGACGCGGGCTACAAATCCATGGAGGATATGTTGCAGGCACATTCGGATTTGCGCGGCCTTTTCGCGATCAATGATCCGGCTGCGCTCGGCGCACGCGCTGCGTTGGAAAAAGCGGGCAAGGCGGAGCAGGTCGTTATCGTGGGATTCGACGGCCAGCCGGAGGGCAAGCAGGCGATCAAGGAGGGGAAAATTTACGCCGACCCGATCCAGTTTCCGGCGCTCATGGGCGTCAAAATTGTGGATTCCATCGTGCGCCACTCGAAGGGCGAGACGCTGCCGCCGCAGATGCTCATTCCCACCAGCCTCTATCGCAAGGCCGACGGTCTGAAGGATCCGGAGCTCAAGTAGCCGCCTGCGCTGACACATGAGCGAAGGAAAATTTCTCCACGAGCTGACCGGCTCGATGTCACAGGGCGCGGCGGGCAATCCCACCGTGGCGATGATCGAGGCTGCGTTCGCACACCACGGTCTGCACTGGCGTTACATCAATATGGAAGTAACGCCCGAGGATCTCGGTGCTGCTGTGCGTGGTGCGAAGGCGATGGGCTTTCGCGGTTTCAATTGCAGCCTGCCACACAAGGTCACGGTGATTCCTCATCTCGACGGACTCGGCGAATCCGCCGCAGTGATGGGCGCGGTGAATTGCGTCGTGAGACGCGGCGAGAAATTCATCGGTGAGAATACCGACGGCAAAGGCTTTTTGAAGTCGCTCGCATCGCTCGTTGATCCGAAAGGGAAGTCCGTCGTGCTTTTCGGCGCTGGCGGCGCGGCGCGCGCCATCGCGGTGGAACTCGGTCTCGCCGGTGTGAAGCGCATCATCATTGTGAATCGTTCCGAGGCGCGCGGTGCGGAACTCGTGGCGTTGCTGCGCGACAAACTGAAACTCGATGCACAACTCGTCGTGTGGCGCGGCGACTACTCAGTGCCCGCTGGAACGGACATCGTGATCAACGGCACTTCGATTGGTCTTTACGCACCCGACGAACGACTCGCGCTCGACTTGAACTCGCTCAAGCCCGGCATGGTCGTGGCGGATGTCGTTTTCAATCCCGTCCGCACGCGCCTGCTCGAAGATGCCGCTGCACGAGGCTGCCGCGCGCTCGACGGACTCGGGATGCTCGTGAATCAGGGCATTGTCGGTGTGCAATACTGGACGGGCATCGAGCCGAACGCCGTGGTGATGCGAAAAGCCCTCGAAACCGCGATGGGTGTATGAGCGAGACCGCGCCGCTCCTCGAGATGCGGGGAATTGTGAAATCATTTCCCGGCGTGCAGGCGTTGCGCGGAGTGGACCTCGGCCTTCACACTGGCGAAGTGCTCGCTCTGCTTGGTGAAAATGGCGCGGGCAAGAGCACGTTGATCAAAGTGCTCGGCGGCGCGCATCGAGCGGATGAAGGGACAATCCAGATTGACGGACGCGAGACGCCGTTTCATTCGCCACAGGATTCGCGGCGCGCGGGAGTGGCCGTGATTTACCAGGAGTTCAACCTCGTCCCCGGACTCACGGCGGTGGAGAATATCTTCCTCGGGCAGGAGGTGACGCGCGCCGGATTCATTGCGCAGAAACAGGAACGCCAGCGGGCAGCCGAAATTTTCAAGCGGCTCGGCGTGGAGATGGATCTCGATGCGCCATGCCGCTTGCTCACTACCGCGCAGCAGCAGCTCGTCGAAATCGCGAAGGCGCTCGCCTTTGATGCGCGCATCATCGTGATGGACGAGCCGAGCGCCGCGCTCACCTCGCACGAAGTCGGGCGATTGTTTGAGATCATCCGCGACCTCAAGCGGCAGGGAATCGGCATCATCTACATCAGCCACCGGCTCGAAGAAGTTTTTACCATCGCAGACCGCGTGACGGTGCTGCGCGACGGGCGCAACGTGGGCGAACGACCCATCGCGCAGATCACGCGAGACCAGATGATCGAGATGATGGTCGGGCGGGAATTGAAGGACGAATTTCCAGCGCGTCAGTCGTCCATCGGCGCTGTGCGGCTGGAGGTCAGCGGTTTGAAAAGGGGACGCGCGGTGCGCGATGTTACCTTCACTGTGCGCCGTGGAGAAATCCTCGCGCTCACCGGCCTCGTCGGCGCGGGGCGCACGGAAACGGTGCGACTCATCTTTGGTGCCGACCCGCGCGAAGCCGGGGAAGTCCGACTCGATGGAAAGCTCCTCGCACTCCGCTCGCCGCGCGATGCGATTTCCGCAGGCATCGGTTTGCTGACGGAGGATCGCAAGTTGCAGGGACTCGTGCTCGGCCACTCGGTGCGTGAAAATTTTGGTCTGCCAAATCTCACGTGGCTCTCGCGTGGAGGCTTCGTGGATATCCGCCGCGAGCGCGAGGAATTTGGCCGCTATGTGGAGCAATTGAAAATCAAAGTGCCGGGCCAGGAGCAGCGCGCCGGGAATCTTTCCGGCGGCAATCAGCAGAAGGTCGTGCTGGCGAAATGGCTCGCGCGAAATTGCGACGTTTTGATTTTCGACGAGCCGACGCGTGGTATTGATGTCGGCGCGAAATATGAAATTTACCTGCTGATGAACGAACTCGCCGCCGCCGGGAAGGCCATCATCATGATCAGTTCCGAACTCCCCGAAGTGCTCGGCATGGCCGACCGCATCCTCGTCATGCACGATGGTCGAGTGACCGGAGAAATCGCCGACGCGCGCTGCGCGACGCAGGAGGAAGTCATGCAACTCGCCGTGGCCTGAACGTATGAAAAACTCCCGCTTTCTCGCCGACTACGGCATGGTTTTCGTCCTGCTGCTGCTCTGCGCATATTTCAGCGTGGTGACTTACAAGGAGCAGTTCCCGACCGGGGAATCCGCTGCGGAGCAGGTGAACGTGAGCATCCACGAACAGGCCGGGAAAACTCCGCGCGTGCTGGTGATTACAGGCGGTCAGCCGGGCGACGCTGAATTTGCCGACAAACTTGCACGTGACCTCGCCGCGTCCGGCGCGCAGGTGCTCGGTGTCGCGAAGGGTGAGCCCAAGGATGCTCGCGACCTGCTGGTGAAAATCGCTGCAACCGGCGGAAAGGTGGATGCCATTGCAACGACTCAGACCGCCAGCGAGTGGGTGCTGTTCTCCGACTTGAGCGAGGACTTCCCGTCGCTTGGAGCGCCGCGTGTGATCACGCCGCGCAGCTATCGCTGGCCGAATTTTCTGAAGTCCGAAAACCTTCTCAACATCGCCAACCAGATCGCCATCATCGCCATCATTGCCATTGGTATGACGATGGTCATCGTCACCGGCGGGATTGATCTTTCCGTGGGCAGCCTGATCGCACTTTCCTCCGTGCTCGCGACGAGATTCATCCGAGATTACGCAGGAGGGTTGGAAGCATCCACAGGTGGAATGATCCTTGCCTGCCTCGCCGCTGTTTTGTTGTGCGGAATTGTCGGCGCGTTTTCTGGCGCGATGGTCACGCGCTTCGACATCCCGCCGTTCATCGTCACGCTGGCGATGATGCTCGTCGGCAGCGGTGGCGCCTACATTCTGGCGAAAGGAGTGTCCATTTATCAGATCCCGGATTCTTTCATCTGGCTCGGACGCGGCGCGGATTTGCTCCATCTGCCCAACGCTGTCGTGCTCATGCTCGTCCTTTACGCGCTGGCCCATGTGTTGATGTCGCGGATGAAACTGGGGCGCTACCTCTACGCCGTCGGCGGCAACCGCGAGGCAGCGCGGCTCTCCGGCGTTCCTGTGCGGAGGGTGATGATGTTTGCCTACGTGGCGAGCGCGATCCTCGCGGGAGTGGGCGGCGTGATCATGGCTTCGCAGCTCAAGAGCGGTTCCGCCACCTACGGAAATATGTATGAGCTATACGTCATCGCCGCAGCCGTGGTCGGCGGCACCAGTCTCAGCGGTGGCGAAGGCAAAATCTTCGGCACGCTGATTGGAGCGTTCACCATCGCCGTGATTCAAAACGGCATGAACCTCACCAACGTGGAAAGCTACACGCAGAAAGTCGTGCTCGGCTTCGTCATCCTCGGCGCGGTGCTGCTCGATAAAATCCGCAGAAAGGAAACCAATTTCACACGCCATGAATGACGCCACATCGCTCGCGGACTCACTGCTCGCGGAATTAACGAAGCGCCCGGAGATTTACATGATCGGCATCGCGGGCATTCCCGGCAGCGGTAAGACGACGCTCGCACAGGCCGTCGCGTCGCGAGTGCCCGGTGCGGTTGTCGTGCCGATGGACGGCTATCACATCCCGCGTGCCCGGCTCGATGCCGATGGGCTGCGCCGTCGTGGTGCGGCATTCACATTCGATGGCGATATTTTTCGCGCCGACATGGAGGCGCTCCGCAAAAATCGCAGCGGAGTTTTTCCCGACTTTGACCACGCGGAAAAAGATCCGCGTGCGGATGCGATTCACGTGACGCCGGAAGCACCGCTCGTGATTGTCGAAGGCAACTACCTGTTCATGCGCGACTGGCTTTCGGAAAATCTTTTCGACCTGCGCGTCTTCATTGATTGCGATCTCGATGAGTCGGTGGAGCGGCTAACTTCGCGCCACGTGCGGACTGGCGTGACAGCGACAGCGGAGGAGGGGAGGCATCGCGCCTTGACGAGCGACCGCATGAACTCCGAGGCCATTCTCGCCGACGGCTGCCGCGAACGTGCCCACTTGATTTTGCGTAGCAGTCGCGAATAGAGCAGAGCGTTCATGTTCAATATCGTCCTCGTCGAACCGGAAATCCCGCCGAACACCGGCAGCGTCGGGCGACTCTGCCTCGCGACCGGAGCGCACCTGCATCTCGTGGGGAAGCTCGGCTTTTCGCTCGATGACAGTCAGCTCAAACGCGCGGGGCTCGACTACTGGCACAAGGTGAACGTGACGCGCTGGGAGTCGCTCGACGAATTACGGGCCGCGCACGCGGAGGGGCGGTTTTTCTTTCTCACCACGAAAGCGACACGCGCCCATTGGTCGGAGAGTTTTCGCGATGGCGATTTCTTTGTCTTCGGTCGCGAGACGAAAGGGCTGCCGGAGCCGCTCCTCGCCGCGAATCGCGAGCACTGCCTCACCATCCCGATGGAGGCCGACTCCACGCGCTCGCTAAATCTTTCCACCTCCGTCGCCATCGTGCTCTACGAAGCGCTGCGGCAGACGGCGAAGTGAGCGGCTGCTGGAGTCGTTTTTTACAGTCTCATTGCTCGAAAGGTTTGGCGCGTAGCGCCTGCGACTACGGTAGCCGTGTGCTAGGAGCGTAGCGACGCAGCCCACGGATTACGCGAAGCATCCATGCACCGCGTATGCGGTGCGACAAACGGTGCCACGTGAATGGTCGCGCCGACTACGCGGCGCTTGCCGTTTCTCATCCTTTCCGTGGGTTTCGCTGTGCTTCACCCACGGCTACCGTAGTTCCTGGCGCTACGCGCCATAGGGCTGCCCAACAGGAGAAGTCGTATGATTTGTCAGCGAAAGGCGCGAAAGTGCGCAAAAAACCAGACCGGCACCATGGAGCGAGCGTGTGGCGAAAGCACCGGCGCGTCTTTGGCGGGGGAATGCGCCATGGGAAATCCCCATGAGCGGGAAAAGAAAGCCATCCCGCCGGATGGGAGTTCCACCCATCCCACCGTCTGCACCGCCGACGTTCCTGAGCCTTGCGGGAGCCAGGCCGCCGCTTCCGGCAGCAAACTCATTTCCCGCAGCAGCGTGATTCCGGCTTCGGGTATCCATCCCGCCTGTTTCGGGATGAATACCGCGCGCATCGGGAGCCATCCCTTTTGAAAAGGTAGCCCTACCTTTTCCCCGGCTGGCCCTACCTTTTCAAAAGGTAACGATACCTTTTCCGCGGCTGGCCCTACCTTTCCGAAAGGTAGCGATACCTTTTCCACGGCTAGCCCTACCTTTCCGAAAGGTAACGATACCTTTTCCGCGACTAGCCCTACCTTTTCAAAAGGTAGCGATACCTTTTCCGCCGCTGGCCCTACCTTTTCGAAAGGTAACAATACCTTTGCCCGGGGTAGCCCTACCTTTTCTGCGGCTGGCCATACCTTTTCAAAAGGTAACGATACCTTTCCCCAGAGTAGCGATACCTTTTGCTGGAAGGACGATACCTTTTCCCAGAGTGACGATACCTTTTCCCGGAGTGACGATACCTTTTCCCGGAGTGACGATACCTTTTCCCGGAGTGACGATACCTTTCCTCGGAGTGACGATACCTTTTCCCAGAGTGACGATACCATTTCCCGGAAGGACGATACCTTTTCGCGCGGGATTGCCACCTTTCCTCAGAGAAGGCCCTGTTCCTACAGAGAGCCGCTGATGAAATCAGGAGACGTTGTTTTCTGTCCGCAGATGGCGCAGATTTTCGCAGAGAATGCAGGCAGGTGACTTCAAAATCTGCGCGAATCTGCGCAATCTGCGGATACATCAATGTTTTTACAGAGAATACCGCCCATCGAACCCGGGCTCAATCCGCAATCCGCAATCCCAAATCCGCAATCAGTCGCCCCAATCCGCAATCCGAAATCTGCGATTGATTGACATCCCAAATCCCCCCCGCCTTTCATCCCCCGCCGCCACCACCCACAAAGACCCATGCCCAACACACCACCATTCAGGGATAGGGAATCGGATGATGAAGTAGAGAATGAACCCACACCGATGCGTTTAGCGCGAGCAAGGATCGAGAAGGCGCGGCGCGAAGGTGAGCGGGAAGTCTTTTTGGCCAGCTTTGGGCTCACGACACTTCCGGAGGAACTTTGGGAAATACCAGACCTACATACGCTTGATCTAGGAAACAACCTACTCACGAGCGTGCCGGAGGCGCTGGGTCAACTTACCGGACTAAAAACGCTTTACCTTCAGGACAACAAGATCAGGAACGTGCCAGAAGCACTAGGCAAGCTCACCGCGCTGCAACTGCTTGATCTTTCTATGAACCAACTTACGAGCCTGCCAGAGGCACTGGGAAAATTGAAGGAATTGCGAATGCTTTACCTCCACGACAACCAACTCACGAAAGTGCCGGAGGCGCTGGGGCAATTAAATGCGCTGCGAGAGCTTCATATTCAAGCCAACCAACTCACAAGCGTGCCGGACGCACTGGGACAGTTAATGGCGCTGCAAGAGCTTTATCTCTTCAATAATCAGATCACTAGCGTGCCGGAGACGCTGGGCAAACTGACCAATCTGCGAGAGCTTTGGCTTCAAGATAACCAGCTTGCGATGCTGCCGGAGGCGCTGACCAAGCTTTGCAAAGAGGGTAGGCTCGAACGCCTTTTCCTCAACGGCAATCCGGCACTAAACCTGCCTGTGGTGCTGCTGGGGCCGACGTGGCTTGAGGCTAACGAGAAAAATCCCCCGGCGAAACCCGCAGATATCCTCGACTACTACTTTTCGATCTGCGGCTCAGCGGGACAGGCACTGCGGGAGGTGAAGCTGATCCTCTTCGGGCGCGGGGAGGTGGGTAAGAGCTCGATGGTGGATGTGTTGCGTGGGAGGGAGTTCGTGGAGAAGCGGGCACGGACGGACGGGGTGGCAATCACACCATGGGACGTGGAGTTGGCGGACGGGAAGGCGAAGGTCCTGCTGTGGGATTTCGGCGGACAGGAGATCATGCACGGCACACACCAGTTCTTCCTCACGCACCGGAGCCTCTACGTGGTGATAGTGGACGGACGGCACGACCGCGCGAAGCAGGATGCGGAATACTGGCTGAAGCTGGTGCGGGCCTTTGGCGGGGAGTCGCCGGTGATGGTGGTGATGAACCGGCAGAAGGAATATCCCTTTGCAATAGATATCCAGTATTTGGCGGACAAATATGGAGTGAAGCTGGATCATTTCTTCCGCACGGACTGTGAGCGTCCGAATGATATCGCACCGCTACGCGAGGCGATTTTGGAGGAAGTGGCGCGGATGCTCGCGACGGAAGAGCGGTTTCCCAAGAACCGATGGGAAGTGAAGACGCGGCTCGAAAAGATGAAGGAGGAAAAAGAGGACTATCTTTCCGAGGAACGCTACGCGCAGATTTGCGATGAATATGGTGTGAAGGGCGAGGAGGAGCAGGGCAAGTTGCTGCGTCGGCTCGCGGATCTCGGCACGGTGGTAAGCTTCCCGGATGACGGGAAGCTGGCGGAGTTCTCCGTGCTAAACCCGGAGTGGGCGACAGACGGCATCTACCGCGTGGTGACGAATGAGTCGCTGCGCGAGGAGAAGCATGGCCAGCTCCGCTGCGCCTCACTCCGCGACCTGCTACCGAAGGATCGATGGCCGAAGCCGAAGCATCTCCAATACATCGTGGAACTGATGAAGAAGTTCGAGCTGTGCTTCCCCGTGGATGACTGCGAAGTCGCCGTGCTCGTGCCGGAACTACTGCCGGATAAGACGCCGCCGCTGGCAGACTGGGACGCGGCGCAATGCGTGGTCTTTCACTACAAATATACGGTGCTGCCGCACGGCGTGCTGCCACGATTCATCACGCGCACCCACGAGTTGAGCCAAGGCCGCGAACGCTGGCGCACAGGCGTTGTGCTGGCCGATGACGGCGCGGAGGCGCTGGTGAAGGCGGACTACGATGCAAACTTCGTGAGCGTGTGGGTGCGCGGGCCGCACGCGGATGGAAGGCGTGCTTTGCTGAAGGTGGTGCGGCATCACTTTGAACACATCCATGCGCGCATCAAGGAACTGAAGCCGGAAGAATTGGTAGCAGTGCCAAACTATCCAGAAGTTTTGGTTTCCTACTTGGATCTAGTGCTGGATGAAAGAGCCGGGGAGGTGAGAACACGAGTCACTATTGCCGGCGAACGTGTTGAACGTCAGATCACCGAGCTTCTCAATGGGGTTGAGACCCGAGCCGAACGGGAAAAGAGGATGCTTGAAAGGGAGGAACCCCTCTGGAAGAAGGATATCATGAGTCTGCACATAGACAAAAGCATCCACATACATGGTGACGTGACTAACTCGCAGATCGGCCAGACGCTGACGAACTGCACGAACATGATCCAGCAGCAGGCACCGGGGGAGAAGAAGGACTTGCTCGAACAACTGCAAAGCGAAGTGAAGGCGCTCATCGAGGTGCTACCGGGTGAAAAGAAGGAGGAAGCGGCGGGCGACCTTGAGCAGTTGGTGAAAGGCGCGACGGCCACAACCCCGAACCGGCGCTGGTATTCGGTTTCAGCCGAAGGACTGATGGAGGCGTCGAAGTTTGTGAAGGACTTCACCGGGAACATCGTGGGGACAGTGGGCACACTCGGAAAGCTGCTGTGGCCGGATTTCAGCCTGCCCGACGAGAAATAGAGCGCCGCCAGAGTTCTCCCGCAGCGCGAACCCAAATTACTGCTGCCCTTCGCCCTGCTGCTCTTCCATTTTTTTCAAAATGTCGGAGCGGTCTTCGACTTCCTCCCACACTTCGCTGGCGACATAGACGGGTGCGCCTTGCTGGATGGCGAGGGCGATGCAGTCGCTGGGGCGTCCATCGAGTTCGATGATCTTTTTGGCGTGCAGTTCGTTTTCGGCGCTGATGATGAGGCGGGCGAAATAGGTCTCGGTTTTGAGGTCGTTGATGATGACGCGCTCCACTTTCGCGCCGAGCGCGGTGAGCAGGTGGCCGAGGAGGTCGTGCGTGAGCGGGCGTTCCTTGGGCGTGTTGTTGATGAACATGGCGATGGCTGCGCCGACGCTTTCATCCACATAGATGACGAAGACCTTGTGCTCGTTGCCGACAAAGACGGCGCGGCCGTTGTTATACGGAAGGATGGCGCGCACGTTGACGGGAACGACCTGTTTGCTCATGCGGCGACCATAAGGGCTTCATGTGCGCGAGGCAAGAGGGCGGTATTTTTTATAACCAACAATTCCCCTTTGCGCGGAGCGCGGTCCCGCGCTAACAGTCCACGCACATGGCCGATCACGCAGACAAAGTCTGGGACGAATACGACTGGGAGAGATTTCTCCAGCAGCAGGAGCAGCGCACCGAAAAATACATGGAGCTGCTCGAAAAGTATCTCGACCACCCGCAACGCGACGAAATCATCGCTCAGGAAATGGGCTGGTCCCAATTCGGACATGGGGAGGCGCGTGATTGGGAGGAGGAGATGGAGGCGAAATTCGAGCAGGAGATGTCCGACATTGAGCAAATCGCCGGTGATGACGACGCGGAAGGGGAGGAGGATGCCGATGGCGACGCCCATCCGCTCTACCGCGAGACGCTGGCCTTTGCGCTGGAACTGGATGACATCTTTTTCGACATGCCGTCGAATGTGCAGGAACACCCCGCGACGGTGACGCTGCAAAATCAAACATCACTCGCCGCCACCAAACTCGCTGCGGCGCTGAACGACGATGACATTGACGAACTCGGCATGAGGATCGCCTACCTGAAGCGCGCCCTTCACGCGATCAACACTTCGCTCGATGCGGTCAGTCATCTTCGCGAGGGGAATCTTATCGGGGCTGCGGAGCATGAGCGGGTGCGCGGCAGTCTTTTCAGTATCCGCGACGGGGTCGTCTCCGCGATGGGTGAATATCGCGCGGAATTCCGCAAGCGGCATGGGCGCTAGGGCGTTCACTTTTCTGAAAACGCTTTGAATAGTCAGGCCACCACTACGTCCAACAAAGAGCCTGCCGCTCCTGCGGACGGCCCTAGCGACATCGAACTCGTGGGCCG
Organism: Chthoniobacteraceae bacterium; assembly: GCA_947476045.1. Lineage (GTDB taxonomy): Bacteria > Verrucomicrobiota > Verrucomicrobiia > Chthoniobacterales > Chthoniobacteraceae > SXWH01. The sequence goes on from CANJNZ010000044.1 coordinate 18,818, forward strand.
TTGTCAGCAGGGCGACACGGGCGCTTTCAATGAACTCATCACCCGTCACCGCCAACGCTGTTTCGCCATGATTTTCCACATGGTCAGAAATGAAGAAGACGCTTGGGACCTCGCCCAGGACGGCTTTGTGCGTGCGTGGAAAAGCATCGCGAATTTCCGGGGGCAGTCCGCTTTTTACACGTGGCTGCACCGCATCATTACGAATGCCGCGCTCGACTGGCTGCGCAAAAAGCAAATTCAGGGCGGGCAGGAATTTGATGACACCATCGGCCTCCGCCGCATCGAGCCCGGTGCTGTGACTGCGCCAAAGGCGGACATGCAGCCTGCCGAGCGCATCGCGGACTGTGAAGTGCGCCACAGCATTGATGCCGCGCTCGCAAAGCTCAGCCCGGAGCACCGCACGGTCATCGTGCTTCGCGAAATCGAAGGCTGCGAGTATCAGGAAATCGCCGACGCGATGGGGACGACCATCGGCACGGTGATGTCCCGGCTTTTCTACGCGCGCAAAAAACTGCAAACCCTGCTCAAGGACACCTATGAACAACTCTGAACCGCTCACGCCGCACGAAGAGAAACTGACCGCCTACCTCGACGGATGTCTTTCCGCCGCCGAAGCCGCTGCTTTCGAATGCGAACACCCCGAAGTCCTCGCGGAGAAAGCGAGCACTGCACGTCTCGGCGATGTGCTCCGCGCACACAGCGTCGCGCCCGCCATGCACCACGCGGATTTTTTTAACCACCAAATCATCCGCGAAATCGCGCCCGCATCCGCACCAGCGCGCCGGGCTGCGTGGCCGCTGTGGCGTCTCGCATTTGCCAGCGCGTGCTGCCTTTTTGCCGTGCTGGGGATTTATCAGACATTCGTGAAGGCACCCGCGCGCCCACGTAATTTCGCGCAAGTTCTCAGCGTCACGGCGGGCGATCCCGGAATCACTGCGGAGGTCATTGATGGGGACGGCATCAGCGTCGTCTGGGTGGACGGGCTCGACTATCTCTCGAAAGACTACGTCCTCGAATGAACGCGCTCCGTCTGCTCGCAGTCCTTTTTGCTTTAGCCATCGCCGCACAGGCGGAGGAAAAAGTATGGAGCGCCGTCATCCTCGCCAGCGATCCGGCGCGTGGCGAAAAGCTCAAAGCTCCGCCAGCCGACATCGCGCCCTACGCTGCGAAGCTCACGAAGGTTTTCGGATACGAGCAATTTGAAATCCTCGGCTCGGCGACGAAGGCGATGGATAACCAGACCGAGCGCTGGCTCGTGCCCAGCCAGAACTTCTGGGTCGGAGCCTTCGCCCAGCGCGCCGCAGACGGCTACCTGCTGAAGCTCGAATTTTTCCACGACAAACGCAAAATCGTAGAAACACAGGCAAAGCTCGGCTCCGGCACACCGCTCTTCATCCGCGGCCCCGTCCACGCCCGTGGCCAGCTCATCGTGGTTTTTGAAGTGAGACAGTGAGTCCGCTGATGCTTGCGCTTGTTGCATGTGGTCGACAACGTAGGTCATGATTTTTCGTTTTGCTTTTGCACTGGTGGCCTCGGCTGTGTTTGCGGGGGAGGATGCTGCGCTGGAGGGGCGGTTTATTTCCAATGCGCGGCAGCTCATCATTGAGGGCAAGAGGAGCGGGGAGGGGTATTTTTCGCCGGATGGGAAGCGGATGATTTTTCAAAGTGAGCGGGAGGCGGGAAATCCGTTTTACCAGATGTATGTGCTGGATTTGCAGAGCGGGGAGACGACGCGGGTGTCGCCGGGGACGGGGAAGACGTCGTGCGGTTTTTTCCAAGCGGGGACGGGGCGGGTTTTGTTTGCGAGCACGCATGAGGATGCGGAGGCGGTGGCGAAGCAAAAGGCGGAACTGGAGTTTAGAGCGAGCGGGAAGCAGCGGCGGTATTCGTGGGATTACGATGCGGCGATGGATATTTTTTCGGCGAATGTGGATGGGACGAAGCTGGTGAATTTGACGAAGTCGCCGGGGTATGATGCGGAGGGGGCGTTTTCGCCGGACGGGAAGAAGATTGTGTTTTGTTCGCTGCGCGGGGCTTTTCCGCTGGAGAATCTCTCGGCGGAAAATCGGGCGCGCTATGAGAAGGAACCGTCGTGGTTCGGCGACATCTACATCATGGATGCGGATGGCTCGAATGTGCGGCGGCTGACGGATGCGCCGGGCTATGATGGCGGGCCGTTTTTTTCGCCCGATGGGGAGCGGATCCTCTGGCGGCGCTTCGATGCGAGCGGGATGAATGCGGACATTTTCACGATGAAGCTCGATGGGAGCGATGTGCGGCGGCTGACGGATTTTAAGGCGATGTCGTGGGCGCCGTTTTTTCATCCGAGCGGAAAGTATGTGGTATTCACGTCGAACAAGCTGGGGTTTGAAAATTTCGAGCTGTTCCTCGTAGATGCGGCGGGCGGGCGCGAGCCGGTGCGCGTGACATTCACGCCGGGCTTCGACGGGCTGCCGGTGTTTTCGCCTGATGGAAAAAAGCTGTCATGGGCGAGCGGGCGCACGTCGGACGGGAAGTCGCAGATTTTCCTCGCGGACTGGAATCACGAGGCGGCGCTGAAGGCGCTGGAGGCGGCGCCGAAGCGTGCAGTGCCGGAGAAGTCGCTTGATGAGCAAGTGCAGGAACTTGAGAAATATTTGGATGCTGCGGCTTCTGCGAAGCCTGCTGGGGGAGCGGGCGGAGGTGCTTCATTTCATGGTGGCACCATCGTGTATACGCCGTTGGGTTCATTCGCGTTACCGAGCATCGGAGGTCAACAGTTGAAGCCGGAGATTTCAGCGGAGGATGCGCAACTTGAAGTGAGCTGGCTTGCGGATGAGAAACGTGATGGCCGCGCGGTTGGTAGCGATGGCGCACGGATGGCGGCGGATTGGCTGGCGGAGTATTTTAAGAAGGTGGGTGTGATGCCGCTGCCGGGCGTGGATGGATATTTTCACCCGTTTGAGTTTAATTCGGGCGAGCGTGTGGATGCGGCGAAGACGGCGCTCAAAATCAATGAGGGTGCGCCCTCGGTGCTCGACCGCGATTTTCGTCCGCTGCCTTTCAGCTCGAATGAGGAGGCGCGGGGTGCGGTGGTTTTTGCGGGCTACGGTCTGAACGTGCCGGAGGGGACGGGGCAGCGACGTTACAACAGTTACGAGGGGCTGGATGTGAAGGACAAGGTGGTGATCTTTCTGCGCTACGTGCCGGAGGGTGTGGATGCGCCGCGTCGTGCGCATCTGAATCGTTACGCCGGACTGCGCTACAAAGTGATGATGGCGCGCGAACGTGGCGCGAAGGGCGTGCTGGTGGTGACGGGGCCGAATTCGCCGAATGCGGGAGAGCTTTTGCCGCTGAGCGGCGACGGGAGCAATGCGGACAGCGGGTTGCCTGCGCTGAGTGTGAGCGGGGCGCTTGCCGATGCGCTGCTGAAACCGTCGGGTAAGACGGTGAAGGAATTGCAGACGTCGCTCGATGATGAAAATCCGCACGCGCAGGGAGGGTTCGCAGTGCCGGGTGTGTCCGCGACTTTCACCGCTGGCGTGATTCACGAAAAGAAGATGGATCGAAATGTGGTTGGCTGCATCAAAGTGAAGGGCGCTACGGAATGGGTGATCATCGGCGCGCACTACGATCATCTCGGTCGCGGAAAAAATGGCGGCAGTTCGCTCGCGCGCACTGGCGAGGAGGGAAAAATTCACCCCGGTGCGGACGACAACGCGAGCGGCACAGCGATGGTGATGGAGATCGCCGCCGCGCTCGCGAAGGAGCACGCGGAGCACCCAGAAAAATTCCGCCGCAACATGGCGTTTGCGCTGTGGAGCGGCGAGGAGTCGGGATTGCTGGGCAGTAATGCTTTTGTGGAAAAGCCGCCGCTCGATTTAAAAAACGTCGTCGCCTACATCAACGCCGACATGGTTGGGCGGCTGCGCGAAAACAAGCTGCTCGTGCAGGCGGTGGGTTCGTCGAAGTCATGGCCGCGCATCATCGAAAAACGCAATGTCGCGGCGGGTTTCGCGCTCACGTTGCAGGAAGACCCTTATTTGCCGACCGACGTGACTTCCTTTTACCCAAAGCGCATCCCGGTGCTGAATTTTTTCACGGGCAGCCACGAGGATTATCATCGCCCGACGGACACGGCGGACAAAATCAACGCCGAGGGCATCGCGCGCATCGCGACCTTTGCGAAGGGCATCGTGCTCGATGTGGCGCAGTCGCCGGAGCGGCCCGAGTTTTCGCGAGTCGAGCGCAAGGATCAGGGAGGAGGGCGCGATCAGATGCGCGCTTACCTCGGCAGCATCCCAGATTATGCTACCGAAGTGAAAGGAGTGAAGCTCAGCGGAGTGCGCGCCGACAGCCCCGCCGAGAAGGCCGGACTGAAAGGCGGCGATGTGATCGTGGAGTTTGCCGGGCAGAAAATCGCGAACATCTACGACTACACCTATGCGCTCGACGCCGTGAAAATCGGCCAGCCCGTGAAGGTCATCGTGGAGCGCGAAGGTAAGCGCGTGGAAATCACCGCGACACCCGAGGCGCGGAAGTGAGCGGACGATTCTAACCTTGAGCAAGATGACTGTAACTGCTCAGCGTTATAATCTATGTCCTTTGATCGATTTGAGAACGAGTATCCTGGCTTGAAGCAGGTGCCAGCAAAGCGGTCTTGGCACCGTTTTTTGATCGTTCTCGGCGTCTCCCTTCTTTACGCGTTGAGTTGTCGACTAATTTTTGGATGGGGACGCGCGAAGGATATTTTTCCAATTGTCTCGATTTCGTTTCTCACGCTCGTCCCGATGGCATTCGGTGCACTTACCACTTTCCTCGGATATTGGCTTTGTGGCCCGTCTCGTTTCTGGGTTTATGTCGCGCCTGCGATAGTGGCCAAGTTGGGATTTATCGGCTCATTTGTGGTGCACATGGAGGCACTGCTCTGTCTCGTTGTTGCCTTTCCAATCATGTTCCCTATGGCAATTATCGGCGGACGTGCGGCGGGATGGATACTTTATCATCGCTCGAACAAACTTTACGTCAGTATTTTCGTTTTATTGCCATTTGCGGTCGCACCGATTGAAGCACAGTGGAAAGCGGCACCTGAACTCGTTGCTATCTAGGACAGTATTCAAATCAACGCGTCGCCTACTGAAATTTGGGCTGAGATTGCGAGTGTCCGCGCCATATCGCGCGAAGAGGTGCCATTCAAATGGATCTACGTTCTGGATTTTCCGCGACCCATTGCGGCAACGCTGGATCACGAAGGCGTGGGAGCCCGGAGGCTCGCGACGTTCGAGCGCGGCGTGTCGTTTTATGAGACTGTCACCGAATGGAAGCCCGAGAGTTCGATTGCATTCACCATCAAGGCCGATCCGGATTTCATCCCGCACACAGCATTTGATCAGCACATCATCGTTGGCGGGCGCTTTTACGATGTCCTCGATGGGCGCTATGTCATCCAGCCCGAGGGGAACGGATGCCGACTGGTGCTCACGAGCACGCACCGGCTTTCCACGCGCTTTAATGCCTACGCCGGTTGGTGGAGTCGCTGGGTGATGAACCAGGTGCAATCTTCGATTCTCACTGTGATCAAAAAACGCGCAGAGGATCATGCCGCGCGGAAGTAGTGAGGTTTCCACCTTGCCACCGTATGTGGGGTCTGGGCTAAAAGAGGGCGATGACTTCGCCTGAAAAGCACCCGACACTGACCGTGGGCGAGTTCTACACACGACACTCGGAGTCGTTGCAACTCGAACCACTCACAGAGGCGGGCATTGGATTCCAGCGACGAATCCGCGAGCCCACGATTAACCGGCCCGGCCTGGCGCTGTGCGGTTTCTTTTCGTATTTCGCGGACAAACGCATCCAGGTTATGGGATCGGCGGAGCTTTCGTATTTAAAAAGTCTGCCGGACAAGGAAGTGAAGCAACGCTGCGAGGCGATGTGTGAGCATCCTATCCCGTGCATCGTGGTGGCGCGGCATCATCGCGTGCCGGAAGCGCTCATCATTGCGGCGCGGGATCGCGAGATAGCGGTGTTCAGCACGCCGATGGTGACGATGCGTTTCATCAATGCCGCCACACTCGCGCTGGAATTCGATTTCGCACCGCGCAAGAGCGAATACGGCAGCATGGTGGACATACAGGGTATCGGGGTGATCATCCGTGGCTCCAGTGGCATCGGAAAAAGCGAATGTGTGCTCGGTTTGCTCGAACGCGGCTATTCGCTCGTGAGCGATGACATCACGCATCTCCGCGTTGTCGAAGGGCGCGAACTGATGGGCACGAGCGCAGAGTTGACGCGGAATCACATGGAGGTGCGCGGCATTGGCGTGATCAATGTGACGGCCATTTTCGGGGTGGGCGCAATTCGTTTGGAGAAGCGGCTGGACCTCGTGGTGACGCTGAAGGACTGGCAGGAGATCGAGGAAATCGAGCGCACCGGCATCGAGCAGCAGTATTACGAAATTCTCGGTTTGTTCGTTCCTCATGTGACGGTTCCCGTTCGTTCGGGACGCGATTTAGGCCGACTGGTGGAGGTGGCTGCGCTCGACCAAAAGCTGAAGAGTCACGGACATAACAGTGCAATTGAATTCAATGAACGCTTGATGAATGCGATGCAGCCAAAGAAGAAAGACGAGTAACCGATGAGCATTCTGAAACCAAAAATCACCGTCAGCCGGGAAGTCGAGATTATCAACAAGCTCGGACTGCATGCGCGTCCGTGCTCGAAATTCGTGAAGCTGGCGGCACAATTCAAATGCGAGGTGTGGGTGGTGAAAGACGAGCAGACTGTGAACGGGAAGAGCATTATGGGGCTGATGATGCTGGCGGCGGGGCAGGGGAGTAAGCTGACGATTACTTGTGAAGGGACCGACGCCGAGGAGGCGCTGGCCGCCGTGGAAAAACTCGTGCTCACTAAATTTGATGAAGAGTGAAAGGCGATTCCAAGGTGTGGCAGTATCCCCGGGCATCGCACGAGGAACCGCTTACATCTATCGCCCGGACGAAGAGCTTCCACCACGGCGCAGGGTGACTGATGTCGAGTCGGAGCTGCGTCGTTTACAAGCAGCGCTCGCAGCCACTCGCCGGCAAATCATGGCGATGCAGGAGCGCGTGGCCGAACAACTCGGCGCGCATGATGCGGCGATTTTTGATGCGCATCTGCTCGTGGTCGAGGACGGCGTGTTGATGGACGAAGTGCAGAAGCTTCTCCGCACGGAGCAATGCAACGCAGAGCACGCATTTTATACCGTCGCACAGCGCTACACGAAGACGCTGGCGGAAATGGACGACGCATATTTGCGTGAGCGTTCGGTGGATATTTTCGACGTGGCGAGGCGTGTGATTCACAACTTGCTCGGGAAAGATCACGCGGGTCTTGCGGGGCTGACTTCTTCTCATGTGGTGCTCGCGCATAATCTGACGCCCAGCGACACGGCGCAGATGAACCGCACACATGTCCTCGGCTTTGGCACGGAGGTTGGCGGGAGGACTTCGCACACGGCGATCATGGCGCGCTCGCTAAACATCCCGGCGATTGTCGGACTCCACGCTGCGCTGGGGGAAATCGAAGACGGCGCGGAGGTGTTGCTCGATGGCTATAGCGGGCTGCTCATCGTCCATCCCGGCGAGCAGACCCTTTTTGAATACGGCGAGATGCAAAACCGCCGCAAAACCGTTGAAACGGAGCTGGGGCAGTTGCGCGAAACAGCGTCCACAATGCGCGACGGGAAGCACGTCACGCTCGCGGCAAACATCGAAGCGCCAGAGGATACGGATCAAGTGCGCGCGAGCGGTGCAGAGGGTGTGGGGCTTTTCCGCACGGAGTTCCTTTATCTCAATCGCGACGACATGCCGGGCGAAGAGGAGCAGTTTACCGCCTACCAAAAAGTCACCGAGGCGCTGTGGCCGCATCCGGTGATTTTCCGCACCCTCGATCTCGGCGGCGATAAATTGCACGAGCAACTCCATGCGTCGCCGGAGGTGAATCCGTTTCTCGGCTGGCGGGCGATTCGCGTTTGTCTGGAGCGGCCCGATATTTTCAAGCCGCAACTCCGCGCAATCCTTCGTGCGAGCGTGCGTGGAAATGTGAAGCTGCTCATTCCGATGATTTCCGGAGTCGGTGAAATCCGGCAGACTAAGGCGCTCATCGAGGAGTGTCGCGCCGAGCTGCGCGCGGAGGGGCGTGAGTTCGACGCTGAGATGGAGGTGGGCATCATGATCGAAGTGCCGAGCGCCGCGATCATCGCGGACGTTCTTGCGAAGGAGGTGGATTTTTTCAGCCTCGGGACAAATGATCTCGTGCAATATACCGTGGCGACGGACCGCACGAATGAGCACATCGCCCATCTTTACGAGCCCACGCATCCTGCTGTGATCCGCCTTATTAAACAAACCGTGGATGCTGCACACGCTGCCGGAATCTGGGTGGGTGTCTGCGGCGAAATGGGCGGAGACATCACGCTCACGCCGCTTCTTCTCGGACTCGGCGTGGATGAGTTGAGTTGCGGGGCCTCGGTGCTGCCGCGCGTGAAGCGCGCCGTGCGTTCGGTCGATACTGGTATTTGCCAGCGACTCGCCGCCGCGGCGCTCGCTTGCGACTCGGGTGCGGTCATTCAGGCTGCCTGCGATGCGGTCGCACGGGAGCACTATGGTGACCTGCTATGAGCGCACCTTTTCAAATGCTAGAAAATTAGCATTGCCGTTTTCTGCTGAATGGCATATCTGTCTCGCCGATTTATGAAGCAAATGACACTCATGGGTTCCGTCCTTGTTGCAGCGCTCGCGCTGTCGGCCTGCGACCCGAAACCAAAACCACGCCAAAAACCTGCGCCGACAGGCGACAACCCAACTGCGGCCAACACTCAAGCACCGACCACTCCGACGATTGATCCGGACAGCGTCGAGACGAAGGTCAAAACCCCCGATCCCGATCCGATTCCGAAAAACAAAATTCCCGAGCCTGCCGGCCAGCGGAATCCCGAATACGCCATCAAAGCCGAAGGCAAAACTGGATACGTGAAGAGCCCTTACGACAATCAGGGGCGACTCATTGACGTGCGCGGTCTGCCTCCCGGCACCGAAGCCGAGTGCCCCTACACGCATCGCACCTTCCTCGTTCCTCCGTAGGCCCGGATTTGCCATGTTTCTATCGTCCCCGGCTTGTCGGTCGCACCGCAAGCCGGGGTCTTTTTTCTCCACATGAAACGCATCGCCATTCTCGGCCCCGGACTTCTCGGCGGATCCATTGCATTGAAATTGCGAGCAGTCGGCGGCGCCCACGTATCACTGTGGGCGCGTCGTGCCGAGGCCATTGAGGAAATCCGCGCGTGTGGATGTGCCGACATGGCGTCCACCGATGTCCGCGAAATTGTGCGTAGTGCAGATGTCGTGATTTTTTGCGTGCCGGTCGGTGCGATGCGTGCGCTGGCGCGCGAAATCGCCGGCGAACTTCGTGCGGATACCATCGTCACCGATGTAGGCAGTGTGAAGGCGAGCGTGGTTGCCGAGTTGAGTGCAATTTTCGCCGGACGTGCGCAGTTCGTCGGCAGTCACCCGATGGCAGGCAGTGAATTCACAGGACTGAAAGCAGCGCGGTCGAACCTCTTTGAAGGCACGACTTGCATTGTCACTCCGGGCGCCTCCGCCGAGGCCGCGGAGAAAGTTTCCGCATTTTGGGAAAGCCTCGGCTGCCGCGTTGTGCGGCTGGCAGCGGCGGAGCACGACGAGTGTGTCGCGCTCATCAGCCACCTGCCGCATCTCGTTGCGGGCACGCTTGTTCGCACGGTGCTTGCGAAGAACCCGCACGCATTCAATGTCGTCGGTCCCGGCTTTCGCGACACCACGCGTGTTGCAAGCGGGCCGCCACCGCTGTGGGTTGAAATTCTTCGCGAAAATTCGACCGCAGTAGCCGCCGCGCTTGATGCCATGATTGCCAAGCTCGCCGAATTCCGCCAAACCCTCGCGCCGCAAAGCGACCCGCAGGCTCTTCACGACTTGCTCGCCGAGGCAAAATACACACGCGACCAAATCACTTTCCCGAAATGACCGACTGGAAAATCCGCCGAGCACCAACGATTCACGCAGAAATCAAAGTGCCGGGCGATAAAAGCATCTCTCACCGCTCCATCATGCTCGCCGCTCTTGCGAACGGCACCGCGACAATCACCGGCTTTCTGCCGAGCGAGGATTGTCTTTCAACGATGAAGGCATTCCAGCAACTCGGAGTGCAAATCGAGCGCGTGGACGAAACCACGCTCATCGTCCACGGAACGCGCGGAAAATTTACCGCACCGACCGGCGATATAGATTGTGGCAACTCCGGCACCACGATGCGCCTGCTCAGCGGCATCCTCGCCGCGCAGCCATTTCGTTCATGCCTCGTTGGAGATGCTTCACTTAGCAAGCGCCCGATGAAGCGCGTCATGCAACCGCTTGCGCAGATGGGAGCGCGTATCACGGCAGAGGGCGGCGACGGCCGCGCGCCGCTCGTGATCGAGGGCGGCGATTTGAAAGGCATCGCATACAATTCACCCGTCGCCAGTGCGCAGGTGAAAAGCGCAGTTCTGCTCGCAGGTCTTTTTGCGAAAGGAACGACCAGCGTCACCGAGCCCGAGCAGTCGCGCGATCACTCGGAGCGGATGCTCGCGTGGCACGTCGCGCATCCGCGCAGAAACGGACTTACCGTGAGCGTCCTCGGCGGGCAGTCGCTGGAGTCGCGTGACTTCGATGTGCCGGGCGATATTTCCAGCGCAGCATTCTGGCTCGTCGCCGCAGCAGCGCAGCCGGGGGCGCGTTTGATGGTGAAAAACGTGGGTCTCAATCCCACACGCACCGGAATACTCGCCGTGCTCATCCGGATGGGCGCACAGGTAAACGAAATCGTGGAGAGCAGTGAAGGCGAACCGCGCGGCTCCGTGGAGGTGCTCGGCACACGCCTGAAGGCGACGACGATTGGAGGAAAGGAAATCCCCAACGTCATTGATGAGCTACCCATTCTCGCCGTTGCAGCAGCACTGGCCGATGGACGCACGGTGATTCGTGATGCGAAGGAATTGCGTGTGAAGGAAACCGACCGCATCGCCGCTGTCGCGATGAACCTGCGCGCGTTCGGTGTTCAGGTGGACGAGCGTGAAGACGGAATGGAAATCGTTGGCGGCTGCCCGTTGCATGGAGCTGAAGTCGAGAGCTTCGGAGATCATCGCATCGCCATGTCCGCCGCAATTCTTGGACTCTTCTCGGAGGGGCAGACGATTATTCATGACACGGACTGCGTCGCCACAAGCTACCCCGGTTTTTACGAAACACTCCAGCGTGTGGCGAAGCCGGAGAAATAGTCATGCCCAAGGTCATCGCCATAGACGGCCCAGCCGCCAGCGGGAAAAGCAGCGTCGCACGCGCACTAGCACGCCGCATCGGCTGGCTCTACGTGAACAGCGGCGCGATGTATCGCGCAGTCACATGGCTCGCGGTTTCGCACGGTGTGCCCTGCGATGATGCGGGAAAAGTGCTCGGCTTGCTCGATACGACGGAATTCGCCTGCGGCATGCGCGATGGAGAAAGCACGATACTACTCGATGGCGCGGATCCCGATTTGCACCTCACCGAACCCGCCGTGAACGCCAATGTATCGGCCATCGCCAGCATACCCGAGGTGCGGCGCATCCTTGTGGAAAAGCAGCGCGAATTCGCAGTGGCGAATGACATCGTGATGGAAGGACGTGACATCGGCAGCGTGGTGTTTCCCGAGACACCCTACAAATTTTACATAGACGCCAGCCCCGAGGTCCGCGCCCGCCGTCGTGCGAGCCAGGGGCTTGCCGATACGATTGCCGCGCGCGACAAAATTGACACCACACGGCGCACAAGCCCGCTCGTTATCGCAGAGGATGCCCACGTCGTGGACAGCTCGAACCTCACAATTGACGGAGTCGTCGGAGAGATCGTCGGACGCTTGAAATTGAAGGGGCTCGTTATGCCGCCGAACGTTTGAGTCGCAGCGCATGGGCTTGATTTACAATCTCTGTTGGAACCTTGCCGGCTTCGCGGCTCGCGATTTCTTCCGTCTGCAAATTCACGGTCAGGAAAACATCATCGAAGACGGCCCGGCACTACTTGCGATGAATCACCAGAGTTTTCTCGATCCACCGCTCGGCTCGATTTGCTGCCACCGCCAAATCCACTTCCTCGCGCGCAAGACTCTCTTCGATATTCCGTATCTGGGAAAATTGCTGCGGCACCTGAATGTAATTGGTGTGGATCGCGATGGCGCGGACATGAGTGCGCTGAAAAGCGTCATCCGCCTCGTGCGTGATGGCGGCTGCACGATCATCTTTCCCGAAGGCACACGTTCGCGTGACGGACTACTCCAGCCTGCGAAAGCTGGCGTAGGTCTCGTCATCGCCAAGACGCTCGCGCCTGTCGTTCCGATGCGCGTCTTTGGTGCATTCGATGCTTTTCCACGCGGCAGGAAATTTCCGCGTCGCGTGCCGATTTCCGTCGTTATCGGAAAACCGCTGCGTTTCACAAAAGCGGACGTCGCAGGCGATCCACGCGAAGTCTATCAACATTTGAGCGAGCAGGTGATGTCCCGTATCGCAGAGTTGCGGCTGCCGTAGTTCACGGTGCTTGCTTCGCGGGCGGACTGCTGGCACGTAGCCTCTATGCGCGCACTTCTTTTCCTCTTCTTCGCTACTATCGCTTTCGCCGATGACGCCCCGCGCGTCTCCGCATGGAACGGCTACGAGCGTCTCGATTTCAAAGTCGCAGACCACGCGGGACTCGTCGTGAAACCGAAAACGCCGGCAGACGGAAAGCCGTGGATTTGGCGCACGGAGTTTTTCGGCCACGAGCCGCAGGGTGATATCGCGTTGCTCGCGGCTGGCTGGCACGTCGCGTATTTTCAAGTGAGCGATATGTATGGCGCGCCCTCGTCCATCGAATTGATGGCGAAATTTCATGAATACGTCGCGGGCACGATGGGGCTTGCGAAGCGAGTGACACTGGAAGGTTTCAGCCGGGGCGGATTGTATGCTGTGAACTTTGCCGCAGCGCATCCCGATAAAACAGCCGCTCTTTATCTCGACGCACCGGTGCTCGACATCCGCTCGTGGCCCGGCGGCAAAGGCAAGGGCAGGGGAGACAAAGGTTGCTGGCAGCAGGCGATGAAAATTTACAATCTCACCGAGGAGACAGCGCCCGCGTTTAAAGGAAATCCGCTCGACTTTGCGGAGGCTCTCGCAAAAGCAGGTATTCCGATCATCTCAGTCTGCGGCGACGCGGACGACACGGTGCCATTCCCGGAAAATACAAAGCTGTTCGCAGAAAAATACACCGCTGCCGGAGGGAAGATAGAAGTCATCGCCAAGCCGGGCGTTAACCATCATCCTCACTCGCTCAAAGACCCCAAGCCCATTGTGGATTTCCTTTTGAAGAATGCGCTGAAGTAGCCCGTGCCGGCATTTACCGGCGATGGCACTTGTGCTGCTAGGTCGAGAGCGTGACCTTTCGTGGTTTAACCAAGCTCATTTTCGTCGCGGCGCTATTCGTTTCAGCGTTCGTGTTTTGGCCGTGGCGTGAAGTGAAGCAGCCACCGGGCGTGTTGATTCAGGGAACACCTCAGCAAAAAGAAATCGCACCAAAGTCGCTCCCGGAGATGGATGGCTGGAAGCTCACCGCGGTCGCGGAATACCGTCTCCATGCGCGCGTGCTCGGAACGAAAACTTACCGCAGCGGTCCGCAATCCGGCCTTGTGCCCACGGATGTGGCGGTTGGCTGGCAAAGGATGAGTGACTCGGCTGTGCTCGATCATTTGTCGCTCTCCATGGGGAATCGGTTTTTCTTTTACGAATGGAGCGACACGCCTCCGATTTCACAGGACGAGATCAAGATTTCAGCAGCAAACAACCACGTTATCGCCGCGACTGACGAAGTGCGCAGCGCGATTCGCTGGCTGCGCGTCGGGCAGATTGTGACAATGAAAGGCTATCTGGTGAATGCGACGAAGACTGGTGGCTGGACTTGGAATAGTTCGCTGAAGCGCGAGGACACAGGGAACGGCGCGTGCGAACTTTTCTATGTAGAGAGCGTGCGGGCTGTGAATTCGCTGGCGGATGAGGAATAGCGAATGCCTTCGCTTTTTTGGGCAAGTCAGACAGTTTGTTCATAGATATAATATTTGTTTGCAGCATGGCGCTTGCTCCTAAATATTTATAAACGATAAAATCATGCGCTTGCTCCGCCCATCCTTAGTCACTTTGGCGCTATCGCCGTTGCTACCTGTTCAGGCGGATGTCCTTGTGGCCGAGTTTTCTATGTGGATTCCGAATACTAATGATCAAGAAAGTCCGCAACTGGTAACGAGTCAGAAGAGCGGGGAGCAGAAGGTGTTTTTACCTAGAAATTTAATGAAGCGACATCATCTTTTTACGGAACGTAGCGGACGTGCGTCATGCTATACGTGCACGGAAGAAATAAACTCTCATAACATATTGTCATTTTTACAAAAAAAACATATGTTGCGGACTCTGTAAAAACGCCGCATTATCTACCCAAATGCAACCTCCAATTATCTCACTAAGAACAGGGTTCTTCTGTGCGGTATATATTTTTATCATGGCTTTGGTTGCGCCCGCGCAGGGGGCTGTGGTGATCAATGAAATTTTGTATCGTCCGGGGACGGCATATCCTGAAGACGTGGGGAACGAATGGGTGGAACTTCGGAATACAGGCGGTGCTTCCGTGGATGTGGGCGGCTGGCAATTCAACAAGGGGGTAAATTTCACTTTTGCAACCGGCACGACTATCCCAGCGAACGGTTATCTCATCGTTGCTGCGGATACTGTGAAATTTCATGCTGCCTTTCCATCTGTGACGAATTACTTCGGCCCGTGGACCGGATCACTCAGCAACAGCTCGGACACGCTGCGGCTTGTGGATGCTTTCAACGTCACAGTGGATGAAGTGACTTACTACAACGAAGGTGATTGGGCGACGCGCATCCGCGAGACGACTTATAACGGGTGGACGTGGGCCTCCAGCAACGGCAAGTCCATCGAACTGCGAAATCCCACGCTGCCTCACACGATTGGTCAAAACTGGGGCCTCAGCACCGCAAGCGTCGGCACACCCGGGGCGGCGAATAATCTGGCAGCTACGAACCTCGCGCCTTTGATAACGAATGTTACGCACTTGCCCGCAATCCCCAAGTCCACGGAAGCGGTCACGATTTCCTGTCAGCTTACTGACGAATTAGCGCCATCATCCCCTTCACTCACGGTGAGTTTGAAATGGCGCAACGATGCAACAGATCCGGCAGGAACATTTCAGACCGTAGCTATGACCAATGACGGCACTGGAAAATTTTCCGCCACACTGACAGCGAAAGCGAACCTCACCATCGTCGAGTTTTACGTATCTGCGAGCGACGGGACAAACACGCGCACATGGCCCGCACCAACTAGCGAGGGGCAAAATGCGAACTGCCAATATCAGGTGGATGACACTGTTTCCACACTCTACACCGCCACGAGAACGAGCGCGGACATCATCCTCACCAGAAACGCCGCCATAGCGAATGATGCCACCCTGAACATCAGTTTGGCCAACGGCACTTGCGCGGGAATTGTCGCGGCTCCTACCAGCGTTAACACGACCGCAGGTGGCTCTGTTTCCCAAGTGGAAACGGCAACTGCCGTAGGAACGATTACAACTTCCGGCAACGCCACCGTGGTAGTCACCGGAGCGGGAATTGCTGGAAGCCCGGTCACGCTTTCCGTGCCGGTGCTGAGTGGTGATACGCCGGCACAATGGGCGGAGAAGGTAACTGCAGCCATCAACGCGAACTCGGCCATCACAGATACAAACGGCTATTATCGGATGATTCTGACGGCTGCGGAAAATGCGGCTTTCGTTGCCGTCGATCAAAACAGCAACCGCGAATTCAACCAGACACTCGTCGTGGCACGAGGAGCGGAGCGAATCATCCGCTACAACGGCGCGATGCGCATCCGTGGCAACAGCAGCCGTGGATACCAGTTCAAACCATTGCGCATCTCATGGCCGGGAGACAGTCTTTGGGAAGGTGTCAGTTCCTTCAACTGCAACCCGAAGGCGAGCCACCTTCAATACGTGGGCATGAGTTTGTTCCAGAGTGCCGGCATTCTTGCGCCCAGCGGCTACCCGATTGAGCTACGCCGGAATGGGGTCGAATATACAACGGACACAGGCGCCACGCCTGATTTCGGAAAATGGGTGCGCCTTGAGGTCGTGGACGGCGATTTTTTGAAAGCACATCTACCCAGCAGCGATTCTGGTGGCGGACTTTACTCAATCCGTCGCGACCCGCCCGGTGAGTTTTATTGGCGAACAGGGGCAGCAGTCCCCACGAATCCCAACGGCTTTCTTAATAACTGCTCCAAGCAAAATCACAGCGACGCCAACGACTGGAGCGACATGGTCAGCTTTTTCAGCACATGGCAGGCTGCTGCAGCTCCGCATTTCACGGGTGGAAATTCACAGAGCGGGGACGTCCAGAGCGGGACTTGGAACAATACGCCGTTCAACTCTGCGGAAATCACGAGCGTTAGCAATGTCGCCGATCTCGATCAATGGGCGAAGTGGTTTGCGATGCAGACCATCATGGTGAATAGAGAAACCGGCGTTCCCAACGGAATTGATGACGATCACGACGCATACTTCATCCCAACCACCACCGGCCAGCGACGCTACCAATTTATCCCCCACGATTTGGACACCATCTTCGGGCTTGGCGACTCACCAATAGCCTACAACGGGGTCGGTCTCTTCGACATGACCGACGAAGGCTCGGTCTTCAAACCTCTGCTGCCACTGTTCGGTAATAATACATCCACGGGCGACGATGCATTTCGCACCAAGTATTACCTCGCACTGCAAGACCTCTACGGCACCGTCATGAACGCCGACACCACGGGCAACCCTAACCCCGCCCTCTACGTTACGTTCGACAGCCTGCTCACCGGCTGGGCTCCCGCTGCCACCATCACAACGATGAAAGACTTCGCCAGACAGAGGCAGGCTTATCTTCTCGGCCTCATCAATTCACCATTCTGGAGCCAGCGCGGAGGGACAGTGGCTGCCGGCAGCACCTTCACAATTTCGCTGCGTCCAGGAAAAACTGGTATCATCAAATACACGTTGGACGGGACGGATCCAAAAACCTCCGGCACCGCAATCACCTACTCCGGCCCCATCACCATTTCCGGTTCAGTCACCATCAACGTCCGAATCTTGGATGGCTCCAGTTGGGGAGCGCTGGATCGGGCCACATTCTACGTCACCCAGGATTTCAGCAAACTCGCAGTCACTGAAATCAACTACAACCCGCCCGCCCTGGGTGCCGTTGCCGGAGACGAAGTCGAATTTCTTGAACTCAAAAATACCGGCAACGTGAGCTTGGATCTCGGCGGTCTCACTTTCACCAACGGCATCACCTACACTTTCCCAAATAGCACCAACCTCGCACCGGGTGGATTTTTCATTCTCGTGAGAGACGTGACGGCAGGGCAGGCGAATTTTCACGCACGCTATCCGAATGTGCCTGTGCATGGCATCTACGCCGACAAGCTCAGTAATTCTGGAGAGACAATCACCCTCAAAACTCCTGCGGGACAGACTGTCTTTTCCATCACCTACGACGATGTGTCACCGTGGCCGCTTGCAGCAGACGGCTCCGGTTTCACAGCAGTTCCAAAGACCAATATATACAACTCCGACAACGGCGTGAACTGGCGTGCCAGTGCCAATATTTTCGGCTCACCCAATGCGGACGATCCGGCAGTGACCACCAACGTCGTCATCAATGAAGTGCTCACCAATTCCGGTCCCGGCTTTTTGGACACCATCGAACTTTACAATCCCACCAATGCCAGTGTGAACATCGGTGACTGGTATCTCACTGATGATGCAAATACCCCAAAGAAATTCCGCATCCCGGCGAATACGCTCATCCCCGCCGGTGGCTATGCGCTGTTTGATGAAACTCAGTTCAACCCCGCCACCCCACCTCCGGGCAATACCAAGTTCGCGCTTAACTCCGCCGGCGACGAAGTCTATATTTTCGCCGGCGATGCCGCTGGAAATCTCACCGGCTACATCCATGGATTCTCTTTTGCCGGAGCCGAGTTGAATGTTTCTTTTGGACGCATCGTCACCAGCGATGGGAATGAGTATTTTCCGCGCCAGGCCAGCAATACCTTCGGCACCGTCAACAGCGGTCCGAAAGTCGGGCCACTCGTGATCAACGAGATCATGTATCGCCCAATCGCGGGCTACGACGAGTTCATCGAAATCCGTAACATCAGTAACGCCGCCGTCCCGCTCTACGACCCGGCAAACCCGGCAAACACATGGAAAGTGACCGGAATCGGCTACACTTTTGCAGGCAGCCAGAGCATCCCGGCGGGCGGCTACGCCCTCATCGTCGCCATGGATCCCGCGACTTTTCGCACCAAATACAACGTCCCCATCAGCGTGCATATCTTCGGTCCTTACACCGGATCGTTACAGGATAATGGCGAGCGCATTTCGCTCGAAATGCCCGACACGCCGGTCGTCAACGTCGTCAATGGGCAAAACGTAACCGTCGTCCCCTACGACGTCATAGACACCGTCCGCTACAGCAACCTCGCGCCGTGGCCCACCGCCGCCGACGGCACCGGCCCATCGCTCCAACGCACCAGTTCCAGCGCCTACGGTGATGATCCTGCGAACTGGACGGCAAATGGCCTTTCCGGCGGCTTCCCGAACGGCACAAACCTACTCCC
>CANJNZ010000045.1 GCA_947476045.1 Chthoniobacteraceae bacterium
CACTCCGGCATCGAATGAGGGACACCCTGCAACGTTACTGGGAGGACGCCAAATCCGTCCTCCAACTCATCGGTCGCGACTGGCTGCTGGTTCAACTAAACGCTATGCGGAAAACTCGAATGTCTGTTTAATTTGAGCAGATGGTATTATAGCCGACAAGCTCCTCAAAATGGGAGCAGAACAGCGCGAATACACTTTCCGCTGTGGTGACACGATGCGGACTGTTAATGCAGTAGTTTTATCAAAAATAGAGAATAGGGAAGGTCGTGAATTTCAAAGAAAACATCTCCCTTTTCCAATAGGGGAGAAAGCACTACTTGTATTGCATATGCACACAGTTCGAGCTTTCACAGTTGAGGAATTAGACTCGCTGCCAATAGGAGAGATTAGGAAGCTTAGTCGTGCATTCGGCGATCTTTGGCTTATTGACGACGATTCACTTGAGTGTCAGTTGCACCTTTTGGAACTCTGCAAGTATTCTGACGGCAGCGCGAAACTCAATGCAAGGTTATCCGAGGTAAGTGAGTTGATCCGTGAAATTTTTGCACTGGAGCCATTTAGAATACGTATGCTAATGGAAGAATACGTTGGTTTCGATTTTGTGTCTCAGGCACCCCTAAGCAAGCTCGACAAAATCTGGCCCAAGGTGGCTGATTTCCTACGAAGATATGGGCAGCCAGAATGCGCCACGAAATCATGGCTCAGCCACGTCAAAAAGACCCGGCATTTGCACCTGTGAGATCAACAAAAAGATGCAGCCAATAGCTGGTGTGTGCCAGCTACTACAGAAGGGAACAAGGGCCAGATATTTGCATATCCAAGAAGAATGCGTCGAGTTTTTGAAACGCGGCGGGGTGGAATACGATGAACGGTTTTTGTGGTGAGCGACATTCTGCCGCCCCTGCCGGGGCGGTTGCCTTGTGTGTCGGTGATCCGGTGGTTATCACCACCGGCGGGCAGTCCCTCCGGGACTCATTTGGCGTTCGCGTTTTCTCCCGTGAAGAGCAGCCAAATTTCGGGCAGTCGCTGCCCTACAAAGGGGAGACGTTGCCCTTCAAAGGGGAGACGCTGCCCCTCAAAGGGGAGACGCTGCCCCTCAAAGGGGAGACGCTACCCTATAAGGGGGGGAACAAGGGACAGACAGATTATTTGCACAAAACGGTGCTTAGATTCTACGATGCGAGTTGCCGCGCTCGCCGCTTGCAGGGGAAGGGGAACATCGTCAGCATCCGCGCTCACTTTATGAAACCGTCCGTCCTCATCGCGCTCGCCGCTTCGCTCATTGCAACGACCACCTTTGCCCAAGCCCCGGCGGCCATGTCGGCGAAGCGGGTGATGCCGTGGGATGGGATGGCGCTGGCGAAGACGCCGGTGATTCACGCCACGGCGGAGCGTCCGGCGAAGGGGATGCGTTCGTTTTTCTACGAAGGGCTGGAATACAAGGGGAAGCCGACTTGGGTGTTTGCCTACTACGCCGCGCCGGAGGGGAAAGCGCCGGAGGGTGGCTGGCCTGCGGTGGTGTGCGCGCATGGCGGCGGCGGGACGGCGTTCCCAGCGTGGGTGCGGGAGTGGAACAAGCACGGCTACGCGGCCATCGCGATGGATTTGGAGGGGCATCTGCCGGGCGGGAAGTTTTTTGGCGTGGAGGGAAATTTTCCTCCCGACCAGCCGCACGAAAACGCGGGGCCGAAGCGTAATAGCTGGTTCGGCGACATCGCGCTGCCGGACAAGGAGCAGTGGTTTTACCATGCGGTCGCCGATGTGATCCGCGCCAATTCGCTGCTGCGCTCCTTCCCGGAAATCAACCCGAAGAAAATCGGCCTCACGGGGATTTCGTGGGGCGGGACGACGGTGAGCGCCGTCGCGGGTGTGGATTCGCGCTTCGCATTTGTCATCCCCGTCTATGGCGGCGGCTACATTCACAAGCACGACATGACCCCCGAGCAATACGCTATCTACAACGCGAAGTGGGACCCGTCGGCTCATCTGCCCTACGCAAAGATGCCGATGCTGTGGGTGAGTTCCTACACCGAGCCGGTCTTCCCCGTGGATCTTTTCGGCAAATCGGCGATGACCACCGCCGGCCCGAGCACGCTGTGCATCCGCCCGTGGCTGATTCACGGACACGGCTTCGGCTGGGAGGAAGTGTGGGAGATTTACGCCTTCGCCGACAGCATCGTGAAAGGCGGCCCGGCAGTCCCGCACTTTGCCACCCCGCAGGTGGACGCAAAGGACGGGCTCGTTCACGCGAAGTTCGTCGGCGAGGTGAAGAACGCGACGCTCTCATTCACCAACGGCGGCGGCGCATGGAAGGATCGCAAATGGGCAGGCATCCCCTGCACCGTTGGAAAGGATGAAGTCGTCTCCACCAAGCCCGTCCCCGCCGGAGCCACCGCCTACGTCATCAACGGAGCCGACAAACGCGACGGCTGCGTGAATTCCCCGGTAGTGGTGCTCAAGCCGTAGGCGAATAGGAACGCGCGGGAAGGAGCATTTGACGTTAATAACGTTCCGCGTTACTAGTCGGGCGTGATTCAAAGTTTTGCCGACGCTGAAACCGAAAAACTTTTTCGGGGGATCGCATCCCGTCGGCTTCCGCAAAACTTACAGAATGTCATGCACCGCAAGCTCGTCATGATCCATGCAGCCGCAAAACTCGAAGACTTACGCGTTCCACCGGGCAACCGCCTCGAAGCTCTCAAGGGCAACCGCAAAGGACAACACAGCATCCGAGTGAACCAACAGTGGCGCGTGTGCTTTCGCTGGACACAAAGCGGGCCTGCCGATGTTGAGATTTTGGATTACCACTGAACGCAATCACTCTAAACGAATATGAAAACAAAACTGCTTCCGCTCGTCAGCCCCGGCGAAATGCTCGTCGAGGAATTTCTCGCGCCGCTCGGTCTCACCGAATACCGGCTCGCAAAGGACATCGCCGTCCCGCCGCGCCGCATCAATGAAATCGTCCATGGCAAGCGCGCCATCACCACCGATACGGCATTCCGCCTTTCGCAATACTTCGGAAACAGTCCGCAGTTCTGGCTCAATCTTCAGGCTGACTATGAACTGCGTCGCATGGAGCGCGAAGGCGCCCTGCCGAAAATCGAGCGATGCACACTCCTCGCAGCGGCGTGAAAACAGTCACTACCTCCTGCCAGCACGCCCTTGCAAATCCCCCGCATTTCTCCATCCTCGCCGCGCTATGAAAACTCTCTTCGCACTCATCCTCGCCACGACTACCGTCATCTCCGCACACGCAGAAACCACTGCCGCTGATGCCTTCGCTTCGATCAAAAAGCTCGCTGGCGAATGGCGCGGGCCTGCCATGCAAAAAGGAATGCCGAAATCACATTCCATCTTCCGCGTCACCGCCGGCGGCAGCGCGGTGGAAGAAACGATTTTTCCCGGCACGAAGATGGAAATGATCTCCGTCTATCACATGGACAAGGGCGACCTGCTGATGACGCACTACTGCATGCTCGGCAACCAGCCACGCACGAAGCTCAACACCCGCAAGAGCACCGCGACCGAACTCGTGTTCGATTTCGACGGCGGCACAAACCTGAATCCCCGCCGCGACATGCACATGCACAGCCTCACCCTCACGCTCTCCGGCTCCAAAAAATCAGGCGCACAGAAACTGACCTGCGGTGGCACGAGCTGGGAAGGCGGAAAACAGAAAATGGCCTGCGGAAATACGCTCACGCGGGTGAGGTAGGGGTATTTGGCTGCTCGATTGAGCGCCGATGACAAACTCGTCTCTCTAATCCAGACATGAAGATGTTGGCATTTGATGCGACTGGATTATTCCTGCTCGCGCTTCCAATTATTGCGTTTTGCGTAGTTGTAGGTGTTGTCGCTTTCCCTGTGTTTGTAGCCCTTCAATGTTTTTTTGAAAAACGACGGACCAAAAATATCTATTGGGGCATTGCGTTGGGAGTGGTTTCATTTTTCGGAATTATAGTTTGGGCAATGTGCTTCTCGCCGCCACTGAAGCTCCCCAAAGGTGCATCCGACGTAAAAATCCAAAATGCTTTTCCGTTAGGCTGGGCGATTGACAGCAATCTCCGATTCAAGATCCCGCCTGACGAGTTCCGTTCTTGGGTGGAGACGCTCTGCCATGAATCCTGGGCAACGATACAAGCAAACTCAGGTGAAACACATCTGGTTGCATTCTCGAATACAAAAACTGCGTGGTCGCGCGACAACTTTGGAACCACGTCATGGATGAATACGAGCGCAGTGCGAAGTGGTTATGTGCTTACGAGCAAACGAGCATTTTACGGCACAATACTTTACGACACTGATAGCGAAGTCGTTTATTACGCTTTCTGGGATTGAAGGATTAATTTGTAGAGTTCGTTTTCTCATCTTTCCATCTCGGCGCTCCCGATTGACGCCGCCTCATCTCTGAGGCAGGCTATCGCGGTGAAATCAATCCTCACACTGCTTTTGCTCATCGCCGCCACGCTGCCTGCCAGCGCAGGTGAGAAGGTTGTTCTTTATGTGACGCTGCTGGAAAATGCGGTTGCCGAGTTGAGCGATGGCGCGAAGTGGCAGATGGACAAAGGCGATTGCTTCCCTGTCGTATCTTACAAGGAATCGCACACCAAAGTAATCCTCCAACTTGCCAGCGCCACATTCATAGTCCCGGCTGAAAAAACGCGCGTCGTCACAGAACATGAGCTGCCCAAGGCTGTCGCAAATTACCGCGCTAATTTGAACACTTACATCAATGGCGTTGCCGAGCGTTGGCGCTCCGCAGCGGAGTCCGGAAAGGCACAGGAATGAAACTCTTCGTCAAAGTCTGGTGCCCGTGGTGCGTCTCGGCGCGCGAGTGGCTCGACAAGCGCGGCTACCAATACGAACTCGTGGACGTGGAGGAAAACGACGCGGATTACGAAGAGATGCGCCGCATTTCCGGCCAGAGCAAAACGCCGACGCTGCTCACGCACGACGGCCTGGTGCTGCCGGATTTCGGCCCGGAAGAACTGGCTGCTTTCATCAAGGAAAACAACATCGCGCCCTAGGGAATGTTCGACCTTCTGCTCATCGCCGGCGTTTTTGTGCTCAGCCTTTCGCTGCGCACACTAAACAGCGTCCTTCTTCGCAAACTGGGCACTTTTGGTTTTCTCGCCACGTCATTTCTCATCGGCTGGCGCTTCACGGAATCCTGGCCGATGGGGATTTTATTCGCGAGCTTCTGGCTCGTGTGGCCGTGGTATGAACTCATCACGCGCGTGCGCAAAATCAAGATGCCCGCAGAAAAAATACTGCGCCACAAGGCACCGCCACACAGCGAATTTTTCCCCGCGCTCGCCGACCTGACCGAGGAGATCGAGGGCGAAGGCTACGAGCATCTCGAAGACCTCGGCCGCGATTGGGACGAGACCCAGCAGTTCTTCCGCATCTTTCACAAAAACGACGAGCGCGCGCAGGCGGTCATCTGCCTCATCGAGCAGGAAAGCTACGCGTTTTACTACATCCGCCTCATCTCCCGCGCGCAGGACGGGACGGTGTGGACGACGTGGAACTATCCATTTTCGCTCAACCTCAAAGTCGCCCCCGAGTGGCGCATGAATCGCGAGAGCGGCGACAAAACTTTCATCCAACTGCTCGACAGCCACCGCGCCTGCCTCGAACGCAACGGAGTCCGCGCGGAAAATCTCCTCGAAACAAATCCGCTCGAACTCGCCGGGCAGCTTCAGTCCGAACAGCAGGCACAAATCGCGCACAATGTCACCGCAGGCATCCTCGCCAAGGGCAAGGACGGCGAGATCCGCTACACATGGCGCGGGCTGCTATTTATCTGGCTGCAATTTCTGCGCGACTTCGTAAGACTCCACTAGTCATGCCCACCATTGATCAAGTGATGGCCGAGGAACGCGCATCCGCGTTCACCAAACGCAGCATCAAAAACGCGTCGAAACTCAGCGGCTTGAAAATGGTCGTCTCGATGATGGACCTCACCACGCTCGAGGGAAAAGACACGCCCGGCAAAGTCGCCTACCTCTGCCGCAAAGCCATCCAGCCCGCCGAACCGCGCCTCGGCGTTCCATCGTGCGCCGCAGTCTGTGTGTATCCAAATCTCGTCCGTGCAGCGCGCGCGTTCGTCGGCGACAGCGGTGTAAAAGTCGCAGCAGTCGCCACCGCATTTCCGAGCGGCGCGATGCCACTGCGCGTGAAGCTCACCGATGTCCGCATGGCCGTGGATTTCGGCGCGGATGAAATAGACATGGTCATTGATCGCGGCGCATTCCTCGCCGGCGAACATGGGCGCGTGAGCGATGAAATCGCCGCTGTGAAAGAAGCGTGCGGCCCCGCGCATTTGAAAGTGATTTTGGAAACCGGCGAGCTGCACAGCTACGACAACGTGCGCATCGCCAGCGACCTCGCCATGCACGCAGGCGCGGATTTCATCAAGACGAGCACCGGCAAAGTCGCACCCGCCGCCACGCTGCCCGTCACGCTCGTCATGCTCGAAGCCATCCGCGATTTCTTTTTCGCCACAGGCCGCCGCATCGGCATGAAGCCCGCAGGCGGCATCCGCACCGCAAAAGAATCACTCGCCTACCTCGTGATGCTCGCCGAAACGCTCGGCGACGACTGGATGACGCCCGACCTGTTCCGCTTCGGCGCCAGCACGCTCGCAAACGATGTCGTCATGCAAATCGCAAAACTCGCCGACGGCAGCTATCAGGGCGCAGACTACTTCTCGCAGCCTTAGTCTGAGGCTTAAAGCTTAGGGGCTACTTCGTGCGGCACAGCGCTCGCTGACTTAGCGCCCTTTTTCGTCGCCTCGTATTGCACGCGAAGTTTTTCCGCCTCGGCTTTTGCGGCGACGACTTCCTTTGCCAGCACGGCGGCGGCTTTCTCGGCGGCGGCTTTGTTTTTTACCGCGTCTTTTTCGAGCTGCGGGATGCGCGCCTTGAGTTCGACTGTTTGTTTTTTTGCCTCCTCGATAGATTTCTTTGCCTCGTCGAGGGCCTTTTGTGCGAGTGAGATTTTGTCGGCAGCGAGCTTCGCGTCGGCCTGAGCTTTCTTCACCGCTTCGAGCAAATCCGGTGAGACGGCCGCTGGTTTGATGGCTGGTTTTCCCTTAGTAGCAGCGACCGCTTCCTCGGCTTTGGCAACGACTGGCTTTTGCGCCTGCACTGCACCATTGGCTGTGGCGTATTCGGGCGTGCCTTCGGCGAACTTCGCACGCTCGGCGCGGAGACGCACGAGTTCCGCAGAAGCAGCTTCCAATCTTTTCACCGCCTCGGCTGTTTCGGCTTCGGGCTTATTTGGCGGCGGTGCGTCCGTCTTTTTATCGGTGACGGCTTTTTCCGCAGAAGCAAGCGCGGCTTTGGCAACATCTGCAGCCTGCTTCGCCGCAACGAGCGCCTGCTCTTTTGTAGCGATGATTTTCGGCATATTCGCAACGGTCAGTTGAGCAGCAGCAAGCCCCTGCTTCGTCATTTCGACCTGTCGGAATGAGTCCTTCGCAGCGGCCACGGCCTCTTCGTATTTTGCCTGCTTTTCGGCGGCGTTTTGCTTCGCATTGAAAACCATCTGGTAAATTTGCGCGCGCCTCCACCGCTCCACGCTCGCCTTCGACGCAGCAATGCGGGCGTTGGCTGCATCATGTTCAGCCCTGGCTTTGGCGAGCGTCTGCTCTGCCTCTGCCTGCACCGGTGTCGGCTTCGCTTTCGTTTGTAGTTTCTGAATTTCACCTTCGGCAGTAGCGATGGATTTTGTCGCGGCTTCGATTTGCCTCGGCACATCAGCCTTCAATTTCCTCATCTCCGCCTGTGCCTGCTGGAGCCGCTGAGAAAGAGCCTCCACGTTTTTTTGTGCGTTTGTGATTGCACTTTTAGCAGCCTCGGATTCCGCAGGTTTTCCATTCGCCCCCCCGCTCTGATTTGGAGCCGCATGCGCCTGCTCGGCCTTAATGATTTCCGGCTTGAGCGCCTGCACCGCTTCGTTGGCGCGAGCGTATTCGGGGGTTCCTTGTGTAATTTTCGCGCGCTCCTCGCGGCGTCTGACGATCTCGGCGGCCAATTCATCGAATTTCTTCTTCGCCTCAGCCTTCGCAGAATCGTCGGCGGGCGCAGTGGAGGTTTTCTGCTGCACTGAGCCTGTGGTGCGCGCTTTCACGCCGGCATCCTTCGCTTTCTCCAATTCAACCGTGAGATCGTTCACCGCTTTCTCTGCATTTCCCGATGCTGCCTTCGTCGTTTCGCTTTGTTTCGCCGCCTCTGCTTTTCGCGCCTCAGCAGCGGCGATCTCCGCCATGCGCTTCGACTCTGCAGTTTCTTTTTCCGTTTTTACCCTGGCCTCCGCTTTTGCGACGGCCTCCTGCAATGAGGGCAGCGCTCCGTTGCTTTCGGCTATCGCTTTTTCCGCAGCGGTAATCTGCTCGGCGATGACGGGCGGATTCATATCCAGCGCGCCGCTGCGTTTTCCATCGAGCGAGCAAACGCGCACCTCGCCCGTCCAGTCGGTCGCGATCACGCGCTCGCCATTAAGTGTGCATCGGACGGCGAGATCACTGAACGCCTCAGTCGTCGCGATCTGTTTTCCGGTCGCATCCCAAATCTTCGCCACCTTGTCGCGGCCGCACGTGGCCAGCCGTCCATCGGGCGAAAACTCCGCCCACAGCGCGCCACCATTGTGCGCGGCCCAGCTTTTCATCTCCGTGCCATCCTTCACATTCCACAGCGTCACCTTGCCGTCCTCACTCGCGCTCGCGAGCACGCCGGGCATAAACGCCAACGCCGTCACGCCTGCCTTGTGTCCTGCGAGTGTGTTGAACGGCTTCGGGTCCGTGCCTGTCTCCCATACTTCAATGCCGCCATTACGGTCACCTGATGCGAGATATTTTCCGTCAGGGCTAAATGCGATCGCCGTCACCCACTCCGTGTGTTTTTTGATCGTTGCAGTCTGCTTGCCGTCCTTCGTCTGGAAAATTTTCAAGCGCCTGTCCACACCACCGAGCGCTACGAACTGATGGTCCGGTGAAATATCCGCCGCCAGCACCGCGTCCGTTTCATTGCCCACGGTGCCTGCACGCTCGCCCGTCGTCACATCCCACAACACGACCCTGCCCGACTTCCCGCCGAGGCCGCCCGCAGCGAGCAGCAGCTTCGCATTGCGCGAAAAGCGCAGCACATTTGGAAACCCTTCGGGAAATGCCAGCACACCCAGCCGCTCGGTCGTCTCGGTGTTGAAAAGGAACACCTGTCTTTGCCCGCCGACTGCCACGAGCGGCGCCCACGGACTGGCAGCCATCGCGAGAATCACGTTGCCCTGACGCGCACGCACAAACGGCTCCATCGGCAAATCGCCCGGCATCGGCGGCGGGCCATCGGGGCGTTTGAGTGACACGATTGCGGCGTCCACTTTGTTCGCCGCGACTTGCGCCGGTTTGCTGCCGGGATTTTCGAGTGCAAAGCCAGCGATCCAGTTTTTTAGCAACGCAAGCTCGGCCTCGCTCAGTTTGTCGCCCTTCGGCGGCATCTTCGGATCCTCGGCCTGCGTGCATACTTTATACATCAGCGATCCGTCGGCATTACCCGGCTTGATCACTGGGCCATTCTCGCTGCCGGCGAGTGCGCCTGCGTAAGTCGTCAGATCGAGTCCCGCCTTCTTCTTGTCGGGGTTGTGGCAGTTCGTGCAGACATTGCGGAAAATGGGCGCGATGTGTTCGGCATACGTCACCTTGGCCGGTGCCTGTGCGTTTGCTACAAGGCAAACACCGAGCAATGCGGCGAAGATGGGAAGGAGCGATTTCACGTTCGTATCATTTGAAAGCGATGAGGCGAGTTTGAATTAGCGGATTTTTCCAGCACGACCGCAATCACTCATTGCCCTCGCCGCCCGACCTTGAGTTGGCAATAATGCTGACATGAGTAACGCACCGCGCACGGCCTTTGTCCTCGGCGCCGGGCTGGGCACGCGGCTGCGACCGCTGACGGCACGGCGCCCGAAACCGCTTATTCCCGTGGGTGGAAAGCCGTTGATCTGCCACGCGATGGATCATCTTCTGGCGCTCGGTGTTGAGCGTTTCGTCGTAAACACACACTGGTGCGCTGAGCGGTATGCGGAGTTTTTTCCGAAAGGGACTTACAAGCACGCGCCCGTGATTTTTGTCCACGAAACGCCAGAAGTGCTGGAGACAGCGGGCGGGATTTGGAACGCACGCGCTCATTTAGGAGACGGACCATTCGTTGTTTATAACGGGGACATCCTCAGTGACGTCCCGCTGGAACGTGCGTGGGCGCATCACACGGCCAGCGGAAATGTAGTGACGCTCGTGCTGCGTTCGCATGGAGGAAATCAAAACGTGGCATACGATGCGGGCCGCGTGCTGGATTTGCGACGCGAGCTGAGGCCGGACATCGTTCCGGGCCATGTGTTCACGGGGATCTATTTTGTGGAGCCGAGTTTCATCGCTCGGATTCCGGCGGGTGTTAAAATGTCCGTCGTCCCGATTTTTCACACGATGATCCGGGAAGGTGCGAAGCTCGGCGGCATCGTGCTCGACGAAGGCGACTGGCGCGATCTCGGGACTCGCGAAGAGTATCTCGCCGCGTGCGCTGCCGTCGGCGAACCAACAAATGCTACTGCACAAATCGGCGAGGGCGCGGTGCTGCGCGATTGCATCATCTGGCCGGGTGGCGAAGTCGCGCCCGGAGCACGGCTGACTCGCTGCATCGTGACCGACGGTGCACGCGCCGAGGGTGAGAGGCTGGATACGGATTTTTGAGTGTCAGCGAATTGCCTTTTTACTCCCGGGAGAAAGAAGGCGGATTTCAAATTCGGTAATTTCTTCGTCCGAGCGCAGCAGTCGCAAATCTCCTCCCTGCGCCCGCGCCAGTTCGCGCGCAATACTGAGACCGAGGCCGTGTCCGACACGCTGTTCGTCGCTCTCACCACACGTGAAGCGATTAAAAATAACCGGCATTTTTTCGCCCGGTATCGGTGTGCCTGTGCTCGCGACAATGATGAAAACACCTTCCTCATCAGTGCCAGCGCTGACGTTTATCAGCCCGCCGTCGCGATTATATTTCACCGCGTTTTCGAGAAGGTTCAGCAACACTTGCTCGACGCGAGCTTCATCCGCGATAGCCGAGATTTTTTCCGGCAAATCGTGCTCGATGCGGAGTTTGCGCTGGGCAGCTAGGACTTCGGCGTCTTCGAGACAGCCTTCGATGAGCATACGAAGATCGGTATCAACCGCCTTCACCGCGAGGCGACCCGCATCGGCTCGCGCGAGGAGAAGCAGTCCCTCGGCCAGCGAAGAGAGCCGTCGCGTCTGCTGCAGGAGTTCATCCAGCTCGCGGCAATGTTCAGGCGAAAGTCCGGGTTGCTTGAGCAGCGATTCGATGCACGAACGCATGACGGTGATTGGCGTCTTGAGCTGGTGCGATGCGTCGGATGCGAAGTGAACAGCCTGAGTGTATCCCTTTTCGAGTTGCTCGAAGGTTTTGTTGAGCACCTCGGTGAGTTCGTGAATTTCATCCTTCGCATCAGGCACGGGCAGTCGCTGCGTCAAATCCTCGGTGGTGATGCGCCGGGCGGCATCGGTGATTTTTTTGACGGGTCGCAGTGCGCGGACTGCCACGAGTAGTCCCCCAGCGAGGCTGAAGAGCAGGATCGCTGGTAGCGAAATGAGGATGGCGTGCGAGACACGGGCGAGTGTCGCATCATCATTCGCGAGTGATGCGCCGAGGTGGAGCGTGAGCGACTTATGATAGTAGGTGCCGACGCGATAGGGTCGCTCACGGAAAATGAATTCGTGTAGCTCAGGCTGTCCTCCTCCGAGGCTTGTATTTTTGAGGCTCGATGAGCGGTAGAGCGTCTGTTTGTTCGCGCCGATGATTTCAATCAAATGCGAGTTGGCTGAAGGCGGCATCAAGTCGTCCGCTATGAAAGTGCGCACTTCCGCTGGGCCGCCGGGACGTTGATCGAGATTCCAGAAAATCTCGCTCGCGACGCGATCCATGCGCTGATCCAAAATCTCCATCAGTTCGTATTGGAGAAAGTAGCTGATGCCGAAAAGCGCGAGCCCCATCGCGCCGCCGGCCATCAGTGCGGACCAAAGCGCGACTTTGACCCGCAGGGGCAGCGCGCTCATGCCGCCGGCGCTTCGATTTTATAGCCGACGTTGCGCACTGTCTGGATGAGCTTCACGGGGAAATCCTCATCCACCTTGCGGCGGACGCGCTGGATGTAAACGTCCACGGCGTTCGTCTCGTCATCGAGCGCGCTCTTCCACACGTGCTCGCAAAGCTCCGTGCGCGTGAAGGCGCGACCCATGTGTCGCATGAGGAAATTGAGCAGTCCGTATTCGCGCAGCGACAGGTAAAGTTTTGTCGTGCCGCGAATGACATCGCGCGTGGTTTCATTCAGCACGAGATCGCCTACGCGCAGGAGCGGCGAGTTATCCGCGCCTTTGCGCCGGGTGAGGGCGTTCACGCGGGCGATCAATTCCTCCATCGCAAACGGCTTGGGTAAATAGTCGTCGGCACCGAGATCGAGTCCGCTGATACGGTCGGGCAATTCACCACGTGCTGTGATGATGAGCACCGGTGTGGACAGACTGCGCTGGCGGATGGCTCGAAGGATTTCGATGCCGTCGCAACCCGGCAACGCCAGATCGAGAAGGATGATATCAAACGGGCGTGTGGTGGCGGCTTTGAGGCCTTCGTCACCTTTGTGAAGGGTTTCCACCGTGTGACCCTCGGCAATGAGGGCTTTTGCGATGTAGCGGGCGATTTTTTCTTCGTCTTCGACTAGTAGTATTTTCATGGGGAGTGATTGTTATTTTTGGAATAAATGAGCGGTTTTCGGCGATGTGCAATGGCGGCGTTGATTGCTAACGAATTTTTTACAACTCCTGAACGAAGTCCTGACAACCCCGGAAATGCGATGCGCTACGTTCGCGGCATGAAAACAACACGCACACTAGCCATCGCCACGCTCGCTCTCTGCGGGCTTTCCTTCACCCACGCTTCGGACGCCAAGTCCGACCAGCCGGTAGTTCAAATCGCCATCCTGCTCGATAACTCGGGCAGCATGAGCGGGCTGATCGCACAGGCAAAAACGCAGCTCTGGAATATCGTCAACGAATTCATCTCCGCCAAACAGGACGGCAAAGCGCCGCGCGTGCAGGTCGCGCTTTTTGAATACGGCATGAATAAGCACGGTGAGAAAGGCTATATTGAACGCCTCTCCCCGCTCACCGACGACCTCGACAAGCTGAGCGAGCAGCTATTTTCCATCTCGTCGAAAGACTCGGGTGGCGAGGAATACTGCGGCTGGGTCATCCGCGACGCGGTGGAAAAACTCGAATGGGACAATTCGCCGAAGACCTACAAGGCGATCTTCATCGCGGGCAATGAGCCGTTCACGCAGGGTTCGGTGAAATACACCGTCGCGTGCAAGGCCGCGATCTCGAAGGGGATCATCGTGAACACCATCCACTGCGGCCCCGAGAGCGAGGGCATCAGCGGTATGTGGAAGGACGCGGCGGCGATTTCCGACGGACGTTTTCTCATCATCAATCACAACGCCCAAGTCGCCGCGATCCCCGCTCCACAGGACAAGGATATCGCCGAATTAAATGCCAAACTAAACACGACCTACGTGGCCTACGGCGCAAAAGGCGGAGAAGGCAAAAGCAGGCAGATGGCTCAGGACGCGAATGCCGCAGCAGCACCGGCGGCAGCCGAGGTCGTGGCTAAACGCGCAGCGAGTAAAGCCTCTTCAAATTACGACAATGGCTCATGGGACATCGTGGATCGCGCAAAGCAAAAGGACTTCGACATCAGCAAGGTCGCTGATGCGGAACTGCCCGAGGAAATGCGCAAGTTGAGCGCGGAAGAACGCAAAACTTACGTGGAGAAGAAACGCACCGAGCGCGAGGATCTCCAAAAGAAACTCAGCACCCTCGCTGTAGAACGCGACAAATTCGTCGCTGAAAAACAAAAGGAGCAGAGCAAAGACCCGACACTGGCGGGCGCAGTCACCACTGCTGTGCGTGAGCAGGCCGAAAAGAAAGGCGTGAGCTTCGAGAAGAAGTAACCGCTTACTTCATCAACCAGTCCGACCAGTCGGGCGACTCGGTGACTTCCACTTTTTTCGCAGGCTGACGCTGGAAGCGTGCGGCGGCTTTCCACTCGGCGACGAGCTTCAGTCCTTGTTCTGGACCGATTACACTGCACGCCGTCGAGATGCCAGCCGTCAGTCCATCGTGCGCAATCACAGTTACAAGATTGTGGTCGGTGAGCGGCTGGCCTGTGCGTGGATCGAGGATGTGCGAGTAGCGCTTCCCGCCAATCTCCAGTCGCTGAAACCGATCTCCACTCGTCGAAATCGCTGCATTCGCAATCTCCACGACAGGCGGCATAGGTTTGGACGTTTCGCCCTCCACGTCGAGCGAACCGACCTTCACGCGCCAGCCTTTTCGGCCCGGCGGTGCGTCGCCCGCAACCGTGTCTCCACCAGCAGCCACGAGCGAAACCGGAAATCCCTTCTGCTTCAAAACTCTCACCGCTTCATCGCAAGCGTAGCCCTTTGCGATGGAACCGAGATCCAGCCGCATCTGCGGTGCGAGCAATTCCACTGTGTGCCCCTTTTCATCAAGCCGCATTTTTTTAAAACCCACGCGCGCTCGCATTTCCTCGATCAATTCCGGCGACGGTAGCTCCTTCTTCCGCCTCGCCCGCCGCCACACACTCGTGAGCGGCCCGCAAGTCACGTCGAATGCTCCATCCGTCTGCGTAGCGAGTTGCTGCGCACGCGAAAGCACCATCCACAATTCCTTGCTCACTTTTACCGCTATTCCGCCGCCCGAGCTTTGCGAAAGTTTCGCCAGTTCGCTGTAGTCTTCGTAGTCGCTGAAGATCGCGTTCAGTGCTTCGACTCGCGCGAATGCAGCATCCGCCGCCGCACTCGCATCACTTTCCTTTTCAGCAAAGATCGTGATCTGAAATGGAACACCCATCTCCGCTTTCTCAAACGCAAACTTTTGCAATTCCGTCGCCCTTGCAGCGAGCGCTGCGCAGATGGCGACAAGAAAGCGAATCGTTTTCAGCATCGGCTCAAAGCAGATTCATCTGCGGCGGCATCGCCTGCATTGCTTTCTCAGCTGCCTTTTTCCCGCGCGGTTTGCCGTGTTTTTTGGGCGCTG
The DNA here is from genome assembly GCA_947476045.1 of Chthoniobacteraceae bacterium. Classification (GTDB taxonomy): domain Bacteria; phylum Verrucomicrobiota; class Verrucomicrobiia; order Chthoniobacterales; family Chthoniobacteraceae; genus SXWH01. The sequence continues at coordinate 15,179 of CANJNZ010000045.1, forward strand.
GCGCTTCGGCAAGCATAGGCTTCCCGTCAGCGGTGAGTTCGTGCTGTTCGAGGTTGGAGAGGATTTCTTTTGCGCGGGAAATGACGCGCGCAGGAAGACCGGCGAGGCGGGCGACTTGGATGCCGTAACTTTTGTCCGCGCCACCGGCTACGATTTTGCGGAGGAAGATGATCGCGTCGTTCCATTCACGGACTGCGATGTGCCAGTTTTTCACGCTGCTGCGGGTGAGTGCGAGTTCGGTGAGTTCGTGGTAGTGCGTGGCGAAGAGCGTGCGGCACTTGGGCTCGTCGTGCAAAAATTCGGCGACGCTCCATGCGATACTGAGGCCGTCGAACGTGCTCGTGCCGCGTCCGATTTCATCGAGGATGACAAGCGAGCGGGCGGTGGCGTTGTTGCAGATGTTGGCGGTCTCGTTCATCTCGACCATGAAGGTGCTCTGCCCGCGAGAGAGATCATCGTTAGCACCTACGCGGGTAAAGATGCGGTCGGCGATTCCGATTTCCGCCTGCTTCGCTGGCACCCATGAACCGATTTGCGCCATGAGGACGAGGAGCGCGACCTGGCGGATGTAGGTGCTTTTTCCGGCCATGTTCGGGCCGGTGATGATGAGGAGGCGGTTCGCAGTGTCGTCGAGCGCGGTGTCGTTCGGAACGAATTTTTCCTCCACGAGCGATTGATCCAAAACGGGGTGGCGTCCATCGGTGATGCGGATGCGAAGTTCGTCGCTGAGCTGCGGGCGGCAGTAGCCGAAAAGGCGCGCGGTTTCGGCGAGGCCGGCGAGGACATCGAGCGTGGCGACGGCGGATGCGGTGGCTTGGAGCGGGACAAGCTCGCGCAGGACTTCGTCTCGGAGCTGGAGGAAGAGTTCGTATTCGAGCGCCTGCGAACGTTCGTCGGCTCCGAGGATTTTGCTTTCGACCTCCTTCAACTCGGGCGTGATGAAGCGTTCTCCGTTGGCGATGGTTTGCTTGCGATGCCATGTGGGGGGCACGGAGCTGAGATTGGATTTTGTGACTTCGATGAAATAGCCAAAGACGCTCGTGTAGCGAATTTTCAGCGACTTGATGCCGGTTTCCTCGATGGTTTTTTGCTGAAGCTGGGCGATCCAGTCTTTGCCGGCGCGGGAGGCGTTGCGGAGTTCGTCGAGCGGGGCGTGGTAGCCCTCGCGGAAGATGCCGCCTTCCTTGGTCATCGCAGGGGGTTCGTCCACGATGGCTTTTGTCAGAAGCTCGACGATGTGTGGGAGCGTGTGGAGGTCGGCATGGATGCTCGCGGCAAGCTGCGGCGTGGCGAGCGGCGCGGACGATGTGACGAGCGCATCCGGCGCGCGCAGGAGTGATTCAAGGTCGGTGCGGAGTTGCGGGATTTGTTCGAGCGAAGTGCAGAGGACTTGCAGGTCGCGCGCATTTCCGCCGGTCTGCGTAAGACGACCGATGGTGCGTTCGAGATCGCGGATGCCTTTCAAAGTTTCGCGCAAATTTCCCAGAATGAACGGCTCGGCGATAAAGCGACCTATGAGCTCCTGTCGTGCGTGGAGCGCGGCGAGATCGCAGAGCGGGTGGAGAATCCAGTCGCGCAGTTTGCGCGCGCCCATGGGCGTGTGCGTGCGGTCCAGGCAGCCGAGCAGCGAGGTGTCGCGACCGCCGCCGCGCGCGACGACGAGCTCGAGATTCGCCTGCGTGGCGGCGTCTACGATCATGAACTGCGAATTGCGATATGCGGCGAGTCGCGTGATGTGGCTGAGCGAGCGACGCAGCTCTTTCAAATAGTTGACGATGGCACCCGCCGCGCATTGTGCCGCCGGCATTTCGGCGCAGCCAAAGCCATCGAGCGACTGCACTTTGAAATGATCGCGCAACGTGTAGTAGGCATGGTCGGCGAGGAACGTGTAGCCGTCGCGGAGTTGGAGGCCGTGGATTTCGCGGTAAAGCGCGGCGTGCTCTTCACTCACGATCACCTCGGCGGGCTGCACGCGCGCGATTTCGTCGGCGAGTGCGGAGTCATCAGCAAGCTCGGTGAGGCGGAAGTCGCCAGTGGTGAGATCCACGAAGGCGAAACCGTGCACGCCTTTCTCGCCGGGATGGATCGCGGCGAGGAAGTTGTTCCGTTTTGCATCGAGCATCTGCAAATCGGCGACCGTGCCCGGCGAGACGATGTGGGTGATTTCCCGCTGAACGATCTGCCCCGGCTTCGGCTCGCTCACCTGATCGCAAATGGCTACGCGCTTGCCAGCCTTGATCAGCCGCCGCATGTAGCCGTCGCAGGCGTGATGCGGGATGCCGCACATCGGCGTGCCGTTGCGTTTGGTGAGAGCAACATTGAGAATCGCGGAGGCCTCCTTGGCGTCCTCAAAGAACATCTCGTAAAAGTCGCCGAGCCGGAAAAGCAGCAGGGTATCCGGCGGCAAAGTGCGCCGGATGCCTTGGTATTGCTGCATCATCGGGGTCAGGTGTTCGGACATCAGGAAAAGCAGACTAGCGGCTGGTGATTCGCGGGCAAGCAGAGGCATAAAAAGTCCATCTTTCCCGCATAATGAAAAGAACGTCACGCAGCCCGGGATTCTCCACTTGCAATGTCATTACCCACCTGTATTGTCCCGCACCTTTCTATGCGCCACTGGCTTCTCCTCGTCCTCAGTTTCATTTCTCTCACGCTGGTTCAAGCGCAGCAGACGTTTTTGCCATTTCCAACAAACTTTCCGCCCAGTTTTTCTTTTGATGAAACATATCGTGATGAGGTGATAAGTGATCCGTTCTCGTCTGGTGATTTTATCACACGACCACGAAGCACATTAACGATCACTGCTGTTGGTTCACTGGATGGCTTCGATGTGAGCGATCCTGATAATCTGGATATCTTTACCCGCTATGAAATTAGTATAGGAAATTTTTTGATGAGGGGAACACTCGGGGACGACCCAGAATACGATCCTCTTTCCACTGATCACAATCGTTCCATTAACATACCAATTACTGGTTTTGATGATAACGGCGATGAGGTGAACGCCGGCTCCTTAAACATCTCATGGACGTCTGCCCGTGTAACTTTTACAATCACGGTGACAGATGCGCTCCTCTACGGGATTGATATCGATTTATCGTCCATCGTCAGTTCAGATTACTACCCGGATGTCAACGCGCCAAACATCGATCGTGATGATCTTTTAGCAAAGTTGGTCTTTGGGCCTTTCGGCATGGATATAAGAACTTGCTACGCGATAGGCACTGCAACCTCTCAGCCTGATTCACTAGGGCGCGTGCCGGAAAATATCTCAAACGTGCATGTTTTTGGGGCAATCGACAGCACGGTTCCGTCGGTGACCATTACCCAACCAGCAGCAAATGCGATCGTGACTACCAACGACGCCACCCCTGATGGAAAATACAACATTCTAGGAACGGCTTCCGACACACGGGTCGTCTTCGGCCAGACATTCCCGGGGGCACTAGATACCGTAGAGGTCCAAGTTGGCACACTTACGAATCCCGGCGTTTTTGTAACAGCTCAAATCGATGGGTCAGGAAACTGGATTTTGCCAAATGCACAGATAGAACCTGGGAAAAATCGGATGGTGGTTCGAGCGACTGATATTCACGGAAATTCGGTCACTACCCCAGCACGTGAGTTCACCTATACAAAACAGGGCAACCTGTCGGTAACTACTTCGGCTACAGGATATAGCGTATCTGAAAACGGTAAAGTCGCAGGCACGGTCAGTGGAGCATTTTTTGTAACGCCTGGCAAAAAACTCACATCGACTGTCAATCAAGCACCACAGCAAGATTCTCAAAGCGGGGTTACTGCGGGGCAAATCTATACCGTGAAAGCCAAGCCAGCATCAGGCTCCGTATTCAATGGCTGGGTCGGTAAAATCAAAAATGTGATCGTGCTCAACTCCGTAACCGAGACGCTCAGTTTCGAAACAAAGCCGGATTTGGTCCTTACAGCCAACTTCGTTCCCGATCCGTTTATCACCAATATTCGCGGCAGCTATTACGGACTTATCAACGGTGACAGCAGCGGCGAGCGTGGCTTGTTTAAACTCAACCTCTCGAAGTCAGGCGCTTTCACAGGCACCGTGAAAATTGGCACTCTTTCGCTGCCGCTCAAAGGCAAGATTCTCGGCAACGGCTTTTGGACAACCACCATCACAAAAAAAGGCGGGGCATCCTACACAATCACGCTGAACCTGACTCTCAGCCTGGCTGGCGACCGTCAGATTATCGGCACCATTACATCTGCTGGCATCGATTCTACTTTCGTCGCAGACCTAAATGACTGGCACAAACCCAGAGGAATCGACCCCGGCAAGGTTTCCAATGCATATGCGGGATTTTATAACGTGCTTTTGCCGCCGGCTGACACCAACACTGACACGGATTTCCCAGCTGGAACCGGTTTTGGCCGCGTAAGTATCGGCAAACTCGGCACTGTGAAATTCGTCGGTAAACTCGGAGATGGATCACCCTTTGCCGCCAGCACCAAACTGGCAAAACGTAATTCCGGCCCGGTGGTGTTTCCGCTGTTTATCCCACTGGATAAAAATAAAGGCAACGTATCCGGATTAGTAACCTACGACAATACACCGACCAGCAGCGACCTGACTGCGACCCTTGACTGGGCGGAGCCGCTTACAACTAAAGTTGATCCTGAACCTTTCGTTGGCAAAGTCACACTTCACGGCTCGCTTTACACAAAGCCAACTACTGGCGTGCGCGTCATGCTTCAAACAACAAACGGTATCGGAAAGCTGTCGTTCTTCGCCCCGGCTTACTCAAAACCAACCACCACGGCGCCCGCAGACCTTTCACTGCTCTTCAATGCCGCTACACTTGAAGCCACGAAGCAAAGTGTAGGGCCGCTTGGTGCGGAAATGGTAGCGTTCAAATTTAATCCCAGCACAGGACTGTTCACCGGCAGTTACAAAGATCCATTACTCAAAAAAACCATCCCGGTCTTTGGAGCAGTCTCACGCAAGGCAAACAGCGGCGTCGGCGAGGCGGCAGGCGTTTTCATACGCGGCAATCGCTCGGGAGTCATTCGCTTTGGACCATAATAAACACCGGCAGGCGATTGCCTCACATTTGTTTCATCACGATACTTGACCACTTGAGTTTAAGGGATGAGCGTTCCCCCGCTCCAAAAACCAAAATATGCGTATTAACCGCAAACAAACGCAGGACGGGTTCACTTTGATCGAACTCCTCGTCGTCATCGTGATTATCTCCATATTGGCCGCATTCCTGTTCCCTATTTTTGGCAGTTCCAGACAAAGGGCGAAGCAGACTATCTCCATGAACAACCTCAAGCAGTGGGGCGTCGCGTTCAACCGCTCCCTGGGCGATAATAACGGATACCTGCCGTCTGACGGACAAGGCAGCACCAGCATCAAACTCACAGACACTACCTCGTGGTTCAACCGCCTCCCTCCTTACATCGACGAAAAGCCACTTTCAGATCCATTCTATGCCACAAATCCACCGATGCCCGGCAACCGGAGCGTGTGGATCAATCCCGCCGTTCCAAATGATGACGGAATGAAATACGTCAAACCACCGGATAAATTTCTATTCTGCTACGCAATGAATTACTTTCTCTATAGCGGGCAGGAAAAAACACCGGATCATACACAACCTCTCAGCCGCATCGAGTCTCCCTCCGCAACCGTTTTCATGGCCGAAAAGAACGACAATTTCGCCAACTGTAATCCGAAGTATATCAAAGCCTACTTTGGCTCCAATGCACCGGGGGCTGCCGACACGGATAAGAATAACGCGGCCCATTTTCTCTTCTGCGACGGGCACGTCGAACTCATCAAACGTGCCGTATTCAGCGATCCCGCTGCGATCAATAACATCACCATCGACCCGCATTTTACGTTCGTCCCCTTCTACAAGGCGACTTCTTCCTAGCGCGCCAGCCCTGTTTTACTGCGCAAAGAACGGGTTATTTTTCTGCTCCTCGCCCACACTTGTGAGTGGACCGTGGCCGGGGCAGATGACGGTGACGGGCGGTAGAGTCAGAATTTGCTCGATGTTGTTCTTCACCGCATCCGAGTAGCTCACGCCGCCGCCGCCCATGCTGCCGGCAAAGATGCTGTCGCCGACAATCGCCACAGGCCGCGCCAGACCGCTCACGACGTAGGTAATTCCACCCGGCGAGTGACCCCAAGTCAGCCGACTTTCCACTGTGAGCCCGCCAAACTGCCAACTCTGACCCGCAGCAAAAATGTTTGCCCCCGCGACCGGCTCGCGATCCCCCGCCCACACTGCGGCTCCCGTTTTTTCGCGCAAGCGGTCGAGATCGAAAATATGATCGCCGTGCGTGTGCGTGATGAAAATATGCCGCACAGTCAGCCCGCGCGCCTGCGCCTCAGCGAGAATGCCACTTGCATCCGCACCTGTGTCGAAAACAGCCGCGTCTTTCGTGGCGGGGTCCCATATGAGATATGCATTCACTGTCATGTCTTCGTAGGGGGTGTTGAATTGCGCCAAGCCGTCGAGCGAGACCGGCACTGGAAAATAACGCTTTTCAGCCAGCGCCGTCAGGGCGTTCGCGCTGATCCCCAACACCGGTGCGATCTTCGCCGCAGCAGCACTGCTGAATTCTCCGCCACGCAAAGACTGCAATTCCGGCAGGCCGATTCCGGCGCGCTGGGCGAGCGATTGGTCATCGAGATGCAGGCCACGCATGGCCTTGCCGATGATGTCAGTGAACGTGTCTTCGAGCGGGATAGTAGGCATGAGAGCACAGTAAAATGCGACCTAGTCCCCTGTCGAGTTTTTGGAAACATCTAAGGGCGCGACTATAAAGTCCATGGAGTCCATCCACGTATTTCGTGGACAACACCCGTCGCGCTCGCGTGCAATCCCTTCATGCCAGCCTCCGAGTTCCTGCTGATTGATAACAGCAACTCTTTCACAAAATTCGCGCTCTCCTCGCGCGAAACAATCGGCCCTGTGCGCAAACTCCGCACCGCCGAACTCGACGCCATCTCCCTACGCCGCATCATGTGCGGTTGGCGATTTGCGCGCATCGTCATGTGCAGCGTCGTCCCGGAAAAAAGTGCGCTCATTTCGCAATGCCTCGACGGACTCCCGCTCCACACCGTCTCGCATCGCAGCAAGCTCGGCGTCGGCATCGAATACCCGCGCCCGCGCAGCATCGGCGCAGACCGCCTCGCCAATGCAGCCAGCGCCGCCGCGTTCTACGGCACCCCGTGCGTCGTCGTAGATTTTGGCACCGCAGTCACCTTCGACATTTTGAGCAGCGCGAAAAAATACATCGGCGGCGTCATCGCGCCCGGACTCGAAGCGATGACCGACTACCTCCATCAGCGCACCGCGCTCCTGCCAAAAATCACACTGCTCGAACCGCCCGGCCCCATCGGTAAATCCACGCGACACGCCATGCTCGCAGGAGCCGTCTATGGTTACCGCGGCCTCGTGCGGGAAATCCTCGCCGAAATCCGCAGCAAAATTGCGGCGCGTAAAATGAAAGTCGTCGCCACCGGCGGCTACGCCTCGCTCATCGCCGCAGGAGTTCGTGAAATTTCCACCGTCCACGAAAACCTCACGCTCGAAGGACTCCGCCTCATCGGCAGCTTGAACTTTCCTTCGTAGCGCCGCTCACGACACCTGCGCGAGAATCGTGCGGCGCGTCTCATTGAGCAGGACGCGACACCCGGCGTGCTCCGGACGTTCGAGCTTCGGATCGTGCTCGAAGATCAAATACGCGTGATTGCGCGCGAGCTTCATCAAATCCGCATCGCGGAAAAGATCACCCAGCTTGAGCGGTGGTAGACCACTCTGCGCCGTGCCGAGCAAATCACCCGCACCGCGCAACCGTAAATCCGCTTCTGCAATTTCAAAACCATCGTTTGTCTTCTCCAGCACGCGCAGTTTCTCCATCGCCTCATCCTCGTCCGTGCCGGTGATGAGAATGCAGTAGCTCTTGTGCTCGCCGCGCCCGATGCGCCCGCGGAGTTGATGAAGCTGCGCGAGGCCGAATCGTTCTGCGTTTTCGATGAGCATCACGTTCGCATTCGGCACATCCACGCCCACTTCGATCACCGTCGTGGCGATGAGCGCTTTCGTTTTCCCCGACCGGAAGCGCGTCATGATTGCATCCTTCTCCTCCGGCGGCACACGCCCGTGGATCAGCTCACATTTCAACGGCGCGAGCATCTCGCTCCATTTCACAAACTCCGCGGTCGCGGCCTTCGCCTCCAGCTTTTCGCTTTCCTCGATCAGCGGATAAACGATGTAGCACTGCCGCCCCGAGTCGAGTTGCTCGCGAATGAATTTCGCCGCCTCCGGCAGCTTTGCCGGCACGCGCACTCCCGTGATGATTTTGCCACGGCCCGCTGGCATTTCATCGAGCGTGGAAACATCGAGGTCGCCGTAAATCGTCATCGTCAAAGTGCGCGGGATCGGCGTCGCGGTCATCACCAGGACATCCGGCGCGCTTCCCTGCTCACGTAGCCGCGCACGCTGCACGACTCCGAATTTGTGCTGCTCATCAATCACCGCCAGCCCCAGCCGTGTGAACCCTGCGCCCTCATATAAAAGTGCGTGAGTCCCGACCAAAATGTGCGGCTCGCCCGGCGCGATGTCCGCATGAGGACTTAGATCAAACAGCGGCATTTCTCCTCCAGCTTCACGGCGTGCTCCCGTGCGAAGCGCGACACGAATGCCGAGCGGATCGAGCAGACGGCGGAAAGTCAGGTAATGCTGCTCAGCCAAAATCTGCGTGGGCGCCATGAGCGCCGCCTGAAAGCCAGCCTCCACACAAAGCAGCATCGCACTCATCGCCACGAGCGTTTTGCCGGATCCAACGTCGCCATGAAGCAGCCGGTTCATCGGACGCGGCGAGGCGAGATCGTCTCGGATTTCTGCGATGGAGCGCTGTTGCGCCTTTGTCAGCGGAAACGGAAGCGAATCATGCAGACGACGCATCCATTCTCCAGTGCCGCAGTGAGGCTCGCCGCGTTCGGATTTCAGCTCTGCGCGTTTCGCGGAAACCGCGAGCTGCATGGCGAGAAATTCCTCCAGCACCAGATGCCGTCTCGCTTTCGCCAGCGACTCCATGCTCGACGGAAAGTGCATCTCACGCAGCGCCCACGAACGCGAAGTAGCGTCGAGTTTTTGCGGCACGAGTTGCTCGACCGTATCATCCTGAAGCTGCTCTAAAACCTCCCACACCATGCGCCGCAGCACGCGTGGCGAAATTCCCTCGGTCGCTGCGTGAATGGGAGCAATACGACGCAAATGAATGCTTTCCTCCGTATCGTCCTCGATCACTTCAAACTCCGGGTGCGCGATGATCACATTGCTGCCGCTGCGCTTCGGCTTTCCGTAAACAACGAGCCGATGTCCCTGAACGATCATTTTCTCCACCCAGTGCGAATTAAACCACCGGCAAATGAGCCGCCCGCCGAATGCACTCGCGCCGTCTTCCTCGATGAGCACGTCGAACATTTTCTGCCAGCCACGAATCCTGCGGACGCTCGTCTTTTTCACCACGCCGCAAACGCAAACCGGCTGATCGGTCGTGTCGTTGGGGAAGCGATCGAATTGGTTGCGATCCTCGTAGCGACGCGGGAAATGCAAAAGCAACGCCCTGACCGTGGGCAGACCGAAGCGTTCAAGCAGCCGGGCACGATTCGGCGGCAGGAAATCAAGCTCGGCCAGCGGCGTCTCCAAGGTCACACCCACAAGATATTGATACGGCGAAACGGCGACAAGCTACGGCTTGTGGAAATATTCAGGTTACAGATAATTATTTGCAGTGTTGGACAAATGTTTTGACGGGAGCACTCATAGCTCTAGCGTCTGCATACAACTTGACGGATCTACACACCATCTTCAAACGCATCGCCTTGGTTGTGATGCTGCTCGCCATCGCCACTTCTGCGGCAGAGGCAAAGACCAAGCCCAAGCAGCCCGTCCGTGCCAAGCAATCGTCACAAGCTAGTCGCGCAAAATCTACAAAGGCTAAATCCACAAGGACAGCGGGCAAGTCCTCTAGGCGTAAGTCCTCTAGAACTGTGGCGATCGCCCCAAAGACGAATCTAAAGTCGGACAGCGAATCGCTTTATCAAGCAAACGCTGCAAAGAAAATTGACCCGGAAAAACTTTCGTTCTTCGGTCCATTGGCATCGAAATTTCGCTACGACAAACGCATGGTTCGTGCTGCCGAACTCGCCGCTGCACGTGCATACGGACACAGCCACGGCTCCTGCTGGCGCTACGTGAAAGATGCGCTCCTTAGCGCTGGCCTTGTGGATTCACGTCCGAAAACAGCCTACGCAAAACAAGCGGGCAGTGAACTCGCCGAGAATTACGGCTTCACAAAAATCCGCGTCTCAGATCCCTACAAAGCACCCTTGGGCAGCGTCCTCGTCTATGGCGGAAGCGGTGCAGGACACGTGGAGTTTCGCACAAAGACAGGCTTTGTAAGCGATTTCACCTCGCCAAAACCGAGCAAGCGCCCGCTCATCGGCGTTTACATCAAGTCGTAGCGGAACGTGCCGCAGTCGCGGAGATCGTCTCTTTTTCCAACAGCGTGCCGCGTGTGACGCCAAGCTGGCTTTGCGCTTTCAGTTCGTGCCATAGCGAATCACCGTTGCGTTCGCCGCGCAGGAGCGACTGGTAGGAGCGCAGGACGCGCGTAGTTTCCTCCGCATCCTCCTCCAACAACTCCACGCGAAATGCGCGCAACCCCGCATCAGCTAGCGTGGCAAAAAAACGCGCACCAGTTTGCGGCACGGCGTTGAAAAGCGTGTTGCGACAGCCCACATCGGCGCGCAGCGGGTGCTCCATCCCTACACGGTCACGCAGATGCACACGGTGTTTGTCGCAAGGCCGCCCGCAATCGAGGAACGATGTTCCCTTCGACATGAACGCGGCGAACACGCAGTGCTCCATGTGAAACATCGGCATGTGCTGATGCAGCGTCAGTTCAAACCACGCGGGCGGCGCGTCGGCGAGAAGGTCAAGCACCTGCTCGATGTTGAGATCGTAGCTGATCGTGAGTCGCTCGATACCCTTTATGATGAAATGCTGTGCGGTCAGCGGGTTTGCGACATTCAGCGAAAAGTCGCCGACACGCCGCAGCGGGCTGTCGTAAAAATAATCAATCGCGCCGAGATTGCGAATCAGCACGCCGTCGGGCTCAGCGTTTTCGATCAACTTGAAGAAACCCTGCTCGCCCGCCTTTTGAATACGCGGAGTGGCCAGAAAAACTGCAGCGCTGCTTTTTCTCACCAGCGCCACGGCATCGCTGTAACGCCGGATGTCCTCGAAATCCACGTAAAGCGTCTGCACGCCACAGCCGATGGCGGCTTCGATTTGCTCCATCGTGCGACAGAGGACGGTGAGATGAATTTCGGATTGCGAATTGCGGATTGCGGATTTTGACGAGGCTTCTGTGAAAACATCGCGCCATGTTTTCGATGACTCGGCACGTTTGTGTTCGAGTGCCGTGTCGAGTTGGAAGGCCAGCTCGCGGCGCAGACGGTTGAGTTCGCCGATGGGGAGAATAACTTCGCCTTCGAGTTCGTTTCGCAGCTCGGAGAGTTCGTAGGGATGCTCGCCGAAGCGTCCGAGATGCTCTCGCAGTTTGTCCGGCGTGAGCGGGGCCGTGCGGGCGGTTTGCAGCGGGATTGTTGAATGCACGATCACACTCGTCAGCGATGTGGCGACGTGCGCTTCGACTTCGAGCGGCTCTCCAGCTTTGCCACGAACGATGAGTGTCATTCCAATCCGGTGTCGCGGCTCAATGCGGCCTGCGTAACTTTGCTGAAGGCGTTTGTTCAACGCAGGATCGTCAGTTTTCCAGACGCGATGGCCGGGGCGGAGTTTAGAAAAATCAATTTTGCCGTGCTCGAAGTAGAATCGCTCGCCGCGCACTTGGTAAATGCGTCCACCTTGCTCGGAGTTTGTATCGCCGCCGGTATCGAAGACCACGCCGTCACCCGGTTTGAGCGCGATTGCGGGTGAAAACTCAACGTGATCGAGACCGACACTCGTGATGCGTCCGGCGAGTGGCCCACGTTTTTTTCCATATCGCGCGGAGACGAGTTTCTGGTGATCCACACCATGCATCCAGCCGGAGAAAAGCCCGCGCGAAAAAGTCATCTCGAGTTGGTAGCGCTCGTCGTCGCCGACGATTTTCTGACTTCGACCCGACATCGCCGCATCGAGCGCGCGGCGATAGACTTGGCAGACAGCAGCTACGTATTCAGGCGACTTGAGTCGGCCTTCGATTTTGAAACTGGTCACGCCTCGTTCGAGTAGTACGGGAATTTCGTCCACGGCTGCGAGATCCTGCGGCGAGAGGAGGTATCGCTTTTCGCCGAGGTCACGCAGCGCCCCGTCCACGATCAATTCGTAGGGCATCCGACATGCCTGTGCGCACTCGCCGCGATTTGCACTGCGCTGGCCGAGCGATTCACTCGTGAGACACTGACCACTGTAGGCCACGCAAAGCGCACCGTGAACGAACACCTCCAACGGCAATGTTGAATCCGCACTTTCATCCTTAAATTTTTCAAGTTCCCTCAGGCTCAACTCACGGGACAGCACAGCCCGCTCGACTCCGAGTTCTTTCGCAAACGCGATGCCTTCGGGGGATGTGATCGTCATTTGCGTGCTCGCGTGGATTGGCAGTTCTGGCATGACCGCACGAGCAAGGCGAACAAGCCCGACATCCTGCACGATGAGCGAATCCACTCCTGCCCGGCTGCAATCGCGCAGCATCCGCTCTGCGGCGTCGAGTTCACCGGTGAAAACTAGCGTGTTGAAAGCAACGTATGCCTTCACTCCGTAGCGATGGCAAAACTTCACAACCTCGCATAATTCATCGTCACGGAAATTATCTGCGCGCAGTCGTGCATTGAATCGCGGCAGTCCGAAATAAACCGCATCCGCACCATTGGCGACAGCGGCTCGCAGGCAATCCCAGCCACCGGCAGGCGCAAGCAACTCGGGGTGTTCGTGGTTTTCAGACATCAGCTTTTCCAAAAGAATCTCACACCACGAACAATCTGCACAGACACGTAGCCCAGGCTAGAAACTCTTCCGCATATTGCTGGGGAGGATATTCAGCTCGTTGCGGTATTTGGCGACGGTGCGGCGGGCGATTGGGATGCCTTTTTTCTCCAGCAGTTCGACGATCTCTTTGTCGCTCAGTGGATTTTTCGGATCTTCTTTGGATACGAGTTCGCTGATGACGCCCTTCACGCTTGTGTTGCTCATGCTTTCGCCGCCTGCGGTCTGATAACCGGGTGTGAAAAAATACTTCATTTCATAAACACCGTGGGGAGTGCTCATGTATTTGCCGGAGATGGCGCGGCTCACAGTTGTCTCGTGAACGCCTACGATGTCCGCGATTTGCACCATCGTCATCGGCTTGAGGCCGCTCGGTCCTTTTTCGAGAAACTCCTTTTGCTTGTCCACGATTTGGTGGGCGATGTTGGAGATCGTCTGCTGGCGCTGGTGGATGGATTTGATCAGGAATTTTCCGTTGCGGATTTTTTCCCGAATGTAATCGCGCACCTCTTCCTTGCTCGCCTGCTGGGCCATGAGGTCCTTGTAGGTGTTGCTGATTCGCAGGTGGGGAATCTGATCGCCGTTGAGTGAAATCTGCCAAACTCCGCCGACCTTTTCCACGGTCACGTCGGGTAGGACGTAGTTGTTTGGATCGGCGGCGAAAATCTGTCCTGGCTTCGGGTCGAGTGTGCCGACGAAAATGGATGCACGCTGGACGCACTCGACTGTCGTGCCGCAACGACGAGCGATCTCAGGGAAACGCTTTTTGCCCAGATCTTCGAGGTGATTTGACACCACTTTCCACTCAAGCGATCCCTCTTTTCCGATGCGCTTGAGCTGAATGAGAAGGCACTCGCGGAGGTCGCGCGAGCCGACACCGACTGGGTGAAAAGTCTGGATGATTTCGAGGACGCGGTTGATGTCTTCAAGTTCAAGGCCCGTGTTGCCCGCAATTTCCTCGGGTTTGGCGGAGAGAAAACCGACGTCATCAATGTTGCCGATGACGAGTTCGCCGAGCTGCATGTCTTCCTTGGAAAGATCGGTGTTCCGAAGCTGCTCGTGGAGGTGCTGCTGGAGCGTCTGCTCCTGCGTCAGCGAATCGAAAAAGAATTGGCGGCGCTCTTCGTCGTCCGCATTGCGGCGGGCATAACTGGAATTTTGCGCCATGTAATCGCGCCATTCCTCATCGAGCTTCGAGAGTTTTTCAAATTCCGCGTCGAATTCCTCCGCTTCACGCTGCTTGTCCTCGATTTTCGGATCGGTGTCCTCCATTTCGAGGGTGGGATTTCCATCCAATTCTTGTTGGATGAGCGCGCGCAGCTCGAGCATCGGCACCTGCAAAATTTGAAGGCTTTGCTGGAGTTGCGGTGCCAGAACTTGCTGCTGGCTGAGTGACTGATTTTGAGAAAGTCCGGCCATAGAGTTGTTATCTACCCAATATAGTCGTCACCGGCGCGCATTTAGCAAGGCAGATGCCACTGGTTTGAAAATTTTCTGCTCCAGCGGGCACCCTTTCCGCTAATCAAACCGCATGAAACAACCCTACAAACTCCTGATCGCGGGACTCTGCACCGCTGCTTTTGCGTGCGCAGCGCTCTGCCCGCAGACATTGAAAGCACAGGCCGAGGACGAGCAGCAGCAAATTGCAAAACTCGTCACCGAAATCTCACAGCAGCAGACGCAGATAGTTGCCAATCAAAAACTCATTGATGATAAAGTCGCCGTGGTTACCGAGAGTCTTCGTGTAGCCAAAATTTTTGTTTCCCGTGGAGGCGGAGCATCGAAATGAAACGCACAATCACCATTCTGACGCTCGCTTTCGGTCTCGCCGCGACAAGCCTTACGCTGCGCGCACAGACTCCGGCGTCCGCCGCCCAGCCCGGTAAATCACCACTCGAAGCACTGAAGGCCATTCGCGACGCCAATGCCAAGCTGCTCGACCAACAAACCAAGACACTTCAGCAACTCGAGGAGATGGAGAAAACCGCACAATCCATCAAAGTCCTTGGGCGACGTTCCTGATTAAGAACCCGCCGAGGCACGCAGCCAGTCGCTTTCCGTATCCACATCGCGCAAAATCGGCAGCCTGCGCAAACGAACTCCCGCAGCCACAGCGCGCGAGATTGTATCAGCCAGCGTATGCTCGGTGCTCCAGCGGATGTTTTCAAAAAGCGCAGGTTCCGCGCGTCGTAGCGAGAGTAGATAATAGCCACCGTCTTCCGTAGGCCCGATGGCCGCATCATCCGCCCCCCATGCTTCCTCAAAAATCGCGGGTGTGATCTCCACGCAATCGCTCCCAATCACCGCCACATGCTCCCAGCCTGCGGCAAAAGCGGACGCAAACGCCGCCTGCAAACGCATCCCGAGATCCCCGCGTGCCTGCGGCTCAAAAGTTGAGGACGGCGGGAGTTTTGGCGCAAGCCACGCTTCGATTTCTGCACGCCGCTCCGGTGGGTCAAAATGCACGATCACCGGCGTCGTGCGCGGTAATCGTGCACACACCTTCGTGACCAGTTCACGATAAATCTCCGCCGCCCGCTCTGCGCCAGTCGTGGCTGCAATACGCGTCTTCACGCGCCCTGCCTGGGGCCACTTCACAAAGAGCAAAATCACCCTGCGCATCGAAGCTATGCAGCCGCCACTTCGGGCAGGCGCACCCGGATCGTCGCGCCCACACCCGGCTGACTTTCAGCAAAGATAATTCCGTCCATCCCCTCCACCAGCATACGCGCATTTGCCAGCCCATGTTTGCCGCCGGTATTTTTCGTAAAGAGCCGCGCCAATTCATCCGCACCAATACCCGGGCCGCTGTCGCCCACACGTATTTCTATATGGCGACCTTCTCGTTGCACAGTCACAGCGATGCGTCCCCCTCGCGGCGTGAATTTCAGCGCATTGCCCACAATCTCATCCATGACCTGCGCAAGTGCATCCACATCGACGCGGACACGGCCGGGTCCGGAGTGAAAGGAGAGGGTGATTTGTTTCACCTCCGCGCGCAACTGCATCGCTGCAAGAATGGTTGCGAGTTCATTGGAAAGCTCCACCTCCCGTGCCTCGAACTTTGCCTGCCCGGATTGAAGCGCTGTGGTGTTGAGAACGTTTTTTACCAAACGCGTCATTCGCTCCACAGTCTGCCGGAGCATCGTAACCGTCTTTTCATCCAGCGCGCTTGCTCCGAGCGAATCACACGCCAGCCGGATCGTTTGCAAAGGATTGTTCAAGTCATTCGCAAGCATCGCCATGAGATGCTCCCGCTCGCTGTTCAGCACCACCAGCCGGGCTTCCAACTCACGTCGCGCGATATCCATGCGCCGCGCCCGATAAATGAAAAAAAACACCACTGCGACGGCCAGCAGTGCAATGGCCCACGGAAGCGCGGACCAAGCGAACCGCATGAAATTTCCGCCTCCCGCGACGGGCACGCCGGGCGACGGCTCGGGCTCCTCCGGCACGCCAGCCAGAACAGCGAGGAAAGTAATGCTAACGGGCAGACTGATGGCAAACATGTGCGGAGACAAGCCGGAACATGGGACCCACGACAAGCCTGCACGACTCCCGCATTGCAAAGACGCGCCGCCCGGCTACGGTCGCCGCACTAAAAATGGCGCAATCCCGTCGCGCAGAACGCACCTCTTCCTCTAAACAGGAAATTCTCGGACTCAGCCTTCTTGTGCTGGGTATCCTGCTTTTCCTCGCACTCATTTCCTACACACCGCGCGATGTGCCCTCATGGTTTCCGCTCTCCCATGCCGCCTCGACGAGCAAGATATCGCAAAATTTCGTCGGCACGCTCGGCGCGATGATGGCGTGCGTGAGCTACTCATTCTTGGGAGCAGCGAGCTACCTGCTGAGCGCATCGCTCATCGCCTATGGCGCAACCACACTTTTTGGCCGCCCAATGGGATTCGCGCTGCGTCCGATTTGGACGGCAGGGTTCGTATTCAGCGGAGCCTGCCTGCTGCACGTGCTCGGCTGGTCGCTGATTGATAGCGCGAAAATGAACATCGCCAGCGAAGGCGGAATCATCGGCGAATTCATCGGTGGCAAAATTTTCCACAACATCTTTGGCCCCGCATCCGTGCTGGTGCTCGGCCTTGTCTACATCGTCTCGCTCATCCTGATGACCGGCCTGCGTCCCATCGCCGTCGCACACCGGCTCATCGCGATGCCCGACAAATGGATCAAAGCGCAACGCCAGCGCAAAATCGAGAGCGCCACCGAGGAGCAGCGCATCATTTTGGAACAAAAGAAACTCGAGCGGGAGCAACGCCGCCTCGAACGTGACCTGGGCAAGCTCCGCACAAAAAACGACGACCCGGATGACGAGGCGCAGGCAAAACTCCAGCAGCCCGAACTCCTCCCGCTCGAAGGCGAAAAAGAACCCGAGCGGCCCGCGCCGAAGATCTTCGATTCCGCCGCGCCGCCCCCGCCCGTCGCGAAAAAGGAAAAGGAGAAAAAGAAAATCGAGCTGCTCGCGACACTGCACAACGAGAACTACAAACTCCCGTCGCTCGATTTGCTCGATGCCATGGACACCGAGGGCCGCGTCGTCGCCAGCCACGACGAATTGCTCGGCGTGCAAACGCGCATCATCGAGACACTCTCCGAGTTCGGCATCGCCGTCACAGCGGGCGACATCACGAAAGGCCCGACCATCACGCGCTACGAAGTCTATCCCGCCAAGGGCGTCCGCGTAGATCGCATCACCACCTGCGAGCGCGACCTCGCACGCGCCACGCGCGCTGAGCGCATCAACATCCTCGCGCCCATCCCCGGCAAAGACACCGTCGGCATCGAAATCGCCAATTCCAAAAAGCAAAAAGTCGCCCTGCGCGAGCTGCTCGAATGTGAGGACTTCGCAACATCGAAGGCAAAAATCCCCATCGCACTCGGCAAGGACGTGTATGGCAAGGCGATCATCGCCGACCTCGCCGCGATGCCACACGGCCTCGTCGCCGGCACCACCGGCTCGGGCAAGAGCGTGTGCATCAACGCCATCATCGCCAGCATCCTCTACCGCTTCACGCCGGAAGACCTGCGGCTCATCATGATCGATCCGAAAGTCGTCGAGATGCAGATGTATAACACCCTGCCCCACCTCGTCGTTCCCGTCGTCACTGATCCGAAAAAAGTCCTGCTCGCCCTCAAGTGGGCCGTGAACGAAATGGAAAAGCGCTACGCCATTTTCGCCAAGTGCGGCGTGCGCAACATCGGCAGCTTCAACACCCGCCCGAAGCCCAAAACGCAAAAGGAACTCGACGCGGAAAAATCCGCGCCCGCCGCTCCTGCAAGACCGAAGCCACTCGACGGAGTGGATCTCAACGCGGAGCCTGATGTCGCTAGCAGCAGCGACATCCTTGGCCGGCCCTTCGGCGAAATCGCAGAGGAGGACGCCGGCCCAGCCGTGCTTAACGCCACTTCCGAGCTTTACGGCACACCCGACAGCGACCGCGAAACCGTCGGCGAAGAACTCGATCGCGCCGAGCAGGCCGAACTCGGCATCACCGTCCAGCGCGACGACGGCATAGTCGTCCCGGAGAAAATGCCGTTCATCGTCATCATCGTGGACGAGCTTGCCGACCTCATGCAGACCGCGCCCGCCGATGTGGAATTGCTCATCGCGCGCATCACGCAGAAGGCGCGCGCCGCAGGCATCCACATGATCATCGCCACGCAGACACCGCGCGCCGACGTCATCACCGGCGTCATCAAAGCGAACGTCCCCTGCCGCATCGCATTTCAAGTCGCCAGCCCGCTCGATAGCCGCGTCATCCTCGATGAAAACGGCGCTGAGCGACTCCTCGGCATGGGCGACCTGCTCTATCGCCCGCCGGGCACTTCGCGCATGATTCGCGCGCAGGGCGTGCTCGTCACGGACGAGGAAGTCCACCGCGTCGTCGCGTTCGCAAGCGCGCAGGGCGAGCAGTGCTTTGAAAGCGACATCCACTCCAAACTCGAAAACGTCGGCGGCGACGATGAGGAGGAAGTGAGCGATGAAGACGAGGTGCTGGTCGCAAAATGCCTCGAAGTCATGCAGCAGGAAGGCAAGGCCAGCACCTCGCTTTTCCAGCGCCGCCTGAAACTCGGCTACACGAGGGCCGCGCGAATTTTGGACATCCTCGAGGATCGCGGTTACGTCGGCCCAGGCGACGGCGCGAAGCCGCGCGAAATCCTGCGTTCGGGCGGCGAATAGCGCAGGTTTGCATTGCGCGCAGCGCGGCAACCGCCAACTTGGTGCACGGAACATGGATCACGATTTTGGAAAACGACTGGCAAAGGCACGCGCTGCACGCGGACTCGGCATTGAGGAAGCCGCGCACGCCACGCGCATCCGGGCATCGCACATTCAGGCGCTGGAGGATGGCAACCTCGTAAAATTTCCAAACGCAGCCTACGCGAAAAGTTTTCTGGTCATGTATGCGCGCTTCCTTGGCGTGGACGTGAGCGACGTCGCCTCGCAAATTGACACCGCGACGCAGATGAAGGTCGAGGATTTCCAATACCTCACCAACCGCGCAAGTGGGGAAAAGAAGCTGCAACGCGACGCCACCGATACACGCTACGATTTCGTCGTCCCGCAAAAAGACGGCGGCTCATGGATGCCGCTCATCGCCATCGCCGCCATCGTCGCTGTCGGCGTGATTGTATTCATCGTTTGGAGCAATTTCACCCGCATCGCCGACACCGATCCCAAGCCTGGCCCGGCGCCCACAACCAGCGAGGCGAAGGAGGCCGTGCAGCCGCTCAAGGACACGCCGCCACGCAAACAAAATCCCGAACCGGAGCCGGAGCCGCCGCGTCCGCGCATCATCGCACTTCCCGCGCCTGCGCCCGGCGAGGATCCCGCGATTCCGCGCGCGAAGCCAATTTCGCCGGTGGCGAAAATTGCATCCGGCGACGCTGACGCACTCTCCGAACTCGCATCACCTCCAAAACCCGCGCCCGCCATTGCAACACCGCCGGAGGAGAACAACACACCGGGCGTCGAGCCGGACGTCATCGTCCTCGAACCCCGCAGGAAAACGTGGGTCGTCATCCGCAACGGCTCCGGCGGCCAGCCGCTCTTCGAGGATTACCTTTATCCCGGCGCGAAGCCAATGCACCTCCCGGCGGGCCGCTATTTCATCGAGCTGAAAAGCGCGGATGCCGTCGAGATTTCCAAAAACGGAAAGCGCATCGCCTACAACGCACCAGGCGTGGTCGTTCAGTAGCTTCAATGAGCGGCGACATTCCTGTCGCCGTTCACATTTGCGCGAAGCGCACACATCTTCGCGCATCACTGCAAATGAGCATGGCGCTTCGCGCAGCGAGGTCGGCGACAGGAATGTCGCCGCTCCTTTTTGGTATGATGCCGCAAAGCGCGGCTTGCCATGAAGCGCGTGCTCGTGCCTCCCTCACGCGTGCATGATCAAAAATGGTGGCGTGAATACACAGAGCTTGCCGTGCTATTTTTCCTCCACGCGATGGCGATGGGAATTTGGTTCGTCCCGCTCGCCTCGGTGCTGGATATGCACGGTCTGTCACACATCAAATCCTACGCCTATGCCACCGGCGGAATCTCGGCCTTCATCTCGCCGCTGATTTTCGGCGCGCTCGCCGACCGTCACATCGCCCCGGCGCGGCTGCTCCGCTGGCTCTCACTGGCAACGGCTATCGCGATGGCGCTGGCAACCACCGCGATCCACTTTCACTGGAGCGCCGCGATCATCCTCGTGCTCATCCAACTCCACGCTCTGTGCGCGACTCCCACGTGGAGCATTTCGACCACCATCGTCCTCGCGAAATTGAACAATCCGAAGCGCGAATTTGGCCCCATTCGCGCGATGGCCACGCTCGGCTGGATCGCCGGCTGCCTGCTCGTCTCCGCACTCCATGCCGACAGTTCCACGCTCGCAGGCTACGGCGGAGTGTTGGCATGGCTCATCGTGACAGCATTCACTTTCGCACTCCCAAGCGTCGCGCCGCCAGCGCAGACGGAGCATCTTTCGTGGAAACAACGCCTCGGACTCGACGCGCTTTCGCTGCTGAAACATCGCGACACGTGCGTCGTCTTCATCGCCGCCGCGCTCTACAACATGCCGCTCTGCGCCTTCTTTCCACAGACGCCACTGCACATGAAATCCCTCGGCCTCCACAGCACGACCGCGTGGATGTCGCTCGGCCAGGTCACGGAAGTCGTCGCAATGTTCGGCCTCGCCGGACTCCTCGCGCGCTGGCGAATGAAAACCGTCATCCTCGCAGGCATGAGCTTTGGCGTGCTGCGCTTCGTCCTTTGCGCATTCGACACCAAGGGCTGGCTGCTCGGCGGCGTCGCACTGCACGGCCTGTCGTTCGTCCTCGTCTACATCACCTTCCAGCTCTACCTCGAACAACGCATAGACCCGCGCTGGCGTGCGCGCGCGCAGGCGCTGCTCACCCTTTTGCTCAGCGGCTTCGGAAATTTATTCGGCTACCTCGGCTGCGGTTGGTGGTTCAAAGCGACCACACAGGGAGAAATCACACGCTGGCCGCTATTCTGGGGCGGCCTCGCAGTGAGTGTCGCCGTAGTATGGATATTCTTTGCCCTCGCCTATAAAGGGCGCGGGTCAGCGGAAAAGGACACGACATCCTGAGCTTGGCGTCGTGCATCTCACGCTCCACTTCCTCGCGAGTCACACCCGTGGCGACACAGCCGGGCAGGTCGGGCGAATACGCGGAAAATCCCGTCGCAGTTTTCTCCATGATGATCAGTTAGCGGCTCATTTCAGTTCCGATTGCTTGAGGATACTATTGAGCGTGCCCCGCGCAAGATCGTCATTCGGATTTGCGTTTCAATCCGGCGTTCGTCCACTGAGACCAAGTCTGAGAAACAACTCGCTTAAGCTTTGTGACTGACAGCGGCGTCTTGTTCTTGTGGATCACGAGATGGCAGTTTGCGCAGACTACACGGACATCTGAAACCGTTGTCTTTCTCCGCTCTCCACGAAACATCTGAAGGTGATGAACGATCGCGAGTCCCCGCCCAGCTTCTCCGTAGAATGATTCAAATTCGAATCCACAACAGGCGCACCGTAATCCCCATCTCTGTTTAGCTGCTGCACGGGTCGGTGTAAAAGTTTTTCTGTAAATTGCTCTGCCTTTGCTGAGCCTGACTCCCCTGCGGGAGCGGCGAAGCGAAGGCGAGCGTAGCGAGCCGAGCGCAGCAGCTCCCGCAGGGGAGTGGTCGCGTTCGTAGTCTGGCAGAGGGTGGG
>CANJNZ010000046.1 GCA_947476045.1 Chthoniobacteraceae bacterium
CTTTGCTTCATCTTTTCGAGCACTTCTCGACGGCTTTGTTGACTCATTTCTAATGGCATCCGCTCCGGTGTCATCAGTTGTGAGGCATCGTTCCATCCTTACCCCTCTTCTGTTTTCCAGCTCGGTGTCATTTCATGTGAGGCAATTCGCTCCGCCTCGGCATATTTGCCTTGGGCTTGCAGCGCGTTGGCCAGATTATTCCGGCTCCCCAGCGTATTGGGATGCTCCGCGCCGAGCACGCGCTCGCAGAGGACCAACAACGCCCGAAGCTCCGTCTCCGCTTCGGCATATTTGCCTTGGGCTTGCAGCGCGTCGGCCCGCTTCGCCTGCTTTTCCGCTTCGTAGAGGAGTTTGTCTTCCTCTACGGTGAGTGTGCGTTCGGCAGCGGGGGCGGTCGGCTTTTTTTCCTCCTGTTTCTCCTGCGCGGGCGCGGGGGATTGGAGGACGAGGCAGAGGAGGACGAGGAGGAGCGCGTTGCTTTTCACGCCCGCGAGCCTGCCGCACGCGGAAGCACGCTGGCAAGGCGGAAGGGGCGAGGGGACGCGCGGCGTTTCGCACGGGACGTCGGGCGTGACAAACTTCTGACAATTCCCGCACACCTTGCTGACACATCGAACGCGGGCGTGTGGCATCTTCCCACTATGAAAACGAAAATTCTTTCCGCTCTTGTCGCGTTGCTGGCACTGCTCACGGGGGCGCGCGCCGATGGTCTCATCATCATCCACAACCCACCCGCGCCGATGCCGCAAGCGCAGCCTTGGATGCGACCGCACTACACGTTCGCGCCGCTCGAAGTGGTCTTTCACAAAGTGGATGTGGACATCGCGGGGCAGAAGGCGACGACGCACGTGGAACAGGAGTTTTTTAACCCGAACAATGCGGTGCTCGAAGGCGAATATATTTTCCCGATCCCGAAAGGCGCGCATCTCGACAAGTTCACGATGAAAATCGGCGACAAGGATGTGGAGGCGGAGTTGCTCGATGCGGCGAAGGCGCGTGCGATTTACGAAGACATCGTGCGCCGTCAGCGCGACCCGGCGCTGCTCGAATACACGGGGCGCGCGGCTTTTCGTGTGCGCATCTTTCCCATCGAGCCGAACTCGCGCAAGAAGGTGACGCTGACCTACACCGAGTTGCTGAAAGTCGACGGTGGCATCGCTGGCTATATGTATCCGCTGAACACGGAAAAGTTTTCCGCGCAGCCGCTGAAGACCGTGGCGATTAAGGTCACGGTGAATGCAGATGCGCCCATCAAGGCGCTGTATTCGCCGTCGCACGCGGTGGAAATCAAACGCGATGGCGAGAAGCGCGCGGTCATCGGCTGGGAGGCCACGAACGCACGACCAGATACCGACTTTCAACTGCTCTACTCCACGGCGAACACGGAGGTGGGCATCAGCCTGCTCACACACAAAAAGGAGAACGAGGACGGGTGGTTCCTGCTGCTCGCTTCGCCCGGCGCGAACGTGATGAAAACGAAGGACGTGAACCCGAAGGATGTGGTCTTCGTGCTCGATACGAGCGGCTCCATGGCCGGAAAAAAACTGGAGCAGGCAAAGAAGGCGATGACTTTCTGCGTCGAGAATCTGAACGACACGGATCACTTCGAGATCGTGCGTTTCTCCACGGAGAGCGAACCGCTTTTTGAAAAACTCACCGACGCCACGCGCCCGAATCGGGACAAGGCGCTCGACTTCATCAAGGGCCTCAAACCCATCGGCGGCACGGCCATCGCCGACGCGCTGCAAAGCGCCCTCAAGCTCAAGCCAGCGACAAACAACCGGCCTTTCGTCGTCGTGTTTCTCACCGACGGCAAGCCGACCATCGGCGAGACGGACGAGGATCGCATCGTCGCGAAAGTCGTAAGCGACAACGCGAGCACGACGCGCATTTTTTCCTTCGGCATCGGCACGGACATCAACACGCATCTGCTCGACAAAATCACCGAACGCACGAAGGCCGCATCGCAATACGTGCTGCCCGAGGAGGACCTGGAAGTGAAGGTCTCCAGCTTCTTCACCAAGATCAAAGACCCGCTGCTCACGAACCTCAAACTGGAGTTCCCCGCCGGGATCAAAGTGACCAAGCTTTATCCCAATCCGCTGCCCGACATGTTTCGCGGCGACCAGCTCGTGCTCGCGGGCCGTTACAGCGGCGAAGGCGAAGGCGACGTGATTCTCGAAGGCACTCTCAACGGCGTGCCGAGGCGCATGGCGCAGAAAGTGAAATTTTCCAGCGGCGAACCGGCCAATGAGTTCATCGCGCAGCTCTGGGCGCTGCGTCGCGTGGGCTGGTTGCTCGATGAAATCCGCCTGCGCGGAGAGAACAAGGAAACGCGCGACGAAGTCGTGGACCTCGCCCGCCGCTACGCCATAGTCACGCCCTACACGAGCTACCTCATCGTCGAGGACGAAGCGCGTCGCGGAGTGCCCGTCGCATCGCGCTCACTGCAACTCCTCGACCGCGACCGCCAAGCGCAGAGCTACTACAGCAAGAGCCTCGGCGACATGAAGGAAAAGAAAGACGGCTACGACGGCACACTCGCAGGACGCTCCAATGAATCGCTGAAGAATGCGCAAGCTCCGGGCGTCGCGCTGGACAAAGCGTGGTCGGAAAACTTCGGCTCCGCGATTACCAGCAACGCCGCGCCCGCAGAAGCGGCAGCAGGTGGCTACGCCGCTGCAAAGCCAGCGTCATCGCTGCGCAGTGGTGGAAAAGATGGCGCACAGCTCTCCGGCACCGCAGGCGAAGTGGCCAAGCGGCTCCAGTCCGTGGATCAGCAAACACGCTGGGTGAACGGCAAGGCCTTCGCACAAAACGGCAGCAACTGGAGCGACACCGCCCTTCAAAACAAGGAGCAGCAAAACGCCAAGCGCAACCGCGTCCAATTCGCCTCGAAGGATTATTTCGCCCTGCTCACAACAAAGCCCGAGTCCGCCCAGTGGCTCGCGCTCGGCAACAGCGTCACCTTCGCCCTCGGGACCGAGGTGTATGAAATCTACGAGTAGCCCGACGCGCAACCTGCTTAAAACACGGCCATGAAAATCATACTCACCGCCATCATGTTCCTCGTCGCTTCACTGCACGGGGCTGAACCAAAGGAAAATTTCCCGGAATTCATGAACCTCGATAAAAAGACTGCTGCGGCAACTGCCCGCAAACAGGCGGAGACAGATCTTGCCGCAGGCACTTATCGCATCCTCGTTTTTGGATTACGTATGTCGAATCCACCTTTCGATCAGCGCCTCAAAAAAGCAGGTGTGCAGGTGAAAGCCATCGCCGGCTGTGTCGTCAACGACGGCATCCTCGAAGGGGCGCGCGTTTATAACGAGATCATGCGCGAAAAGCTGAAAGCCAAACTCGGCTACGACGTTTTTGATAAGAAAGCCGAACCACAAACACAACCTGCGAAATGAAACTGCCAATTATCTTCGCCATCGCAGCCCTCGCGCCGCTCTACGCCGCTGAAAATCCCATTCAGCAGAAAGCCGCCCCTGCCCGTCCAATCCCCAACGAGCTGATTGATTATCCGAAATACCTTCAAATCGCCCGCGAAGTGCAGCCATTGCGCGAGAAGCGGCGGCTTACCGAAGAGCAGTTCGCCACAATGGCCGCCGAACCGGGCACCATCGTCCTCGACGCGCGCAGTGCGGACAAATTCAAACTCCGCCACATTCGCGGCGCAGTCAGTCTGCCCTTCACGGATTTCACCGTGGATTCACTTGCAAAAGTCATCCCGGAAAAGACGACGCGCGTCCTCATTTACTGCAACAACAACTTCCTCGGCGCACCCGTCTCGCTTCCCGGAAAGAAGGCGGAGATCGCACTGAACATCTCCACCTACATCGCGCTCGCGACCTACGGCTACACATACATCTACGAACTCGGTCCGCTACTCGATGTGAAAACGACCAAGCTCCCTTTCGAGGGTGACGAAGTAAAGTAGTCCGCGCGTCACTCGCTGCTGCCGTCGTAATGATCGTAGAGGTCGCCGAGCCAGGCGATGCCGAGGGCGACTTCGAGTGCCAGGACAATGGCGGCTGTGCCGATAGTGGCGATGGCCTGCCATTGGAAGAGCGGTGCCCATTTTCCCACGGCAAACCACGCGCAGCCCGCGAAGAAGAGGGCGGGTAAAAGCGCGGCGGCTATCGCGAGGAACTGGCTGATGCCGACGATGAGACGGAGGCCGGTGTTTTCGATGCCGGGGGCGGCGGCTTCCTGCGGGCGAAACCATCCGGGAAAGTAAAGCGCTGCGGCGCTGGGGAGGATGGACATGGAGACATTCAACGCGGGCAGGACGACGCCGAGCGCACACGCGCTGAGTGTGATGATGAGTTGTGCGCCGTGGATTTTTGCGAAGAGCGATGCGGCGAGCACTGCGCCAATGCCGAGCGCGGCCCATTGCAAAAGTGTGCCGAGCACGAGCGGGCCGAGCAATTCGCCGAGGGCGAGCTGCCAGCCGGGGATGGGGTAAGTTTTCAGCAAGTCCATGGCGGCCATTCCCTGCCGGAGTTGCGCGGTGGCGTTTTGCCCGACGATGACGAGGCTGAACAGCACCGCGATGTAGCAGCATATCCCAACGATGGCCGCTGTGACGGCGAGTGGGCCGGGCAGTTCATGGCCAATGCTTTCGTGAACATACCATGCGCCCGCGCCGAGGATGGCGAAAAAGGCCGCCCAAAATCCGAAGGTGCCTCGTCCGCCGAATTTGATGAGCGATTTCCACAAAAAGGCGAGCGGCGCAAAGCCGGTCGGGCGCAAGCGCCAGAGCGGGGTTTTGGCTTTATCGGATTTGGCTGTGAGACGCATCTCGCCTTTGCGGTGCGCAGTGAGAAATGCGGCGCGTTTTTGTGCGGCAGCGATGGAGGCTTCCTCGAAGGATACATCGGCGCGGATGACCCACAGGAAATGCAGCGCCATGATTCCGAGCGCGGGCGCGAGCGTGGCGAGGAAGGTGTGGGCGCTGTGTGCGAAATAAGGCGCGACGACCCATTTGAAAGGCGCAAGCACGTAGGGCAGCGGGCCGGTGTTCGTGAGTTGCGCGAAGAAGCCGGCAATGTCCAGCCCACCGGACGGCAATGCGGGGAGCGAGCGGCGCGTCATTTCCGCGACGATGACAAGTGCAGCCAACGCAAACAGTGCAGCAGCGCGCCTGCTCCAGTCCGCCATTCCCCTTTCGCGCAATCGCTGGAGCGCAAACGATGCGCCGATGCGATGCATCGAGAGCGTGTTGAGGATAATCCACCATCCGCCCATGCGAAACCACGCCTCGCTCCCAGCGCGAAATCGCCCGGTGATGAACGTGAATAACACGGAAATGATCAGCAGCGCGAATTGGGACTTGAGCAGCTTGTGAATGATGAGTGTGCGCCGCGAAATCGGCGCAGAGAAAAGAAAAGCGATCTCGGCCTCTGTGAAACCAACCGCCGCCCGCGAAGCTGGCAGCACCCATGAAAGGATCAGTGTAGTGACGAGCAGAATCGCAGCGCCCACTTCCGGCCAAAATACATCGGGCACGAGAGAGGGTCCGTGCATGCCTGTCGGTGCTCCGCCACGGAAAAGAAAACGGTAGAAGTAAAAATAGAAGTAAGCGCCACCGATGATTGCGCCCAAAAGATATTTCGGCTGACGCAGTCGGCGGAGCCGTGCGAGCAGACCGTTCAACAGAGAGTGCGTGAGAAGGTAGCGAAGCGCGGAATTCATTTCACTTCCCCGCATCCTCGCCAACGAGCCGAATGAAAATTTCCTCCAGCGACGCGTCTTTTCCATCGGTGCTAAACTGCGAGTGAATTTGCGCCAGCGTGCCGTAAGCTATCTTTTCTCCACGTTTGAGGATGAGGACGTGCGAGCACACTTCTTCGAGCAAATGCAAAAGGTGGGAGCTGATGAGAATGGCGACGCCCTGCTTCGCCTGCTGCACGATGAGATCTTTTGTTCGGCGAATCGCGAGCGGATCAAGACCGGTGAGCGGCTCGTCGAAAAACATCACCTGCGGGCGGTGGAGAAAGCCACACGCGAGGGCGACTTTTTGTTTCATCCCGCGCGAAAGTTCGGTCGGTAGCTGGTCGGCTTTGTCTTTGAGTTCCAGAAATTCCAGCAGCTCGGCGCTGCGCGAGGCGGCGTCCTTAGTTTTGTAAAGTCGCGCGGTGAATTCGAGGTGCTGGCGGACGGTGAGGTAATCGAAAAGCCGCGGTTCATCGGCGAAAAACGCCAGCTTTCCCTTCGCTTCGAGCGGATTCACCGCCATGTCGTAGCCCGCGACGATTACCGTCCCATGCGTAGGCGGGATGATGCCCGCGAGGCAGCGCAGCGTGGTTGTTTTGCCGGCACCGTTCGGGCCTACGAGTCCCATGACTTCGCCAGGGCGCACAGCAAAGCTGAGTTCGCGCACGGCGGCGAAATCGCCATAGAGCTTGGTGAGTCCGTCGGTGGCAATCATGTGCGTGGAGGATGCGCGGCGGGGTGGAGTGGAAGCAAGCGCGCTCCGCGCTGGCAACCGGCGCGCACTTTGTGCAGCCTGCCGCACAGTGAAACATTTCTATCTCTGTTTGCTCTTTGCTTTTCTCGCTGCGTGTGGTCGCCAGACCGAGCGTGCGGAGTTGGTGGTGATCAATGGCGCAGAACCGGACACGATTGATCCTGCAAAAATCCGCGGGCAGCCGGAGGGGCGCGTTGCGAATTCGCTTTTCGAGGGGCTCACGCGCTCGAATCAAGCGGGCGAGGCCGAGCCGGGCGTTGCGGAAAAGTGGGAGATTTCGCCCGATGGACGGCGCTACACTTTTCACCTCCGCGCGAATGCCAAGTGGAGCAACGGCGAGCCTGTCACTTCGCGTGATTTTCTTTGGTCGTGGCTGCGCACGCTTCGCGAGCCGGAGGCGGAATACAAATACCAGCTCTATTACGTGCGGGGCGCAGAGGCGTTTGGCGAAGCGAAGGACAATGCCTCGCGTCCGCCGGAAAGCACCGTGGCCATCGCCGCGCCGGACGACCGCACTTTCACTGTCGAGCTGAACAACCCGACGCCGTTCTTCATAGACCTGTGCGCGTTTTACACGCTCATGCCGGTGCATCGCTCGACTGTGGAGACTGCGGAGGCCAGCAAAGTGCCGTGGCTGCGACCCGGCAAAATCGTGAACAACGGTCCGTTCCTTCTCACCGAGTGGAAGCTGAATGATCGCATCCGGCTCGTTCGCAATCCGCACTACTGGGACGTGGCTAATGTAAAAATGAGCAGCGTGGACATGCTGCCGTCGCCATCCGCAAACACCGCTTTTAATTTCTACAGCAACGGCATCGCGGATCTGATCCTCGATAAATCCATGGTGCCCACGTCGCTGATTGATGAGTTGAAAAAGCGGCCCGACTACCACGCGTCGTCCATCCTCGCGACTTACTTCATGCGATTCAATGTGACGCGAAAACCGTTCGACGATGCACGGGTGAGGAAGGCTTTTGGACTCGTGGTGGACAAAGGACTCCTCACTGAAAAGGTCACGAAAGCCGGCGAAGTGGTGGCCGATGCATTCGTCCCGCCGGGCACTGCGGGCTATCAGCCGCCAGCCGGCCTCGGTCGCGATGCAGAGCAAGCGCGCAAACTACTCGCCGAGGCGGGCTTTCCCGGCGGCGCAGGTTTTCCCGTAGTGCATTATCTTTACACGAACAAGACGGAGACTGACGAAAAAATCGCCGTGGAGTTGCAGACGATGTTCAAACGCGAGCTGGGCATTTCGATTCAGCTCACGAAGAAAGAATGGGCAGTGTATTTGAATTCGCTCAGCTCACTGGATTATGATTTCTGCCGCTCGTCATGGGTCGGCGATTACAAGGACCCGAACACTTTTCTCGACATGTTCATGACCGGCGGCGGCAACAACAACTGCGGCTGGAGCAACAAGACGTATGACGACATCATCCGCAGCGCCGGAAAGGAGCCGGATCAGGAAAAGCGGTTCGCGCTTTTCCGAAAGGCCGAGACGATGCTCGTCCACGACGAAGTGCCCATCGTCCCGTTTTTCAACTACGTCGTGGTGATGTTTTACGATGGTGAACGCCTCGGCGGCATACAGGGAAATCTCACGGACGAGCATCCGTTCCGCGCCATGTTTTGGAAAAAGAAGTGATGGACTGGCTCACATTCCGGCTCTATCGCGCGCTTGGGTTTTGCATCGCCCTGCTACCCCTGCGCGGTGCCATCCGCACAGGACGCGCGCTCGGCTGGCTCGGCTACTGGCTGCTGCCAAAATATCGCGGCATCGCGTTAAAAAATATCGGTATTGCATTTCCTGAGCGCCCTCTGCGGGAGAGAAGACAGCTTGCGCGGCAGCACTTCACCACGCTCGTCGGAAATCTTTTCGCAGCCGAAAAAATCACGCGCCTATCGTCCGATAACATTCGCGCGCTCGTGGATGTGAGCGGGCTCGATATCGCCGAGCAGCTCGTGCGCGAAAAGCGCGGTGCAATTTACCTCACCAGCCATATCGGCAATTGGGAACTGCTCGCGCAACTCGTGCCGCTCTCGCTTCCGTTTGTGAGCGGCACCATTTTCCAGCGGCTGAACAATCCATATTTCGACGCGCACATCCGCAATGCGCGCGGGCAGAGCGGACTCGCACTTTTCGAGCGCAAAGAGGGCTTCGGCGCAGCCATCGAGCTGCTGCGCAAAGGCGGTGCCGTTGGTGTATTGAGCGACCAGCATGCTGGAGATGCAGGTGTTTGGTGTCCGTTTTTCGGACGCCTCGCGAGCACTTCGCCACTCGCCGCGATGCTTGCGCTGCGCACGGGCGCGGCGGTGTTACCGCTAGCGATGCACACAAACGGCAGTGGCCGCTGGCGCATGGTGATTGAGGAACCGGTGAAATTCGGAAATCGCGATGTGGGCGAGGTAACGGCGAAATTGAACGGTGCGCTGGAGCAGATGATCCGTCGCCAGCCGGAGGATTGGTTCTGGGTTCACAACCGCTGGAAGACACCGAAGCCAAAATTTCTCCTCACAACTTACAAGCGCGGGATCGTGGCGCCAAAACCGCCCGAACGCCCGGTGGATACCGACGCGGGCGAGCTTTTCGCCTTTGCCGCACAGCAGGTGGCGGCGGCGAAACTTCAGCCATTCCGCATTGTCATCCGTTCATCAAACTGGCTCGGAGACGCAGTGATGACCGTGCCCGCCGTGCGCGCCATCAAGCGCGGAAGACCCGATGCACACATCACGATCCTCACCCCTGCAAAGCTCGCTGATGTCTGGAGGCTCGTGCCGGAAGTGGACGACGTCATCCCTTTCGAGGCGCCGGGTGGAAGCGGGATCTTGCGCACGCTGCGGAGTCTTTTTCATCCGTGGCGCGTCGCGCGCAAACTGGGAGCGCGCAATTTCGATGCGGCGGTGATTTTTCCGAACAGCATCCGCTCGGCAGTCGAGGCATGGCTCGCCGGCATCCCGCGGCGCGTGGGCTATCCGGGGCACAAAGGGCGCGAGTTTTTTCTCAATCAAATCCTGCGGGAGAAAAAGAAGAAGAAGGACGTCAAGCAAGAGCACCAGGTGCATCACTACATGAAGCTGGCGGAGTTTATCGGCGCGGAAATCGACGGCGAAATCATCCTCGCCGAGAGCACAGAACGCACAGCGTCCAGTTCCACAAAACTCCGCATTGCCGTCTGCCCCGGCGCGGAATACGGAGGAGCGAAACGCTGGTTGCCGGAGCGATTTGCGGAAGTGATCCAGTCCTTCAGCGCGGAGCGTGATTGCGAGTGGACTCTCGTCGGCACGTATAAAGATCGTGTGGTAGCAGACGAAATTCTCACACACGCCAAGCACCCCGCCAACGCCACAAACCTCTGCGGCCAGACTTCACTGGAACAACTCATCGCCCGCCTGCGCGCCAGCGACGTGCTGCTCACCAACGACACTGGCACCATGCACCTCGCCGCACTTCTCGGCGTGCGCACCGTCGCGATATTTGGAAGCACCGAGCCCGCGCTCACCGGCCCGCTTGGCCCCGGCCATATCGTGCTGCGGCACAAAGTCGAATGCAGCCCGTGCTTTCTCCGCGAGTGCCCGATTGATTTCCCCTGCATGAAAGCCATCGAGTCCCACGAAGTCGTCGCCGCAATCCGCACGATGACTGAAGCAAAATAAAACACCCCGGCCTTCGCAAAAAGGCAGGGGTGTTTTAAAAGAGCGAACGACGGACCTGCAATTGCCGGGCCGCCGCGGGGAGATCAGAGTTTGCTCTCGTATTCGACCAGCCGAGCGAGGGCATCCAGGAAATCCCGGAACGCCGCTGCGGGCAGCATGACCGTATCGCGGCGACCACCGACGTCCTCGGTGATTTTCATGAACCTGCCGCGCTGGTTTTCTTTGAGATCGAGGAAGAACACCTTGCGATCAATCGTCACTTTTTCGGAGGCGATTGGTTCGGAAGCCATCCTTGGCCCGGGATTTTCGTCGTCTGTCATGTAGGTTTATTGGTTTTTACTTCTCCCGCAACCGCACCTTGGGGCTGGGGGCCGCCACGGAAGAGGGCGCAGACTAGTGACCATTTTGCCGTGTGCAACTGGCAAATGTGGCAACCTGAAGACTCCCCTATTTAGCGCAGTCCGACCGCTGCACGCACCCGTTCCATCGTGCGCACAGCCACGGCGCGCGCCCGCTGTGCACCATCGTGGAGCACCTTTTCCACGTGTCCGGGATCAGCGGCGAGGGCTGCGCGTTTTTCGCGCATTGGGCGGAAAAATTCCCACAACGCATCGAAAAGTCGCTTTTTGAAATCCCCGTAGCCCGTGCCGCCGGCGCGGAAATCTTCCTCCAGTTTCGCTACCTCCGCATCGCTCGCGAAGAGGCGATATAACGCGACGATCGTTGAGCCGGCTGGATCTTTCGGCGATTCGACAGGCGTCGAGTCCGTGACGATGCCCATGATTTTTTTACGGAGCGGCTTCTCGTCCTCAAACAGCGGGATCGTGTTGTTGTAGCTCTTGCTCATCTTTTGCCCGTCGAGCCCGATCACGGTCGCGACATTTGGCAGGATGCTCGCCTCGGGCACGGTGAAAATCGGCGCGCTTTTGGCGTAAAGACGGTTCATCAGCGAAGCGAGATCGCGTGTTACTTCCACGTGTTGTTTCTGGTCGCGACCCACGGGCACGACGTTCGAATCGTAGAGCAAAATATCCGCAGCCATCAGCACCGGGTAGGCGAAGAGCCCGTGGTTTGGTGTCCTGTCCTTGGCAACGTGATCTTTATACGCGTGACAGTTTTCCAGCATCGGCATCGGCGTCACGCACGACAGAATCCACGCCAGCTCCGTGTGTTCCGGCACATCGCTCTGGCGAAAGAGCACGGCTCTCGCAGGGTCGAGCCCGCACGCGAGAAAATCGAGCGCAACGCCGCGTGTGTGAGCGCGCAAGTCGGCTGCATCACGCACCGTCGTGAGCGCGTGGTAATCCGCGATGAAATAGAACGCTTCGCCCTGCTCCTGCAAAGCGATGCACGGACGCATCATCCCGAAATAATTACCGAGATGCGGCGCGCCAGTCGGCTTGATGCCGGAGAGAATGCGTTTCATTTCCATGGAAAATGCGAGGACGAGGCGCGCGCTGTCGAGTGCCGAGTGAAGTTAGGCGCTTGTGAAATTCTCTGCGGAACGATTGAACAACTGGTAGCCAAGGCGCGTCCTTTGCTAAAACAAACCCATGAAAGCGAACCTGCTCCGACTGCTGTGCCTTCTGCTCTGCCTTTCAGCCAGCACGTTCGCGAAGCCAGTCATCGTCATTGATCCCGGACATGGCGGACAGGATCGCGGCGGGATGCCCGGACAGCGCATCGCGGAAAAAGGATACGCGCTCGACACAGCCAAACGACTCGACGGCGCGCTCCGGCGTGCAGGTTTTCAGACAGTGATGACGCGCCGCAGCGATGTGTTCATCCCGCTCGGCGACCGCAGCGCCATCGCCAATCAATACCGCGGCTCCGTCTTCGTGAGCATCCATTTCAATGGTGCACCAAACGACGACGCACATGGCATCGAAACTTACTACCACCACGGACGCGACAGCGCCGCGCTCGCCAGCGCCATCCATCGTAGCGTGCTCTCCGCGACCGGCGAAGAAGATCGCCGCATCCGCACACGTGGCCTCCATGTTTTGCGACACACACGCGGCACCGCCGTCCTTTGCGAACTCGGCTTTCTCACCAATCGCGCAGAATCGCGCCGCATAGATACAGGCAGTTACCGACAACGACTTGCAGAAGCCGTCGCGAGCGCGATCATCTCGCGCTATCGCTGAAATTCCGAACGGATTACCAATATGATTCTCTCCTGCGCGGCGATGAAAGCCCTTGAGGAAAAAGCGTTCACTGCTGGCGTATCGCCGGAGTTTCTCATGGAGCAGGTCGGCCATCAGATGGCGCTCGCGGTGCGGCAGTTTTTTCCACGGCCCGGCGTGTGCCTCGCCGTTTTTGGAAAAGGCAACAATGGCGGCGATGCGCTCGTCGCAGCGCGGCGTCTCGCAGCGATGGGTTGGGAAGTGCGGCTCATTCCCGCATACGCGGAAAAGGAATGGGGGCCGCTTCCACGGCAAAAGTATAAACAAGCCATCGGTTGCCACGCCGACACGCCAGCAGCTTTGCAGCAATCCACCGGTCGCCCGCTCATCGTGCTCGATGGTCTGCTCGGCATCGGCGCGAAAGGAGCATTGCAAGAACCCATCTCTTCGCTGACCCGCGCAATCAACCAACTCCGCTCCACCAGCAACGCCCACGTTTTCGCACTCGATCTGCCAACGGGGCTCGATGGAGACACAGGCGCGCCAGACGAAGCGTGCATCGTCGCCGACACCACGCTCACCGTTGGCTTTGCCAAGCAGGGACTCGTCGCCGACCACGCTGCGAATTTCGTCGGAAGAATCTGTGTGCTGCCGCTGCGCGAATTCAGCAGCCGCATCGCCAAGGCAGACGAAGACACCATTCTCACAACGCCATCGGAAATCGGCCCGATACTGCCACGCCGCAATTTCGACACCCACAAAGGCGACTACGGTCGCATTGGCATCATCGCAGGCTCGCCCGGTTTTCTCGGTGCGGCGGTTATTTGTGCAAACGCATGTGTGCGCGCTGGCGCAGGACTCGTCACACTTTACGCGACCCCGGACTACGCCGAATCACTCGCCCGCATGGCTCCGCCCGAAGTGATGGTGCAGAGCATTCCGTCGCTCCTCGACGTGCTCTCAAAACGCCACGATGTCTTCGCCATTGGTCCCGGACTCGGCATTTCGCGCTCTGCCGAAATCGCGCAGCTCGTAGAAAAATTCCCGCAACCAACAGTCGTGGATGCCGACGCACTCAACGCCATCGCCGCTAACACCCAAATCCTCTCATCCCTCAGTGGAGAACGCGTGCTCACGCCACACCCCGGCGAAATGGAACACCTCGATCCCGATACGAAAAATCGCCCGCGTTCCGAAGTAGTGCGCGCTTTTACGCAACGATACCCGCAATGCACGCTCCTGCTAAAAGGCGCGCGCACCATCATAGGAAAATCCGGCGCGCCTCTTTGTATCAATACAACCGGCACACCCGGCATGGCCGTCGGCGGAATGGGTGATGCACTCACTGGGGTCATCGCTGCACTCATCGGACAGCGCATACGCCTCTTCGACGCCGCCCGCATCGGCGCATGGCTCTGCGGACGCGCGAGCGAAGCTGCCATCTACGAAGGCGGCGAATCCGAGGAAACCCTCACGCCCACACGAATGCTCGATTTTCTCTCAAGCGCATTCCGTGACCTGAGGGTGCAGTCTTTTTGATAGAACACACTTTTCGCGCGGGAAAGCCTTGGCGGAGGAAGGGGCGGGGCATTAGCTTGCGGGCTCAATTTTTCGCCCGATGCCCTCAGCTAAAAAATCCGCCAAAAGTCCCGCTGCAAAATCAAAGAAAGCTGCGCCAGCCGTGAAAAAGCCTGCGAATATCGCAGATGTCGCGGAACTGGCTGCGGAGCCGATGCCGAAATTCAAACCACAGCCGGGCTGCAAAGTGGTCGTGCGCGGGAAGACTTCGGCGGGTTATGCAGAAATCGCCAGCGTGTCAGGCTCAAAGGCGAAGCTGCGTTTTTGCACCGACACGGTGAACGCGGTGGAGGTAGAAGTGCCGGTGGAGTCGCTCGCGCACGCGCCGCTGCCCAATCAGACCCGCGTCTTTCACACCGCAAAGGGGCTCGTGCGCTATGGTCGCATCATCGCAGCGAAGCAGCTCACCAGCGCGATGCGCACGTATCTCGTGCATTTCCCCGGCGCGGCATCGCTCACGGAGATGAAAGAGGACGACTTTTCAGTGCGCTCGTATTTGCCGGGAGATGATCCTTCGGTCGTGCTCGGCGAGCTGGCGCAGGAGACGCCGTTCTTTTTTCAACAGCGGACAGATTTGCTGCGCGAACTGCTGCGGCAGAACCAGCTTGCGCACGGACTACCGGCACTGCTGTCGTCGAAGGTCGAAGTACTCCAGCATCAGGCCGAGGTCGCGAACCGCGTTTTGCACGACCCCGTCATCCGTTACCTGCTGGCGGACGAGGTGGGACTCGGCAAAACGATCGAAGCCGGAATCGTCCTCCGTCAAATCCAGCTCGATGCGCCAGACTCTCGCATCGCCGTTGTCGCGCCGGACGCGCTGACGCGGCAATGGCGCGAAGAACTGGATACGCGTTTCGGGCTCGATGACGTGGAGGTTTTCCCGCACTCGGCTCTGCTGAAAGACAAGGAGCTGCTCGACGAAGACTGGGATGTGCTCGTGATGGATGAGGCGCACCGGATCGTCGCACGCGAAGGAGTGGTTGTTTCGGGGACGACAAGAAATGCACTGAAGATCGCGCACGCCGCGAAACATTTACTGCTGCTCTCCGCGACGCCGGTGCTTCATCACGATGCCGACCTGCTGGCGCTTTTGGAACTGCTTGATCCGGAAAATTATTCCGCAGCGAAGCTCGCCGATTTCAAAGAACGCACGACGAAGCGCGTCGAGCTGGGGCGCGCCTTTCTCGCCCTGCGCAGCGCGACGGTTCCCGCGTTGGTGAAATTGCACGCCGGAAAACTTGCCGCGCTTTTACCAAACGACTCGACGGTGAAGGAACTCGCAGCCGCACTGAGTAAACTGGGTGCGGATGCAGTGGCAATTCAGGGTGAACTGCATCTCCACATCAGCGAGACCTACCGCATCCACCGCCGGATGCTGCGCACACGCCGCCGCTGGCTGGCCGGTGCACAAAAACGTTTTGTGCGCGATGTGCAGGAGAGCGTGGAAGTGGAACTCGATGAAGAACCGCACGCCACGCTCTGGACCGCGCTGGAAGCATGGCGCGCCGCCGCGAGCAAACGTATCGGCGACGACAAACTGCTCGCTACTGCCGCTGCAGAATACATCCGTCTCGCCGAAGCCATCGCAGCAGAGCCGGAAAAACTTGGCGACTTGGTAAAGGAAGTCGCCAAAGCGACGAAGGCCACGCCCGCGGAGGAAAAACTCCTCGCCGCGCTCGTGGACGATAAGGCCGCATGGCAGATGTCCGAAGCCCGACTCGATTTGATCGCCGAGTCGCTGCGCCGTCGCGCCACGAAGGACGGAGCCAGCGCGAAGTATGTGGTCTTTTGCCCAAGCGCACGCCTGAGCGCGGATCTCGCAAAGCGACTGCACAGTTTCTTTTCGCCCATCGGCGTGAAGGTGGCCACGGCGAGCAAACTCGGTTCGCAGGTCGGTGAATTGTTCTCCGACTTCGCTGGCGATGCGCACGCCCGCGTGCTCGTGACCGATGCGACTGGCGAAGAGGGCTTCAATCTACAATTCGCCCGCGCTGTGTTTTTCTACGACCTGCCATGGTCGCCGATGCGGCTCGAACAACGTCTCGGTCGTCTGGATCGTATTGATCGAACAGGCGCGATTCCGTGCGTCGTCTGCACAACTGGCGAGGACGATACGCAGGCGCTCGATGAAGCATGGCGGCGCGTGCTCGATGAGGGATTTGGTCTCTACGCCGCGAGCATCTCCGATCTCCAGCATCTCGTGGACACCGAGCTTCCGCGCCTGCGTGAACACGCATTCAAGGGCGGCGCACAGGCATTGCTTGATGCGATCCCCGCGCTCGCAGAGGCTGTGAAAAAGGAGCGCACGAGCATCGAAGAGCAGGACGTAATTGACGGGATGCACAGCCTTTCGCCCGAGAGCGCGCTCGCCCGTGACCTCGCCGCAGCCGATGCCTCTGCGGAAAATTTTGGCACGGCGTTTAGCGCATATTTGCAGCGCAATCTCGGCCTTGAAGAGCGCTGGGACGAGGAGACGAACTCGCTCAAGTTTCGCATGAAACGCGACAGCAATCCGCTCATCCCGGCGGACAAGCTGGACTCGCTCGCCGGAATGTTCGCGACGAAATTCACCGTCCATCGCAGTGTGGTCATCGAGGATTTGTCGCTCGATTTTCTCCGCCCCGGCCACTCCGCCGTTGACGGCTGCCGCGAGCTGCTCGCGTGGGATGACCGTGGACGCGCTTGGGCCATGTGGCGCAGCGTGCCGGGTATGAAATCACCCAAACTCGTCTTCCGCACACTCGTGCGCGTCGGCGTGGATTTGCGCAGCGTGGAAAAGGCGCTCGCATCCATTGAGTGGGATGAAATCCGTCGTGGCGGCCTGCTGCGGTTAGTGCGCAGTTGGTTCCCGGAATTTATCACCGAACTTTGGTTCGATGAAACCGGCGAGGTTGCCGCCGAAAAACTAATCGAGCCGTGCCGTCGGCCATATCACTTCAAGTTGGATCGCAATCTCGGCAAAGAACGCGCCGAGCATGTGCGCTCGAAATTTGGAGAAAAGGAATGGCGCAAGTCATGCGAGACCGTTGCGAAGAAGGCGCTCTCCTCCGTGCAAAAAGGCGATACGCTCAAGCAGGCACGCGACGGTGCTCAGAAGCAGGCGGGTGATCATTTCGCGATGATGCGCGCAAGGCTCAAGGCACGTCAGCAGGCGGGGATAGATTCCGGCGCACAAGCGAAGGCGGAGGCGAAACTCGAAGACACGCTCGATACTTTGGTCGGGGAAATTTTAGCCGCGCCCATCGTGACACTGGACACACTCGGAGCCTATGCACTCAGCGAAAAACCGTGGTGGCCCGAGCCGGACTGGCAGCCTGAACTCGCCTGGCGCTCGAAGCGATAGTGACGCTCGATAATTCAGGCTTAGGAAACTGCGCTTTCCCAGTTTATCCTACCTAGTAATGACACGTGTCTTTTTACTCCTGAGTCTCCTGCCGGCATCCGCGCTCACCGCTGCGCCCCTGCCCGCCGATCACGCTGAGAGGATGACCCGCGGGCTCGCGCTTTTTCAGAAAGACGTTCGTCCACTTCTCACGGAGCACTGTCTGAATTGCCACGGTGGAAAAAAGACGAAGGGGGAATTCGACATGGCGACGCGCGAGGGTTTGTTGAAAGGCGGTAAGGAGAGCGTTGGTGTGGTGCCTTTCGATGTGAAGGCGAGCGGGCTGCTCAAACTTGTGCGGCACGAAGTGGAGCCGAACATGCCGGACGACAAACCGAAGCTCCCGGATGATGCCATCGCGAAAATTTCCGAGTGGGTCGAAAACGGCGCGCCCTACGACAAGCCACTCATCGAAGGCAAAAAGCCCGCACGCGACCGGGCGGTGGTGACTGCGGAGGACAAGCAATGGTGGGCCTTCCAACCGCTCGCAAAGGTCACGCCGCCCGCTGGCATCGCGCATCCGGTGGATGCGTTTCTTTCACAAAGTGCAGCGAAGAAAGGGCTGGAGTTTGCAGCGCCCGCCGCACGGCGAGTGTTAATTCGGCGCTTATATCTCGATTTGATCGGCCTGCCGCCAACTCCGGAGGAAGTTGAACAATTCCGCCAGGCATCAAACAGCAATCCGCAATCGGCGACGGCTGCTCTCGTGGATGATTTGCTCGCGCGCCCACAGCACGGCGAACGTTGGGCGCGGCACTGGCTGGATGTCGCACGTTTCGCGGAAAGCAGCGGCTTTGAGCACGACTACGACCGCCAGGGTGCGTTCCACTACCGCGACTTTGTAATTAAGGCGCTGAACTCGGACATGCCGTTTGATCAGTTCGTGCGCTGGCAGATCGCGGGCGATGAATACGAACCGGGCGACATGCTCGCTATGTCGGCCACGGGATTCCTCGGCGCGGGAGTTTTCCCTACGCAAATCACGGCCAACGAAGTCGAGCGCACACGCTACGATGCGATGGACGATATGCTCTCGACGACGGCGAGCGCGTTCCTCGGCCTGACGGTTGGCTGCGCTCGCTGCCACGATCACAAATACGACCCGATTCCGACGCGTGACTATTACCGGATGCTCAGCACGTTCACCACGACCGTGCGAAGCGTGCTCGATTTGAACACCGAGACGACCGACACGCCGGAAGGGAAAAAGCCCGCAGGGCCGAAAACAAAGGTGCTCGTCTGCGCGGAGGGACACGCCCCGCTGCGGATGCACACGCAGGGCGCGGACTTTTTTCCCGACACGCATATTTTGAAACGTGGAAGTGCTGACATGAAAGAGGGCGTTGCCACACAGAGTTTCCTACAAGTGTTGATGCCTGCCGTCGATGCTGAGAAGCAATGGCAGTGGTCTCCGCCGAACGGTGTGAAGTATTCAGGGCGTCGGCGTTCACTCACCAACTGGCTCACGGATGTGGAGCACGGCGCGGGTGCGCTCACAGCACGAGTGATCGTGAACCGACTCTGGCAACATCATTTCGGCACAGGGATCGTTGCCACGCCGAATGACTTTGGCCGGACGGGCGCGCTGCCGACGCAGCCAGAGCTTCTCGATTTCCTCGCGGGCGAATTAATTCGCGGTGGATGGAAATTGAGACCGATCCATCGTTTGATCATGACGAGCGCCGCCTACGCGCAGAGCAGCGCGCCGGATCGCGCGAAAGAATCCGCCGATCCGGCCAATGCAACTTTTACCCGGCGCATCCCACAGCGCCTCGAAGGCGAAGCGATTCGCGACAGCATCCTCGCCGTGAGTGGCGCACTTGATGAGCGGATGTTTGGCAGCGGGACGAAGGACGAACGGAGCAAGCGCCGTAGCATTTACTTCACGGTGAAACGCAGCCAGCTCATCGGCTCGATGGTGGCGTTTGATCAGCCGGAGCCGCTGGTCAGCCAGGGTTCGCGTCCGACGACGACCGTCGCTCCGCAGGCGTTGATGCTGATGAACGGCCCGCAAGTGCGAGATTGGGCTGACGCATTCGCCACGCGCATCGGCAAGGGCGAACCCTCCGCACAAGTCACTCGCGCATATTCGCTCGCACTGGGCCGCGCACCGACGAGTGACGAATTGAGCGATGCGCTCGCTTTTATCACAGCCCAGACGAAGAGCTACGAAGCAGAAAAAATGGCGCCAAGTCTTGCTCTGATGGATTTTTGTCAGGTGCTGTTTGGACTCAATGAATTCAGTTACGTATTTTAAAATGACACGCCGCTTCATTCTCGCCCTCGTGATCCCGCTAAGCGCACACGCGGCGGAAAAAATTTCCTTCAACCGCGACATCCGACCGATCCTTTCAGAAAACTGCTTTTACTGTCACGGCCCGGATGCGCAGAAACAGAAAGCCGAACTGCGTCTGGATCTGCGTGATGCTGCACTGAAAGGCGGCGAGTCTGGAAAGACGGCGATTCAACCCGGAAAACCAATGGAGAGCGAAGTGATCAAACACATCCTCTCAACAGATCCCGAGGAACACATGCCGCCAAAGAAAAGCGGCAAAACGCTAAAGCCGGAACAAATCGAGTTGATGAAGCAATGGATAGCCGAGGGTGCCGAGTATCAAGGACACTGGGCATTTCTAAAACCACAGAGACCGGATGTGCCTGAAATCCGAAATCCGAAATCCGAAATCCGAAATCCGATTGATGCGTTTGTTTATGCGCGACTGGAGAAAGAAAAAATCGCACCTGCGCCCGAAGCATCGCGTGAAACTCTGATCCGCCGCGCCTCGCTCGACCTGACTGGAATCCCTCCGACACCGGAAGAAGTGGATGCCTTCCTCAACGACCGCGCTCCAAACGCCTACGAAAAAGTCGTGGACCGTCTGCTCGGGTCTCCGCGCTATGGAGAACGCATGGCGGCGCAGTGGCTCGATTTTGCACGCTACGCGGACAGCAACGGGTTTCAGGAGGATTCTTCGCGGCAGATGTTCAGTTGGCGCGATTGGGTGATTGGCGCGTTCAACCGCAATATGCCGTTTGATG
This sequence comes from Chthoniobacteraceae bacterium, assembly GCA_947476045.1. Lineage (GTDB taxonomy): Bacteria > Verrucomicrobiota > Verrucomicrobiia > Chthoniobacterales > Chthoniobacteraceae > SXWH01. The sequence continues at coordinate 20,255 of CANJNZ010000046.1, forward strand.
AATTCACCATCGAACAGCTCGCGGGCGATATGCTGCCAAATGCCACGACGGATCAAATTGTTGCGACGGGTTTTAATAGAAATCACAGGCTGAATGGCGAAGGCGGACGCATTGTCGAGGAGTGGTTCACCGAGACCGTAATCGATCGCGTGGAGACGACGGGACAGACGTGGATGGCGCTGACACTGGGCTGCTGCCGCTGCCACGATCACAAATTCGATCCCGTTTCGCAGAAGGAATTTTACCAGCTCTACGCGTTTTTCAATTCCAACGAGGAAAGCGGCGTGCTCGAAGCGCGCAATCGCGGAAACACGATGCCATTCATCAATGTCCCCACGCCGGAGCAGGCCGCACAGATCACGAAGCTGGAAAAGGAAATCAATGACGCGGAGTCGCGGAAAAACGTGGCTGCGATGGAACTGCCAAAGTTGCAGGCTGTATGGGAAGAGACACAACTCGCCGAGATTAAGAAGGCCGACGAAGCTGCTGCTCTTCAGCCGCCAACGGAACCTAAACAAAAGGCCACAACAAAGCTCACCGAGTCGGCAATCCTCGCGCTCAAGACGGAAACTGCAAAGCGCACGGATGCGCAGAAAGCGGAGCTGACGAGAATTTTCAACGACACCAACGATACGCCGGTGAAGCAGGCGGAGAAAATCATCGTGGTGAAGAAGAAGGAGCGCGACGGCATCAAATCAAACGCACCCACTACGATGGTGATGAAAGAAATCGCGCAGCCGCGCGCGGCTACGATTTTGAGACGCGGCGAATACGACAAAAAGGGCGATGTCGTGGAGCGTGGATTGCCAGCCGCGTTGCCACCGATGCCCGCCGGTGCGCCGATGAATCGCCTCGGTTTTGCGCAGTGGCTCGTTTCCGGCGAACATCCACTCACAGCACGCGTTTGGGTGAATCGCGCGTGGGAGCGGTTCTTTGGAATGGGGCTTGTGAGGACTTCGGAAAATTTCGGCTCGCAGGCGGAGTGGCCTTCGCACCCGGAGTTGCTGGGCTGGCTCGCTACGGAGTTCGTGCGTTTGAAATGGGACATGAAAGCGATGCAGAAAACCATCGTGATGAGCGCGACCTACCGGCAGTCGGCGCGCAGCACGCCGGAACTGATCGAGCGTGATCCGGACAACCGCCTGCTCGCACGCGGCCCACGCTTCCGGCTCACCGGCGAGGCACTGCGGGATCAGGCGCTCGCGGTAAGCGGCCTGCTCGTGGAGAAAGTCGGAGGGCCGAGCGTGAAGCCCTACATGCCGCCGGCGGTGTGGGACGAAACGAGCGTCTATGGCGATATGCGCGGCTACAAGTCCGACACCGGCGAGGGACTTTATCGCCGCTCGCTTTACACGATTTGGAAACGCACCGCCGCGCCGCCTTCGATGTTGATCTTCGATTCCGCGACACGTGAAATTTGCACTGTGAAACGCAGCCGCACCAATACTCCGCTGCAAGCTCTCTCGTTGCTCAACGAAATCACCTACGTGGAAGCCGCTCGCAAACTTGCGGAACGCATGCTCACCGAAGGCGGTGTTACGACTGATGAACGCATCACGTGGGGCTTTCGCCGGGCGACGAGTCGGAGGCCCGATCCGACTGAGTTGAAGGTTCTCACCAGCGGCGTTGAGCAACGATTGGTGCAATTCCGACAGAACGCCGAGTCCGCTAAACAGCTACTCGCATTCGGCGAATCCAAACCACTGGCAACGCTCGATCCAGCCGAACTCGCCGCCTACTCGGTCGCTGCGAATGTCATCCTGAACCTCGATGAAGTCATCACCCGCGAATAATCCATGAACTGCAACGACCACTCATTTCTTTCCCTCGATCGCGCGACACAGATGACTGTGACACGCCGCACTTTCCTCGAACGCGCAGCAGGCGGAATCGGACTCGCCGCGCTCGGTTCGCTGCTCGGCGGAAAAGCGCAGGCCGCTCCCGCATTTCCCAACTTTCCAGCGAAGGCGAAACGGATCATCTACCTTTTCCAAAGCGGGGCTCCTTCGCAGATGGACCTCTTTGATCCAAAGCCCGAGATGGAAAAACATCGCGGTGAGGATTTGCCAGCGAGCATCCGTCAGGGGCAGCGACTAACGACGATGACGAGCGGGCAGAGCAAATTCCCCGTTGCACCGAGTATGTTCAAATTCGCGCAATATGGAAAAAGCGCCGCGTGGTTCAGTGAACTGATGCCGAACATGAGCGCGATGGCGGATGACTGGTGCATCGTGCGCTCGATGAACACAGAGGCGATCAACCACGACCCGGCGATCACTTTCATGCAGACCGGTTCGCAACTCGCCGGACGCCCGAGCATTGGCTCATGGGTGGGCTACGGTCTTGGCAGTGAAAATAAGGATCTGCCCGCTTACGTGGTGCTCACATCGTTCGGCAGCGGACGCAAGGACGACCAGCCGCTGTATGATCGCTTGTGGAGCGCCGGATTTTTGCCAGCGAAGCATCAGGGCGTGAAATTTCGCAACAAGGGAGATCGGGTGCTTTATCTCTCGAACCCACCCGGCATGGATGCAGCAACGCGGCGCGAATCGCTCGACGAACTGGCGGCCTTGAACGGAAAACATTTCGACACGCTGGGCGATCCGGAAATCCAGACACGCATCGCGCAGTATGAAATGGCGTTTCGGATGCAGACGAGCGTGCCCGATCTCACAGATATCTCGAAGGAGCCCGAGAGCGTGTTGAAGACATATGGACCGGAGGTGAAGACGCCGGGCAGTTACGCATCGAACTGCCTGCTGGCGCGTCGTCTCGCGGAGCGCGATGTGCGTTTCATCCAGCTATTCCACATGGGATGGGATCATCACGGCGGACTGCCGGGGGCGATTCGCGGCCAATGCAGGGACACGGATCAGCCGACAGCGGCGCTTCTCGCGGATTTGAAACAGCGCGGCCTGCTCGACGACACGCTGATTGTGTGGGGAGGCGAATTTGGACGGACGATTTATTCGCAGGGCGCGCTGAGTGCGAACAACTACGGGCGCGACCATCACCCTCGTTGCTTCACGGTCTTGCTGGCCGGCGCAGGAATCAAAGCGGGAATGACCTACGGAGCGACGGATGATTACTGCTACAACATCACAGAGAATCCGGTGCATGTGCATGACCTCAACGCGACCATCCTCCATCTCATGGGAGTGAATCACGAGCGGCTGACGTTCAAATTCCAAGGCCGCGATTTCCGCCTGACGGATATCCACGGAAATGTGGTGAAACAAATACTCGCGTAACTCATGCACTCATCCCTGCTCACTCGCCGACAAATGCTCGCCCGGGCTGGCGGCGGTTTTGGCCTGCTCGCGCTCGCTGCATTGCTGGAGCGCACTGGACTGGCTTCTCCATCGAACCCGCTCGCGCCGCACGCGTCGCATTTTCCACCGAAGGCAAAGTCGGTGATTTGGATATTTGCGAATGGTGGGCCGAGTCAGGTGGATACTTGGGACTACAAGCCGGAGCTAATCTCGCGCGATGGAAAATCGCTGGAAGGGTTCGATGCAAAGACGGGGTTTTTTCCGGATGCCGTCGGGCCGCTGATGAAGTCGCCCTTCAATTGGGCGCAACATGGACAGAGCGGAACGTGGGCCAGTGACCTCTTTCCGCACCTCAGCAAACACGTGGATAAAATGGCGTTCATCCATTCGTGCTGGACGCAGTCGAACAACCACTCCCCCGCCCTGTTCATGATGAACACCGGGCAAACACGGATGGGTTTTCCGAGCGTAGGTTCGTGGGTGACTTACGGCCTCGGAAGCGTTGCGGACAGCCTCCCGAGCTTTGTGGTGATGAGCGATCCGCTGAATCGTGGCTTGCCGAAGGGAAATGCGAACAACTGGGGCGCGGGATTTTTACCAAGCGTGTTTCAGGGCACGTGGTTGCGGCCGAGCGGCGAGCCGATGGAAAATCTCAAACGCGCCTCGATGCTCAGCGATGAGAGGCAACGCGCGCAGCTCGATTTGCTGGCGAAGCTGAACCGTCGTGGTCTTGCGGAGTCCGCAGCGGAGAGCGAACTGACTGCGCGCATCGAGAGCTTCGAACTGGCGTATCGAATGCAGACGGCAGCACCCGAGGCATTCGACGTCGCACGTGAGCCAGAGCACATCAAATCGCTATACGGACTGGATCAAAAAAAATGTGCACCCTTCGCAGCTCAGTGCCTCATGGCGCGGCGGATGGTTGAGCGCGGCGTGCGCTTTGTGCAAATTTACAGCGGCGGGATGGAGAACCAGCAATCATGGGACTGCCATTCGGATCTCATCGGCAACCATCGAGGCTTTGCGCAGGAGGCGGATCAACCTGTCGCGGGTTTGCTCGCGGATTTGGAGCAGCGCGGCCTTTTGAATGACACGCTGGTGATCTGGGCTGGCGAATTTGGTCGACTGCCCATTTCGCAAAAAGGCGCAAAACCGGGGCGTGATCACAATCCGCACGCCTTCACCGTTTGGCTGGCTGGTGGCGGCGTGAAGGGTGGATTCCACTACGGTGAGACGGACGAAATCGGTCACAAGGCTGTGGTGAACAAAGTCCACGTGCATGATTTTCACGCCACAATCCTCCACGCACTCGGGCTCGATCACGAAAAACTCATCTTCCCTTTTCAAGGATTGGACCAGCGGCTGACCGGCGTGGAGAAATCCCGCGTCGTGCGCGAGATTTTTGCCTAGCCGCCGTGCTCGACAAGGCGCGCGTGAGCGCGTGAGACTTACCGCGTGAGGCGCTTTCTACAAATTTTCCTGCTTCTATTGCTGCTCACGGTGGGTGGCGGCAGTTGGTATTTATATAAAAAGGGACTCACGAAACCGTGGCGCGAATCGATCGTGGACGAAGTGCGAAAGCATGGCGTGGAGATGTCGTTTGGAAAACTGACGGTGGAGCCATTTCGGGGCCTGGTGGCGAAGGATGTAAAGATTTTCGATTCACCAAAACGCAAGCGTGTCATTGCGAAGGTGGACGAAATCGTGATTGAGGCTAACTACGCGAGCGCGGCGCGCGGACAAAATTTTCTCGATGCACTGACCTTGGTAGATGCGAGCCTCGAACTTCCGCTGGACCAGAAGCGCCCAGACGGACCTTCCGTAAAAATCGAACAACTGAATACACGCGTCCTGCTACCCCCGGGGCAATTGCTCGTGAGTCGGCTGGATGCGCTAGTTTTCGGAATCCGCGTGCAAGCGAGCGGCCAGCTCGCAAGCCCGGAGGTGCTCACATCCCGCAATACTGCCGATGAAAGGAAGGCTGATCCTGTGCTTCTTCGCACAGTCGAGGAATTGCGCGGGATGCAATACGAAGGCGCGACACCAAAGCTGGAGATACGCTTCAGCGGTGATCTCGCGCAGCCGGAAACGCTGCTCGTTGAGGCGGAATTACACGCCGAAAAAATGCGCCGTGACAGCTACCGGCTGGAAAAACTCGATGTCACCGGGAACTGGCAGAACGGTGCGTTGGTCGTGACGCGCTTTGATGCGAGAGACAGCGTTGGAAGGCTTCAACTTTCCGCCAACTACGAATCCGCCAAGCGCACGGCTCAATTACGAATACGCTCGGGTATGGATTTGCCCGCTCTGGTGAAGGCGCTTCACATCGTGGATCTCGGCGATTTTCAATTTAAATCCGTGCCACAGCTCGACCTGACTGCGAAGGTGAAGCTAAGCCCTCCCAAGAGCACGATACCTGCGCATTATCAGGTCTTCGGACAAGTGCGACTCGGCCCGTTTAGCTACGGGAAGCTGCCTTTTGATCGTCTGAGCGCTGATTTGGCATTTGATGGCAGTCGGTGGGCGCTGCGCGAATTGTATGTGAAGCATCGCAGCGGCGGAGAACTACGCGCGGACATTCAGCAGGATTACGATGAGAAGGGCACAGGAGATTTCAGGCTGGGGCTGACGAGCACGCTGAATCCCGAGGTGTTCATGGCAGCACTAAAACTCAGTGACCCCGAAGCAGCGGCACGCTTGGGTATGTTCAAATTTTACGACGCGCCAAAAATCACGCTCAGCGCGCGTGGGCCTTCGCCGTTGGATTCAGCCGCGAGCGGGGAGCTTGTCCTTGGGAGGACAGGTTATCGAGGTGTCGAAGCGAAAAGTGCGCGGGGAAATTTACGCTATGCCGGGCGTGTGTTGAATGTGGATGACTTCGTTGTGCAACGCGCGGAAGGCGTTGGTGGCGGCGGCCTCGCTTTCAATTTAGATGCAAAGACTGTGCAGATTAAGCAGGTGAGAACATCGCTCCACCCGCAGGATATAGCACTATGGATAGACCCGGATCTTGTCGGCGATATACGGCCTTATCGCTTTCAAAAAAAGCCACCTCAATTGTTGATTGACGGTATCGTGGATCAAGTGCGCGGCGGCACGCGAACCCGACTGAATGTGAACCTCGATGCCGGCGCAATGGACTACACATTTTGCGGGAAGGACCTGCATCTTACGGACGTGACGGGGAAGCTGTTCTTCACCGATGAGCGTTTGAAGATAGATTCCACACGTGCCGTTTTATTCGACGGCACAGTGAAGGGTGAGGCAGATATTTCGCTACTCAAGGCGAAGCCCGGGCATGTGGCTGCGCTACGCTTTGGAGATGTGGATTTCACAAGCCTAACCAAGCTCTACTTTGGCTATGAAGAGTCGCAGGGTAAATTGAACGGCACTTACAATTTCAACGGACGCGGCGACGATGGTCGCAGCATGAAGGGTGAAGGAGAACTCACCGTGACCGAAGGAAACGTTTTCGCGATTCCGTTCCTAGGACCGTTTAGCGACATCCTGAGCAAGATCGTGCCGGGCATCGGCTATAATAGCGCGCACAAGGCATCCATGGCGTTCGCTATTTCAGACGGTATCATCACGACGAAAAATTTCGCGATCGAGGGCCGTGGATTTTCGATGTTCGGCAACGGGCGTATTTGGTTTCTCGATGATCGTATGGATTTTGATATGCGGATCAACATGCAAGGATTGCCCGGTCTTGTGTTTTTTCCCGTAAGCAAGTTGCTGGAATATCGGGCGGACTCGAAATTCTCCAAGCCTGAGTGGAGACCAAAGGTGATCCCAAATCTGGGCGGCACCCGCTGATGGGGCTCATTAGGTTTAAAACCGCGCCGAGAAAGTCACGCCTGCGCCGCTGTCCCACTTGTTGTAGTCGGCGACGGTGTCGTCGGTGGAGTTGCGGTTTTCGTAGCTGACGAAAGTGCGCAGGGAGGCCCAGTCGTTGAAAGAATAAATCAGCGCGAGACCGACTGTGTTGTAGAAGTCGTTGCGGTCGCTGTTTTCCGTGTAGTGCGACCATTGAAAACGGTAGTAGGGCTGGACGACTAGGTGCGGCAGCAATTCCTGCGAGTAGAAAAGACCGAGCGTGCTGTCGAGGCGGTCATTGATGTGCTGCACGGGCATCGGATCCGTTTGTGTCCAGTGATACGCGCCGTAATAACCGACGGTCAGCTGACCGTTTCCAATCTGGAGGTTGCGCTCGATGCTCCAGCTCGGCGTGAGTTCCACATAAAATTCATTCCAACCGTCTTCGTGCGAAAGATAGCGGTTGTAATCCAGCCCCAGACTGGCGACCCATTTTTCATCCCATGAATGGCGCGCTGAGAGAAATACGGTGCTCACTGCGAAGTCGAAATTGTTGAGCTGATTCGCTGTCTTATCGAGACTGTAGAGCCACCATTGGTGCCGGTAGCCCGCTTTTGTGGAAACCTGTCCTCCCATCAACGAAAACGGGGGCGGTGTGATTGCGGCTTGAGCGGTGAGCACCATGACGCCCGTCTCGCGATTGGCTTTTTCCGTGAGCAAAGCGTTGGTTGTGTAAAAAAATTGTGCATCCGCGTAGGCCTCGATCCAATGATGCGCGGGAGCTGCACCTTGCGGACGAGCGATGAGAAATTGCGGACCGACATCCTCAATTTCGCCCCGGAAAAGTTCCGGGGCCTGGCGGTTTTCCATATCCTTGGTGAGCATGCTGCCGGACATCTGGGCTTGTGAGCGGACAGCCGCACTGCGCGTGGTGGCGATTGCGCGATCTGCGACATTTTGTGCAAACGCTGCGGTGGTCAGAGCGGATAAGAATAGTAGAATGAGCTTCATACAATGTGGGTGTGTGCTGTGAGTGGTCCTACGGCTGCGGAGCAGTGCCGCGGTATGGTCGGATGACGATACCGGGGCCGGCGGGTGTCGGCGCCGCGCCATTTTGAATGACAAAACTTTGTGCAGATGCGCCGCCATAGGTCACATTTCTAACGAAATTCACCCTGCCCGGTATTGGCGGAACACCCGTGTTGGGGTTTGGTGCAAGTGTGCCTATCTGCGATTCAAGCAAGACGCGTGAGCCATTTTTAAAGTTCACGTTGTTCAGCGCGATTGTGCGCGATTGCACGAGGACATCGCTGGCAAAAAAATTCACTTTGTTCATGGCGACAAGCTCGTTGCCATAGATGTGGACGGTAGGTTGGCCACTGATTGGAGCAGTGCTGGGCGCGCCATTTGGTGATGTGGTGTTCGTCGAGCGATCAAAAAGCTGGACTGCGTTGAGCTTCACCGCACGTCCCGCAACAATTTGAGTAAACTTCCCCTGTGTCGCCGTGTGATCTAAAATCACATCTCTCTGCGCGCCTGCTAAAACGGCTCTTGATGCATAAAGCCTGCTATATCCCTTCGGGATTAGTGGCGACGGGTCAGCCGCTCCATCGGGGCTGGAAACACCAACCTGCGCGCCTGCGCCTGTGATGAGGATATCCTGATTGGCATACAGGGTCGCATCGGTCCCCGCGGAGATACGGATAGCTGACAACTCCATTTGTCCTGCTGCCATGTCCACTGCGCCGAGTGTATTTTTTGCACTAAAATCGGTGAGTCGCAGGGGCACATCGAGAGACAAAGTATTCCGGTCTCCCGGTAGTGGCTGATCCGGGGAAATACTGGATCCAACTGCGATGAAAGTGAGCCGCTCGGAGTCGGACATTACGCTCGTGCCCAAGGGTGCCTGGAAAGTTCCTCCAGCCAGAAATTGAATCTGCCCATTGAAGTGGCCCAAATCCACGGATTGATTGAAAAGAACGTCATTCAGCGCGAGGAACTGAAAGAGATCGTGCCCGACATATGGCATCAAGTTTACAGTGGGCGTGTCGAAGAGGATATTGCTGCCGATGAATTGAATCGGGTTGAGCGCTGAATCTATGACGCCATTTTTTCTGTGCTCGGGGCCAAATAGCTTCGCGCCCGGGATGCCGTCGGTCGTGAAGAGGCGCTCGGGATCGAGGTTGGGTGCGCTGATGATTGCATCGCTAGTCCCAGCTGCAGCAAGGGGCGATACGGGCACTTCCGGCTCACTCTGCTGCTCGACGATTGTATCTCGGGCTACATCCACTTTGTAGGCGAAATTTGGTGAACCGCTCGCAAGCAAGCCTGAGTCGAGAGCCTTACCGCTTGCGAGATCGAGCTCTTGTTGTCGGATGGCAGCTTGAATTTTTCCCGCCGATGGCAATTGCTTTTTAAAGCCGCTGACCAATTTCGAGGCACCCACCTGCTGGCTGAGACGAAACTCAAACACATTCGAAAGCCTTCCACCCGGCAGCGCATAAACCATGTTGCCCGCTGCTAGGGTTCTCACGGATCCGTCTCCACTCTTCACACGGCCTTTGCCTTCGATCAGCAATACTTTGAACCCGCCGTTTTGAGTAGCCGTCACCACGAGCGTCGTGCCGAGCACAGCCGCAGATGCGGCAGGGGTTCGTATCGTCCCGCCGCCTTTGCCACTGGGACTTTGGAAAAGGATGCTCCCTTTCTGTAAATCAATCTCCCGCGATTCCGGTTGAAATGAAAAAACGGTGTTTTGCCCGACACGCGTCACGGTCTGATCTTCGGAAACCATCTCAGCCCGAGAATCCGGCCCGGTGCGCAATACGTTCGGTGCGTTAAAAGCCTGCTTTACCTGTGCTGCGCTGGTTTTTTTTGATGCGGGCTCAATGACGCGGACATTGTTAACCACTTCCGTAATCGTGGCGCGGTCAATATTCGCAGCCAGACTGAGCAAGGGTGCCGCAAGCGTTACAATGGTGCCAAGGAGGATGGTGCGTGCTTTCATGGCTCATTCCTAGGGAATTTGCGAAGTCAGGTCAACTATAACCCAAATATTTCGCCGTGCCATCAACCATGATTAAAGTCGGAAAAGACACCGCTTCAGCGGGCGAAAATGAGCTTCGAGCCGGCAATCAAAAGCACGACAGCGAGGAGGCGCTTGATGGTCGCTGGCTCGAAACGCCTGCTGCCATAATACGAGCCTGCTAAACCGCCGACAACGGCTGCGACCGCGAGCGGGGCGGTGAATGTCGGAATGCTTTTGGTGCTGCTGAGATTACCGAGCAGACCGGAGACTGAGTTCACAAGAATAAACACGGCGGATACAGCGGCAGCCGACTTGGCGCGCGCCCAGTGCATGAACAATAGCATTGGAGTCAGGAAAATTCCCCCGCCCGTTCCAGTGAGCCCCGCCAGCAATCCCATCCCTCCACCGATGGGAATGGCAACACGAAGCGATGGCTCATGTCCCAGTGTGTCTTCGGGCGGTCGGGCAAAAAAACGGAATGCCGAGAAAAGCAGAACCAGACCCACGAGCACTTTGAAGGTCTGATTCGGAAGGCTGATGTAGCCGCCCATGAAAGCGAACGGGATGGAAAGCACCGCAAACGGCCAGAACAAACGCCAGGAAAAATGTCCCGCCTTCCAAAAGTGCCACGCTGCGATGCAGGCTACCAAGATATTGAGACCAAGCACCGTCGGCTTGATGACGTCCGGAGCCAGATTAAACAATCCCATGACGGCGATATAGCCCGACGCGCCGGCATGGCCGACGCTTGAATAGAGAAATGCGATAACGAAAATCGCCCCAGAAAGTAATGCGAGTTTTTCAGGCGTCATATCACAAGCAGCAGACGCCTAGGGCATCCCCGCTTTTCATCGAGCCATATTTTCCCTTTCTAAGCCTGACCAGTTAAAATGTAGAGGACTGTGTTACCAGTCGGGAAAGGATTCGCGCCCGGGTGCGCCAGAACTGCCCTGTTATCCGGCCCAAACTGGACAAAAAGATTGTAGTTCAATGGGATACTGGAGCCATAGTAGCTGTAAATGGTCCAGCGCCCGCCACCGCCCGCTGAGAGGCTGGCTGTAGGCGGGAGGTTGCTCGTGACGGTGCGGAAGCTGCCTTTTGTTCCAAGCGGGTTGGCTACGAGCAGAATATCACCGCTCGTGGTGCTAATGGCACCATCCAGCAATGCAAACCCGTTGTAACGATCCACCAGTTCAATATCAGTGCCGGCTGTTAGTCTGCCGATTTGTGTAAAACGATTACTGGTGTGATCCAGTGTAATGCTGCCCGCAATGCCGGTGACGCTGGTTTCCAGACGCAGGGCGTTGATGCGGCTTGTCTGTGTCAAATCACCATTTTCTAACAAAGTGGCGTTGGTTGTGAGATTCAGCGTGCCGGTGATTGCTGCGCTATAGATGGCCATATTTCCGTCCTCCACGATGGTGGCGTTGCCTGCCCGCAGGCTGAGGTTGCCAAAATGGTTTCCACTACCGCCGATGATAACGCTGGCACCTGGCGCCCCAATTTTAGCCTGACCAGAAACGTTCCATGGCTGGGAGCTAGTAATGTTGCTGCCCGTGTTAATAGTGAGTTTTGTGGCATTGATAGCGCCAAGGAAGCTGGCTACGCCATTAATAGTATAGCTCTGGCTGTATATCGTATTTGCATCGTTGATTGTCAGATCCAAGGAGCGCGTGGTGATGCTGGCGGCCGCGATACCTGCGTCAAAAGTAACGTCTCCATTCGTGTTGATGCGGAGGCTGTTGATACGGTCGTTGCCGCCAACGCTTGCATCAAACTTCACGCTGCTTCCGGTGGCGTTGGGCGTGCGGTTTGTAACGCTGAGGCTGTAGTTTTTGCCTGCCACGCTATCCACGGTGCTGACGAATTCTATCAAGCCGGTCACATTCTGACTGACAAATTCTGCACTTCCGAGAAGTTGAACCGCATCGAGATATGTTTGGTTGCCGCTGGCAGTGGTTAGAATACGACCCTTGGTGAAGGTGGTGCCGCCGCCATTGACCAAAACGCTCGCGGCAGTAATGCCTTTCTCAATGCGGGTATAGCCGCTCGCGTTCAGGGTGACATCACCAAATACAGGTTGGCTGGTTGAGGCGCTCCCGACGCGAGCCAGAAGCTGGATTTGGCCCATTCCAGCGATCAGTTCGATGTCTTCCCCGCCTGCAAATGCAACCAGACTACCTCGAGTGATGATGTTGCCTCCTGATGTTTCGAGAGTCAGCGGTGTGGCCACTACAACTCCGTTTTCTATATCTATCAAACCTCCATCCGTGGTGATGTCGCCATTGAGTCTTGTCGCGGGTCCACGGAAGAGAAAGCCGCCATCAGCACCGTCTGCTTCAAGGGCAGAATTTAAATAGATGGTTCCACCCGTTCTTTGCCGGAAGGTAACCGGGTCGTGGAAAACGGAGTTCGTAGAAATAACGATATTCGCAACTCCCTGCGAGCGCGTGATGAGGATGGATGCCCCACCATCGGCGATGGCGCCGATATCGTCTTCGGAAATGGAGAGCGTGTTGAGGTCTCCGCTTTCCGCACCGCCGACAAGGACGGCAGTGTCCGCGGAGCGTGCAATCAACGAAAGGGTTCCCGCGACATGAACGGTGTTTGCTCCACCTCCAAAATTAATCTCGTCACTGGTGATGCTGAGCCCGCCGGCGACGTAAACTTCATCCAATGCCCCGTTGCCAAAATTCGCGGTGCTTGCGGATGCAATGGTCAGGCTCTTGAGGGGCACGACAGATCCACCGATATCGGCATTGAAGGTGACTATGCCTTCCCCGGTAGTCAGTATCAGCGCCCCTTTGCCTGTGGGCTCGCTGCTCACGGCACCTTCGAAGGTGACGTTGCTGTTCTTCGTATTAATGGCGACGGAATTGAAAAGTGTAACAGGCCCGTTGAAGATGATATCGGCCAGCCCGTCGTTGAATGAGATGAATCTGCGGCCAAGGAGCCGGATGTCGCTGCCGGTGTAGGTCTGGCTTCCCGTCGAAAAAGTATTGGGCTGCAGCCGCAGGATGCCGCCGGTGACATTCACGGAAGCAAGGCGCGCGCTGCCGCCGACGCTAGTGCCGGAGTCGGGCGACGGGTTTTGTCCGGCGATATAGACTTCCGCCGTGCCGGCGTTGATAACGAGTGCCTGATTCCCGTTAATGGTGCCGGTAAGAGTGATGTTGCCACCGGCACTGGTGTCAAAAGTAGTATCTCCACTGAGCAGCATGGCTCCATTGAGGGTAATCGTGCGGGAATCTGTCGTAATTCCGGGTGCAGTTCCGCTGAAGATGATGTTTGCTGCAATGATATTAAATGAGGCATCGGAATCGCCGACGAGCGGACCATCTGCAATTTCAACGGAGCCAGTCGCGGGCGGGTGTCCTGGGCTGGTTGTGGACGCCGTAATATAAACCGGATCGTGAAAAGTGACAGGCGTGGCTGCGGGCGTGACGATATTCACTGCTCCAGTCTGAATGGTCGCGCCGATATTGATACGGTTGAAGCCGTCTAAGATATGTGGAATTTCTGCGATCTCGATATTCAGTGTGCCCGTGGCGGAATCGCCGATGCCGATGGTAGTGGTGGCGAGGTTGCCCTTGAGGGTCAGGATGCCACCGCCGGATATGTCGTTATCCAGCGCGAGTCCATCGGCGATGATGGTGATGTCGCCCGTTGGCCCGCCTGCGACCGCGATGCTTTCACTAACGGTGAGCGTGGCGGTTCCGGTAGTGATGCTGACCGCTTCAGCAGTCAGTGGCGCGGCAACCGTCAGATCTCTGTTATTGTTGTTGAGGGTAAAAATACCGACGCCGGCGGTAGTCGCGCCCAAAGTCGCGCCCAAGTTGGTGATGAGAGTGCTGAGTGTAACATCGCCGTTCGCGGTGACGATGAGAGTTCCAGAGGAACCGCCGATGCTGACATCAACGACGCTTCCGCCTGTATTGGTGATGCCGTTGTTGCTGTTAAGCGTAAGTGCTTGGTTGTCCATTATCGTGATGCCGCCATTGAAATCAATGACCCCGCCGTTGAGGACAATGTTGGTGTTGCTGAAGCCAAGGCCGACGGTGCCAAGGCCGACGGTGCCAAGGCCGCCGATATACAGGGTGCCCAGGCCCGCAGCGTCCCCAATGGTTATTTCGCCACCTTCGGCGCGGAGGGCGAAGAGGTCGGCGAGACTGAGGTTAAGTCCGGTGCCGGTGTTGTTGAGATAAATATTGGAATCATTGCGTGACGAGGTCACATTAATTTTGCCAGATCCAGCATCAATGATACCGCTGAGAGCGACATCGGCTGCGGTGATGATCACATTACCGGCTTGGACGTAGGAGGCTCTATGGTTTTGCGTGAATGAGCCGCCCGTGCCTGCTGCTGAACCATCACGATCGGCGTTCACAGTGAAATCTCCGGTCGTCGTGATGTAGGCACCAACTCCATCGAGGATGATGTTGCGCGGTGCAGTGAGAACGAGGTTGGCGTCGTTTAAATTCAGCGCGCCTGCGAGGGTGAGGTCTGCGCTGGCGTTATGATCGAGGGGATTGCCGTCAGGATAGCCTGCATTAAGCGTGACGTCCGCAACTCCGATGACACTGATGTTGGAGCCGCCGCCGAGGCTGATTAGATCACCTGCATTCAAAGTGATGTTGCCACCGTCTGCGCCACCCGCGAGATCCGTGCTGATAGAGCCTACGAGCGTTAGATCGGCAGTGGCACCGGATGCGAAAAGAGTAACATCCGCGCCGCTGGTCTGGCTGACGGGGCCGTTGACGGTCATGTTGCCCGTGCTGGTGATGTCAATGTCAGCGCCCCCTGCTGCGACGGTATTCACAATAAGTGATGTCGAATTGGTAAGCCAGATTCCCCCCGCCGTCGCTGTGGCTGCGATGCTGGTCGCTGTCATTTCGAGGGGATCTACCGAGGTGGCAATCGAGTTCCCCGCAGCAAGGGTGACTGTTCCACCAGTAATGTTAAGCGATGAGCCGTTAGCGTCGTCTAGATTGCCTACGCAGGTAATAGAAACCGTGGAAATATTATTATTGATGACAAGTAGGGCGAGATCGTTGGCATCAACCAATATCAGATTTTGTCCACTCGTAATCTCTACAGTCGAAAAATCGTTCCCAACATCATCCAATGTCACATCGTTCGCTCCGGCTACAATCGTCGCCACTCCGCCAACGCTCAGCGCACCGCTCTGCGTCAATGCTCCCCCTACCGTCACATCCAGCGTTCCGCTCACCGTCGAAGCACCGAGGATCAGACCATCCGCATCCGTCACACTCACGTTGTTACCGCTCGTGATCGTCACCGTGCTAAACGTGTTCGCAGAACCCAGCGTGATGTCGTTCCCGCTCCCAGCTTCTATCGTCGCCACCCCAACTACTATCAGCGCTCCGCTCTGCGTGATCGCTCCGCTCGTATTCACGTCCAGCGTTCCGCTCACCGTCGAAGCACCGAGGATCAGCGCATTCGCATCCGTCACACTCACATTGTTCCCGCTCGTAATTATCAGCGTGGAAAAATCGTTACTGGCATCACCCAATGTCACATCGTTCCCGCTTCCCGCAGCAAACGTCGCCACTCCGCCAACGCTCTGCGCTACGCTATGCGTGTTCGCTACTCCACACGTCACACCAAGCGTCCCGCTCACCGTCGAAGCACCAAGGATCAGACCATCCGCATCCGTCACACTCA
>CANJNZ010000047.1 GCA_947476045.1 Chthoniobacteraceae bacterium
AAGGCCCACCTGCGCCAAGCCGCCCGCCGCACTTGGACTGGCTTGATCCGCGCCACCGCCTCAGCACTGGACACCTTCACCACAGCACACTGCCTCAATTTCCTTCGCCATGCCCAGTATGCGACAGAATGAATAGAAAATGCTCTAGAAGCTGAGACGCACGCCGGTCGTCCATGACCAGCCGTCGTATTTGCCTCCGTCGTTGGCGCTGTCGTCCATCATGGTGTAGCTGAATCCAGTTTGGACCTTCAGCTTGTGGCCATAGATGTAGTAGTTTAGGCCGGCATAGAATTCCTGATACTGGTCGCCTTTGCCGCTGGTCATCACGTTTTCGTAGCGACCGAGGCGGATGCCGTTCGGATCTTCGCTTTCCATGTAGGTGTAGCGTGCAACGATTTGGAGTTCCTTGGTGATGTTATACCAAGGCATGATGACGAAGCCCCACACATCGCTCTGACTTCCATAGCCGGTGCCTGCTGCGAGGTCTGTCGAAAAGCCCCAGTTGTCCTGTGCAAACTGGAAGTTCAGCGAGCCGACGTTCTCGAAGGGACGGGTCGCATTGCTCTCAGCATTACGGTCGTTATATACGTAATCAGCACGGAGGAGTGCCTTCTTCACGCCGAGTTGCTTGGCGAAGTCATAGCCAAGGCTCAGGAGACCAAAGTGGCCCTCGTCCATGTTGCCGAACTCTTTCGTGTAGGTGCCGCCGGAGAAATAGCCGGCGTTGTATTGGAAAGCACCGACCTTACCGCTGAGGCTCACACCGCTGATGTATTCATTGGTAAACCACAGGTTGTTAGAGAGACTGTTGCGGTCAATCGTGATGAGCTCGTTCGCGGAGGTGCCACCATCGAGAGTGAACTTCGCCGAGTGCTTACCGATGGTGATTTTCGCCGCTTCGCAGAAAGTCCAGGCGATGTATGCGTCTGTCAGGCGCGAATACCACGGGTTGTCGAACTGAGGATCCAAATCGGTCTCAACGTGGAGATCCAGATTGTGGAAGAACTTCGCCTTCAAGCCGAGGCGCAGTCGGCGAACACGCCAGTCCGAGTCGGTGCCGAGGCCGGAGTCCACATTATAAACGTCGCCGTGAAAACGGCCCACGATGCGAAGCTCATTGAGAAAGGAGGAGTCGTCGTTTTTATACAGCGTGGGGTAGCTCCACATTCTGTCATAGATGGATTCTTCTTTTACAGTCTCCTTCGAGGAGGCTTTCGCTGGAGCGCTGGTTTGGCCAGCGAGCACCGTGGAAGCGGCGACTGTCAGTGCAAGTGTCAGGGTTTGTTTGAACATGATGATTGTTGTGTGTGTAGGTGTGTTATCGCGTTGGCGATGACATGGAGATTTCGCGACCAATGTTACAGTTTTATGGCAGGAAAGTGCCAAAGGTGAAAATAAGACGACGAATTGCGCAGTTCTGTGTCGTTCTTGTGCGGATTACGACGTTCCGCTCTTTGCTGTCCCTATAAAAAAACTCTCACTCTCCCCTACTATCCTGCCCGACCGCAGCAGTCTTTGAACTTTTTGCCGCTGCCGCAGGGGCAGGGTTCGTTGCGCCCGACTTTGGGGGCTTCGCGGCGGACGGGTTCGATTTTCACGTCGTCCTCGGGTTGCGACTCGGCGGGCGCTTCTGGCGATGACATCCCGGCGGTGATGGCGCTTTCATCCGGCGCGCTGAGGAATTGCGGCAGGTTCGCGAGGAATTGCTCGAAGGCCATGATGTTCGAGGTGCTGCGGAAGAGGTTGTGCAGCACTTCGTCTTTGATGCTGCCCATGAGGACTTCGAACATTTTGAAGGCCTCTTGTTTGTATTCGATGAGCGGGTCTTTCTGGCCGTAAGCGCGCAGATAGACGCCCTCGCGGAGGCCGTCCATGGCGTAAAGGTGCTCCTGCCACAGCTTGTCAATCGCGGTGAGCATGATGTAGCGCTCGAGGCCTTTGATGGCGTCGGTGACTTCGTGCTGGCTCTTGAGTTCGTAGGCTTTTTTGACGCGCTCGGTGAGGATGTTGGCGGCATCTTCGAGGTTCTTTCCAGTGAGCGCGGCTTTGTCGAGCGCGATGGGGAAAGTGACATTCGCCCAAGCGAGGAGGGCGTCAATCTGCGGGTCTTCGCCAGCGGGGAAGAACTCTTCGCATTTCTCGGGGATGCGGTCTTCCACCACGTCGTAAATGAGTGTGCGCGGTTCGTCGGTGGTGATGGATTCGTTGCGCAGGCCATAGACGACTTCGCGCTGGCGGTTCATCACATCGTCGAAATCGAGCGTGCGTTTGCGGATGAGATAGTTCCGGCTTTCGACGCGCTTTTGTGCCGTCTCGACGGAGCGGTTCAGCCACGGATGTTCGAGCGCCTCGCCTTCCTTCATGCCGAAGCGATCCATGAGTTTCGTCATGCGCTCGGCGGCGCCGAAATTGCGCATGAGGTCGTCTTCAAACGAAACGAAGAAGCGAGAAAAGCCGGGGTCGCCCTGACGTGCGCAACGACCGCGCAACTGGCGATCAATGCGACGTGATTCGTGGCGCTCGGTGCCGAGCACGTAGAGGCCGCCAGCGGCGGCGACGCCTTCGCCGAGTTTGATGTCGGTGCCGCGTCCGGCCATGTTCGTGGAAATGGTGACCGCGTTCTTTTGCCCAGCGCGTGAGATAACTTCGGCCTCGTCCTGATTCTGGCGGGCGTTGAGGACGGTGTGCGGGATTTTCGCACGCTGCAACATGCGCGAGACCAACTCCGACGCCTCGACGCTCGCAGTTCCTACGAGCACGGGCTGCCCCTTGGCGTGCGCCTCGGTGACTTCCTGCACGACCGCGCTGTATTTTTCGCGGCGTGTTTTGAAAATGAGATCGTTGCCGTCCTTGCGAACGCACGGGCGGTTCGCGGGAATGACTGCGACTTCGAGTTTGTAGATGTCGCTGAATTCGTTCGCCTCAGTTTCGGCGGTGCCCGTCATGCCGCTGAGTTTGCGGTAAAGGCGGAAGTAATTCTGCACCGTGATCGTCGCGAGCGTTTGCGTCTCCTTGTCAATCTGCACGCCTTCCTTCGCCTCGACGGCCTGGTGAAGTCCGTCGCTCCAGCGGCGGCCCTGCATCGAGCGCCCGGTGTTTTCGTCCACGATGACGACCTTGCCCTCTTCGACGATGTAATGAACGTCCTTCTCGTAGAGGCAGTATGCGCGGAGGAGTTGCGAGATATTGTGGATGCGCTCGCTCTGGAGATTCATGTGCTCCTGCGCCTTCGCCTTCGTTTCCACCTTCTGCGCGTCGGTGAATTCGTTGTTTTGATCGAGCAGTGCGAACTGCGTGATCAAGTCGGGCAGCACGAACGCGTCCGGTTCGCCGGGCGACATATACTGGCGGCCCTGCTCGGTGAGGTCGGCTTCGTGGGCGCGCTGATCGATCGTGAAAAAGAGATCTTCCTTCAACCGCCACATCTCCTCTTTCCGCACGTCGGTGTAGAAAGAGAGTTCCATCTTCTCGATGGCGCGACGCTTTTCCGGATCTTCCATCGCGCGGAGGTAGCCTTTGTTGAGCGGATGTCCCCATTTCACTTTCACCATGACTCGCGCTGCGTCCTCCGCTTTCCCCTGCTCGAAAAGCTGGAGCGATTCGCTGGCGAGACGATTGCAGAGCATCGTCTGCTTTTTGACGATCTGCTCGACGAGCGGTTTGTATTTATCGAACTGGTGCGTCGAGACCGTGACTGGGCCGCTGATGATGAGAGGCACGCGCGCTTCATCAATGAGGATGGAGTCCACCTCGTCCACGATGCCAAACCAGTGCCCGCGCTGGACCTGCTGTTCCTTGCTCGTGGCCATGCCGTTGTCGCGCAGGTAATCGAAGCCAAACTCCGAGTTCATGCCGTAGGTGATGTCGGCTTGATACTGCTCGCGGCGAAGGTCGGGATACTGGTCGTGCTGGATAATGCCGACGGTGAGGCCGAGGAATTTGTAGAGCTGTCCCATCCACTCCGCGTCGCGGCGGGCGAGGTAGTCGTTCGTGGTGACGAGATGCGAGCCGCGTCCCGTGAGGCCGTTGAGGAAAAGCGGGAGCGTGGCGACGAGCGTCTTGCCCTCGCCGGTGCCCATCTCGGCGATCATGCCTTTGTGCAGGCAGTAGCCGCCGATGAGCTGCGTGTCGAAATGCACCATCGCCCATGTCATCGGCTGTCCACAGACATCGAACTGGTGTTTGCGCTCGGTGAGACGCCATGCGCCGTTTTTCGCCGCTGCGAATGCCTCGGGTAAAATCTCGTCGAGATACTTTTGCTGCTCGGCCCATTCGAGCTTCGAGAGATCGTCCTTCCACTTCGCGACCTTCGCGCGGAGTTGGTCGTCGCTGAGTGCGCGGAACTGCTGCTCCATCTCGTTGATTTTTGCGACCATGGGTCGCAGCGTCTTGACGAGGCGTGCGTTTTTGGAACCGAAGAGTTTTTTGAGAATCCAGCCGATCATTTTTAAAGAGTATTATTTGCTGCCGGGCTTGTGCGCCGGGATTGCTGCGAGGTCCGCCGGCACTTTGTCCGGCTCGAAAGTTTCCACATTCAGTGCGATGAGCGACACGAACGGTGCGCCGAAATCCGGGCGATTGCCGCCGCTGCGATCCACGAGCGTCGCGATGGCCACCACTTCGCCGCCGCGCGAACGCACGATGTCCACCGTCTCCTGCACGCGACCGCCGCGCGTCACCACGTCCTCGGCGACGATGAATTTTTGTCCGGGCCGAATCTCGAAATTGCGCCGTAACACGAGCTTGTCGTTTTCCTTCTCCGCGAAAATATGCGGCAGCCCGAGCGAACGCGCGACTTCATGCCCGACGATGAGCCCGCCGAGCGCCGGCGAGATGACCGCCTCCGCGCCCACGCCGCGCAACTTCTCCGCCAGCGCCGCGCACACACGCGCCGCCACGGTTGTCTCCTTGAGCAACAGCGCGCATTGGAAAAACTGCCGGCTGTGCAGGCCCGAGCGCAGGACAAAGTGGCCGTCGAGCAGTGCGTTGGTTTGCCGGAAAAGGCTGAGGATTTCGTCTTGAGTCATCGCGTTATTTTGCAGCCGTCACTTCGATTTCCACCCGCGCGCCACGTGGCAACCCGGCGACGGCGACCGTCGAGCGCGCCGGAAACGGCTCCGTGAAATAGCGCGCATACACCGCGTTCATCGCGGCAAAATCATCCATCGTCGTCAGGAAGACCGTCGTCTTCACCACATCGGAAAAAGTCATCCCGTTCGCCGCCAGCACGCCGCGGATGTTCTCGCACACGCGCTCCGCCTGCGCCGCCACATCCGCGCCCACGATTTCCCCGGACACCGGATCGAGCGGAATCTGCCCGGCACAAAACAGCAAATTGCCGAACGCAACGGCCTGCGAATACGGGCCGACTGCCTTGGGTGCTGCATCAGTTGCGATGGTCTTTTTCATCAAAAGGGGCGCGAAGCTATCAGGGGAAGACAACCTGTCAATCCACACGCCCGCTGGCGCAGCTTGCTGAAATGATTGCTGGCGTCTCGTCCTGTTGAAAATTTTCACCGCCCGTAAAGGCATCGTCCAGCGGGTAAAATTCGACTGAATATCCACGAGGGGTGACTTTCCTTTTCTGAGGACCAATGAAGCGGACCTAAACAGGAGCTAGCTGACCGCGGAATATCCAAAGCAGCGCCTTCAGACCCAGTTCTGGGATGTTGAAAGGTTTTCCAACAAAGTCATTTCCACCGCTCAGACTGGCTTGCGCCTTGTTCTGGAAAGAAGCCATGCCCGTGAGGAACACGATGGGCGTATTTTTGTGCGCATCGAGGGCGCGGATTCTACTGCAGAGATCAAACCCGGTCATTTCCGGTAAACCTACATCGACAAAAATAAGATCGCTTCCTTGCCCGTTGAGTTTTTCGAGCGCGCCGGTCGGCGTTTCATAACACTCGTTTTTAAGCCCGGCGAGTTGCATGGCCGCTGTGATGAATTGGAGAGCGCTTGCCTCATCGTCCACCACCACGATGCGGGCAGTGGCGGGGTCCTTGGTCCGGCACATCGTTTCGGGCTTGCTGAGAGTTCCCAGAAAATCAATCGTCTGGCCGATCGTTCGGAGCGTGGATGCATTAAGTTGCTCCGGAATTTCATTCAAATCGCACATCATTAAATCGAAAGAGGCTGTAATTTGAGCCAGTGGCTTGTGCTGAATCAGCACCGACTTTTCAGCAAAAGCATGAACAAGCGCCCACAATGTGCGCAGCATTGCCGCATCGGGAACCGCAGCAACAAGGCCTGGCAGGCAGTGGCGCATTTGATTGAGGCACTCCGACGTTCCTTCCAACACCATACCCAACCATGTCTTATCGGGTTCATAAAGTGGCGTATCCAACGAATCACCGAGCCCCGGCTGACCGAGCGCAATCTTGACTGCATCGATGACAGAGGCCACCGGACTAATCCCTCGGGAGATTACCTTGGTCGCGCCTGCCTGAAGCGCCGAGGCACCGAGTTGCGTCAGCACTGTAGGGAAAACAAGCACAGGCAATTCTTTGGTCGCCGGTTCCTGGCGCAGCGAATTGATGAGTTCAATGCTGTTGCACGTAGGTAAAACCAGATCCATGATCACCACATCCGGCTTCTTGCTCTCGATGAGTTTCGGCACTTGCTCGTAATTGCGCGTGCTATCAACGGCAAACCCGCTGCCCTCGAGTTTTTCCCGGTAAAGATTACTGAGAAGGCGATCGTCGTGAATGATTAAAATGCGTTTGTTGCTCATGCCGTGGGCTGATTGATGTCCCTCTGAGACCGCAAAGACTGTGCCGCACCGCCCGCTGATTTTAAAAGACCACGAAATTCGCCGCGCCCTCCTTGCCCGCCGGGGATTTTAAACCCTGCGCCGCCGCACTCCGAGCAGCAGGCCGAGGCCACCGAGCAGTGACATCGCCACGCCAGGTTCGGGGATCGCCATCAAAGTCAGTGTAACCTCTGAAACCCCGCCAGTGCCATCGTAGGATATCCGATAGGTAAATCCCGAGGGCGCTATAAAAGTCTGATCGTCATTCATCCCGACAAATACATTGTTCCCGGGTCCTGTGCTCGTCCAACCTCCGTCGGCATAGTCGATGATCGTCAATGGTGTTCCAATATAGGGAGTTGCTACCGCTACCGCATCAGACACACTCACTGACAAGTTCAGCACTGCACCACTGGAAATAGTGAGAATGCCGGTTCCCGTGAGATTGAGAAGGTCTTTGGCAGGTATGTCGTAATCAAACTGAATGTTCAGGGCGGAAGTTCCACTGAAGCTGACGTTGCCGTTGACGGTCAAATCGCCAATGGCGCTGGGCGCGCTGGGATCGCCGGGTGCAATGACTCCGCCGTTTACTGTCACACTCCCAGTTGTTCCAGTGCCACCGAGCGTGCCGCCGCTGTTCACCACCGTGCTGCCGGAGAGTGTGCCTTTCGCTATCAGCGTTGACGCGCTATTCACCGTGGTTGCTCCCGCAATCGTCCCGATTAGCAAAATGGTGCTGCCGTTGTTCGCCGTCACCGTGCCTGTGAGTGTGCCGCTCACCGTAAGCGAGGCGGCGTTTACTGTCGTATTGCTGGTGACGGAACCACTGAGCAGCAAGGAACCCTCATTCACGGCTGTCGGCCCGGTGTAGGTGTTAATGGCAGAAAGCGTGAGTGTGTTCGCCCCGAGTTTGGTCAGGGCGCGTGTGGCGGTTGTGAGGGCGTTCGTTTGGTCGAAGTCGCCCGCCGTGGTGTCTATGGCCACGCCTGATACGGGATCCATGGTGAAACCACTCAAAGTGTTGTTGAAAAGATTGCTAACGTCGTTCGCGCTGTAAAAACCGGCACCACCCACGCCCAGACCAATGGTGCCCGACGCGCCAGCAGTGACTGCACTGCCGCCCGACCTTGCGGCGGTGTTTTTGAAAAGCAGAGTTCCAGCATTTACCTGAGTGGCTCCCGTGTAAGTGTTGGCACCCGAGAGAGTCCACATACCTGTGCCGTCCTTGGTCAAAGTGCCTGTGCCTGTGGTGATCGTGCCGCTCACCAGACCATTGCTCAATCCGCCGAGGGTCAGATTCTGATTACTCGCTGTGATGCTGTTGCTGGCACTCAGTGTCAAAGTTCCAGCATCCGAGTTGATCCGCGAGGACGAGGCGAGAGTGACCGTTGCACCCCATGTGTTGGCGCCGCTGATATTGCGCAACGCGCCCCCGCTGCTGATCCCTGTGCCGTTCAGCGTCAACACCTCGGTTCCAATTGTCATCCCTGTGCCATGCTGTAATTCCAGCGCTGCTCCAAGATGCACCGTCGTGCCAGACGAAACGCCGGCAAACCCACTGCCCAACCCGGCACCATTTCGGACACTCAATACTCCCGAATTCACCATCGTCATGCCAGTGTAGGTATTTGTGCCGTTGAGCGCGACCAAGCCCACTGTAGCCAGATTTGACGCCGAAGCATTATTGGCAATTACTGCGTTGATCGTAATCGCATTCGCGGTGCTGAAGTTATTCAGAAAGAGCGTCCCCCCCGCTGTGGCCGCCATTGTAGTTCCATCGCCCGCCGCCACACCGACGGTGAGTGCCTGTCTGCCGCTTCCGATCATGATGCCATTGGCCGCCAGTGTCTTGCCCGCCGTATCCACCGTCCCGGCGAAATTCGCATTGTTCTGCAAAAGCGTATTGACCGTGGTCGTCGCAGCTCCGAGTGCGATATTTCCAGCGCTTCCATCACCGAACAGGCGCACGTTGGTGGTCGCGGCATTCGTGATGATGTCGTTCCTTACATTGATGTCGGTGTAGCTGGCATATGCCGTGACCGGTCCATCTGCTACGTTGGTAAAATTAATCGCCCAATCGTTCCCGGTCACCGTGGCCCAAGCTCCGAGAATGCCGTTGTTATTCGTCCTGTCGGTGTCCGCGATGCTGGCTGCGCCGAAGTTGAGCACCCCAAGGCCGGGCGTGATGGCATTCAGGCGCAGCACCGAAGTGCCACTCGTCCGCGTCACGCCGCTCAGTCCATCTGCAATCGTCGTCGAGGCTACTGCTTCATTATGGGAGCCTGCGCCATTTCTCATCTCCACAGTGCCGCCCGCAAAAGTAAGGATGCCCGCATCAGCAAGTTTGCTTCCCACCACCGTGTAGTCTAGTGCCAGTGTTCCCCGCGCCGCAGTCGTTCCCCCGCTGTAGGTGTTGTCGGCCGTGAGCACGAGTGTTCCTGCACCGGCTTTGGTGAGAGAGAATGCCCCACTGATCACTCCGCTCGCAGTGAGTATCTGGCTCGCGTCCGTCACCGTCCAAGTCTGCGCCGCCCCGAGTGCCACATTGGTGCTCAGCGCATGATTGCCAGAGAGACTCGCCACCGTTACCCCGCTCGTGGACGCAGTGGGCGTAATGGTCAGCGTATTGCCGCCGCCGATGCCAACCGCAGAGGTCGCGTTGCTCCCGAATGTCAGTGACTTGATCGTTGTATCCACGCCCAGCGTTGTGTTCGCAAAATTCGTCGCCCCGCTGGCGTTGAAAATCACGTCGGTAACACCCGACACCGGCACCCTGATAGGATTTGTGCCCGCACTGTCCTGGGTGAAATTATTCACATTGGCATTCCAGACTCCACTGGTGGTGCCTTTCCAGTAGGCAACGGTGGGGGGCGTCACCGGGACGATGGAGAAGCCATTGATGCTGCCACCGGTAATCGTCAATGGGCCGGTTTTATCAAGGTAGAGTCTAGTGTTCCCATTCGACGTAAACCCATCAATATTCGTGAACGATGTAGTGGTGGAATTGCCGTTCACATTATAGCCACCACCGCCGTAGATATAGATATCGTAGAGGGAAAACGGAATGACCGTCGTGCTTGTGATCGTAAATTGCCCGTCGTTGGAACGCTCGCCAGTGTTGTAGAGACGTGCAAAATCCGTGGCACCACCGCCACCACCGTCTTCACCACCTGCATTTCCATGAACGAAGTGGAAGCTGATTGGGTTTCCCAAATTGCTATCTGTGGCTGTCCAAAACCAATTACCAGGACCATCATTAACGTCCACATTGGAACTCGTGTTGACCCAGTTAGCTTGGTTCGCAGGACCCGGGCCCAGTATTCCAGTGACATCGGCATTTGGTGCTCGATAAGCACCGTGAAAATTAATCCCATATGTGCCCTGTGGCACAGGTGGCGACACCAGCGGAACCAATTTCACCGTCACATATTGGCTGCCCACAAATTGATGAATCACGGGGACAATATTTGCATCGTCCAAGGTCACTTTACTTGCGTCCGTATTGATCGAACCCGTGTCCCAAAACGTCAGTCCCTCATCTCCGAATTGCGCAAGCGACGGCCCGGCGCCATGCGGCAATTCCAATGCCGCACGAAGATCCTCCGAAGTTGTATCCAAAATCACCGGCTTCGTATTTGACCCTGCTTTGACTCCTTCACGCACAGTGATTTTCACCGTGCTCTTCCCTCCATTGCTTGCGGAGCGCACTCCGCCGCGCTCCGCTCCACTGCCAATTCGCAATTCCCCGGCCCGTGGACCCACGCTCGGTGCCACTCCGATTTGCGTCGTCCCTAAATTTGTAAACGCCAATTTCTCCGCCTTCACCCCAATCATATTTCCCGATACGCTCAACGGCCTGTCTTCAACAGCCGTCTTCCCTGCAAAACTGTTCGCGCCTTTCAATGTGAAATCGTCGTAATCGATCCGACTCAAATTCACTTTCGCCCCGTGAATCACCCCGTTCGTTGCCAAGGCCTGCCCGGAAATCGCATCTTGCGACTGCTCTGTAGCAAGCGCCACTAAAGCTGCTAACTGCAAATCCTGCAGAGCCCCGCTCATGCTCATGCCGCCAACTCCGAAGGTCAGCGCATTCACTCCGCCGATGGTAATCAGCCCCGGTAGCGTCGTAACTTTAACTCCCTGATCCGAAGCATCCGACACAATCTTCGTGTTCAAATTCGCCACGGAACTCGCATCGAAAACCGCCATGCCTGTATCAGTCTGCGTAACTCCCTTCACCCAATCGCCGCCCGTGCTCCACACGCCATCCATCTCTCCCGTCCATGAGACTGAAGCCGCCGATGCATTCACCGCGAACAATACTGAGAATGAAACCGAGCAAATGCGAGTTACACGACTAAGGGGTGGAGATGAACTTTTTTTCATAGGGATAGTGCAACTGCGTGGCACGTGACAAACTTCACATGACCCAAAGAAAAGCAAGGCTGCGGATAATGCAATCGTTTTTAACAATCACAAGTAATGATTCTTAGGATATCAGCGAAAATCTACCCACGCTTTAGGCCCGATCGCGTAGAAAATCAGAAATTGTCTCCGCCAGGCGGGATCCGATGCCGGGGAGGGCTGCAATTTTTTCGGTGTTCGCGCGACGGATGCGGGTGACGCTGCCAAAGTGGCGGAGTAGCGTTTGCTTGCGCGATTCACTCACACCGGGGCATTCGTCGAGCAGACTCTCGGAGACACGGCGTTTCATCAGAACTTGGTGGTAGCCGTTGGCCCAGCGGTGGGCTTCGTCGCGAATGCGCTGGAGCAACTTCAGCGCGCCGCTTTCGTGTGAAAGTCGGAGGGGTTGCGTGCGCGACGGGCGGTAGATTTCCTCAAACTCCTTCGCGAGGCCGATGATGGGCACTTCATAAAGACCGAGTTGCTGAAGTTCAGCACATGCGGAGCTGAGCTGGCCTTTGCCACCGTCCACGATAATCAGGTCCGGCAGGCGCGGCATAGCGGGGTCGTCGTCGCTGACGCGCTTCACGGCATCGCGCAGTTTTTCCTGCGAAAGCTCCGGCGCGTATTCAACATGCATCCCGTCATCGCGCTCAAGCGAAGGCACGCGGGCGGCCTGACTCGCGGCATCTCGCAGCACGCGCGTATAGCGGCGGCGCACAACCTCGGCCATGCTGGCAAAATCATCCTGCCGCCCTTCGAGCGTTTTGATGCGGTAGCGGCGGTAGAGGTGATTTGCTGGTTTGCCATCGAGAAAACATACCATGCTCGCGACGACGTGAGTGGTGCTGATGTTGGAAATATCGAAGCACTCCATGCGGCGCGGCGGGCCGGGCAGTCCGAGTTCTTCACCAAGTGCGGCGAGATCAGCAGCGGGGTTGATTGCGCCGGGGAGCTTGAGGCGATGGCGCATCGTCGTCGTGTAGCGCGTCATCGGCTTCGTTGTCTGGCGGAGATCGTCGAGCATGTTGCGCAACTCGGCGGCGCGCTCAAAATCGAGCTTCTCCGCTGCGGCGCGCATCTCGGCGTCGAGCACATCGAGCAGTTCTTTCGTTTTCCCGCCCATGAATTCGCACGCCATCTCCACGCGCTCGCGGTATTGCTCCGGTGTCGTATCCGCGAGTTTCATCGGCACTTGGTAGGTAGAGCTTTTCCTCTCTCGCTCCGTCGGCGAGCCGCGCCCGAAAGTCAGCACGCCGAATCGCTTTCGCATGAACGTCATCGTCTGTCGCAGCGCGCCGGAATTTGCGAACGGCCCGAAATAGCGGCAACCGTCGTCAGGCGTCTTCACGCGCGTGAGACGAAAGCGGGGCCATTCCTCGCCGATATCCACTTTCACGAGGAGAAAACGTTTGTCGTCGCGAAAACTTACATTGTAGCGCGGACGGTATTCCTTGATCAGCTTGCCTTCGAGCAGCAGCGCCTCGGGTTCGCTCCCGACGGTGTGCCAGTCGAAATCATAAATCGCCTCAATGAGCGCGCGTGTTTTCAAATCGGCGCGCATTTGCTTTCCCGGCGTAAAATAGTGCGAGAGCCGCTTGCGCAAATCACGCGCCTTGCCCACGTAGATCACGCGTCCAAAACGATCGCGATGCAAATAGACACCAGGCTTGTGCGGCACATCACCAAGCCTTTTTTTAAAATCAGCCTTTTCGCGCGGAGCGTTGCTCATTTACCGAAACCAGTAAGCGCGATTTGCAAACGACGCCAGCCTCGCGAATCACCATCCATGCTCGCGGTAAAAGTGATAGCGGCGGATGATATCGTTCACATACCGGCGCGTGCCGGGAAAGTCACATGCACGCAGCATTTCGTATGCGTTCGCCGTTTCGCCCGCCCATTGCTGCACACGACTGCGTCCTGCGTTGTATTCCGCAAGCGCGAAGGGCAGCGGGTCATCGCGATCCTTCCAATGTTCGAGCGCTCGGGCGAGATACCACGTTCCAGCTTGAAGATTTGTGCGGGCGTCAAACAAGTCGGTGAACATGAACGACTCGATGTGTTGTGCTGCCGCCCAGTCGCGCGCGGCATTCTCACCCACCTGCATCAAGCCGCGTTCACCTGCGGTGCCCACCATTGCTTTTTGAAACCGCGTCTCACGCCACACCACCGCCTTCACCAGCAGTGCATCCACTTCCGCCTTCCCGGCGACTTCAGAAATGATCGCGTCGTGCTCGTGATAGCGACCGAGCGCCAGCCACTCACGCGCCCGATAACGCGGGTCGGGCGAACGCCACAAGACAACACCCGCCGCGATATCCGCAGCGAGGAAGAGCGTGAAAATGAGCCGCCAGAAATTTCGCTTCACTACGAACAGATAGAATCGCCTGCCCACGAAACGCACGGAAAAACGCGGACGATGCACTACTTCGCAGTCAGCCGTGGACAAAGCGGCGCGGGTTTGCATTCTCGGCTCATGCCCAAATACGCCAGCGTGCTCGTGGATGAGTCCGGCGGGCGCGCGTTCGATTACGAGGTGCCGCCCGCACTCACGCTTGCCGTGGGCACGCGTGTGCGTGTGCCCGTGCGAATGCGTTCGGTGCTCGGGACGATCATCGCGCTGAGCGACACCACGGAGGCGAGCGGCGTGCGGCCCATCACGGATGTCGTGGGCGACGAACCGGCGCTCAGCGCGCAACTCATCCGGCTCGCGGAGTGGATGAGCGATTACTACTGCTGCCCCATCGAAGCCGCGATGCGCACCGTGCTGCCGAATGTGATTCGCAAGGCGGAGGTCGGGCACAAGATGCGACTCTTTGCGCGGCTCGCGCGGGAGATCACACAGGAGGAGATTGCGGGCATTGAAAAGAAATCCGAACGTCAGGCCGAGGTGCTTGCCGCTTTGCGCGATGCTGCAAAGGCGATGCCCGTCACGGAGCTTTGCGAGCAGTGCGGCGCGGCGCACCAGACGATCCAGTCGCTGGCGAAAAAAGGGCTGATCACCATAGAGCCGGAGAAAGTGGGGCGCGATCCGTATGGCGAGGAAATCTTCGTCGCGAACACGAATCTCGAATTGAACGAAGAGCAGGCGACGGTGTTTGCGCGCGTGGCGCAGGCGATTGATCAGGTCGCGGCACCGACTCCCGATACGATGCTGAAGCCTTTCCTCCTCCACGGCGTCACCGGCAGCGGCAAGACCGAGATTTACCTGCAAGCCATTGAGCGCGCACTCAATCACGGCCTCGGCGCGATTCTGCTCGTGCCGGAAATTTCTCTCACGCCGCAGACTGTCGAACGATTCAAGTCGCGCTTCGCCGCCACGCATCACGAAGTCGCGGTGCTGCACTCGCATCTCAGCGAAGGCGAGCGTCACGACGAATGGCACCGCATCCGCAGCGGTCGTGCGCGCATCGCCATTGGCGCGAGGTCGGCGGTATTTGCGCCGGTCGAGAAGCTCGGTGTCATCATCGTGGATGAAGAGCACGAGAACACCTACAAGCAGGAGGAAACGCCGCGCTACCACGGGCGCGACCTCGCGGTGTTGCGCGGGCATTTGGAAAAGTGCGCGGTCGTGCTCGGCAGCGCGACACCTTCGCTCGAAACAGCCCACAACGCGGCGACTGGAAAATACGAACTGCTCCGCCTCACGATGCGTGTGGACGATCAGAAAATGCCGTTCATTCGCATCGTGGATATGCGCATGGAGGCAAAGAAATCCTCGCCCATCCTCAGCGATCCACTAAGCGCCGCCATCACGAAGCGGCTGGAGAAAAAGGAGCAGGTGATTCTTTTCCTCAACCGCCGCGGCTACAGCACTACTCTGCTCTGCGGCAAATGCGGCTACGTCGCTGAATGCCCGAACTGCTCCGTGTCGCTCACGTTTCATCGCGCTACGAACCGCATCGTCTGCCACATCTGCGGCCATCTCGCGGTCGCGCCCACGAAGTGCCCAGACTGCAAAGACCCCGGCATCAAATACAGCGGCACTGGCACCGAGAAGGTGGAGGACGCGGTGGCGAAGTTTTTCCCGAAGGCCATCGTGCGCCGCATGGACGCCGACGCGATGCAGCGGCGCGAGGCCTACCGCGAGACGCTCGATGCGTTTCGCACGGGAAAAATAGACATCCTCGTTGGCACGCAGATGATCGCGAAAGGCCTGCATTTTCCGAACGTCACGCTCGTCGGAATCGTCAACGCCGACATGGGCCTCCACCTGCCGGATTTCCGCGCAAGCGAACGAACCTTCCAACTGCTCACACAGGTCGCCGGACGCGCCGGACGCGGCGATGTGGAGGGCGAGGTTGTCGTGCAGAGCTACACGCCGTTTCATCCGGCGATTCAGTTTGCGCGGCATCACGACTTCATCGGCTTTTACGATCAGGAAATCGAGTGGCGTGAAAAGATGGAACAGCCACCGTTCACGCATTTCGTGCTCATCACCGTGCGCTCACCGCACCAGCAACGCGCGCAGCTTTCCATAGAGACGCTGCACCGGCGCTTGAAGGAAGTGCTGCCGCCGGGCGTCACGCTCGGCGAGCCATCGCCCGCTCCGCTGGAGAAATCACACGGCAACTTCCGTTTTCACCTGGCACTGCGCACGCGCGCCGTGCTCAAGCTGAGTCGCGCTCTGCGCACCGTGCTGGACAAGCTGACTTGGCCCGATGACGTCTTCGTCGTAGTGGACGTGGACGCGCACCACTTGCTTTGATCTGACGTTCGCAAGTTTCCCAGCTTGTTTTCACACGGAAGCCCTTTAGCCTTCGGCCATGATGTTTCCGATCACTGCTTACATTGAAGCCGCGTTAGGACTGGCGCGTTATGACAAACTGGAGGACGGCTCCTTCGCTGGCGACATCCCCAAGCTGAAAGGTGTTGCAGCATTTGGTGACACTTTACGCGAATGCGAAGGCGAGCTTCGTTCGACGTTGGAGGATTGGATTCTAGTCGGGCTGCGACTCGGACAAAAATTGCCCGTGCTTGCTGGAATTGATTTGAACAAGGTTCAGCATGGCCGTCTGGCGACCGCTTAAACGGCGCGAGTTTGTTCGCAGACTCCGCGCGCTCGGCTTCGAGGGGCCGATCTCCGGCACGCGGCATCAATTCATGATTTTCGGACAGCACCGCCAGACAATTCCCAGCAATGCGGAATACTCCGTGCCGCAAGTCAGGATGTTGCTGCGTCAGGCGGCGTCCATCCTCGGACGTTCGGTTCCCTTGGACGAATGGGATTCGTTGTAAATCGGCGCGCGGCTTGGATGAAGCCTACGCCGGAACGACCGCCTGCTCATCGCCTCGCTTGACCTCGGTGCGAAGGTCGCGGCCACCGCGCTTGCTCCACCACAGGACGATAGGAGCTGCGATGAAGACGGACGAATAGGTGCCGGTGATAACGCCGACGAGAATGGCGAAGGCGAAATCGCGCAGAACCGGACCGCCGAAGAGGAAGAGGCCGATGCTCGGGATGAGCGTGGCGCAACTGGTGAGGATCGTTCGGCCCAGCATCTCGTTCACACTTTGGTTCATGATCTGTTCGAGCGAACCGGGGCGTCCGCTCTTGATCGTCTCGCGGATACGGTCGAACACCACGATGGTGTCGTTGATCGAATAGCCACCGATGGTGAGGATTGCGCCAACGGTGATGAGTGAAAGCTCGCGGTCGAAAACTGCGAATGCTCCCACGGTGATGATCAAGTCATGCAGTAGCGCGACGATGGCACCGACTGCGAAGCTGAACTCGAAACGCATCGTGACATAGAGCATCGTGCCGATAATACCGAGGAGGAGAGCCACTCCGCTGGTTTTCTTCAGTTCGTCACCGACAAGCGATCCGACGGTCTCGGATTTGTTCACTTTGAATTTTGCCTCGGGGAATTTCGCGAGCAGCGCGTCTTTGATCTCGGTGCGCGTCTGCTTCGGACTGCGGACGGTGACGTAGTCGGTGCCGGAGGCGGATTTCTCGCTCTGCACAACGACTTCCTTGAATTTCAACCCTTCGCAGACTTCGCGAACCGCGCCGTCTTCAGGTTTTGGACCGACGGCTTCGAGCACGAGAAGGTCACCTCCTTTGAAATCAATGCTGTAGTTCTTTTCTCCGCGCGAAGCGAAGACGCCCATTGTGGCGACGATGACGGCGAATGAAATGCCGATGGCAATTTTGCGGGAGCCGAGGAAGTTGAACTTCGTATTCTGCACGATGTGCATCATCGAAACGCTGGAAAGTTTTCCCTTCTCGATAGCCCACGAGAAGAACATCCGGCTGACGATGAGCGAGGAGAAGAGCGAAGCGATGACACCAATGGTCAGCGCGACCGCGAAGCCTTTCACCGGACCGCTTGCCATTAGGAAAAGGATGAACGACGAAATGAGCGTTGTGACGTTTGCGTCGAAAATCGCGGTGAATGCGCGGTCGAACGCGTGTTCGACGGCGACCTTGAACGATTTGCCCGCCGCAAGCTCTTCGCGGAGTCGCTCGAAGATGAGCACGTTGGCATCCACCGCCATGCCGAGCGTGAGGATTATACCCGCAATACCGGGCAGCGTGAGCACAGCGTGGAGCATCGCGAGACAGCCGAAAATCACGAGCATCGTGACGATGAGGCCGATATTCGCGAAGAAACCGGAGAGGCGGTAGTAAATGAGCATCACCAGCGTGATGAGTGCGACACCGAGAAGGCCGGCGTGCTGGCCGCTCTTGATTGCATCAGCACCGAGCGAGGCGGAAGCAGAACGCTCCTCTTCGATTTCGACGGGGTTTTGCAGCGGGTTGAGCAATGCGCTGGAAAGATTGCGCGCCTCGGCTTCCGAAAATTTTCCGGTGATGACGCAACTGCCGCCGGAAATACCGCCTTCGACCTGGGTCGTGGGTGCGGAGAGGATTTTGCCATCGAGCACGATGGCGAACCGATCCTGCCCGACGCGCATTGCCTTGGTGAGTTCGAAGAACGTGTCTCCGCCCTGCTTGTCGAAATCGATCAGAATTTTCCAACCCTCCATGTCGTAGCGGGCACCAGCGTCTTTGACGTGCTCGCCAGTGATGTCGGGGATGCGATGCACGAGCAGCTTCTGCCCTTCAACACCCTTTCCTTCCTTCATTGGCAGGAGCGTCCATGCGGGATCGAGGATTTGCTGCTTCGACTCAATCGCGGGCACCAGACGGTTCGAGTCGGGATGCACAATGCGGAAGTCGAGCTTCGCGACTTGCTGGAGCTGTTTGCGCACGTCGTCGAGCTGCTCGGTGGCAAGACCGGGGATTTGCACGAGAATCCGATCCGCGCCAGTGGGCGTGATGACCGGTTCCGACGTTCCCATCTGGTCCACGCGCTTGCGGATGACCTCGACCGCCTGATCCACCGCCTGCGGCGTAATCGGACGCACTTGCCCAGTCTTGTCGTCAACTGCGGGTTTCAGTCGGATCAAAAACGAAGTGCCACCGCGAAGGTCGAGACCGAGGGTGATTTTACCATTGGGACCAAAAGGCGGATAGACATACACCAGTGCGAAAGCGCAGACGAAGACCGTAAGCAGCGTGGAAAGGATGCGTTTGATACGCTCTTCGACCGCCGCGAGGTGGCAGCCGAAAAGGATGAGCAGGATGAGGCCGCAAGTAAGAGTGAGTCCGTTCGACATGACGATGTTGGGTTAAGCTTCTTTGACGTCTTTGGGGAGCACGAGGGTGACGGCGGATTTGTCCACGGTCAGCTTCACATTGTCATCCACTTTGAGGATGAAAGTGGAGCCGTCCTTGACGTTGGAAATGACGCCGTGGATGCCGCCGATGGTGACGACCTTGTCGCCAGTCTTGAGCCCCGCGATCTTGGCGGCGAGTTCCTTCTGCTTCTTTTGCTGCGGGCGAATCATCAGCACCCACATGACGACCATGATGGCACCAAACCAGACGAGCGTGCCGCTCATGTCGGGTGCTGGCTGTGCAGGGCCAGCGGGCGCGGGAGTTTGGGCGATGAAAGTAAGCAGAGCAGTAGGCATGGTTTAGAAAAAGGGCGCGCAGGCTATTCGGCGACGCCCTTTTGTCCAAGGTTTTCCTCTCGGCTACAAATCGGCGCGCTCGAACTGACGCGCACGCAGCGACCATGCGATGAACGCGGCGCCGATTCCGAACATGAAAAGCGAGAGGAATTGCCCGGCGGAAAGTCCGGCGACGCTCCAAGCGGGATCAGGCACGCGGAAGACTTCGCCGGTGATTCGTGCGATGGCGTAAAGGATGAAGAACAGCCCGGTGAGCATCCCGCGCGGGACGCGGCAGCGCGTGCGCACGAGCCAAAGCACGGCGAAAAGAAGCACTCCCTCCAAAAACGCCTCATAGAGCTGCGAGGGATGGCGCGGTGTGAGCACAGTGGCGAGCGTTGCGCGAACGGCGGGTTCGTGTCGCGCGGCTTCGATGGTTTGATCGATCCATCCGTTCTTCGGGTCGCCGTATTTGGCGATTGTCTCGCTCAGCGGAGCGAGCGCAGCGTAGGCGCGGTCGGCGACCGGGGCGAAACGCGAGTCGTTCATCTCCGTGGGAAATTGCACCGCCCACGCGGCGTGGGTTTCATGGCCGTAAAGTTCGCCATTGATGAAATTGGCGCAGCGCACGAGGAAAAGCCCGACGGGCGCTACGACGCAAAGCGAGTCGCCGATGCTCGTCCACGAAACCTTCCAGCGCCGGGATAGGATGAAAGTGACCACGACAATCCCGAGGATGCCGCCGTGGCTGGCCATCCCGCCTTTCCACACCTGCAACCACCACCAGGGACTATCGTGACTTTCGCCAAAGCCGTAGAAAACAATCCACCCGATCCTCCCTCCTAGCAAAACCCCAAACAAACCAATCCATGTAATGAAATCCGCGACCTTCGCGACGGCGAGATCGGTGTAGCCACGCTTCGCCAGCCAGCAATAGAGCCAGTA
Source organism: Chthoniobacteraceae bacterium (assembly GCA_947476045.1). Taxonomy (GTDB): domain Bacteria; phylum Verrucomicrobiota; class Verrucomicrobiia; order Chthoniobacterales; family Chthoniobacteraceae; genus SXWH01. The sequence continues at coordinate 20,060 of CANJNZ010000047.1, forward strand.
TCCGGCGAGGGCGGAGAGCACATAGGAAAGACCATACCAGCGCGGGCCGATGCCGTTGAATTGAAAGACAAAGGGATCGAGATGATGGAGCCAGGCAGCGAACACCTCGCGCTTGTGCCACAGACTTGCGGCGTTTGTCAGCTACGCTGCAAAATTTTCGACGCGGAGCAAAAGCGGGGTGCCTTTCACGCAGGCGAGGGATTGGATGCGCTCGATGGCGTTGCGCACTTGTGCGTGCGTGGCGTCGTGGAGCATGAGGATCAGCTCCGCCTGTTCGCCCGCGCTCTCGGGCTGAATCATCGAACTGATCCCCACATTGCTCGCGCCGAGCGCGCCAGCGACTTGTGCAAGCACGCCCGGTTTGTCGTCCACGGGGATTCGCAGATAATACTGGCACGTGATCGCGTCGAGCGCCTTGCAATCGCCGTAGAGGCCGTGCGGCATAAAACCGCAATCCCTTCGCGTGGCGGATGCACACGCTGCTTCCGCGAGGTCGGCGATGACTGCGCTCGCAGTCGGGTCCTGCCCCGCGCCGCGTCCGTAGAAAAGCGTCTCGCCCACGACATCTCCGTGGACGCACAGCGCGTTATAGACGCCGTTGACGCTCGCGAGCACGTGTTTCTCCGGGATGAGCGTCGGGTGCACGCGCACTTCGATTTCGCCGGAAGCGTCGGCCTTGATGATGCCGAGCAATTTAATCCGGTAGCCGAGGATTTTCGCAAAAGCGATGTCCCGCGCCGTCACGTGCTCGATGCCTTCGACAAAAACTTTCTTCGGGCAAATCCAAGTGCCGTAGGCGAGCGATGCGAGGATGATCGCTTTGTGCGCGGCATCCCAGCCATTCACGTCGAGCGTCGGGTCCGCCTCCGCGTAGCCCTGCGCCTGCGCCTCGGCGAGCGCCTCCGCGTAATCAAGCCCCGCGTCCGTCATCCGTGTGAGGATGTAATTGGTCGTGCCATTGATGATCCCGTGGATGCTCAGGATGTGATTGCCCACAAAGCTCTCGCGCACCGCCTTGATAATTGGAATCCCTCCCGCCACCGCCGCCTCAAAGAACACCGGCACATTCTTCGCCGCAGCGAGATCAAAAATTTCCTTCCCGTGCTCGGCGAGCAGCGCCTTGTTGCCCGTCACCACGATTTTTCCAGCCTCGATCGCGCGCGTGATGAGCGCGAGCGGCTCGGAAATGCCGCCCATCAGCTCCACCACGATCTGCACCGCGGGGTCATCCACCACCTTCTTCCAGTCATCGGTGAAAAGAGCCGCCGGAGCATCCACCGAACGCGCCTTTTTCAAATCGCGCACCGCCACGCGCCGCACCGCCAGTTCCACGCCGAGCCGCTCCGAGAGCAAAGCGCGGTTCTTCGCCAGATTTTTAAAAACCCCCGCACCCACGGTGCCGAAGCCTGCGAGGCCGATGCCGATTTGTTTCATAGAAAAGGCGCGGACTATCAGCGTTCACGCGCCCCTCGCGCAAGTGGAGAGTTGCCCGCCGCCAAAAAGGCACATGTTTCCCCGCGCAACGATCCGATTTCCTCGCGCAAAGACGCCAAGGCGTAAAGAAGGGGTGAGGTTTGCTGGGAAAAGGCGGGCGTTTTCGCGCGCCAGCGCGTGGTGCGGCAATCCGCAATCCGCAATCTGCGATCTGCAATAAAAAATGCCTCGCACGGCGGACACGGAGTTCACAGAGAGGACCGTGCGTGATAGAAGAAGCGGGCCGCGAACGAGTCCCGGAGGGACTGCCCGCCATTAGCCGGTGGTGATAACCACCGGATCGCGCACAAAAACGACAACGCCCCGGAGGGGCGGCGGAACGGCTGAGGCGCGACCGCGATTGCGTTCAAGGTGCGGGCGGGGTTTGGATGCGCTTGCGACGGGATATCCCGCGCCCCTGCCGGGGCGCTTGCCGTTTATGGCCATGATCCGGTGGCTGACGCCGACCGGCTAATATCAGGCAGTCCCTCCGGGACTCATTGCCTTCACTTCATGGCTTCATGGCTTCCAAATTAAAAACCTGCACGCAACTTTGCGCCTTGGCGTCTTTGCGCGAGGCCCATTCCGTCAATCCTGCAAATCCCGTGAATCTTGTTTAAAGAGAGGGGCGGGGTTTTCGGGGGTTTTTGTTTTGGCGGGATTCTGGATGGTCGCTTCGGTGGCGAGGCGGGGGGCGGCTTTATGAAAGCGTGAGGGATATGTAGAGCATCAAGGCTCTGAAAGCGGGAGTTTTATGGCTATATGATTCCCGATTCGTGGAAATGGCATATCGCATTGGCATTCATGTCATTTGCTTCCTTCACAGTGAACAAATTTTGTGGCTCTGGGAAGGTTTCTTGCGGCATTGGGATGTTCCAAAAGCCATTTGCAACTCTCCCATTGCCACAAGTGACGTTCCCATTGCCACGAGTGACGTTCCCGTTGCCACGAGTGACGTTCCCATTGCCACGAGTGACGTTCCCATTGCCACAAGTGACGTTCCCATTGCCACAAGTGACGTTCACATAGGCATCCTGCACTCTCACATAGGCATCCTGCACTTTCACATTGGCATCATGCACTTTCCCATTGCCATTCTGCACTCTCTCATTGCCATCCTGCACTTTCACATAGGCATCCTGCACTTTCACATTGGCATTTCATTCCTTCCCATTGGCTCCAATTTTTCACCCAGAGCCACTTCACTCTTTCCCATTGCCATGAATGACTCTCACATTGCCTCGAATATCTCAAAATTCGGCTTTAATGAATCTCTCGCTGCATTTAATGAGTGCGTTTCTGCGCTATATGACGCTATCTTTTGTTTTTATGATTATGTGTTCGAGGCAAGACCTCCCTCTCTGCGTCCTCCGTGCCCTCTGTAGTTCAAAAAAATGACTACCAAGGACACAAAGAGCACAGAGGTGGGCATCTCCAATACGCCCGCCGCAGGAAGGTTCTCTTTCGATGGCTATCGGTTGGGTGGAGTGGAAATCTTGGCTCTAACATCCGGCGTTTTCGGGGGATGTTAGGGCGCAACTTTCTCTGTTTATGAATCACGAACCTTCACTTTCCACGATGATGACTCGCCGCCGGATGCTCGCTGCGTCGGGTGGGGCGCTGGCGTGGCTGCCGTTTGCGAAATTGTCGGCAGAGGAGGTGAAGCCGGCGGGAAATGCGCCGCTTTTACCACCAAAGCCGCCGCAAGCGCCAAAGGGGCCGTATGCGGACGGGGTGCTTGTGTATGGCGAGCCGCCGTTGCCGCAGGAGGGGGCGTTCACTTTCGCGGTGTTGCCGGATACGCAGTTCTATTCGGAGAGCCATCCCGATACTTACTTGGCGCAGACGACTTGGATCGTGGAGCAGAGGGCGCAAAGGCGCATCGCGGGGGTGTTTCATCTGGGCGACATCACGAACCGCAATTCGCGTCCGCAATGGGAGAATGCGCGGCGGGCGATGAAGGTGCTGGATGAGGGGAAAATGCCCTACTGTCTGGTGACGGGGAATCACGATTACAGCGACGGGGGTTCGTGCAAGGACCGCACGACGCTCTTGAATGAGTATTTCAAGGCGGAGGAGCTGCGAAAGACGGCACACTGGGGCGGAAATTACGACAAGGAGCCGGAGCGGATGGAGAACAACTTCCAATACATGGAGGCGGCGGGGCGGAAGTTTCTGATTCTGGGGCTGGAGTTCGGCCCGCGCGAGGATGTGATCCGCTGGGCGAATGAAGTGGCCGCCGCGCACAAGGACCGGGAGATCATCCTGCTCTCGCACGCGATCATTTACCACGACGACACGCGCTACAATTGGAAGAAATTCGGCGGCAAGCAGGCAAACAATCCACATTCGTTCGCGATGGCGAAGGCGACGGGGGATGACGTGAACGACGGGGAGGAGTTGTGGGACAAGCTGGTGTCGAAGCATGAAAATTTCATCCTCACGCTGAACGGGCACGTGACGCAGGACGGCCTTGGCCGCTACGAGAGCCAGACTCCCGCAGGCCGCGCGATTCCGCAGGTGCTGGTGAATTTCCAGATGCGCCCCAAAGGCGGCGACGGCTGGCTGCGTTTGATCGAGATGCGCCGCGACGGTTCCGCGCAGATTTACGATTTCTCCCCGACGCGGAAGCAGAGGAACGAGTCGGTGCAAAATCAATTTGCGGTGAAGTTCGCTCCGGTGGCGTAGTGGGAGTGTGACTGCTCAGGGGAAATATCCCCTCCCCTTTTCGTGTGATTTTTTCGTGCGTTGAAAAAATGTCACTTTGACTATTGCGGGAAACGGGTGGATTCAAAAGCATCCGCGCACATGCCTCGCTCACTTCGCTCCGTGAAGACGATTCAATACTCCATCGCTACCATCGTGTTTGGCGGGCTGGCGTTTTTGCTGTCGCCGCTGGTGACTGGCAAGTCGCCGGGGACTTCTTCGCCAGCGGTTACGCCCGCAGTGGTGGAGCAGGCTGTGATTTCGCCGCCGGCGCAAAAGGTCGCGCCGCCCGCAGTGACTGCACAGCCGGTGGTGCTCACGCAAAATCCGCAGACGCCGAAACCCGTAGCGACAGAGCCGCCGCCCGCGTCGCCCGCGCCACCCGCGCCGACGAAACCTGCCAAAGCGCCGAAGACTGCACTGACGAAGGAGCAGAAGAATCGCAAAACAGCGGACGCTTTTTTCGCCGGGCCGGTGGTGCAGTTGGAGTTCACGTTCAAACCCGAGGAGTGGGAGAACGTGAAGAAGGACAACCGCCGCTATGCAGAGTGCGAGTTGGACGTGATCGAGCCCTCGGGAAAAAAGACGCACTTCAAGGGCGTGGGCGTGAAGCTCAAAGGCTCAGCGGGCAGCTTCCGCGGGCCGGATGACAAGCCGGGCATCACGGTCACTTTCGACAAATACAAAGGCGCGGAGCGTTGCTTCGGCATGGAGAAATTTCACCTCAACAACGGGGCGCAGGACGCGTCATTGTTGAATGAATACATCGGCGGCGAGATGAGCCGCGCCGCCGGGGTGCCTGCTTCGCGTTGCACGCACGTGCTCGTGAAATGGAACGGCAAGGACAACGGCCTGTATTTGCTGAAGGAGGCGTTCACGAAGGACTTTCTCTCCTACTTTTACGAGAAGCCGGACGGTGCGCTCTACGACGGGCATTTCATCGGGGAAATTGACGGCAATCTGGAGAAGCAGCAAGGCGGCGACCCGAACAACAAAGCCGATTTGCTGGCGCTCGTCGCCGCTTGCAAGGAGGGCGACGCAAAGGTGCGCTGGGCCAAGATCGCCGAGAAGCTCGACGTGGATGAATACCTGCGCTCGCTCTTCATGGAGATCGTCTTCTCCCACTGGGACGGTTATAATTTCAACCGCAACAACTACCGCGTTTACTTCGACTCGAAGACGGGAAAGGCGTCGTTTTTCATCCACGGCATAGACCAGATTTTCGGCGACCCGAACTGGCCCATCGTGCGTGATCCCGGCTCGCTCGTCGGCGGCGTGGTGTGGGGCAATCCCGAATGGAAGGCGCGCTACAGCGTGCTCGCAGAGGAGATTTACCGGAAGGTGCTGAAGCCCACGGATTGGGACGCGATGCTCGTCGCGCAGGGGAAGAAAATCCAGGATGCACTCGATGCCAAGCTGCCGAAGAATCCGCAACTCGCGAAGGATTACCAAGGCCAGATCAACGGTGCGCGCGACCGCGTGCGAAACCGCATCACAAACATCGCACGGCAATTCAACGACGGCCCGAAGCCGATTGATTGGTCAACGAAGGCAGTGAGCATCGGCGACAAGGAATGGCGGAGCGAAGGCGGCGGAGCGAAGGACGAAGTCGTGGTGGACGGACAGAAGTGTTTTCACATCCGCGCCGATGACGCGGCGAATGCCTCGTGGCGCCGCACCCTTTCACTTCCCGCTGGCCACTTCAAATTCACAGCCATGGCGAAGGTGACAGGCGCAGACGGCCCGCAAGGCAGGACCGGCGAAGGCGCAGGACTCCGCATCGGAGGCGGCACCCGCGTCGGCCTCAACGGCATCAAAGGCACCACGCCCTGGCAGAGTCTCGCCTTCGAGTTTGACTCCCCCGGCAACGACGTCGTCCTCGTCATGGAGCTATCCACCCCCATCGGCGAAGCATGGTTTCAGGCCGACAGCATCCAGCTCATCAAGCTGAGGTAGAGCGCAGACCGTGCTCGCTGAAAAGCAAAAGGCAAATCAGCCGCCAAGGCACCCGTCCCGACCATCCCACACCGGAGGAAAGTGCAAATAATCTGCCCTCAACTTCTTTTCATGAGTTTGCTCACGCAAACGCTGACACTCATCGCGGCATTTTCCGAGTTCCCTTGAAGATTTGAGATCCGGCGGGGTGCTAAGATTTCTTTGGGTGTGAGGTTGAGGGTGCAAGGCATTCATGATAAGCATCGCTCCCAGACCGCATCTGAATCAGATCTCCCTCATCAAAAGAAGAAACAGGAATTGGTTCCGACATGGTGTGGCTGCCGTGCTCGCGCTCATAGTGGCTTGCACCGTCTCCGAGGCTGATGGCCTTGAGCAGAAAACTCCGGCAGCTATGGCTTATCAAGTGCCCCGGCGCACGGAGGCCATGTCGATCGATGCCAATTGGGACAAGCCCTTTTGGAAAGGTATTACCCCGATTTCGCTCGAACACTACATGGGGAAACAACCTGAGCACCGGCCCAGGACCCAGGCGAAGATGACTTATGACGATGAAGCGGTTTACGTGATTTTCCGCGTCGAAGACCGCTATGTTCGAGCCCGGGCCACGGAGCACCAAAAAGGCGTCAGCCAGGATAGTTGTGTGGAGTTCTTCTTTTCGCCCGGTCCTGAAGTGACTGCGGGCTATTTCTACCTGGAGATGAACTGCGGGGGCACCATGCTTTTTCGTTTCAATGGTCCCAACAACACAGTCGTCGAGATCAAGCAGGAAGACTACGGCACGATGAAGATTGCACACTCCTTGCCCAAGACGGTTGATCCCGAGATTCAAGATGCGTTGACTTGGACGTTGGAATATCGTCTGCCGCTTGCGCTATTGAGGAAGGTCTGCCCAGTGGTATCGCCCGGCCCGGGTGTCGCTTGGAGGGCTAACTTCTACAAATGCGCTGACGACAGTTCGCACCCCCACTGGCTGACATGGTCGCCTGTGGAAAACCCCGAGCCATATTTTCATCTACCGAAGTTTTTTGGCGTTTTGAACTTTAACTAAACAACATCCATGAAATCCCCGAACCGAATTTACCCGCCCTGCCCATTGAAACCCAAGAGAGCCAGACGCATCGCTTTTCGAGCGGCCCTGGCAATCGTATTCTTCTTAGTGGGCGGCGCCATGCCGGCCCCTGCCGCTGACGAAGCTGTTTCACAGACGCCAAAGAGATTGGAGCACTCCGCTCAGGTGGGCCGGCACAACGGACGGACCACCATTTTGATCGATGGCCAGCCGGTCCCGGGAATCGCATACCTCGGACCGCTTCCTGCAGAGGGAGAAAAGGCTCCCACAAGCGTGAAGGATACTGTGAACGCAGGTGTCCGAATTGTCCTCGTCGGTGGCGGAGGAGAATGGAAGGGACCTGGCCGCTGGGACTTCTCCGGCTACTTGGAGGTCTTGAACCGAGCTGCCAAGCTTCATCCGGACGTGTGGTTGGTAGTGCGGACTGGTATGGATGCGCCTGAGTGGTGGAGGACCGCACATCCGAATGAATGCGCAAGGCACGCAGACAGCCAGGGACCGGAAGACTTCGTTTCAACCGGTTCCGAGCTTTGGATCAAAGATTCCTCCGAGTTTCTTACTGCACTTGTCCGTGCCATTGAGTCGTCACCGGCCGGCAAACGCGTCATCGGTTACTCGCTGATGAATGCCCATGGCGGTGAGTGGATCTATCCGGGGGCGGGGTCCGGGCGGATTGGTGACTACAGCGCGCCAGCGGTCCATTACTGGCGCACCTGGCTCCGCCGCAAGTATGGCGATCAATCCTGGATTGCCGAGGCAGGTATCCCCACAGAAGAGGAACGCAAACGTTCGCTGCCGGGAATGATGCGCGACCCCAAGCTCGATTCGCGAACCATTGATTTCGATCTGTGTTTCTCCGAGATGAACGCCGACAACCTGCTGGCCTGGTGCCGCACTGTGAAACGCGAGACGGGTGGCCGTCGGTTAGTCGGAGCCTTCTACGGCTATTTGCTTTGGCAGACCGGCCTGGTCAACTCAACGGCTACCAACGGCCATCTTGCCTTGAGGCATGTTCTCAACAGCCCGGATCTGGATTTCCTAACGTCCTTTCCCAGCTATGATGCCCGCGAACCAGGCGCGGCCGCCCCTTTATTACTGCCTATTGAAAGCATACAAGCGGCAGGCAAGCTCATCTTCAACGAATGTGACGATCGCACGCACCTAACCGGTGGCGACGTTCCAATCCGTTTTTTTATGCAACGCGACCAGCGCGATCCGGCTCAGGGCCCCCAGCTCTGGTCGGGCATGTGGAATTGCTGGCAGGTGGAGAACAAGGAAATTGCGGTCAGCGTCCTGCGACGCGAATATGCCCAGAACCTCATTCGGGGAGCGTCGTGGTGGTGGTTTGATATGCAAGGAGGCATCTATTCCTGCCCGGAAATACTCAATGATTTTAAGCAAGAACAGAAGATTGCCGAGCAGGCGATCCACTGGGATATGTCGAGCAATTCGCAGGTGGCTGGTGTAATGAGCGGTGATAGCCCGGCCTTCCATTCGTTCACCAGGATGTTCGACGTAGACCCGCAGCCGGCCTTGGTCGATCTGAATGCCGATATGTCAACCCGTGAGATGTTCAAGGCGGGCGCTCCGATTGATTGGTGGATGGCCGATGACCTGTCCCGGCCCGAGATGAAACGCTATCGCGCTCTCTACTTTCATAACGCAACGTTTCTTAACGATGGCCAGCGCAAGGGACTTGAGCAGCTCAAAGCTGATGGCCGATCGTTGATCTTCGTAGGCTATCCAGGCATTGTTCTTGACGGCAAACTCGACGTGGAGTCGGCCTCGCGAGTCTGCGGTATCCACTTGAAACTCTCCACGACACGCGATGCCGCACGCCTGACGATCAAGGACTACAATTTGCCCTGCATGCGAGAAATGCCCGCAGCGACGGTCTTGGGCAGTGGGGTCGTCGTTTCGCCGCGATTGATTATTGATGATCCGGGCGCGGAAATAATTGCGACATGGCCGGACGGCCAGCCCGCTGCAGCCGTGAAGAAACATGACGGCTGGACTGCCTATTACTTCCCTGTTCCGCCAAATAACGCCTGGCTCTTCCGGGCAATTTTCCGCGAGGCCGGATGTCACATTTACACGAACAAAGTCTGCCGCGATATCGTCTACGCCAACAAATCGTTGCTGGCCATCCATTCGAGCCATTATGGGCAGGCCATAGAATTGCCGGGACCAGCCCGCGTCACCGATTTATTCACCGGCAAGGTCGTAGTCGAGAACGGTCAGCGCATCAATCTGGGCCGTGCCTGGCACTGGACCGGCGGCACGTTCCTGTTTCACGTGGAGTATCAAGCGGCCACGAAGTAAATTTCCTGAAGTTTACATGTGCGCTGCCCACCAATCTCCATCTGACGATTTCCGCGATGTTACCATTCCTGTCCCCGACCATAGCGGTTTGGCCGAAGTAAAGCGGCCAAACCGTGAAGTGCAAATGCCGCAACTCTTACTAACGAAATTCTTGCCGCTATGAAACTCACCTTGCTCGCTTGTGTCACATTCTCCCTCCTTGTTACCCTCAAAGCTGAACCAGTAACTGCCAATCATGCCGGTTTCTTCACACCTCAACGCAAGGGCAAGATGTGGGATACGTGGATGTATTTTAATGAAGGGAAATTCCACCTATTTTATCTCGGTGGGGATTTCTTGAAATGGGACGCTCATGCATTGGCGGTATCGCCGGATGGCGTTCATTGGGAAGACCGGGGGACGACATTGGAGCGAAGCGCGGGCGTGATCTGGATGGGAACAGGCCATATTTGGGAAGCGCCTGATTTCGCCAAATCCCATACTTGGATTTCTAATTATTCCGAGCACATCGGCGATAAGCAGGACATTAAATTTGCAACTTCCACGGACCTTTTCCACTGGACGAAGGCGGATGAGAAATTCCATTTCGTCCAAGACACCCGTTGGTATAAAGCGAAAGGCCGATGGGATTGCATTGACACCATCAAGCGCGCCGATGGCGGCTTCTACGGCTACTTCACGGCTGATCCAGACCCTGACAAAGTGAAGTATAAATGCTGCGGATTCGGATTTGCCGAGAGCAAGGACGGACTCAACTGGACTGCACTGCCGCCTATTGAAGGCGATATGACGGGAGAATTCGGCGGCATCCAGCAGATCGGGAACAAATATTTCATCCTGATCAGCGAAGGCCGCGTGGGTGTCGGCGACAAGCCTGAAGGTCCTTTTCTCGCACAGAAGAAAAATCCAAACGTCTTTGGTGAAGGCTGTGAAATTTACTTCCCGCGCTTTTTTCACAACGCACCGGGCGGCCCTTTGGTAAATCATTTTTACAACAACGACTCGGGCAGAAACGGCGATGTCTATTCCGGGCCTCTAAAGGCCGTGGAGGTGGATAAAGAGGGAACCCTTCGTCTCAAGTGGTGGAATGGAAATGAAAAACTCAAGGCAGCCGAAATCGCCAACTCCACCAGAGAAGGCGGTGCGTCATTGAAGTTACTGACGGAAAAATTGGACTTGAGTCACACCTACGTCATGGAGGGCACCGTTGAAACCACGCAAAATGCCATCGCAAGTGCGATCTACTTCGAGTTGGAAAACAGTCAGGGACGATGCCTGCGCTTCACGAACAATACAGTTCAATTTGGTGAGATCAAAGCAGATGGCAGCGATTTTAAGGGTCTCCAGACGTCTAATCGCGATCTGGACATGGGGGTAGCGAAGACTTTCCGCCTCGTCTTCAGACATGATATGGTGGAATTATACGTCAACGACCATCTGATGAACCTCAAACGTTTTATTTGGAACGGCCAACTCGGATTTATCAGTGAGAACTCGGGAGATGCATTCAAGAACGTCAGGATATGGCGAAGTAAATAACTTCTCCGAAGAATCATACCCACTCCCTCACGGACGCCGGCCCCTATTCTGAACGTCCGCGGAACGGCGGGCTTGAAGGGGAGGCAGGAGGAAATAGGGATAGGCAGATTATGTGCATGGGTGAGGGTGTGCTTCCTGATTTTGGGAAGTTCGTTGGGGTGCTTTAACAGAGAGATCGGTTCGGCTTGTTTGATATGCCTCCAAGCCAGTCCGGCTCCGTCGTTGTGCTCCAAAAAAGCACTGCCCGAAGTATTCACCGAAGACCGCTGGCCGATTGCATTCGCATTGGATGGGTCCGTGAAAATGTTCGCCTCGCCACTCCTGTTCTCCTTCTTGCCCAAAACATCGCGCGTGCATTGTGGGTGGAGAAAAGTTACCGAGTCCGCCCGCTCAAAAGGTCCGGGCGGCATCGTTTCCCGCTCCATCAGATTACCGGGGAAGCCTTTCACCCCTCCCCATATCCTTAAACCTTCTAAGTTCAGCGCACTATCGCGCTCTACTAAGTCCGTTAGTTTTTAAAAGAAATGAACCGCGCCTTCATCACGACAATCACGAGTCTCCATATCCTCGCCGGCTGTATTTTTGCAGCAGACGAGGCAGTCGGCCACGGAGATGGCAAAGTGGAAGCAGGGGCAAAAGACGGAAACAATGCCATCAAGACTTTTCGATACGACCAAGGAATGAAGGTCGAGCTTTGGGCCAATGAGCCGCAGCTCGCAAACGGTGTCGCATTTTCGCCGGATGAAAAGGGACGCTGGTATGTGAGTGAGAGCTACCGGCAAGAAGGGCGACGCGAGGCAGGCAGAATCCTGCTCGGCGGTGTGCTGGACAATCGCAGCCACATGAACTGGCTCGATGACGACATCGCCTCCCGCACCGTCGAGGATCGTCTCGCGATGATGCACAAATTTTACCCCCAGCCGGAGCGGTTCAAGACATCGTTCGAGACTCAGGAGGAACGCATCGTCGTCCTCGAAGATACGAAGGGCGCCGGACGCGCGGACAAATCCACGGTCTTCGCCGATGGCTTCCGCGAAGCACTCGACGGAACGGCGGCGGGCATCATCGCACGTGGCAACGAAGTGTGGTGGACGTGCATCCCGAGCCTCTGGCGTTTCACCGACAGCAACGGTGACCTCAAGGCGGACACGAAGGACAAACTGCTGACCGGCTTCGGCGTGAAGTTCGCCCTGCGCGGCCACGATATGCACGGGCTGCGCTTCGGGCCCGATGGAAAACTCTATTTCTCCATCGGCGACCGCTCGATCAACGTGAAGAGCAAGGAAGGCAAGCAGTGGGAGGTGAGCGACACCGGGTCCATCATGCGCTGCAACACCGACGGCACGGACTTCGAGGTCTTCATGACCGGCGTGCGCAATCCGCAGGAGCTGGCCTTCGACGAATACGGCAATCTTTTCACCGGCGACAACAACTCGGACAGCGGCGACAAAGCGCGCTTCGTCCAACTCGTCGAAGGCGGAGACAGCGGCTGGCGCATGGCTTTCCAATACCTCGGGGACCGCGGCCCGTGGAATCGCGAACTGCTGTGGGATGAAAAAGAAGGACAGAAGGCGAGATATCTCATCCCGCCCATCGCCAATCTCTCCAACGGCCCGAGCGGCATCACCTACAATCCCGGCACCGGCCTTTCCGCGAAATACGCGCGACGTTTTTACCTCTGCGACTTTCGGGGCGGCGCTAGAACAAGCTCCATCCACGAGATTGCAGTGGAACCAGCGGGAGCGTGGCACCGGCTGAAGGAACGACGTGATTTTGTAAGCGGCATCCTCTGCACCGATGTCGAGTTCGGCACCGACGGCGGGCTTTACGTGCTCGACTGGGTCGAGAGCTGGACCGGAGTGAACAAGGGCCGCATCTTTAAATTCACTTCGCCCGACGCCGACGCCGGCAAACAGGCCGAGGTGAAAAAACTTCTCTCCGACGGCTTCGCGAAACTCGCTGACGCGGAGTTGGAAAAACTCCTCGCCCACGAAGACCAGCGCATCCGCCAGGGCGCGCAATTTCAACTCGCCACGAAGGGCGCGGCAGCCGTGCTCACCAACGCCGCGCAAAAAGGCGCAAACACACTCGCCCGTATTCACGGCGTCTGGGGCCTCGGTCAGCTTGGCGCAAAACAGCCGGCCGCACTCACCGCAGTCGCAGCATTGCTCACGGACAACGATGGCGAAGTCCGCGCCCAGTCCGCACGCGTCCTCGGCGACAATCACTTCACCGGCGCAAACGACAAGCTCATCGCGCTGCTCAAGGACAGCAACGCACGCGCACGCTTTTACGCCGCGCTCGCGCTTGGCAAAGCAGCGCACAAACCTGCAGTCGAGCCGCTCTTTGCCATGCTCGCGGAAAACGCGGACAAAGACCCCATCCTGCGCCACGGCGGAGTGATGGGACTCGCCGGTTGCGCAGATGCCACCACACTCGCCGCCAAGGCCACCGACACGAATGCCTCCGTCCGCGGCGGCGCAGTCGTTGCGCTCCGTCGTCTCCGCAGCCCGCTCGTCTCTTCATTTCTCCGCGACACAGACCAAAGCATCATCCTCGAAGCCGCGCGCGCCATTTACGACATGCCCATCCCCGAAGCCATGCCCGCACTCGGCGGTGTGCTCGCGAACAAAGCAGTCACCGACCGCAACATCCTGCTCCGCGCCACGAACGCACTCTATCGCCACGGCCAGCCGGAAAGCGCCAAGGCACTCGCTCAATACGCCGCGCAGCCCGACGCAAATGAATTCGCACGCGGCGAAGCGCTGAACCTTCTCACCAACTGGGCCAACCCAAGCCCCAAAGACCGCCTCAGCAACGCATGGCGTCCCCTCCCCGCCCGCACCGCCGAAGATGCAGCAACCGCGCTCACTCCCGTCCTGCCCGCGCTCTTCAACGGCCCCGGCCCCGTGCAGGAAGCCACCGCCGCCGCAGTCTCCAAACTCCAAATCCCCGGCAGCGGCGACGCGCTTTTCACCCTCGTCGCCAACGACAGCGCCAGCAAAGCCGCACGCACCGAAGCCCTCCGCGCCCTCACCGCGATGAAGCACCCGCGCCTCGGCGCAGCAGCCAGCGAAGCTTTGACCGACAAGGATCCGAAATTCCGCGCCGCCGGTCTGAAAGCACTCGTCGCCACCGACTCCGCCATCGCGCTGAAAGCCATCTCCGAAGCACTCGCCTCCAACACCAGCGCCGTCGAAAAACAAGGAGCCGTCCTCGCGCTCGCCGAAAGCAACACCGCCGACGCCGAAAAACTTCTCGGCGGCCTGATGGATCAACTCATCGCGGGAAAACTCGCCCCCGAAGTGCAGCTCGACGTGATTGAAGCCGCCAAAAAACGCGGCGGCCTTGCGGAAAAAATCCAGCAATGGAAAACCTCGCTTCCAAAGAGCGACGAACTCGCCGAATACAAAATCGCCCTCATGGGCGGCGACGCCGAGCGTGGAAAAAAAACCTTCCGCGAACACGTCTCCGCGCAATGCTTCAAATGCCACAAATGCGAAGGCGGCGACAGCATTGTCGGCCCCGACCTTTCCAAAATCGGCGCACAAAAAGACCGCGCTTACATTCTTGAAAGCATCGTTTTTCCGAACAAGAAAATCGCGCAGGGCTTCCAAATCGTCGTCCTCGAACTCACCGACGGCATGACCATCGCAGGCCGCCTCATCAGCGAAGAAGGTGGCAACCTCGTAGTCGAAAGCGTGGACGCCACCGGCAAGCCTCAAAACGTCACCGTCGCCGCCAGCAAAATCAAAACCCGCACCAGCGCCCCTTCACCCATGCCGGAAAACGAACGCGACAACCTCACCCGCGCCGAACTCCGCAACATCATCGAATACCTCGCCACAAGAAAGTAGCGGGAGGATGATTGATTACTCCTCGCGCGGGAGTTTGCGGAGGCTGGTTTCGATTTCGCTGAGGATTTGAGACGTTTCAGGACTGGCCTTTCCTGTGCCCTTGGCGCGCTGGATGTATTTTTTCCCATCCTCGTAACTTGCGCGGGCTTCACCGTGCGAACCTCGATTGAACTCCATCTGTCCAAGTTTCTGACAGATGCGCGCGGCTTCGATGAGTGATACCATCTGCTCAAATTAAACAGACATTCGAGTTTTCCGCATAGCGTTTAGTTGAACCAGCAGCCAGTCGCGACCGATGAGTTGGAGGACGGATTTGGCGTCCTCCCAGTAACGTTGCAGGGTGTCCCTCATTCG
>CANJNZ010000048.1 GCA_947476045.1 Chthoniobacteraceae bacterium
CTGCCCATGCGCAACCGAATCCTAGCCGCCCCCACAGTATCAGGGACCGCCCAAACCGTGCAAATGTAGTGCAGAAAAACCGAGCCCGCCGCCTCGGAACCCGCATGAATGCGAGATCAGCCTCCGCGAACTGCGGAACTTGGGCTAAGGCCGCCGTCCTGCCACGGACCGGGCACGCCGCCGGCGCCGATGAGGGCGAAGCGCGACTCGAAGGTCTTCGTGTTTTTCACCGGCGTCACCGCCACGAGGAACTGTCCGCTCATGCCGGTCTTGATGGCTTTGATGTGCGGGGCCTCCAGCGGCTCTTGTGCGTGGTTGGTGCTCACGGCCTGGAAGCCGCTCGAAAGCAGCTTGGCGAGGTCGTTGGCACTTTCCGTCTGCACGTAGGCGGCGAGTTGACGGAGCACTACGAGGAGTGCTTCCCGTTTGTTGTTTTTGTCCGCCGTCGCAGCGGTGCCTCCCTGCGCCATGTCGGCCATGGCTTGCGAGAAGACGTCGCGTGCGGTTTGCAGCACGGTGGACGGCATGGGTATGGAGGAGAAATTGGGATTTCCCCACAGATTATCGAGGACGTCGCTGGCGACACCCTCGACGGCATGGTCTTTCGCTCTCGCGAAAGCCAGTGAGACTCTCAGTTGTGGTGCATGTGTGCTCATGTTTTTGTTTGTTTATGTTTTGTTTTACTCGAAGGGGCCGCAGGGAGTCGGGAAAACCGGCCCCCACCGGCGCAAAGGGTTCGCCTCACCCATGTCGGCCATCGTCTGTTGAGCGGCCCGACTTTTCGCGGATGCGAAGCTAACCGTGTCCGTCATCACGATGACTTGGTGAGAGGCTGAGAAGACTTGCTGAGAGGCTAAGAAGACTTGTTGAGAGACTGAGAAGACTTGTTGAGAGACTGAGAAGACTTGCTGAGAGGTTGAGAAGACTTGCTGAGAGACTGAGAAGACTTGGTGAGAGGCTGAGAAGACTTGGTGAGAGGCTGAGAAGACTTGCTCAGAGGCTGAGAAGACTTGCTGAGAGGCTGAGAAGACTTGCTCAGAGGCTGAGAAGACTTGCTGAGAGACTGAGAAGACTTGCTCAGAGGCTGAGAAGACTTGCTGAGAGACTGAGAAGACTTGCTCAGAGGCTGAGAAGACCTGTTCCCGTCGGTCGCCAAAGCGCCGCCCCTTTGCTGATGTTGTTTTTCTTCAACCATAGACCCAGTGAACCACGCCCACCGGATCCCTCTCATGTCATCTATACGCTGCAGCGAACCCGGCCATCGCGTCACTGTTGCAATCCACGCCTCTCGCGGGCCGGGTCGCTGAGCTTGGGTCGTTAGGCATTTCTGCGTGTGTCCCGAGTAACAAAAGCCAATGAAGCGGAAACTTATTCCACGCCTGTGAGCAGCGACACCTTCCACGCAGTCACCGAGTATCCCGTTACCGTGTATCACTGCGGAGCACACGCGGGCGATCAGGTTCGTCTGCGCCACGACATCGTTGTGCGCGAGCACGACGGCGCTCCGACTGGCGAGGTCCATCGCGCAGGCGAGGTCTGGACAGTTCTCTGCGGTTCAGCCGAGCAGCCTCCCGTCATCTGGCTCCGCCAGCCCGATGGTCAGTCGCACGTTTGGTCAGACGACTCAGATTTCCTTGTCACTTTCGAGCTTCTGGCGCGCCCTCAGCCCAGCGACACCGACTCGAATCTCAAATGAACGCAACGCCTAATCCCTATGAAAGGCGTCAAGGTGGAGCGTAAAACAAGTTAGTTTTCGTCTCAGTTCTCTTTTCCCAGCTAACCCCTGACTGTCCACCAAATCGAGTCAGACTCACAGTTCTGTGGTCTTCAATTGTATGTTGCTCAAAACGCTGGGAGTCGAGATGAAGTGGCACGATATGAGACTCTTTACTTTCCTCGCATTTCTTTCGTCGTCCGTTTTTGCGCTCGCGCAGTCGGGGGTGGACGGGGATGCGAATGGGGTTTTGCTGAAGCCGATCCCGGACAGGCTGGTGGTGCTGACTTTTGATGATGCTCCGGCGAGTCATGCGACGGTGGTTGCGCCCATTCTGAAGTCGCTGGGGTTTGGCGGTTCGATTTATGTGTGCAACTTCGATTCGTTCAAGACGCGGAAGGACTGGTATCAGACTTACCGGCAGATGAACGCGATGCACGCGGATGGGCTGGAGATTGGGAATCACACTTACGGGCATGGCGGGGGACTGGAGAATTATTTGCGGATGGAGGATGAGGTGATGGCGAATGGCGGGCCGAAGATGACGACGGTGTGCTGGCCGATTTACCAAGTGGTGTGGCCGATTATTCCGGGGCTGTTGCAGCATGGTTATCTGTTCGGGCGCGGCGGGCATGAGCGACCCTACCGGCCCACGGTGGATAATCCTTTTGATGTGCCGTCGTTTTCGATGACGGATGGGGTATCGAGTGAGAATTTCATCAAGGCGGTGCAGCAGGCGTGTCGGGGCCGGGTGGTGGTGCTGACGTTTCACGGGGTGCCCGATATGGAGCATCCGCCGGTGAGTCTGGAGCCGGTGATGTTCAAGGCGATGATGCAGTATTTGAAGGACAATAATTACCAGTGCATCGCGATGCGCGACCTGGCGAAGTATATCAATGTGGAGAAGGCGGCGACACTGCCACGCACGGCGAATGATGCAAAAGGCGCGCCGCCGTTTGAGCGCCTGAAGGACGAAAAGCCGTTCATCGCGCCGCCGTCGGGAGACATCCGGGAGTTTCGTTTTCCCGATCTGGCTCCGGCGAGGATTTCCAAAGGGGAGGTCACGGTGACGGTTCCGCACGCCACGGATGTGACGGCGCTCGCGCCGAAAATCACGGTGTCCGCCGATGCGACGGTTGCTCCCGCTTCGGGTGCAGTGCGCGATTTTTCCAAGCCGCAGACTTACACGGTCACGGGGCGCGATGGGGCTGTGAAAAGCTACGTCGTCACGGTGAAGAAAACGCCGGTGAGCACTGCGAAGGATATGCTGACTTTCACGCTGCCGGGTGCGCGCTCGGTTGCGCTTTCGCAGAATCGCATCGCTGTTTATGTGCCTACGGGCACGGATGTGACCGCGCTGGCTCCGACGTTCACGCTGTCGCCTTTCGCCACGGCGGAACCCGCTTCGGGTGTGTCGCGGGATTTCACGAAGCCGCAGACTTACACGATCACTGCGCAGGATGGAACGTCGCAAGCGGTCGCAGTGACCGTGGTGAAGAGCGACAAGCCGAACGCTTTCGCGTGGACGAAAGCGGAGGAGGGGAATTGGAGCGAGGCAGCACGGTGGACGGACAGTGCAGCCGCACCGGTGGGGGCGGGTTCGCCGGACTACATTCTCAGTTTCAACCAAGGTGGCAAATGCACGGCGAAGAATAATCTGACTGCGGGATTTGTGCTGAACCAGCTCATCCTCGGCGAGCGCTCCGGCGGCCTCACGCTCAGCGGAAACGCATTCACTTTCACGAAGGAACCGGCGAACCAAATCCCGCCCGCGATCCGCGCTACGAAGTGCGGGATCGTGAACATCAACGTGCCCGTCGCGCTCCACGACGATCTCACCGTAAGCACCTCTCCTGACAAAGACCCCAATTGCTTCATCACGGTCAACGAAGTCATCGCCGGCCCGCACGCGCTCACTTTGCAAAGCTCCGGCGATTCCAATGTCGCAGGCATCAATTTCCACGACGTGCATTTCGGCATCCTGCAAATCAACAACTCGAATACCTACAGCGGCGGGACGTTCATCAACGGCGGAAAAATCAACGTGCGGAAAAGCGACGGTCTCGGCGCTGGCCCCGTCACGCTCGACAGCTTCGGCACATTATCCACGGAGCGCGAACTCGCCAACCCCGTCGTCATCAACCAAGGCACGCTTTTTCACTGCAATTTAAGCGGCGGCATCAGGCTGAACGGCAACGCGGGTTTCATCGGCAACTGCACCGTCACCGGCAGCATGAGCGGACCCGGCGGCCTCACGATGTTTGGCACCAATGGCACCTATCTCAGCATGATCCCCGGCGGCACCGTCACACTCTCCGGCACGAACTCCTACACGGGCCCGACGAACATATTTCCCGGCACGCTCGTCGTGAAAAAAGGCGCCGCACTTTACAACGCGGACGCCACGAAATGGACGGCGGCAAACATCACGATCCACAAAGCGGCAACGCTCCGACTGAATGTCGGCGGGTTCGGCGAGTTCACGGGCGAGCAAGTCGGCACGTTGCTGGGAAACCTCACGCGCACCGTGAAAGACAACGGAATGATGGGCGGCTCCTTTCTCTGTCTCGACACGGCAAGCGCGACGCAGCCTGTCATCATCACCGCCAACCTCGGGGATTCCGAAGGCCCCAGCGGCGGCGCGTTTGTTTTCAAAAAATGTGGCAGCGGTGCGATACGACTTTCGGGCAACAGCACTTACACCGGCCAGACGATCCTTGAGAGCGGCAGCCTCAGCGTCGCGTCGCTCAACTGCTTCACCGAGGGCAAACGCAAAGCCAGCAGCAGCCTCGGCGCGCCCACGGACATCGAAAGCGGTGAGATCGTCATCGGTGAAGAAGGCAAGGACGGCGACTGCGCGCTCATCTACACCGGCAACGGCGAAAGCACCGACCGCGTCATCAACCTCGCGGGAAAAAACGCCACCGTCACCTTCGAGCAATCCGGCACCGGCCTATTGAAATTCACCAGCCCGCTCCTCATCTCCGGCTACGGCGCAAACAAGACCATCGCACTCACCGGCAGCGCCACCGGCATCGGCGAACTCGCCGCTACCATCAGCGACCCACATGACCGCGCCGGCAAAGCCACGACGGCGATCAACAAAAGCGGCACTGGAAAATGGATCCTCTCGGGCGCAAACACCTTCACCGGCCCGGTCACGATCAACGGCGGCACCCTCGCCATCGCCAGCGAGCGCAGCCTTTCTCCAAAGTGTGAAATCACCGTCGCCAGCGGCGCGAAGTTGGAACTCAATTTCAAAGGCCAGATGAAAGTTCGCAAGCTCACGCTCGAAGGCAAAGAGCAACCTGCGGGCACTTACTCGGCGACTAGTGCTTCGGGGTTTATCGGTGGAACCGGAGTCCTCATCGTCGGCTCTTAAATCCATCAGGAAAAGGCCCGGCAGAGCTGCTCAAACGAAGAATTACCAACTATGACAAAACGAATACTGGGAACACTATTGGGAATCTACTGCCTGGGAATGATGCTGATGGCCGACGATGCAGAGAAGGCTGAGAGGTCGGGGCCGGGAATGGTGCTCGGTGAGCCGCTCTGGCGAACGCAGGCGAGCGACAACGAGCCGGTGCTTTTCATTCAGGAGGAAGGCAAGCAACTGGCCACGGGCAAACTGCTTTTCATTCCCAGTGAGAAATTCCAGATCACTCATCCGGATCATCGGATGAAGTATGAGGAGGGAAAGGATTACACATGGAAACCGGGGACAAACATCATCGAGCTGACGCCGACCTCACGCATTCCTTTCAAGACCGCCGCGCAGATGGTTCCCCCGAAAGGAAGCCCGAACATGTTTGCCACAGTGCTGCATTCCGAAGGGCGATTCTTTCATGATCTCCAGGTGCAAGTTTCCTACTGGCATAAGACGGACCCGTGGCCCCTGCCACCCGAGCCTCGCCCGGAACAGTTGACGCGCGTTTTGGCGAAGCTGAGAAACAAACAGCCGATCAAGCTCGTGGCCTTGGGCGACAGCATTACTCAGGGGTTCAATGCTTCGGGGTTTAAGGAATCGCTGGCCGAGCCCTATCAGCCTGCGTATCCGCGACTGGTCGCCAATACGCTCCAGAAGCGGTTTGGTTCAAAGGTCACGCTGGTCAATTTCGGAGTCGCCGGGACAGAGGCTGGATGGGGAGTGGAGATGATTCCCAAAGTGACAGCGGAAAAACCGGACTTGGTGCTCCTTGCCTTCGGAATGAATGACGGCGGTGGCTACGATAAGAAGATGATCAAAATGCGCGATGGTGTCATCGCCGAGAATCCGGACGCTGACATTGTGCTGGTCGCTCCCATGACGATGAATCCGCTTTTTGCAGGTGCCGATGGTTTCCAATGGAAATCCAAGTTTCTAGGCGGGCTGGTGACCACCAATGTGGCGCTGGCTGATGTGACGTCGCCTTGGATCGAAATCCTAAAAAAGAAATCCTATTCCGATCTGAGCGGTAACAACGTCAATCATCCGAATGATTTCGGCCATCGTCTTTATGCGCATGTGATTCTCGATCTGTTTCCATTGAAATCGGAAGTCACCGAGCGGGTGGAGCAAACAAAGGATCCTCTCGGAATTCTCAAGAAACCCATCCCGGAGCGACTCGTCGTATTAACGTTCGATGACGGGTGCGCCAGTCATGCGACGGTTGCCGCTCCGATTCTCAAGAAACATGGCTTCAACGGGACGTTCTATGTTTCCGATGCCTATCTGTTCCGCGAGCGCAAGGATTGGTATATGACGTGGCGGCAGATTCGGACGATGTCGGAGCAGGGGTTCGAGATTGGCAATCACACGCGGGGGCATGGGCAATTATCCATGACGGATGTCGGGGGATGTCAGGCTTATGTGTGGACTTTGGAGGATGAAATGATCGCGAACCGGATTCCGCGTTCCACGACCTTTTGCTGGCCTTTCTACGACGTGAATCCGAAATTTTACCCGCTTCTGGCGAGTTGGGGATATACGTTTGCGAGAGGCGGTCACGGTCGCACCTACGACCCTACGGTGGATAATCCTTTTGATGTTCCCTCGTTTGCAGCCGGCGGCGTGGGACAGACCGTGGAAGGGATGATCAGCGCGGTGCAGCAAGCCACTGCGGGCAAAGTGGTGGTGATGACGTTTCACGGCACGCCGGATATGGAGCATCCCGGCGTGGGGATTGATCCCGACTTGTTCGAGGAGTTCGTGGAGTATCTGAAAGCAAACAACTACAAGGTCGTCGCCATGCGCGATCTGGTGGAGTATATCGATCCAGCAAAAGCAGCGCAGCTTCCGCCGACCAAGATGACACTGCGGACGAAGCATGATGCGCCTGATGCTCCGGCATTGGTCAAAGGCGACAAGCCTTACACCGCGAAAAAACGCGCCCTCACGGAGCCGCAATCGGGCGACCACCAAGGGCCTTGGACGGTGAAGGAAATTTACCGACTGAAACTGCCCGATGCCGTCTCCACATCGATCAACGGGAACACCATCGCAGTCCACGTCCCCGCATCCACCGATGTGAAGGCCCTTGCTCCTGTCTTTGAACTCGCGCGTTTCGCAAAATCAGAGCCTGCCTCCGGGACTGCGAGAGATTTCTCCACACCGCAGATCTACAAGATTACTGCCCAGGATGGCTCGACCCGGGACTATACTGTGAAGGTGATTCCCACCAAGGAGCCCATGCACTTTTCGTGGATGGCGAAAGAGGATGGCAGCTTTGACGATGGCGCTAGATGGAAGAACAATCTTGGTGCCGCCGCCGGGCCGAGCGTTGAAGGAAACTCCGACAGCATCTTGAGTTTCAACGAGCCCGGAAAATACACGATAAGCCGGACGGGCGACGGGGATTTCGTCCTCAATCAACTCAACCTCGGACGCGCCACGCTGACGTTGGAGAGCAAGGGTAGTTTTGTTTTCACCAAGGGCAGCTCATTTGGCGCGTCGCCATACATCAACAGCCAGAGCCGCGCGAATGTGACAATCAAGGTGCCGGTGCGACTGGATGCGGACCTCACTGTGGATGGACTTGAGGCTGACGATACGCGCGTGTTTCTCAATGGAGCGATTTCCGGCAAAGGTGCGCTCATCAAGAACGGCCCGCACGAACTTTACCTTGGCAATCCCGTCAACACCTACGCAGGCGGCACCATCATCAACGGCGGTTCTCTTTCAGCGCGGCCAGAAGGTCTCGGCGTGGGACCCGTAACGATCAACGAAGATGGCGCGATAGGAATCGGCGGTGAGCCGGTGAGAAATTCACTGATCGCGAATGGCGGGAGCGTCTTTACTGGCGGCAGTGGTCACTGGGGCGGGCCGGTAAAATTGAACGGAAACACCAAGCTGCGTGCGGAAAATATCCTGGAGTTTAGCAACAGGCAGGAGGGTATCAGCGGCACCGGAGGCATCACCCAAGTAGGGCAACCGGTCGGTCACACGTTGAAGAGCGGGACGATCAAGCTCTTTGGCCGGAATTCATATTCGGGTCCCACGATGGTTGAAATGGGGCTCCTGGAAATCAAGTCGTCCCTCTACAACAACGAACCCGCCCGCTGGACTCCCGCGAACATCACCATCAACGGAGCGGCGGGCGAACTGCGGCTTCATGTTGGCGGTCCGGATAGTTTCACCGCCGCGCAGGCTGGAACCATGCTGAATAACCTCAGCACCGACATCAATCAGAACGGCCTGATGGCTGGCAGCACTTTCGGATTGGATACGACCGGAGCCACGGAGCCACAGGAAATTTCCATCAATATCACCGACTCCAAAGGGCCGGGCGGCGGGAGCATTCTGCTCAAGAAATGTGGAGCAGGAACTTTGAAGCTCACAGGTCCAAACACCTACAGCGGTCAGACCATCATTGAAGGCGGAACACTGAGCGTTGATTCGCTCAACAGTGTTGTCAACGGAATGCCTGCGAGCAGCCTCGGTGCACCAAAAACGGAAAGTGCCGGTGAGATTTCCCTGAGTCGCGGCAGCGTTTTGAACTACACTGGAAAAGGCGAAACCACCGACCGCACTCTAAATTTTCCCGGAGGAAATGACGCAGTCTCCCTGAGCCAATCAGGCACCGGCCTGCTCAAGCTGACCAGCCCTTTTGTGATATCCGGCTACGGCGAAAACAAAACAATCATCCTGGCCGGATCCACTGCGGGCACAGGCGAGATCGCCTGCAATGTCGAGGACCCTTACGACCGAAAAGGCAGGGCCACCACCGCCATCACCAAAAATGGCACAGGAAAATGGACGCTCTCCGGCGCAAACACCTTCACCGGCCCGGTCACGATCAACGGCGGCACTCTCGCCATCGCCAGCGCGCAAAGCCTCGCCCCGAAATGTGAAATCACCATCGCCAGCGGCGCGAAGTTGGAACTCAACTTCAAAGGCCAGATGAAAGTCCGCAGCCTCACCATGGACGGCAAGCGTCAGCCTGCTGGAAAATACGCAGCGGCCACTGCTGGTGGCCGAATTCAGGGACCCGGTGAACTCCAAGTCAGCGAATAAGTTCGCCAAAAAGCATCGCACAGCGGACGCGGAGTTCGCGGAGCTGATGGGTTCTTATTTGAAAGGCAGGATGGCAGGAAGCTGGGACAGGGAGGAATCCTGTCCATCCGTTGAATCCTGAAAATCCTGTCTCTTTTTTGAAACAGGATTCACGGGATTTTGAGGATTTACGGGATAGGCTTCGCACAAAGGCACGGGGAGCCAGTCACAAATGAGGAATGTCAAAGGAGGGATGCTATGCGCCAAGTGACGCGCTGCGGCTTTTCGCTTTCGTGATTGATCTTCGCGGCGGGAAGTCCGACATCGGGCGCTCTCAATCGAACATTCCAAACCCAACCTACGAACCATGAAAACCAATCTCTCCCGTCGTCACTTCATCTTTTCCACCGCCGCTGCCTCGCTCGGGCTTTCGACGCTGGGCCTCCGCCGTGCGCGAGGGGCTTCGGCCAATGGGAAGTTGCGCGTGCTTTCCATCGGGACGGTGGGGACAATCGGTGCGCATGATCGGAAGCAGGTGAATTCGCACCCGGACGTGGACATCGTGGGCCTTTGCGATGTGGATTCCAATTTTCTTGCGCAGGCGGCGAAGGATCATCCGGAGGCTTTTCAGTGCAAGGATTACCGCGAGGCGTTTGCGAAGCATGGGGATAAATTCGATGCGGTGATCGTGTCGGTGCCGGATCACTCGCACGCGCCGATCATGCTGACTGCGCTGGCGCACGACAAACATGTGTATGGGCAGAAGCCGCTCGTTCACCAACTCGCCGAGATCCCGATGATGGAGCGCGCGCTGAAGGCAAAGCCGGGTCTGGTGACGCAGCTCGGCAATCAGCGGATGGTTTTCCCCGGACGGCGCGCTGCGGTGGAGATTTTGCGTCGCGGCGAACTGGGCAAGGCGATTGAGTCTTACAATTGGACGGGGTCGCCGAATGACAGCAACTATTTTAACTACAAAAAGGTGCTGCAGGAGAATGCGACCATCCCGGCAAATCTTGACTGGGATCTGTGGCTTGGGCCGTGCGCGAAGCAGTCCTACTACGATAATCTTGCCCCGACGAAATGGCGTTCGTGGTGGGATTTCGGGACGAACGGCCTCGGGGACTGGGGCTGCCACATCCTGGACGTGGTCTTTTTCTCCTACGATGAATTGATGTCGCCGATCTCGGTGAAGACGGACACTGAGAAGGCGCCGGACAAATTCTTCCATGTGAATCCGTGCAAGGCGACGGTGACCTACGCGGTGAACTCGGACAAATTCGCAAACAAGACCTTCCCAGTTCACTACTATGATTCGGGGCAGGCACCGACGAAGGAGCAGATGCGGATTCCGGAGGATGTGAAGGGCGACAACATGACGGTGGTCGTTTGCGAAAAGGGGACACTGGTGCTCGGAGCCGAGGGTAATTTGAGGATTTGGCGCGATGGGAAGGCGGAGGACGGGCTGAAGATGCCGGGCCTGCCGGAGTTTCCGAAGCTGAACCACTGGCACGCGTGGGTGGACAATTGCCTCGGCAAAAAGACGGAGCTGCGCACGCCGTTCAAGGACGCGGTGCGGATTACGGAAGCTGCGTTGCTGAGCGTGAAGGCGACGCGTTTCCCCGGTCAGGAATTGCTGTGGGACAAGGCGAAGCTGGCGTTCACGAACAACGTCGACGCGACAAATACCATTGTGAGCCGCCAATACCGCGAAGGCTTCGCGCCACCAAAGGTGGGGTAGTGATTCCGTCGAAGGCACATTCGCACGTTCTGGCTATGAATTTTAAAATCATCACCGCCATTGTGGCATTCCTCTGCGCGCTGAGTTTTGATTCGCCTGCACAGACACCAAAGGAAGCTTCGGTGTCGAAAGATGTCTCAGCAGCACAAGTGAACGGCACATGGAAGTGCGACAAAAACACCTTCAAAATTCTGGCACTTGGAAAAGGCAGGCTGCGTGTGGCTTTCTTAGGAATCGCCGAATACAAATCGTCCTACGGGCTGACGGCCAATACTGGGGAGGGCGAAGGTTTAGCGGACATTATTGGCGATACCGCTGTCTTTCAGCCAACGGGTGCGGAGAAGGACGGAAAGATCACGCTGAAGTTTGGCGGTGGGAGACTCATCATCGTGCAGGAGGGCACATGCGGCTTTGGCCATCGCGTTTGGGCTGCCGGCACCTACAAGAAAACCAGCAGCCGCAAGCCGAACTTTGACACGTAAGGCGCGGCGATTCGAAGCACTGGTAAATTCGGAAAGAGATTGATGGCCTTCGCGAATGCATAGGCGGGATTTTCCGCAGACGGTGACAAAGGGAATGTGCGGCGGCTGGTATTGAAAGGTGACATTTTCACAATGATACACACTCACATTCTCGTCCGCGCTTTCACCCCGCTGCTTTCGCTTATCACTTTGAGCGTGGCGACAGAGAAGGAGGAGGGGTGGAATCCGGATGTGAAATTTCCGGCACTCGCACCTGCGGATGCGATCAAGACCATCGAGATTCCGAAGGGCTACCGGCTGGAGTGCATCGCGAGTGAGCCGATGGTGGAGGAGCCGGCGAGCTTCGCATTTGATGGAAACGGCGCGATGTATGTGTGCGAGTGGCGCACGTATATGCAGGATGAATTTGCCACCAAGCAGCTCGACCCTGTGAGCCGTGTAGTGAAACTCGTGGATACGGACGGCGACGGCATCATGGATAAACGCACGGTATTCATTGATAACGTCATCCTGCCCCGCACGGTGCTGCCTCTCCACGACCGTGTGCTGGTAGTTTTCACGGGGTCGGATTCGGTCTGGGCCTACTTTGACGACAATCACGACGGCGTCGCCGACCGACGCGAGATCGCCTTCGAGGGCGGAAAAAATAATGGCAACATTGAGCACCAAATCTCGGGAATGCTGTGGAATCTCGACAACACGATTTGCTCAAATGACTACCGCTTTCACTACGCCGACGGGAAATTGACACTGGGCAGGCACGCAGTCGGTCGCATTAGTCAATGGGGCCTCGCTCGCGATGACGACGGTCGTCTTTTCTGCTCATGGGCGGGCGGTGCGAATCCGGCGCATTCTTTCCAACTCCCGGCGGGTTATCCAATTTTGAAAGTGAACGAGCACGCTGCCGGATACGGAGTGCCGTATGCTTCGTGCAAAGTTTGGGATCAATCCTCCGGCCACTACAACGTCGCGGAGCAGCGCATCCTCACTGAATTCTCCGCGAGTTGCGGGCAGACGGTTTTGCGCAGTGATTTAATGCCCGAGTTTTATGGGCGCGTGGTGACATGCGAGCCGGTTGGGCGTTTGCTGCGCATGAGCACCGTGACTTGGAATGACGGACTCGGCGTGGTGGATAACTCATTTCCAAAAAGCGAATTCATCCGCAGCACCGATGCGTATTTTCGCCCCGTGTGGAGCGAGACTGCGCCGGATGGATCGTTCGTATTTTCCGACCTCTATCGCGGAATCATTCAGGAAAAGGCGTGGTTTCCGACTGGCCCCAATGACAAGCCCGTGGAGTGGGTCGAGCGTTACCATCGCGTGAAGAAGTGGGGGATGCTCGAAGTATTCCGCCATGGTCGCATCTACCGCATGGTCCCCGAGGGAAAGAAGACCGGCCCGCAGCCACACATGCTCGACGAGACACCCGCGCAACTCGTCGCTCACCTCGCGCACGCCAACGGCTGGTGGCGCGACACCGCGCAAATGCTGCTCGTTTCGCGCGCAGATAAATCGGTCGTCCCGGCGCTCGTCACGATGGCCGAGAGTCACGCCGATGCAAATGCACGCATCCACGCCATGTGGACGCTGCAAGGACTCGATTCACTTTCAAAGACAACCATCATTGCCGCAACGAAACACGAGAACCCGCGAGTCCGCCGGGCAGCCGTGCAACTCGCAGAGCCGTTGATTGTGAAAGACGACGCCGACATCGCGAAGGCGCTCTCCGTCATGCTCGCCGACGCCGATGCACACGTGCGCACGCAACTTTACCTCGCATATCGCGCCGCAGGACTCAGCCAGCCTCAGGAACTCACCGCCAAGCCCGGCCCCATCATTGCAGCGCTGCTGGAAACCGACAAAGCCAACAGCTCCGCCATAGCACTCAGCGTATCGGGTAAACAAGGTAGGCAGATTTACGAAACTCTCTGCACCACCTGCCACGGCCCCGATGGCAAAGGCGTGAAGTCCGGCGACAAACTCCTCGCACCGCCACTCGCAAACTCCGAATGGTTCAAGCATCGGGGTAACGTCGGAATGCTCGCGCGTATTGTGCTCAAGGGCCAGGTCGGCCCCGTGGATGGTCAGACTTTTGGCGAGGGCCTGATGCTCCCGCTCGAACAAACCTACAACGACGAACAACTCGCCAGCGTGCTCAATTTCATCGGCCAGCAATGGCACGATTGGAAAAAGCCCGCGCTGGCCTCCGAAATCGCAACCGTCCGCAAAGAAATCGCAGACCGAAAAACCCCATGGACGCAAGAGGAGCTAAAAGCCCTCGCGAGGCAGAAGAAGTAAGCCGCCTATTTTTCAGCGGCTGTCACCAGTGCGCAGGAAGGCGATGAGATCGGCGAGTTTTTGCAGGTCGAGGGCGGCTTCGAGGCCGGCGGGCATGAGGGAGGCGCGGGTGCTTTGCAGGGCGGCGATTTCTTTGCGCAGCACGGGGCGGGTGGTGCCGTCGGGGAGTTTGAAGGTGATGCTGTTGGCGGTTTCGCTGGCGATGAGTCCGAAGACCTCGGTGCCGTCGGTGAGGCGGCACTGGTAGGCGTAATAGCCGGGCTGCACGTCGGCGCTCGGGTCGAGGATGTTGACGAGCAGTTTCTCCGGCGGATGGGCGGCGACGGAGACGAGGTTGGGGCCGACTTCGTGGCCGGTGTCGCCGAGCTTGTGGCACGTGGTGCAGAGCTGGGTGAAAACGGCGCGCCCGTTGGCGGGGTTGCCGGTGAGTTTCAGCGCGGGCTGGAATTTTTTGATGACGTCGGCGCGGCTGGCGGGCGGGGCCGGAGCGTCGGGGCTTTCCGGCGCGGCGGCGACGATGGCGGGTGCGGGCTCGCCGAGGGCTTTGGCGAGCTTCGTGAGGGACGGGCCGAAAATCCGTAGTGGGTCGCCTCCACCCTTGGTCACGGCATCGGTCAGCGTGCGCACGTGCGGGACGGCGCTGCTCATCACCGCCGCGACGATGAACGGCTCGCTGCAGTCTTTCACGGCGAGGCGCGCGAGCGCATCGCCAGCGTCGGGGGTTTTCCACTCGCCGAGTGTGAATGCGAGTTGCAGGCGCACTTTGGCGTCCGGGTCGTTCACGAGCTTCGCGGCGGCGGCGATGATTTCCGGCGTGGGATGTTTCTCCGCGAGGCGCACGGCATTTTCGCGGACGCCGGGATGCGAATCAGTCAGTGCGCGGATGATGGCGGCAGGCGTTTCCGCGATGCACAGAGCGTGGAGGCGCGCGAGCGGGTTCGCGCTTTCCGCGGCCATCTTTTCCAAAAGCGGGAGTGCTGCCGCGTCGGCGCGCCAGACGAGCATCATGTGCGCTTTGTCGCGCTGCCATTCGTTCGGCGAATCGAGCGCGGCGACGAGTTCGGCGGTGCTGAGTTTGTCGAGGCGGGTGATTTTTCGCGGAGCGACACCGCTCGGCAAAACGCGATAGATGCGCCCGCGGTCGTCGCCGAGTCGGTAGTGCGGGAGCAGCTCGGCTTTGCCTTCCTCCGGCAGCCACTCGGGGTGCTCAATCATGTAGCGATACATGTCCACGACCCACAGCGCGCCGTCGGGGCCGGTGCGGGTCATCACGGGGCGGCACCAGCGGTCTTCGCTGGCGAAAAATTCGCGCTGCTCCTCGCCCGGTGCGCGGCGCGCGGTGAAGCTCACGCCGGAGTCGGTGACGACGTTGTGCTGCACGAGATTGTGAAACGGCTCGCACGTGAATGCGTGCTGTTCCGGGCCGCGACCGAAGAGCAATTCGTCGCGGTAAATCATCCCGCTGCACGCGCTGGTGAAGTGCCCGCTTTCGCCGAACGAATGGTAGCGTTTTTCCAGAGCGCTCGCGGGCCAGACTTTCGGATTCAGCGGCACGACGACCTGCTGTTGCGGATTGGGCGCGGCGACGTGCGGATTGCGCGCGAGGTAGTGGTCGGCCAGCACGTAGTGCCAAAGCGGACGCGAATTCTGCGTGCCGAACCAGTGCCCCCAATCGTCGCGGTTGCGCCCGAATTGCGACGGCCCGCTCTCCGCCTCGAGTTCGCCGGTGTCGGGGCGAAAGCGGAAGTCGCGCGAGCCGACGAGCACGTCGACGGTTCTCGTGTGGAGCTTTGTGCCCATGCCGTATTGGCCGTGATGCCCGCCCGCCGCGCAATACACCCAGCCGTCGAGTCCCCAGCGCAGGCCGTTCGCGCGGAGCTGCTGGTTGCCCGTGGTCAGGCCGCTCACGAGCACCTCGCGCGTGTCGGCTTTTCCGTCGCCGTCGGTGTCGCGGAGAAAAAGCACGTCGGGCGCGGCGGTGACGATGACGCCATCGCGCCACGTGAGCAGGCCCGTGGGAAAAGTGAGGCCGTCGGCGAAGAGCGTGGACTTGTCGTAGCGTCCGTCGCCGTCGGTGTCTTCGAGCACGCGCACGCGTCCGCCGGGTTTGCCGTTACCATCCATGCCGAGCGGGTAGTCGGCCATCTCGACGACCCACAGCCGGCCATCGGACGACCAATCAATTGCCACCGGGTCCATCGTCAGCGGCTCGCTCGCGACCAGCTCGACGGCGAAGCCCTCGCGGACGTGGATTTTCTTCAGCGAGTCGGACGGCGAGAGTGGCGGCACGATGGCGGGCGCGACGGCAGCGGCGGCAGGCGGTGTCTGCGCGGAGGCTTGGTAAAGCGCGGCGATTTCCGCGGCGGAGAGCGCGCGTGGGAAGATGGCGACTTCATCCAGCTTGCCCTCGAAGCCGAACGTCCCGTCATTGCGTCCGCCGAGAAAGATGGTGCCGTCGCCCGCCGGAACGGTGTGCGCGAATTCGCCCGCCATCTCCGGCTCGGCGCGACCGTCGAGATGGACGCGGACCTTTGCGCCCTCGCGCACGAGCGTCACGTGATGCCAGGCGCGCAGTGCGAGCGGCGTGCGACCCACGAGCAGTTCGTCGCGCTCGTTCCCGTTGAAAAGGATGAGTTTGCCCGTGAGGTCGGCGCGCGAGGTGCCGCCGATGCCGAGGTGCTCGCCGCGCGCAGCTTTGTCGCCATCGGGGCCGCGCGAGAAGGCGTAGCCAGTGACGGCGCGGGTGTTGGGCGGAAGGCCGTTCCAGAGCCAGAGCGAGACGGTGTAGTTTTCGCCGAGCGGCACATCCGCGCGGACACACCCGCCTGCGAAATGTGCGGCGCGGCCTTTTGCAAAACCTTCGAGATACAGCGCCACGCCGTTCTCAAATTTCGCGTCGTGTTTGCCCGTCGCGTCGCGCGCGGTGGGAATGCTCATCTCGTCGAGCCGCCAATACGCGAGCGGCTTCGCGTCGAGCACGGCGCGCGAGTAGGGCGTCGGTTCGTCCACGAGCGGACGGCGCGGTTTGCCGACGACCTCTTCCAGCAGGCCGAGCAGTGCTTCGACGATTTGCGGCTCGGCGTTCACTTCGAGTCCCGCCGTGCGCGCGGGCCACGTCGTGTAGCCGCCGAGCGCGTGCTGCTCAGGCGGCGGGATGTAGCCTTCGGCTCCGTTCGCGAGTTCGACGTTGAACGTCGCGGCGAGCGGCGACTGGCGTTTCAGTTTCAGGCCGGTGATGGCGAAAACTTCGTTCGGGAGGGCGGTCAGGCCGAGGTCGCCGATGCGCAGCGCCTGGAGTTTGAGTTCGGTCTTCTGCCGCTCGTGCAGTTCGATGGCTTCGAGCGCGTAAATCTGCGCCTGCGATTGCGGGAGTTTTTCGCCGAGCTTCGCCGCGACCTCGCGCGACCAGGCGAGACGTTTTTCATCCGGCACGCGGTAGGTGAGCGCGAGCGTGCGCTCGGCCATTTTCAACGGCGCATCGTCACGCCACTGGATGCCGCGCACCATCGCGGCCACGCGCGCGGCGATGGCTTTCGCGTAAGCGTCGTAGCCGATGTCGCGAGCCGGCGAGCCGTAGTCCATCCACATCAGGTCGCCGCTCGTGCCTTGCGACATGATGCTCACGAACGCCTCGCCCGCGCCGAGTTCCGTGGCGATGTGTTTCGCAAAGCGCCCGTAATAATCCGCCGAAAGCAACGGCGAGCCGTAGTAGTGCTGGGAGTAGTTGGCGAAAAGCGCGAGCGGTTTCCCCTCGCGCGTCTGCACCGCGAGCACGGAGAGTTGCGGGTCCACCGGGCCGCTCGGGCCGATGGCGTCCGGGCTTTGGTGGCCGGGGTGCATGTTGGCGCGCACGTTCAGTTCGCCAAACGGGTCGCGCAGCATTTTGTCGGGCCGGCGAATCCAGCGGCGGTTGAAAGTGTGCTCCGCGTCGTCCTCCTGCGCCCAACCGATGCGCGCAGGCTGCAAGCGCTCCACCGCGCCGACGATGGCCGCCGTGATGCGCCCCGGCAGATAGCGCGCATACACCGGGTCAATGCGACTCCCGAGGCAGCCCATCGCCGACGGCGCGGAGTGCGTGTGCGTCGCGGAAACGAGCATCCTTTCCACCGGCACACCCGTCGCCTTGCTCGCGTCGGCCTTCGCGCGGTCAATGAGGTCGCGCGCCATCATGCACGTATCCACCACGCACAGCACGATGCGCGTTTTCCCATCGTCGAGCGCCAGCGCCTTCGCCGCGAGCGGGTCCACCACCTTGTCCGCCGAGCGCTCCGTGAACATGGCATTCACCCGCACGGGAAATTCCTGAGGTCCGATGTCCACGGAGAAAGCCCCGGCGCGGAACTCAGCGAAGGCGGCGCATTGGAGGGCGAAGAGAAACACAAAAGCGCGGAGGTTATTCATGGGTATAAAGGTGATGGCTATTTACGGCGAGGCAGCGAGATTAAATTAGAACAATACGCACGGGGGTTTTGAGGTGTTTGCGGATGTCATCATATTACTAAACTCTGCTTCGCATCTTATATAGGCAGGCGCACGCTTTGCGGATGACGCACGTGGTTTTCGGGATCGTAACGCTGCTTCAGACTTTGGAGGCGTTCGTAGTTTTTACGTCCGTAGTAGGCGACGGGCCAGTCGTGGAAGGCGATGTCGGGATAGTTCGCGTAGTGGCGATCAATTCCCGCTTGCGCGATATGGTCGCGAATCCTCCCGATAGCTGCCTGCAAATCCGCCGCGCGGTCGGCGTTTTCCCAATACGCCTGTGCTTCGCCGAGATACGGGTATGCGCGATGCGGGTAGGCTCCGTCGGGACCGCTGGCGATTGCGCCGCCGAGCGTGTTGATTTGAAACACAAGGCCAGGCACCGTGAGCACTTCCTTGAAAAATCCCCGTGAGCGCGCCTTTGAGATCGGCCATTCCTTTGTAGTAGCCGGCGCTTGTGTTCTTGAAAGACACCGGCCCCGCTTCGCCGTAATACCACGGCAGCGCTTTCGTGAGCGGCACTGGTGCGGCGGAGGTGGCCTTGTTCGTCAGTGCGGTGAGCGTGCGGCGAAATGCGGCCACGCCTTTTTCCTCCGGCGCGCCCGTGGTGGTTAGCAGCACAGTGACTTGCGTGCCGTTCATGATCCACGCTGAGAATGCGTCGTTCGGTAGCGCGGCGGTGGCGTCGAACCATGCTTCCAGCAGCTTTTCCGTGAGAGCCTGATTGAGCCGGTAGGCGCGAAATTTCCACGAGGAAAAAGCGCGCGGTGCCACGCGTGTTTGCAGCGTCAGTTGCGTCACGATTCCGAAGTGGCCGTTGCCACCGCCGCGCGCGGCCCAGAGCAAATCGGGATCGGTGACCGAGTCACGGATAGTGCCCGTGCCGTCCACCATGCGCAGCGAGCGCAAGTGATCGCACGTAAGCCCCCACTTGCGTGCGAACATCCCGTAGCCCCCGCCGAGTGTCAGCCCCGCGAGACCGACCGTTGCGCATGAACCCGCAGGCAGGAAACGTCCCTTTGAGAGGAGCAAGCGGTTCACATCGCGCAAGCGGCAGCCAGCCCCGGCGGTGAGCAGACCAGTGCGGGAGTCGAGATGCAGTTCGTTGCAAGGCGAGACGTTGATCACCAGTCCGTCGTCATTCAGCGAAAATCCCTCGAACGAATGCCCGCCCGATTTCACTGCCACCGGCCAGCCCTCGCTCTTCGCGCGTTGCAACGTCTGCTGCACACCGTTCTCCGTCGCACACATTGCGATGCGCTTGGGCTTCGTTAAAATACCCGCGTTATGAACTTCGCGCGCTGCCGCATAAGCGGCGTCATCCGGTGTTAAAAAAATCACATCCTCCGTCTGATGTGGCAGCGCCAGCACAGTCGGCGCGGGCGATGCACCGAGCACCTCGGTAAACAGCCCTGCACCGGCCGCCGCAGAGGTGCGAAGAAATGTCCGGCGAGTTTGCATCATGGGAGTCATACACACTTGAATTATATTTCAGTGTCCAGCCTGACGCTTGTGCATAGCCGCCACGTCACACAACGTGGAGACTCAGTTTTACGTTGCGGTCTTGATTGCGCGTCACGGCATCCGCATCGTCGCACTTTCACCCGTTTCCAAAATGACCAAGCCTCTCATCACCGCGCTCCTCCTCGCTTGTGCCTCCGTTTTCGCGGTGGAGCCGTTCATTCCCTCGGTGCCGGACAAGCAGCCTGAGCCGCCGTTTCCGCCGACGCCGGCGGGCGCGGGGATCACGATGCTTGTGCCGGGGTTCACGGTGCGCGAGCTTCCGGTGAAGCTGACCAATTTGAACAACATCGAGTATGCGCCGGACGGGCGGTTGTTCGCGGGTGGCTACGACGGGCGCTTTCATTTGCTGCGCGATACGAATGGCGACGGACTCGAGGACAAAGTGGATACTTTTTCGCCGGAGGCGAACGCCAACTATCCGCTCGGCATGGTGGTGAAGGACGGGAATCCCTACGCGGTGCTCACCGATGAAGTGGTGCGCTGGCTCGACACGGATGGCGATGGCGTGCCGGACAAACGTGAGACGGTCATCAAGGGCTTCGACGACCCGGAACTGGTGAAGGCCGGGTATCTCATGCACCGCCGCGTGGACAGCTCGATGGCGATCACTTTCGGCCCCGATGGCTCGCTCTACGTGACGATGGGAAACGGGCAGCCGGGCAATGCGTATTGGAAGGACAAGGACGGCCCGCATTACTCGACGGACAAACGGCGCGGCTGTGTGCTACGCATTTCGCCCGAGGGAAAAGTGGAGCAACTCGCGACGGGGCTGCGCTACATCATGTCGCTGCAATTTAATAAGCACGGCGACCTCTTCGGCACCGATCAAGAGGGCGCGACGTGGGTGCCGAACGGCAATCCTTTCGACGAGCTGCTGCACATCCAAGCGGGGCGGCACTACGGCTTTCCGCCGAGTCATCCAAAGTGGCTGCCGGGCGTGATTGATGAGCCGAGCGTGTGGGACTTCGCGCCGCAGCATCAAAGCGCGTGCGGCTTCCGCTTCAACGGCCCCTCCGCCGGGCGCGGGCGTTTCGGCCCGGAGTTTTGGGCGGACGACGCCATCGTAACCGGCGAATCGCGCGGCAAGCTCTGGCGCACGAAGCTGGCGAAAACCGCCGCAGGCTACGTGGCGCACTCGGAGTTGATCGCGTCGCTCGGGATGATGCCGGTGGATTGCGCAATCTCCCCGGCGGGCGACCTCGTGGTGTGCTGCCACAGCGGCGCGCCGGACTGGGGCAACGGCCCGAAAGGCGAGGGCCGCATTTTTAAAATCAGCTACACGGACAAAGCCGCGCCGCAACCCGTGCTCACCTACGCAAAAAGCGCGACAGAAACAGTCATCGAGTTCGACCGCCCGCTCGACCCTGAAAAATGGAAAGACCTCACCGCGCGCACGAAAGTCGAAGCAGGCCGCTACGTCGCCGCCGCGGATCGGCTGGAGAAATTCCGCCCCGGCTACGAAGTGGTGAAGATGCAGCAGGAGCAGCCACGCTCGCCTGTGGCGGTGAAAGCGGTGCGCATCAGCGACGACAAACGCAGCATCATCATAGAAACGGAACCGCGCACTATTGCGGTTAATTACGCCATCAGTATTTCCGGCGAAACTTCGCTGGATGTAGCCTGCGATCTCTCCGGAACTATGCTCACCTACGCACGTCTTGGATTCGGAATTAGAGAGTATTGGGAAACTATTAGCCTTTTCTTGCCGCATCCAGATTTCACAGCCGCTCGCGAGTTCACTAGAGGCAGTAATTCACACGATGGTTTCCTAGATTGGATTGCGTTGAAGAGCGGAAAGCTTCCTCTTGAACATTTCGGGGTTAAGAACGGTGCTCTTTCCGTCGGCACTCTTACCGCAATCAGCACGCCGCCGAATCCGCTCATGATTTCGGGGCAACTCGACCTTTGGCAGATGCTCACCCCGGCCACACAGCCGATTTCCAAACTCGATTACGCTCCCGATCCAGAAACCGTCACCGTCGTCTTTAAAAGCGATGCTGAACTGCGTTTCGAGCCAGATGCCGGGAAGCCCGTATCATGGACAAAAGTCGAAACTGTGAGCGTTAACGAAGTGCATCTCACCTCCACCGCACCGAAGGAAAATCAATGGCTGCCTTTCAGCATCGTGGTAGCCACGCCTCTCAAGACGCTCGATGTTTCCTATTTCACCAGCCGCGATCCGCGCCCGCGCGCGCTGCCGACTCGTCGCATCCTTCTGCCGTTCGCCGTTCCGGGCACGGTGGATGAACGCGCGAAGCGCATCCCCGAAATCGCGGGTGGCGATTGGAACGCGGGGCGTGAGCTTTTCAAAGGCAAGGCGACTTGCGCGACCTGCCACCAATTGCGTGGCGACGGTTTCCGTGTCGGCCCCGAACTCAGCAATCTCCCCCACCGCGATTACGCCAGCGTGCTCAAAGACATCGCCGACCCCAACGCCGCCATCAACCCCGATGCCGTCGGCTACATCGTCACTCGCAAGGACGGCACCGCTGTCACCGGCGCGCGCGTCGCAGAGACCGCCGAGGAAATCCAAATCGCACAGCCCGGCGGAGTCATTGCGAAACTAAAGAAATCCGACATCGCCACCACCGAGCCGATGAAGACTTCGCTCATGCCCGCTGGTCTCGACAAGGCGCTGACCGCCGAAGAACTCCGCGACCTGATGACCTACCTCCTCCTCGAAGCGCCGCCGAAAAAGTGAACTCGATCACCGCGATTGAGGGCCAAAGGCCCGAATTCATACCAGCCTTGGGCAACGCCCAAGGTATGCTTGCATTTACGGACAAAGGGCTGAAAGCCCGGCACCATTTTCCGCGATGGAATACGTGGATGAATCGGACTTTCAGTCCTCTTGCCGTCTATGTTACCAAACCTAGGCCGACGCTCGTGCCTCGCTCTGGCCTAGGCTGGTATGGGCAGGGCCGTTGGCCCTCTCGCCGCATTTGTGACGAGTGCCTCTTTTGATGAAACACCTCGCCATCACATTCACATCTTGCGCGCTACTCGTTTCCGCTGGTGCGGAAAATCCGCCTGCTGCGAAGAGTTATTTCTCCGATTGGATGACGAAGATGCGGCCCATGGTTCCGCGTGGATATGTCTGCCAGCGGGCGGTCGCGGCTCCGGTGATTGATGGCAAACTCGATGACGCTGCGTGGGAGGCCGCGCCTTGGACGGAGAACTTTGTGGACATCGAGGGCGATGGGAAGCCGAAGCCGCGACTGCGCACGCGTGCGAAGATGCTCTGGGACGACGAATACTTTTACATCGCGGCGGAAATGGAAGAGCCGCACGTCTGGGCGACGATCACGAAGCGCGATGCGGTGATTTTCCAAGACCCGGACTTCGAGGTGTTCATGGACCCGGACGGTGACTCGCACGATTACTACGAATTCGAGATGAACGCGCTCAACACCGGCTGGGATTTGTTTCTGCCGAAGCCTTACAAGGACGGTGGAGCGGCGCAAAATGAATGGGACATCGCCGGATTGAAAAGCGCCGTCCACATTCGCGGCACGCTCAACAATCCCACCGACCGCGACGAGGGCTGGAGTGTCGAGATCGCCTTTCCGTGGAAAGCGCTCGCCGCCCACGCGAATCGCCCGACGCCACCGCGCGAAGGCGATCAGTGGCGCATAGGTTTTTCGCGCGTCGAGTGGGACATCGAAACCACCGGCGGCAAAACTACCAAAGTCCCGAAAACACCGGAGCATAATTGGATTTGGTCTGCGCAGGGTGTCGTTGACATGCACCGGCCTGAGCGATGGGGCTTCGTGCAGTTCACCAATGAAACCACACGCGGAAAGGTCGCCTTTCGCCCCGACTCGTCCGCATTTGCGCGCGACGTGCTGCACACGATCTACTACGCGCAAAAAGATTACTTCCAAAAAAACAAGCGCTGGGCCGCCACGTTCGACGAACTCGATTTCATCGCCCGCGCCGTGGACACGCTCGGCGCACCTACGCTAAAAATCACCCGCGACGGCTACGAGTGTGTCATCACCGACACCCAGCCTGGCGAAGCTCCCCGCCGCTGGCGCATCCAGCACGATGCGCGCATCACAGAAATCACCGGACCATGAAAACCTCCATCCTCCCAGTGCTCGCTGTCTTCACGTTGCTCGCCGGTGCCTCGGCGGAACAAATTTTTAAGTGGTGGCCTGCAAGCACGGAGACTGTGCTGAAAGCTGCTGGTGACAATCGCAAAGAACTCGTCTCTGCCCTTGCAAAAGTTCCCGACGAGCAGCGCGAAGCCATGAGCTTCCTCATCGAAAATATGCCACCTGTGGATCTCGCCTCGATGAAAGCCGACTTCCTCCTCGCGCACGTCGCGCAGGCACACCGAGACCTCGCCAGCGCTCCGTGGGTAAAACAAATTCCGCGCGATATTTTCCTCAACGACATCCTTCCCTACGCGAGCCTCAACGAACGCCGCGACGACACGCGCACCCGCATTCGCGAAGTCGCCAGGGAAATCATCAAAGACTGCACCACCCCCGGCGAAGCCGCGCAGGCACTGAACCGCACCCTCTTCAAAAAGCTCAACGTCCGCTACTCCACCAAAAGAAAGAAGGCCGACCAGAGCGGAGCCGAGAGCATAGAGAGCGGTCTCGCCTCCTGCAGCGGACTTTCCATCCTCCTCGTCGAGGCGTGCCGCAGCGTCGGCATCCCCGCCCGCGTCGTCGGCACGCCGATGTGGACGAATATGCACGGTAACCATACATGGGTGGAAATCTGGGACAACGGCTGGCACTTCACCGGCGCCGCCGAGCCCGATGCCCAGGGCCTCGATCGCGGATGGTTCAAAGGCGACGCCTCCAAGGCCGACGACACCAAACCCGAGCACCGTATCTACGCCAGCAGCTTCAAGAAAACCGGCCTCGCCTTTCCCCTCGTGTGGGACCTCAGCATCCAATGGGTCCCCGCCGTGAACGTCACTGCCCGCTACACCGCCGCCGCCAAACCCGAGGACGAAAAGACCAGCGTGCGCATCCGCATTCTTGATCGACCAGACGGCAAGCGCATCGCCGCGAAAGTCACTGTCACCGACACCGACAGCGGGGAAAAATACACCGGCACCAGCAGTGACGAAGCTGCAGACTTAAATAACATCCTCACCTTCCGACTGCACCCCGGCCACCACTGTCTCATCGAAACCACCTACGGAGGCGCACCAATTATCGACAAACTATTCGTCGAGAAAACGAAGGAGCAAATCATCACCATCCCGCTTGGCGGTGACTAAATTCGGACCATGCCCCGTATCATCCTCTTTTCATTGATCCTGAGTTTGACAGGTTTCCGCGCGGTTGCCGGTGAAAAACAAGCGCACATGGTCAAAACGATGATCGAGGAAACGAACAATTTCCGCCGGAGGGAGGGGAGAAGACCTCTCAAAGTGAATGCAGAACTCACCGAAGCGGCGCAAAAGCACGCTGCGCACATGGCACGAAAGGAAAATATGTCCCACGATGGATTTTCCTTTTTCATCAAATCGTCGGGCTACAGCTACACTCGTCTGGCCGAAAACGTAGCCAGCTTTAGCGGTAGCTTTTCCGCTGTCGATGTCGTGCATGGATGGATGAAATCATCAGGACACCGCAGAAATCTTCTGGATCGAAGGCTTGTCGATTTTGGCATCGGCATGGCGCAGGGGAAATCCCACCGCTGGTATATCTGTCAGGATTTTGGATGTCCTCGCTGAAGTGAAAATTGATACAGTGCGTGGATCAAAGAATTGGACCTGACCGCAGCGGATACGGACTTCAAGGAGTAGGCTGCTTTTGCCTGCGCCAAAATGCGTAGAAGGCCGCCATCGGTGCGGAGTAGAAAAGCATCCAGTGTCCGGAAAAACCACGCGCCTCCCAGGCTCGCAGCTGATTATATTCGGTCTCGGTGATCTCCTTGATGACGCGGCCGTGGTTTTGCTGAACATACTTTCCATCGCGCCTGCGCGGGCCTCCATTATAAGTATGAACAAGCAACATGGCAAAGTTCACCAGCGCGTAAATAAAGAGCACTGTAATCAACAGACTCATCCATCGCGGTGCATCTGCAGGTGGGAACGAGCCTTGTTTGCCGGACGTGCTGTCTTTGTTGGTCCTGTGGATCATGATGAGGAAGAGCGGGAAAATTAAAACATGCATCGGCCAAACTTGTCCCATTTCCACGATTCTCCCCGGGATAAAGGACGACAGGTGAATCGCAAAACTAACCACCAACCCCAGAGCGGAAAGCAGGAAAAGGGGAAACATTACTTCGCCACACCGCACTCGAAGGCGAACCACGTTGGGTTCAGCGCGCTCATCGCGGGCTTGAGCTTTTCGAGTTCGGCGGCGGGGCCGTGGAATTCCAGACGCAGCAGGTCGGAGATTTTCAGCGCTTCGTCGAGCAGGTCGCCGACGTTGGTGATGTGGGCCAGCGTGGCTTCTGCGCCGATGTAGCTTTCGCGGCAGAAAATCACGTCGTCCGAGATGGTGAAGTCGTAGCAGAGGCAGTCTTTTTCAGTCGTGGTGCGGGCGACGAACTGCGGGAGCAGTGCCTTGAATGCGTCCATTTTTCCGGCGTGGACTTTGAAATACGGGTGGATGCTGACGACGTTGTTTTGCTGGCTCATGGTGTTGTGTTGTTGGTTGAAATTTCCACGGCGCGCTTCTCCGTGTGCGAGACGAGCGCGGCGGCGAAAAGCTCGTGGCTGAGCACCGCTTCATCCGGCGTCGCGCAGCCGAAGCGCCCGCCGAGCGAACCGGCGCGCTCCGCAGCGAAAGCCGCCAGCATTTGCTGAAAGCAATCCGCAAATCCCGCCTCGAAAATCCCGCCCGTGACCACGGGGAACGCGCTGTCCGCCATGCCCACATCGTAGCGCTCCCACACCTGCTCCTTGCCGCGCCGGAACTGCCACACGGTCTTCGGCTCCTTCGTGGAAAAGCGCACGCCGCCATCGGTGCCGAGCACTTCGATGAACCACGTATTCATTTCGCCCGGCGCGAGACGCTTCGTTTCCAGCCGCATCGGCACGGTGCCGTTGGGGTGTCCGGGGATTTCCACATCGCAGTGCAGCATCGCGTTGTCCCACGTGTCGCAAGCCGCCATGCCGCCTTTGCCGTCGGGTCGCTCGTGCGTGATTTTTTGAAGCTGCGCATACACGTGCGCCGGACGCCACCCGAGGCGGAACGGCACGTGGCAGGCGTGCATCCCGAGGTCGCCCATGACGCCGATGGCTCCGCAAAATTTCACCTGCCGCTTCCAGTTGATCGTCTTCGCCGGGTCGAGATCGCTCGCGTGCCAGAAGCCGCTGCGAATCTCCAGCAAATGCCCCAACTTTCCCTCGCCGATCACCCGCAGCGCGCGCTGCACGCCCGGCAGGAATGGTAGTTCCGACGAACACCGCACAAAGCGCCCCGTTTCCCGCGCCACGTCGCGAATTTTCCGCGCCGCCGCGAGATCAATCCCGAAAGGTTTCTCCGCCAGCAAATCCTTCCCCGCCCGCAGCACGTCGAGATAGAGCGCTTCGTGCAGATGATGCGGCACCGCGACATACACCGCATCGAGTTCCGCATTCGCGAGCAGCTCGCGCGAGTCCGCCGTGATTTGCCGCACGGTCGGGATTTGCCGGAACCACTCGCGCGTCTTTTCCGCGAGGTCGCACACCGCCGCCAACTCGACCCGCACGCCGACATCCGTGAGCGCGCACCAGCGCCCGATGGCGCTCGCCATTTCCCGTCCCATAAGCCCGCCGCCGATGATGCCGAGTCTGAGTGTTTTCATGCAGTCCGCGCGTTCTAGCGGGGGAAAGGGGCGTGTGGAAAGGGAAAGTCACACCGCCCGCACGGACGCGCCGCTGAATCTCTGGAGTGTTCTA
Organism: Chthoniobacteraceae bacterium; assembly: GCA_947476045.1. Taxonomy (GTDB): domain Bacteria; phylum Verrucomicrobiota; class Verrucomicrobiia; order Chthoniobacterales; family Chthoniobacteraceae; genus SXWH01. Next base: position 27,565 of record CANJNZ010000048.1, read on the forward strand.
TTTTTAATTTGGAAGCCATGAAGCCATGAAGGGAAGATTGTCACCCCAATTGGATTAGCCGACTTCAGTTCATTCCTAGTTTCCTGGCTTCCAAATTTGGACACCACCTGAATCTCCCGCGTCTTGCGTTGCGCGGCGGCGATTGGCAAAAGGCGGCGGTGAACGAAGAACCTCCAGCCAAACGCCGCCGCCCTGGGAAACTTTGGTGGTGGATGCTCGCGATCTTTCTCGGTGTGTGCGGCTGGCAAATGTGGAAGCTCAACGCCTACGAAAATGCCGTATGGGAGGCGAAGGTGGCACACTTCACTTGGGAGTGCGACGACGCCATCAGCCTCATTCGTCAGGATTGGCACAATGCTCTGAAAAAGGAGACATGGGGAACTCACCCCCGCGTGCTTGGCATGGGAGAAGTCCCTGACCTTGGCCGCTACCGAGAAATGCTCCACTTACTCCGTCCCACGGTATTACGTGTCTCGGCATGTGAAAATATGGACGACCTCAAGAACGTCGTCGGTCTGCAATCTCTCGCTCTCAGCAACTGCCCCACACTACAGAACGCGGACGTTCTGAAGGGCCTTACCGGCCTGCAAATGCTCGATCTTAGCGAATGGACCGCGCTGCAAAACGTGAATGCTCTCAAGGGTCTCACCACCCTGCAAGAGATCAACCTCACCAACTGCACCGCGCTGCAAAACGTGGACGACCTCAAGGACCTCACCGCACTGCAATTGCTAAACCTCCGCTTCTGCCGCTCGCTGCAAAACGTGGACGGTATCAAGGGCCTCACTGGACTGAAGGAACTCAACCTCTACAGCTGCAATAAAATCCCCGCTGCCGCGCTGCGCGAACTGCGTGCTGCCCTGCCGAATACCGACATCACCTTCCCCGACGGCACCAAGAACCCGCCGCAGTAAAGCGCCGCTGCCCCCGCCAGCCCCATCGGGCTACAGAGAGGCTTCTCTGAGGAAAAGAGGAGCGTTATCGGACGGCGGAATAACGTTATTGGACGGAGGAGTAACGTTATTGGACGGTGGAATAACGTTATTGGACGGCGGAGTAACGTTATTGGAAGGCGGAGTAACGTTATTGGAAGGCGGAGTAACGTTATTGGACGACGGAATAACGTTATTGGACGGCGGAATAACGTTATTGGACGGCGGAATAACGTTATTGGACGGCGGAATAACGTTATCGGACGACGGAATAACGTCATTGGACGGCGGAATAACGTTACTGAACAGCGGAATAACGTCACTGGAACCAACGGTATGTTGGCCTGTGAAGTTCTTGGATTACCCTCCACCTTCCATGGGCGTCCCTGCGCTTCCCGTGGACGACCCCGCCGGGAATTTGGACGACCCCGCGCCAAAGTTTGACGACCCCGCCAAGTTTTTGGACGAACCCGCGCAAAGTTTGGAGCACCCCGCCGGGTTTTAGGACGAACCCGCCGGGAATTTGGAGCACCCCGCGCAAAGTTTTGGGCACCCCGCCGGGTTTTTGGACGAACCCGCCAGAAATTTGGAGCACCCCGCGCAAAGTTTTGGGCACCCCGCCAGATTTTTGGACGACCCCGCCGGAAATTAGGAACACCCCGCACGAAGTTTGGAGCACCCCGCGCGAAAAGGGGGCGGGCCTCCAACAGAGAAGGACGCCACCCGGACGGCGCGGGACCTTGCTTGCGAGGCGGAAGCACGTGCATGGACGGCGGAAGCAACGTCCCGGACAGCAACAAAGCCCCGCCGCAGTTGCAGGGACGCGATATGCCAGCATCGGGCTGGACGCGCACGCTTTCGCTATGTATCCCGTGCGCCTTTCCGCCGCTGGCGGGAATTATTTGTCATTCCAAACCCGTAATCCTTCATTCTCCTATGTCCGTCCTCGTTGTTGGTTCCATTGCGCTCGATACAGTAAAAACTCCGTTTGAGGAGCACGCGGATCTGCTCGGCGGGTCGGCGAGTTATTGCGCGGTGGCGGCGTCGTTTTTCTCGCAGGTGAATCTGGTCGGCGTGGTGGGGAAGGATTTTCCCGGCGAGCATGTGGAGTTTTTTAAATCGCGCGGGATGGACCTTGCGGGGTTGCAGATGGTGGACGGGGAGACGTTCCGGTGGTCGGGCGAATACATGGTGGACATGAATGTGCGCGAGACGCGGAGCATCGCGCTGAATGTGTTCGAGCATTTCAATCCGGTGCTGGCGCCGGGGTATGCGGAGACGCCGTTTGTGTTGCTGGGAAATATCGGGCCGGATTTGCAGAACCACGTGCTGGATCAGGTGAAGAAGCCGAAGTTCGTCATCGCGGATACGATGGACCTGTGGATCAACATCGCGCTGCCGGAGCTGACGCGGCTGCTCAAGCGGGTGGACATGTTGATTCTGAATGACGGCGAGGCGCGTCTGCTGACGAAGGAGACTTCGCTGGTGAAGGCGGGCCAGAAGATTCAGGCGATGGGGCCGCGTTTCGTGGCGGTGAAGAAGGGCGAGCACGGCTGTTTGCTCTTCGGCGAAAACGGGGATTTCTTTTCGTGTGGCGCGTATCCGCTCGAAGATGTGCATGACCCGACCGGGGCGGGGGACTCGTTCGCTGGCGGTCTCGCCGGCTATCTCGCGAGCACGGTGGACGGCACGGTGAAGTTCACCGATTTGCGCCGGGCGGTGGTGTTCGGCTCGGTGCTGGCGTCTTACAATGTGGAGCAGTTCAGCCTCGAACGGATGCGGACGCTCACGCAAAAGGACATCCAGGATCGCTACGATGGTTTCCGGCTGTTCAGCCACTTCGAGGAGATCGAGTAGTGCGCGGCCGCACGCGGTTGTAAGTTGATCGCGGGGCGTTTGCCGTTCATCCTCCGAGGCATGAGGCTGTGTTTCATTCTTCTGTTTCTCGCTGTGCGTCTGCTCGCGGAGGAGCCGGATTATTTTCCGGCGGTGGCCAAGTTGATCGAGGATCGCTGTCTCGACTGTCACGCGGCGGATGACCCGGAGGGGAAGTTTGTGATGGAGTCGCACGCGGATATTTTGAAGGGCGGCGAGAGCGGCAAGGCGTTCGAAGCGGGGAAGGGGACGGAGAGCTTGATGGTGAAATATCTGCGCGGCGAGGTGGTGAAGGACGGGAAGAAGAAATTCATGCCGCCGGGCAAACGCGACAAACTCACGGCGGAGGAGATCGAGGCGTTCGTGAAGTGGATTGATGCGGGTGCGAAACCGCCGCAGCGCGCGATGGATAAGAAGGTCGTGGAAGTGCCGAAGGTTCTGCCGAAGGGCGCGCCGCGTGTGGCGGTGACGGCGCTCGCTTTTTCGCCGCAGGCGAAGCTCGTGGCGGTGGGGCGCTATGGCGTGGTGGAGTTGATGGACGCTCGCTCGCAAGCAGTGGTGAAGCGGCTGGAGGGGCATCGCGGAAACGTGAACGCGATTGTGTGGAGCGCGGATGGCGCGGAGCTATTCGCAGCGAGCGGGGAGAGTGCGGTGGCGGGCGAGGTGAAGGAGTGGAGCGTGGCGGATGCGAAGGTGCTGCGCACGTTTGCAGGGCACCGGGATATGATCTATGCGCTCGCGCTTTCGCCGGATGGAAGGACGCTGGCGACGGGGAGCTACGATCAGAAAATCAAACTGTGGAATGTGGCGGATGGAGCGGAGCGCCGCACGCTGAGCGGGCACAACGGCGCGGTGTTCGGCCTCGCGTTCCGGCCCGATGGAAAGCTGCTCGCGAGCGCCAGCGCGGACCGCACGGTAAAGCTCTGGGATGTGGCGAGCGGGGAGCGGCGCGATACTTTTTCGCAGCCGCTGAAGGAGCAGCTTGCCGTGGCGTGGAGCGCGGATGGGAAGCGTCTCGCCGCTGGTGGCGCGGATAATCGCATCCGCATCTGGCAGGTTTCACCGGAGGCGCGGGAGACGACGAATCCGCTGCTCATCGCGCGCTTTGCTCACGACCAGCCGATTCTGCGTGTGCTGTGGAGTGCGGACGGGAAGTCGCTGCTCAGTTCCGCGCAGGACGGCATCGTGAAAGTGTGGGACGCCGATGTGCAGGAGCGTCTCGCGCTCGAAAAACAATCGGACTGGCCGACGGCTCTGGCATTCGCGGGAGACGCGCTTGTTGTCGGGCGTGCGGATGGTGGGGTGGCGTTTTACGAAGGCGCGAGCGGGAAAGTGATCGCGCCGCAAACTTCCAGCATTGAGTGCGGCAAGCGGAGGACGTTACGGAGAGTTTTGTGTCAGGGCACAGACTCAAAAAAGGACGAGGCGAAGCATGCGCCGAAGCCGGAAGTGGCGTCAGCATCGCCGCGAGAAGTGGAGCGCGGAAAGGAAGTCGCGGTGAAGCTACTCGGAAGCAATCTTCCGAAATCTCTGCTCGTGAAATGCGCAGATGAGCGTGTCGCGATCAAAATCACCTCCATCAAGCCGGACGAAATTTCCCTCGCAGTCAGCATTCCCGCCGATTTGCCGCGCAATGGCTACGACGTCATTATCTCGACGGACGACGGCAAGGAGTTCGACCGCGTGCCGCTGCGCGTAGGCGATTTGCCGGTGAGCGATTTCCCCGCGAAGAGCACACGCGAGACGCTCGCGCAGTTGCCCGTTTCCGCGTGGGGTGTGATTTCGCAACCGGGCGAAAGCGACCGCTATGAGTTCGATGCAAAAGCAGGGCAGACGATTGTTTTCGACATCACCGCATCGTCACTCGGATCGAGCGCGGACGCGGTGATCAGTCTCACGGATTCCGCAGGACGTGTGCTGGCGACGTCGCGGAAGTTCACTCGAGGCGATGCATTCATCGCGCACACTTTCGCTGATGGCGGGCGTTACGCGCTCACCGTCGGTGCCGCGCAGGCTGGCGGCAGCAAGGAGCATTTTTACAATCTGGTGATTGGCGAGCTTCCGTATGTCACTGGTGTTTTTCCGCTCAGTGTTGCAGCGAATACAGAAACGGAACTCGAACTCATCGGATACAATCTCCCGACTGAAACTGCGGCGCGCACTTTGAAAGTGAAGGCCGGCGCGAATGGCATGGTGCCGCTGACGATTGAGAAATTTCGCAGTCGCACGAACGCTAATTTACCTGTGAGCGAGCTGCCGAACTTCATCGAGAGCGGAAGCAACCGTTCGCTCCAAAGCGCGCAGATGATTTCAATGCCGAGCAGTATGAATGGGCGCATCTCCACTGCGGGGCAGACGGGGTATTATAAATTCGCAGCGCGCGCGGGCGTGACTTACACCATCGAAACGGACGCGACGAAGCGCGGTTCGCCGATGGATACGAAGCTCGCGGTGCTTTGTTCGGATGGGCGTCCGGTCGAGCGGATGTTGCTGCAAGCAGTGCGTGACAGCGCGCTAACATTTAGGCCGATTAACTCTACGGACGGCGAGGCGCGCGTGGACAACTGGCGCGAGATGGAGCTGAACCAACTGCTGTGGATGCAAGGCGAAGTCGCAAAACTTTTCTCAATGCCCGAGGGTCCCGACAGCGGTTTCGGATTTTATCTCAACGACGAAAAGCGCATCGCGTATTTCAATACGACCGCCACAGCGCACCCGCTCGACGAGCCGTGTTACATCGTGGAACCGCATCCGCCGGGCACGAAGCTCGTCGCAAATGGGCTGCCTATTTTCACGCTGCACTATGAAAACGACGACGACGGGTTGAGGGAACTTGGCAGCGATTCGCGCATTCTTTTCACCGCGCCGAAAGACGGTGAGTTTGTGATTCGCGTGCAAGACAGCCGGGGGTTCGGAGGGGAGCGTTACTCCTATCGCCTGCTGCTGCACGAGGCGCGGCCTGATTTCTCCGTGAGTGCGACGGGGTTCGAGTATCAAGTGAGCGCTGGGAGCGGGAAGGCTTTTACCTACGTGGCTAAGCGCATTGACGGTTTCGACGGCGAGATTCGTTGCGACGTTACCGGCGTCCCATCCGGCTGGTATGTGAACACGCCGCTCGTGGTGCAGGCGGGGCACTTGAAAGCCAGTGGAGTGATTTCCGCGCTGCCCGGCGCAAAGCAACCGACCGAAGAGGAGTGGAAAGCGGTGCGCATCACAGCGAGCGCGGATGTTCTTGGAAAAAAAGTCGTCCACGAAGTCGCAGCGCCGGAGATGCCGAAGCTGAAAGACGCGCCGAAGCTGTTTGTCTCACTTCACCGCGGCACGCCGGATCACAAAGCACCGCCGTTTTCCGTCGGCGAGCCATCGAAGCCACGAGAAATCACCATTGCACCCGGCGAGATCATCCCCGCATGGCTCGTGGCGAAGCGTGCAGGTGAAAGCGACGTGCTGCGCTTCGATGTGGAGAATCTCCCGCACGGCGTGATCGTGGACAGTCTCGGCCTCAACGGTATCACGCTGCTCGAAGGGCAGGAGAGTGTGGAGATTTTCATCAAGGCCGAATCATGGGTGCCCGAGCAGGACCGCCTCGCTTTCGCCGCGTGTCGTGAGGCTGGTAAGCAAGCTTCGCTACCAGTGCTCATCCACGTGCGAAAGAAGGACGTGAAGTCGGACATCGTGAATGTGAAGTGAGGCGCGGTTACTTGATTGCCTAAGCGGAAGCACCACCGTTTTCGATCTTGACATCTGATGCAGATTCAGGGGATATCTGCGCAACAGTAGGGCGTTTCCGGGCCTTTAAGAATTTCAAATTTTCTTCGTCCGCGACATTTCAGAGTAATGAGGTGGACCCCGAAATTCGGGCCAGGGGCTAAGCTATAAAATGGCGGTGGAAGGCGTGTTCAAACACAACACAAAGAACCACCAAAATATGAAACAAAAACGTAAGCGGCACAAAGCCGCATTTAAGGCCCGCGTCGCCCTCGAAGC
>CANJNZ010000049.1 GCA_947476045.1 Chthoniobacteraceae bacterium
AAAGAATGTAGCGGCCGGAGTTCATGGGCCGGCATCGTCCACGGAGCCACTCCGAAATTCAAATGCGTGACATCCATTTTCATGCGCAACTCACGCAAACTTCGCTGCTAACAAAACACCGACCGCGCATCAACCGGACACCCGTGCAGTCGGATGTGAAACCGTGACGGGTTTCATTGGTGAATTGGATGTCTGCGCAGAGCCCGTCGGTGCTCGTTCTCAATCAACCTCAACAAACTCATTCCATTCTCATGAAAACCAAAACAACGAAACTCGGAATCACGCTAGCCGGAGTGCTCGCGCTCATCGTCACCTCTGCCCATGCCGATACTTTTGGCAGCGGGGGCAATGCCTTCACCATTGATTTTGTGACTATTGGCGATCCCGGCAATGCGAACGACAGCGGGACGACAGGGAGCTATTTCACGCCGTATGGCGGGGTGGGCTACACGTTTCAGATGGGCAAGTATGAGATCAGCGAGGACATGATCAACAAGGCGAACACAGCGGGCGGGCTATTCATCACGAAGGACACGCGCGGGGTGAACAAGGCGGCGACGAGTGTGAGCTGGAACGAGGCGGCGCGGTTTGTGAACTGGCTGAACGTGAGCCAAAGCTATGCACCCGCCTACCAGTTCACGTTGAATCCCGGTGATGGCGGCTACACGAGCAATACCCAAGCGAACGCGAATCTGGTGCTGTGGACGGTGAGCGACGCTGGGTATGATGCGAGCAATCCGTATCGCAACAGCAATGCGCACTACTTCCTACCGAGCGAGAATGAGTGGTATAAAGCGGCATTTTACAGTGGGAGTGGGACGACGTATTTTGACTATGCGACTGGGAGCGACGTGATCCCGACGCCTGTGGCGAGCGGGACGGGTGCTGGGACGGCGGTGTATAACGGAGGAGGAGCGACGGCGCCTGCGGACATCACGCAAGCTGGAGGCCTGAGTCCCTACGGGACGATGGGGCAGGATGGGAATGTGTGGGAGTGGAACGAAAGTGCCTTCACTGCGCCCAATGACTCATCGTCCGTGGGTCGCGCGTTCCGCGGTGGCAGCTGGTCCTTCCCCGTGAGCAGCCTGCGCGCCTCGGCCCGCAGCAACGGCTCGCCGACGGACTCGCTCTACAACATCGGATTCCGTGTTGCGAGTGTCCCTGAACCCTCGTGTGCGATATTGATGCTCGGGTCGGGGTTGGTGTTCTTAGCGCGGAGACGTCGCGCTCGATCCCTTTGATCTTTAGCCCTTTTCCCTTTTTCTTTTCAGCGGGACTTGGGGCCGGGGCTGTAAGGTAAGCTCAGTCGGGCTTGCTGTTCGTTTTCAAAACGACCTTCACCTTTTTCCCCGCGTCGGCGGGGGCGGCGAAGCTGTCAACGAGCGTGGGGGCTTGGGCGGGTGTGGGCGCTTCGGCTTTCACGACGGGCGGGGCGCCGAGAGCCTGACGGAGGGCGCTTTCGACGAGCTGGGCGCAGTGGATTTTCATCGGGGGCAGCGGGCCGAGCGGGGCGCTGAGTGCGGCTCCGTCCATGGCGAGGGCTTCCTCGGGGGTCTTGCCGCGGATGAGTTCGGTGGCGAGGCTGGCGACGGCGATGGCGGTTTCGCAGCCGAAGGTCTGGAAGGTGGCGCGATCGATGACTTTCTTGCCGCCCTCGTCGCGGAATTTCACCCACATGCGCAGCATATCGCCGCAGTCCACGCTGCCGACGGTGCCGATGGCGTCGGCGTCGGTCATAGCGCCGAGGTTTGCGGGGGGCGTTGGTGTTGAATCGCTCATGGTGTTGTTGGGTTATTCGAGTTCGTAACGGGCGACGCTGACATCCACGTCGCAGCTCCACGCATCAATGCCGCCGCGCAGGGTGCGCACATTTTCCAGCCCGTGGCCGGCGAAGTAGGCGGCGGCGTCGAGGCTGCGGGTGCCGTGGTGGCAGACGAAGATGATGAGTTGCTCGCGCGGCCAGCCGCCGAGTTCGTGCATGAGTTCCTGAGTGAAAAAGGTGCTGCCTTCGATGTGGGCGGCGTCCCATTCCTCACGCGAGCGGATGTCCACAAGCCGTGCGGTGCCCGCTTTCACCAACGCGGCGGCCTCGGCGGGCACGACCTGGATGCGGGCGTCGGTCTCCTGCGCGGTGCGTAGGCTGGCGATGACTTCCTCGACGGGGAGGTTGCCGTTGCGCGCGCAGACTTCGGCAAGCGTCTCGCCCGGCTGGAAGCCGCAGCTCGCGCATCCGCCGATGTGGTAGGCACGGAAGAGCGCCCGCTGCGCGCCGGGAAATTGCGCGGTGAGTTCGCCCATGGTGATGGCTGGTGTCATGCGCGTGAACGTAGCGGTGTGTAAGGGTGTAGGCAATGGCGGGAGTGGGGCCATTGTAGCGAGGCGGGTGGCGAGTGGCGGGTGACGTGTCTGCCCGGTGTGCGGAGGCTGAATGAAGACCGCGCGTTTTTTAAAATTACACATGCACGCCGACTCCCACTCGTCGGGCAGGCACGACACTCGCCTCCCGCCACTCGTCACTCGCGCGTGCTTGACGCCCCGCGCTGGGTGGAAAGGATGCGCGGCCATGCGATTTCAGACTCTCTTCGAAGGCCGGCATTTTCTCGTGCCCTCGTTTCTTGCGGCGATGTTCTTTGGCTGGCTGTCCGGGGACTGGTGCGGCTGGCTGTGGCTCGCGGTGCCTGCGGCGCTCGTGTTTATTTTCTGTGCGAATTTTTTCCGCGATCCGGATCGTCCGATTCCGGATGGGGATCAAATCGTGGTGGCCGCCGCCGACGGCGTGGTGGATGCCATTGAGATCGTGGAAGAGAAAGAGGTGCTCCACCGCGAGTGCATCCGCGTGAGCATTTTTCTGAATGTATTCGATGTCCACGTGAACCGCGCCCCCATCGCGGGGCGGATCACTTACCAGAAGCACCATCCCGGCACGTATCTCGATGCGCGCCACCCCTACTGCCACCAAAAGAACGAGGCGCTGACGTGGGCGTTTAAGGGCGAACTGGCAACGCTCGTCGTGCGGCAAATCACCGGGGCCATCGCTCGCCGCATCGTGCCGTGGAGCAGGGCGGGGGAGGCGGTGGAAAAAGGGCATCGCTTCGGCATGATCCGCTTCGGTTCGCGCACGGATATTTTTTTCCCGCTCGATACCACGTTGCTCGTGAAAATCGGGGACCGGGTCGAGGGCGGTTCCACGGTGTTTGCGCGGCTGGCGAATGGTTACATCTCCATCCCGGCTCAGATTCTCCTTTAAGCCTCACACACTATGAGCAAACCCGACGACGGCTCGCCGAAAATCTATCTCCTCCCCAATTTGATGACCGCCGGGAATCTCTTCTGCGGATTCCTCGCTGCGTTGAAAATTGTTCAGGGCGCGCTTGAGGTGAACATGAAGATGAACATCTCCGGTCTTGTCGGTGCGGCGGCGCTCGATGTGGGCGAGCCTTATTTCAAAACTGCGATCTGGTGCATCCTCGCAGCGTGCATTTTCGACGCGCTCGACGGTCGCCTCGCCCGCCTCGGCGGAACGGATTCAGATTTTGGCCGCGAGTTTGATTCGCTCGCCGATGTCGTCAGCTTTGGCGTCGCTCCAGCGCTTCTCGTCTCACGCGTGCTCCTGCGCGACTACGAAAAACTCGGCTGGCTCGTCGCCAGTCTTTACCTCATCTGCGGCGCGTTGCGGCTCGCACGTTTCAACTGCATCGCCGCCTCGGGCGTGCCTGGCGCTGGCAAGGATTTCAAAGGAATGCCCATCCCCGCAGCCGCCGGCCTCATTGCGAGCACCACGCTCTTTGTCACGTGGCTTACGAATGACCGCATCGAGCACTGGATGATGAAATGGGTGCTGCCTCCGCTTTTCGTGTTCCTGTCGTGGATGATGTTCAGTTCGTTCAAATACCCGAGCTTCAAAAACATCAACTGGCGCACCACACGCAGCCTGCCGAAATTTCTCATCATCGTCTTCGTCGTTGCGCTCACGGTGATGTATTACCAGTGGATGCTGGCGGCGATTTTTCTCGCCTATCTGCTCTACGGTTTTTTGCGACCGTTCCTTTCGCGCAGCATGAAAGAGAGCATCGAGGAGGAAGTCGAAGACGAGGAGCCCGAGGCCGACAGCCCGTAGTGGTGTCGGCTATTTTGACTCTGCGGCAACGATGGTGATTTGACCGTTGCGCCCACGGATCACATCGCGCACGGCAAACGGGCGTGATGCATCGCGGCTAAAGGTCGCATCCTTCGCGGGAGGTGTCGTGCCTGCCGGGAAATCCACCACGATCAGCGCGGCGCTCGTTCCGGGCTGGGTTGGGTCGGCGCTCGCATCGCGGAGGGATTCCGTGGTTCGCAGCGCGACGCGCTGTCCGAGCACGCCGGTCACTACGAAATCACCACTCAGTAATACGCTTTCGCTGGCGCTGAAATTTTCCACCATCCGGCTCGCCTCGCTTGTGCTCACGACCCGGCGGAAAGGTTTCAACGGCGAGGCGGGAACGGGCGTCAGTATCGGTGCGGCGACCACGGCGGGTGCTGGTGTAGGCGCGGTGATTAAAGCGGGAGGTGTCGGCGGTGTCACCGGCCTCGGCGTTCCGCGCACGACTGGTCGCGGAGGCAACGGCACCGCAGGCGCCGGTGTCGGCACAACGCGCAATGGCGCGGGAGTTGGCGGAGTATTGACGCTCGGATTTTGCGAAGGTGCGCGAACCACGCGCGGCGTAGCGGCGTCGTCTGTTTCGCTGCGGGTCGGATCAAAACGCACCAGTTCTGGCCCCGCGAGCGCGACCTCGTCGTCCTTGGCATTTGCGAGCGTCTTGCGGCGGAACGTCACGTAAGCCGCGACTCCCTGCTGCAATCGTTCGCCGCGCACGATGGGCAGTCCGGCTGCGATGTTCAGCGTATTCTTCGGATTCGCTTTTTCCAAATCCTCCGGCGAACTGAGCTGGAATCCGCCGCTCCCGCGCTTCACCTGCCAAGCCCCGTAGTCAATCGGCACTGCGGTGAATTGCATCCGTCCATCCTCAAGTCGTGCAATGTGGATCAACGCAAACAAATCATGCGAACGTTGCAGCGGAATGTCGCCGCCCGTCGGTAGTGCCGAGCGAATCGCCGGCACCATCGCCGCCGGCGCAGTGAACACGCTTTCCAGCAACACCTGCGGCAAATCCAGCGACTGCGCCACCACCGCCACGCCGCTCGGAAAAAGATCCGTCGCTCCCAGCGGAAACGTCTGCACCACATCGTATTTGCCAACCACGTAAGTCACCCGCCGCTTTGATTCGCGGTAGTTCATCAAATAAGCGCGCAGCAATTCCGCATTATCGCGCGCCAGTTCCGCCGGGCCGAGCTTGCCGTAGCGCTCCAGCAGTTTGGTCGCCGATAGAAAATCGCCACGCGGTGCCTGTGTCGTCGGGAAACTTTTTGGCGCATCCATCCGCTTGAGTTTTTTCAGAATGCGATAGCAGCGCGGCTGCTCCGGATGACTCACCACGTAAAAACTTCCAATCCAGCTCGCAAGACACGCTCCTGTGAGCAGCAGCAGCACCACCGACCACCAAAAGAACACACTGCCCCGGTTCTTCACCGGTTTGTCTTCGTAGTGGAAAAGGTCCATTGTTCGCGGTTGCCAGTTGATACGTGCGATGCGCGCCGAAACTTTCAGCGCGCTGTTTTTCTACGACTCCGGCGCGGGTTCAAATGACGTGCCGCATCCGCACGATCTCGCCGCCTTTGGGTTCTGAATGCGAAAGCCAGTCCCCGCCAAATCATCGCAATAATCCACAGTCGATCCGGTGAGATATTCCAGACTGTTCGGGTCCACGATCACCTTCACGCCGTCGCGCTCCGCTGTGAAATCCACCGCCTGCGGATCGTCGAGCGACATGCCGTAGCTCATGCCCGCGCAGCCGCCTTTTTCGATGAAAATACGCAGCGCCTTTCCGGGCTCCCCTTTTTCCTCGATGAGAGCGCGCAAATGTTTCACCGCATTGTCTGTCAGCGTTAGCATGTCGGCACTGTCGTCCACCCGCAACGCGCTGACAAGTTGCGAGTGGGCCATTGTTCGCAGCGTCCGCGCTCGACTTTCACCGTGGCAGTCGGCAACTCGTCTGGAAATGAGTCGCATCGCCCTATTACCGGAAGCTGTTGCCTGCCAAGTGGCAGCAGGCGAGGTCGTGGAGCGGCCTGCCAGTGTGGTGAAGGAACTGGTGGAAAATTCGCTGGATGCCAGTGCGACGCGCGTCGAAGTGCTCATTCGTCGTGGTGGCAACAGCTCCATTCGCGTGGTGGATAATGGCTGTGGGATGGATCGCGATGACGCGCTGCTGTGCCTCGAACGCCATGCGACGAGCAAAATCAGGACGGGCGCGGATTTGATGGCGATCCACACACTCGGATTTCGTGGAGAGGCGCTGCCGAGCATCGCGAGTGTGTCGCGTTTCCGTCTTACCACGCGTGAGCATGGTGCGCTGGCGGGAACCGAGGTGCTAGTGAATGGCGGGCGCATGGAGACCGTTCGCGATTGCGGCGAGCCGGAGGGGACGCAGATCGAGGTGAGATCGCTATTTTACAATCTGCCTGCGCGGCGCAAATTTTTACGCACGGAAAATACCGAGGCCAGCCACGTGGAGCACGTCTTACATCTCCAGGCGGTCGGGCATCCGCTGGTCGGTTTCACTTTTCTCAACGACGAACGGCTCGTGATGCAGCTCCCGCCGGGGCAGAGCTTGCGCGAGCGTATCCATGGACTTTGCGGTTCGGCGCTCGTGGCGGAATTGCTGGAGATAACGGAGTGCGAATTTAGCGGGGTGAAATTGCGCGGGTTCATCGGCAAGGCAGGAGTCAGTCGCAGCACGCGCCAGCAGCAAATTGTTTTTCTAAACGGGCGTCCCATCGAAAACACGACGCTCAATTACGCGCTGCGCGAGGGCTATCACACTGCGCTGATGAAGGGGCAGCATCCGGTGACGTTTCTATTCATCGAAATGGATCCCGCTGCGGTGGATGTGAACGTCCATCCCGCGAAACGCGAAGTGCGCTTCCGAGATCCGGCGCACATCCGTGAAGTAGTCGTCGAGGTCACTCGCCGTGCGCTGGAGAGTGATCGCGCTTCGTGGACGAAAACTTTCTCCGCGCCCCAGCGCATCGAAACGTCCATCGTGACGCCCGACGAAACGTTGCCGCTCATCCCGATGGCCGAGCAGACCGCTCTGCGAAGCGATTGGGCCGACAGCTCTTTTCAGCGCCCCGCAGCGCCGAGCACTTCAGTTTTTTCCAGCAGCACGCCACAGCCAGTCGCACCACAGCAAGTTCCGCCTACGCTGCCACCGCCGGCTAACATCGCGCAGGCCGCGCCACCGCCAGCGAAGGATTTCAAACTGCTCGGCGTTCTCGGGAAACTTTACATCCTCATGGAAAACGCTGCGGGCCTCGTGCTCGTGGATCAGCACGCCGCGCACGAGCGGATTCTTTTCGAGGAAATGAAACGCCGCATGGAAGGTCAGGGCGTCCCGACGCAGCGATTACTGCTCCCCATCACACTCGAAGTCGGACCGAAAGACGCCGACTGGCTCGTGCAGCATCTCGACGCACTTTCGCGCGCCGGCATCGGCCTTGAGCCGTTTGGCTCCGGCACTTTCAAGATTGATGCGCTGCCGCAATTTCTCCGCGCCGATGATCCGCCGCAGCTCCTGCGCGACATCATTGACGAACTCCGCGAAACCTCCGCGCAAACCTCCAAGCTCCGCCTCGGCGAAGACATGATCGCCAAGACCGTCTGCCGCCACGCCGTGAAAGCCAACGATGTCCTCCGCGAGCCCGAGTGCCTCCGCTTGATTCAGGATCTACTCGCCTGCGAGCTGCCCTACTGCTGTCCGCACGGTCGCCCGACGATGATCCAGATGAGCTATTCGGAGCTGGAGAAAAAATTCGGCCGCAAAGTCTAGAAACTAGCAACGGCGCTTGCGCAAGGAGCGGCGACATTCTTATCGCCGTCGATAATCGCGCGCAGCGCCTCACTTTTCATTGTTACGCATGGAAAGAATGGCGCTTCGCGCGCGAGGTCGGCGACAGGAATGTCGCCGCTCCTTGATGCTCACGCTCCATTTTTCCGATCTCCATGTGTAAATGGTATTAGTCAACATCAGCGGTTTCCTAGGCGCGCTTCGCCGCGAGCACGCTTTCGATTTCTCCAAGCGGCAGACAGTTTACTACGTCGCCGCGCTCCAGCCAGCCCTTGCGTGCTGTGCCCACGCCGAAGCGCAGGAATTGCAACTGCGAAGTGTGATGCGCGTCGGGATTGATCGCGCACTTCACTCCTTTTTCCTTCGCAAGCGGCCACCAGCGCCAGTCCATGTCGAGCCTGCGCGGATTCGCATTCAGCTCGATGATTGTTCCGGTTGCCGCCGCCGCTTCGATGACTGCCGGGATGTCCACTGCATACGCATCGCGCTGGAGCAACAGTCGCCCGGTGAGGTGCCCGAGCATGGTCACATATTTGTTCTCCATCGCGCGGATGATGCGCTTCGTCATCTCGGCCTCCGACATTGAAAACGCATTGTGCACGCTCACCACGACGTAATCGAGCTGAGCGAGAATTTCGTCCGAAAAATCCAGCGAACCGTCCTTCAGCACATCCACCTCGCTGCCCGCGAACAAACGAAATGATGATTCTTTGTTCATCGCGCGAATCTCCGCCACCTGCGCGAGCAATCGTGTTTCATCCAGCCCGTGCGCCTGCACCGACGACTTCGAGTGGTCTGCGATGCCGAGATATTGCAGTCCCAATTCCTCCGCCGCATCCGCCATTTCCCGCAGCGTATTACGTCCGTCGCTCGCCGTTGTGTGGTTGTGAAATGTCCCGCGCAAATTCGATACCTCGACCAATCGCGGCAACGTGTGTTTCTCCGCTGCGATGAATTCCCCGCGATCTTCACGCAACTCAGGCTCGATGAAATCCAGCCCCAGCGCTCGATACAAATCCGCCTCTTCGCGGATGGCGGGAACTTCAGCGCTCCCGCCGTCCACGTCGCCGAGCCGGTATTCATTGAGCGTCCAGCCACGAGCCAGCGCGCGCTGACGCATCACGATGTTGTGCTCTTTCGATCCGGTGAAGTAGTTCAGCGCAAACGCAAATTCCGTATCCTTCACCACGCGCAGGTCCGCTTGAATCCCGCTCTTCCATCGCACCGAGGACTTCGTTGCGCCGTGCGCTATCACGCTTTCCACCATCTCGTGCTTTACAAAAAACTCGCTCACGGAATCGGGCGAGTTCGTCGAGACGAGGAAATCCAAATCGCCGCAAGTCTCGCGGCACCGCCGATAGCTTCCGCACGCCGCCACCCGCGTCACATCCGGCAGTGAGCGAAGGTCGTCGAGCATCTGCTCCGCATCCCCCGCGATTTCTCCCATGCGGAAACACCCCGCGTGTTTCTTCCGATCCTCGACCGCCTTTAATATATTCGTGGCAGTCTTTTCGCCAAAGCCTCGCAGCCCGGCCACGCGCCCGTCCTTGCATCCGGCCTCCAACTCAGCGACCGACGTAATTTTCAGCTTTTCCCAAACCGCTGCGATCTTCTTCGGCCCCATTCCCATCACGCCGAACATATCGAAAATCCCCGGCGGAAACTCGGCCTTGAGAATGTTGTAGTAGGACAAATTTCCCGTCACCACGAGTTCCGTCACCTTTTCCGCAATCGCCTTTCCGATGCCCGGCACCTCTGCCAGCTTTCCCTCGCCGACAACTTGCGCGAGATTTCCCGAAAATGTCTCCATCGCTCGCGCCGCGTTTTGATACGCGCGGATTTTGAAAACGTTCTCGCCCTTCAATTCGAGCATCGTCGCGATCTGTGTCAAAATTTCCGCAACACTGTCTTTGTTCATTTCAGCCATGCGCAGCAGCCTAAGGGCTGGAATCGGAAATTCGAAACTCGAAATCTGAAACAAATGAAATTTTGAGACAGCGCAGAATTTCCGACTTCATATTTTGTGCGCCCAATGCACACTGCGCAGATGTTTCGCCTCCTGCTCGTCCTGCTATTTTTCACAGTCGCCTGTTTTGCACAGGACTCCTCCGTAGTCCTCATCCAGCCGGTTCGCGATGCGGTAGAAATCCGGCTCCCGCTCACGGCTGTCACGAGCAAGGTGCGCATGAGGCAGCGCAACGAAGACGGCTATGGCGAGGTCGTCGCGCCGAAGCAGACCGTGCTCGACAAAACCTGCTACCTCGAATGGCAAATCGGCTACGACACGCCTGACAAAACCGCGCCCACCGTCGCCGAGGGCGTCGTCTTTCAGCGAAAGGGCGAAACTAAATACGGCTACGAACTCGCCGAGATATTGCAGGAGGCACTCAAGCTGAAACTGATCATGCCAGAGGCCATCCGCGAGCTTAGAAAAAGCATCGCAGCCCAACGCAATTCCACACTGGAGGGAAAGAAAGGTTCCGCAGTGCAAAAAGCTTCCTCGCTCGACGTGCCGCTGCCTGCGGGCTTCGAGAAACTCGTCGAGGAAACGCCGATGTATCGCCAGGACACACCGCATGGCAGCATCGAACTTCAAATCAAACAAAAGCAGCACGCCGTCGGCACCCAGGTGATGATCTACGTTTGCATCCCCATGGACAAAGTCCTGCGTCCAAACGGAACGCCCCGTCCTCCCGGAAAAGCAAAAACGCGCGAAACCGTGCTCTATCGTTTCGATGCCGAGCGCATCACATTTCTCACCGACATCGTCCGTGCCTTCGGCATCGCCTCGCGCCAGCACAATGACGACATCACGCGTATCCTCGACCTGCTCATCGGCGAGTGAATGTGATCACCAGTCTTTTCCTCGGAGCTTCTTCACGGCGCTGCGCTTTTTCTTTGAGTCGAGGATGCGCTGTTTGAGCCCCCAGGGGCGCTTGCGCGTCTGCCTGCGCACTTTTTCACGTTCGTGTTTGCGTGCGGCGCGCTCTTCAGTGCGTGCATTGGCGATGGCGGCGAAAATTCGCTCCCATGCGAGCTGCCGGTTTTGCGCCTGACTGCGCGTGTCCTGTGCAGTCACGCTGCGTCCGGTTGGTGCGTGCTGCACGGTCACTGCGGTGGAGACCTTGTTCACATTTTGTCCGCCCGGGCCTCCGCTGCGGTGAAACATTTCCTCGAAATCCTCCAGTCGCAGACCGAGCGCACGCAATCGATCTGCGCGCATGGTTTGGAAATCGGCTGGTGACTGCATGACTCATCACAGCACACACAGGTGCGTGCTGACAACGCCGCGCTTCACCACTTCGCGACCTGCGAGGGGAAGAGGCATTGCTGGCAGTCACTCGCATCGCGCTGGCAGAAGTCTTCGTAGATTTGCAGAAGCCCCTGCTGTGCCGCCGCGCTTTTGAGGAGTGTCGCGGCGATTTCGCTCCCACCAAAAAGACGGAGTGCCGCGATTTCCACGCGGCGATTGCTGAGCGTTGCGGGGAGGTTCTTGAAAGTGATCCACTTTGCTGGGTCGGTGTTGATCGCGATAGGGAGGAAGACGTTTGCCAGCATTTCTGTCACACGCGATTCGCCGATGAGCGCCATCCGTTTTGCTGAGGGCTTCGAGGTCACGGTGTAGTGGTAATCCCAGTATTCATCGCGCAGTCCGGCGCAAAATTTCGTGATGTCATCAGCCACGCAGTCGTCGCGTAGCGAGCGGACGCTCGGCCAATGTCGCACGAGTTGGGCGAGTGCGGCGAGTCTGCGCTGGGGATGATTCGCCGGACGCTGTCCGCTCATTTTCCAAAGCTCGCGCGGGATGGTGAGTCGCTCGAACTCCGCACGACGCGGCCACCATCGTTCCCACAGCGAGCGCAGATAGACACGTGTCGGCGTGTCAAATTCACCCAGGTCGTTCTGATTCAGAAAGCCCGCGACGCCGAAAAGCAGCGCCTCAACGTCGTCCTTTGCAGCGCGCAATAATTTCAGTGGCAGCCGTTGCGCGAGCAGGGTGAATGGAAGTTTGTTCGACTTGTAGCCCAGCGTCCCGGCGAGCGATTGGAAAAGCGCCTCGTCTGCTCCGTGCAAATCCGATGTGCGCGCCAATGCAGCCCCTTTTCGCCGCAGGCGAAATTGCGCAGCACCATGCAAAACTTCGCGCACGCGCTCCTCGGGCATTGCGCGCAGCGGAGCGACACAACGCCCCGGCTTCGCTTCGGGCTGGGGTGTGGGTGGTTCGTCGAGCATCGAGGGATCGAGCAGCACTTGCGGGATGCGGCGATGCTCTGTGGTGCGCGTGAAAAATTCCGCATCACCGCGGTCGAGAAAAACGTGGAGCACCACGCCGTTGTAACTCTCATTCGTCGCGTGCCCGTGGCGCTCCCAGTCACGAGCATCCGGATCGAGTTCGATGTGTCCGCGCTCCGCTGTGCCGTCGTCGAAGCTCACTGCGGCCTCTGCGAAATCAGGCCCCGCTTCGTGATTCCAGACGCCAAATTGCACGATGCGCACTTTTCGTCCGTCGGTCGTGGTAAAGTCGCGCCCGAACGCCCCGGCGAACCACGCCGCCTGCAATTCCTTCTCCGGCCAGTCTCGCGGGTCGCGCGCACTTTCGCGCACGATGGCACGTTCGCGTAGCTGGTTGTAACGGTCAGCGGGAGACATGGGGTTTTTGTAAATGACGAATGCGGGATGTCGAATGACGATTTTCACGGGCGCGCAATTTCGGCTGAATTTCCTCTCGTCCCCGCTGCGCACACCGCATACAGGCACGCGCATGAACACACTCACACCCGACGCACTGGTCGGACAACTTCGCTGGCGCTACGCCACCAAACAATTCGACTCTTCGCGCAAAATACCCACTGACGTGTGGGCCGCGCTGGAGCAGACGCTCGTGCTGAGCCCTTCATCATTCGGCTTGCAGCCTTGGAAGTTCATCATCGTCACGAGCCAGGCGGTGAAACAGTCGTTCGTTCCCGTTTCGTGGAATCAAACGCAGCCCGCCGATTGCTCGCATCATGTTGTTTTTACGGTGCGGAAAAATCTCACCGAGGCGGATGTGGACCGTTTTATTCAAAGCATCGCCGACACGCGCGGCGTGGCGGTCGAGTCGCAGAAGGGTTATCGCGATGTGATGGTTGGTTTCGCCGCCAATCTGGCGAAGCAGGGGCAAGTGAGGGAATGGGCAACGCGGCAGGTGTATATCGCGCTCGGAAATTTCATGACGTGCTGTGCTACGCTCGGCGTGGATACGTGCCCGATGGAGGGCATCGTCCCTGCGGAATACGATAAACTGCTCGGACTCGAAGGCGGGGATTTTACCACGGTCGTCGCCTGCGCTGCCGGCTATCGTGCAGCGAGTGACAAATACGCATCGCTCCCCAAAGTGCGCTTTTCAGCCAGCGAAGTCATCCAACGCGCATGAGTCTGAACAACGCCGAAAAGCGCGAGTTGAAATCGCGCGCGCAATTGCTCGAACCAGTCGTGAAACTCGGCCTCGCCGGGATGTCGGAAGGTTTTCTCCGCAGCCTCGACGCTGCACTCACACTGCACGGACTCGTGAAAATGAAGTTCGCTGCGTTCAAGGATGAGAAGCACGACCTCGCTCCGCAAATCGCCGAGAAGACCGCCAGCGAAATCGTGATGCAAGTGGGGAACGTCGCCGTCTTCTATCGCAAAAAGCCGGAGTCAGCGAAGGAGTGACTATTGTTTCGCGGGCTCGGCCTTCACGGCCAGCTTCGCGATTTCCTCCGCAGTGACGCACGCTCGCAGGGGCATCCCGTAACTTGCTGCGACAGGCTTTCCCTTTTCCATCGGCTCGCTCTCCCAACTCGCGGTGATGCTTTCAACCTGCCCGACGACGTTGGCGCATTCGTCCACGATTGGCGCACCACTGCTGCCGGGCGAGTATTCCGCAGTGACGTTGATGTAGAGCGACGGTTTCACTTTCTTTCCGGTCTCAGCTTCTTCGCGGTTGATGAAATAGCGCGACAGCAATCCCTCGGTGAACATCCAGTGGTTGCCATCGGGGTGACCGAGGCAAAAGACGCGCTCGCCGACTTCAGCGGCTGGATTTAGTGCGAGAGGTTTTAGTGCGAGGTCTGCGACGCGCAGCAGACAGGTGTCCGCATCGGCGCTGGCGGCGAGCACTTCGGTGACGGGATACACGTGCCCCGCTGCATCGGCGACGACGAGGTAGCCTTCGCGCATCCGCTTGTCCTCAAATTGCACGACGTGGTGGCAGGTGCTCACCACGCCATCCGCTACGACGAAACCCGACGAACTGTCGAAGTGCCACGCTTTGCATTTCGTGCATTTGAAAAAAGTGCCGACGACGACCGTGCTTTCCCGCACCGTGCGATACACCTCTTGCGGAGAAAGTTTTTCCTTTCGCGGTGCAGGGAGCTGCAACTCGCAGGATGCGCGGTTCAGTTGCGTGCGGAGTGTTTTGAAAGAAACGAGCTTGCCGGCTTTTTGCAGTTCCTCCGTGGCGGCTGTGTATCTGGCGATGAGCACCTGGTCGTCCACGACGAGCCGGTCACTAGCGCGCAGCGAGGCGAGGAGCAGTGCGAGTGCGAGGAAAGTTCTGAGCATGGTGGGTGATTTGTTCGCGGCGCGGCTTCTTGTCGAGTTCCCAACTTCCCGTTTGATCTCCGCGCCGCGCGAGATCATACACGCCACCCGCGCCGCACAGTGCGCCGCATAAAATCACGCCGCCCATGTCACATTCAGAAATTCCCGGAGGTATCACCGCTCCACACGGCTTCGTCGCCGGCAGCGCTTATTGCGGCGTCAAGGCCGCGAACAAGGACGCACCCGACATCGCGCTCATCTTTTCACAGCACAAGACCGTCGCAGCGGGGACATTCACCACGAACAAAGTGAAAGCCGCGCCAGTCCGCGTCTCCCGCACGCACCTCGCCACGGCGGATGTGCGCGCCATCGTCGCCAATTCCGGCAACGCGAACGCCTGCACCGGCGTGCCCGGTCTCCGCGATGCAAAGCGCATGTGCCGCGCCACTGCGAAAACACTCGGCCTTCGTGAAAAACAGGTGCTCGTCTGCTCCACCGGTCGCATTGGAGTCGCGCTACCCATCGAGAAAATGGAAGCCACCATCGGCAAAATGGAAAACTGTCTCGGTCGCAACGGCAGCATCGCCGTCGCGCGGGCGGTGATGACGAGCGACACGTTCCCCAAGGAGTTTGCTGTCGAATTTTCCGCAGGCGGAAAGACCGTGCGAGTCGGCGGTGTCGCAAAGGGTGCCGGGATGATCGATCCCAACATGGCCACGATGCTTTGCTTCATCACCACCGATGCCGCGATTGGAAAAAGCACGCTGCAAAAAGCCGTGAGCGTCGCCGTCGAGCAATCGTTCAACCGCATCACCATTGATGGCGACATGAGCACCAACGACACCGTGCTTGTGCTCGCCAACGGAGCTGCCGGCAACAAGCCGCTCAAATACGGCACGAAGGAATTCAAAGCGTTTCAGGTCGCGCTCGATCACGTGATGACCGAACTCGCATGGATGATCGTGAAGGACGGCGAGGGCGTGAGCAAATTCGTGGAAGTCCGCGTCGCCGGTGCCGCTTCGCTCGCCGACGCCCGCCGCGCCGCCGAGGCCATCGCCAACAGCACGCTCGTGAAATGCGCGTGGTTTGGCGAGGACCCGAACTGGGGCCGCATCATGGACGCGCTCGGCTACTGCGGCGCAAAGATGCGCGAGGAACTCGTGGACATTTTCTACGACGGCGTCATCGCCGTGAAAGGCGGGATGCAAAGCAAAACCCCGCTCGAAAAAATCGGCCCCATCGTGAAGCAAAAGCGTTTCACCATCTGCGTGGACTTAAACTTGGGCCGCGCCGAATACGTTGTTTACACGACCGATTTCACCACCGACTACGTAAAGCTCAACATGGGCGACGGCATCGGCGGGTGAGTTAAAAACCAAGATCGACTTTTACTTTCTCCATCCATGTCCGTCTCCGCTACTGCCCGTGCTGAAGCTCTCATCGAAGCGCTGCCTTATATTCAGAAATTTCGTGGCCAGCTTTTTGTGATCAAATACGGGGGCAGTGCTATGGAGGACGAGCAGGCGGTGGATCGTTTGCTGCGCGATATCGTTTTTCTCGAAGCGGTGGGGATCAACCCCGTCGTCATCCACGGCGGCGGCAAGGCTATCACGAGCCGGATGCGCGAGGCGGGGCAGAAGGCGCGATTTGTAAAAGGGCTGCGCTGCACGGATGCGGAGGCCATCGGCATCGTCGAGGAAGTGCTCGATAATGCGATCAACCCGGACATCGCGAATCGCATCACGCGTTTCGGCGGATGTGCGGTAGGTATTCACGGCAAGACGGTGCTCGTCGGCCAGAAGCTCCCGCTGCAGGAGGAAGGTGGGGAGATGGTGGATTTGGGTTTCGTCGGCGAAGTCGTGGATGTGCGCACGGCGGAAATCGAAGAGGCGGTCGCGCGTGAAATCGTCCCGGTGATCAGTCCGCTCGCGCGCGATGCAGCGGGTGTGGTTTACAATATCAATGCCGACATCGCGGCGGGGAGCATCGCCGGGCGGCTGAAGGCGGCGAAGATGATCTATGTGAGCGACGTGCCCGGCCTCATGCGCGATCCGAGCGACAAAGGTTCGCTCATCCCGAGCGTCACGCGTGCGCAGATCGAGAAGCTCGTCGCCGATGAAATCATCACCGGCGGGATGATCCCGAAAGTCGAGAGCGCCACGCACGCGCTACGTGCAGGAGTGCAAAAAGTTCACTTCATTGACGGACGCACGCCGCACGCGCTGCTCGTGGAAGTTTTCAGCAACGCCGGAATCGGCACGGAGATTTTGCCGTAGACTCAGCGGGCTTTGGGTTTTGCCGGCGTGGTAGTTTTTGCGGGCTTTGCTGGTTGCGGGGCAGGGGACATCAAGAGTTTTAGCAGTTCGGCTTTGTCGCTCGATGAATTTGCTTCGGCCTGCTGCTTGAGGAATGCGTCTGCGGCGGCGTCGCCTTTCGCTGCGCGGATGGCGCTGGATTCGTGGATGGAGACGCGGATGCGGTCGTCGGCGTCGCTGTAGGTCGCGCGCGATTGTTGGAATGCGGTGATGGCGGCGTTGTTGTCGCCGCCGCTCATTTCGAGCAGGCCCATGCCCTCGCTGATGACGCCGCTTTTCAACTGCGCGGCGGAATCGCGCAGCGCAGTTTCGCCAGCAGGGCGTCCTTTTCCGATCCACACTGCGACGCCGGCACGGTAGGCGTCCCACTCGTTGCCGGGTTTTGGCGGCGCGGCATTCGAGTTGAGGAAAGGGCGGTAGAGCGGGTCGCCGATGAAGGTGGTCATCCACGAAAGATACGGTTGCGACATGTAGGCGGCTTCGGCGAACGTGAAACCTTCGCGGATGCGCTGTGAAAAATAATCCAGTCGCGGGGTGATGCCGAGATAGGGCTCATAGACGTTGCCGAGAGTGCAGGCTGCGCCGACTTCGAGCAGCGGCGCACACCACAAACGCTTTGGATCGCGCAGGCTCAGCGCGCTGAACGAGTGGATGTGGACGGCGACCGCGCCGGGCGTGAAACGAAAGCCGGGCTGCGTGAAAGGCCCGAGGACGTGGTCGCTATACCAACCGAGATAGAGCGCGCAGTTTTTCATGGGGTATTGCGGTGGAAAAAGCGCGGGGCCGTTATCGTAAGCGACGGGTATGCCGTGTTCGCGGGCGTCGCGGGCGGCATCCTTGAGCCAGCGGTCGCCCTCGGCGAGACCGCCGGTTTTGATTCCCTGCGCATCAATATACGCGAGACCGCGCAGGCCGGTTTTCTCGGTGGCGATGGAATCCTCGATCATCCGGCGGACGGTTTCGGGCGTCGCTGCATCGAGACGGCAGACGAGGAGCTGGCTGGTGAGCTCGGTCTCCGCGATGTTTTTGCCTTCGCGGAAATAGGGATTCACCAGCACTCCGGAAATACGGCGCGACCACAGGCCGAGGATGGAAAGTTCGGAGTCCACCGCCGCTTCGTTGCGGCCAAAAACCTCGGCGGGTGCGCCGCCAGTCTCGTCGCCTTGATAGGCACCGGTGCCGGAAATTTTCAGCGGCACGCCACGCATGAGCACGACGAAACGGATGTTCGTCTTTTCCACTTTGCCCGCATCACCGGGCTCCTTGAGAAGTTTCCACCATCCACGTTCGGCGAATACTTTCCGCAGCGGCTCGGCGATGGTGCGGTCGTAGGTATCACGTGTGATTTCTTCGAGCTTGGTGCAGTCGAGACCGACGAGATTTTTGTTCGGGATGCCGCGTTTTTCCGCGTAAAGCCCGGCGAGCGCGGTCGAGTCGAGGTCGTTTTGATTAAAAACCACGACGGTTTGCGCGGCGAGTTCCTCGGCGGTGCGTGGATTGGGAGTGGCGGCGGGGAGGCGTTCCGGTTCCTGCGCGTGGGCGGCGGAGAATGCGATGAGGAGTGCGAGGGCGCGGGTTTTCATAGGTCCAACTTGAGTCCGTCGTAGGCGATTCGCACGCCAGTGGGAAGCGTCGGTTCCAATTCCGCGTGCCCGAGGTCGTGGCAGAGATGCGTGAACCACGTCTCGTGCGCCTTCACATCGGCGGCGACTTCGAGCGCCTCGGTCACGTTCATGTGCGTGGGATGTTCGCGGTGGCGGAGCGCGTCGAGGATGAGCACGCGCACTCCCGCGATATGCGCGCGCACTTCGGGTGAGAGAGATTTGCAGTCGCTGAAATACGCCACCAATTTCTCTCCGCGACGGATGAACAAAAACCCGAACGTCGCCACGCGACCGTGCGGCACTGGCAGTGGCACGAGTTCCGTTTCGCCGAGGCGAAAGGGCGCGCTTACTTCGTGCGACACGGGGTTGATGTAGCCGGGAAAACGATTCTTTCCATCGAACGCAAAAGCGAACACGCGCTTGAGCACACTGATGGTTTCCTCCGAGCCATACACCGGCATCTCGCGTCCGCCGTGGCAAAACGCCCTCACATCGTCGAACCCCATGATGTGATCCGTGTGCGGATGTGTGAGCACGACCGCGTCCACGCGGCGGATACGTTCGCGCAGCGCCTGTATGCGAAAGTCCGGCCCGGTATCCACGACGAACGCGCACTCGGGCGTCTCGATGTAAAGCGACGAGCGGGTGCGTTTGTCACGCGGGTCTGAGGAAGTGCAAACGGGACAGTCGCAAGTGAGCATGGGCACGCCTTGCGAAGTGCCTGTGCCGAGGAAAGTGAGTGTGAAATCCGCCATGTGCGAGCGCACGCTAGCAATGACGAATGCCGGATGACGAGTGACGAATGCACGCCTTCGTCCTTGCGTGTGAGCCGGGGAGTGAAAGACTGACGCGCCATGAATACCACACCTCGCCCGAACCAGTGCCCTGATTGTGAAACGCCGCGCATCGTCGTTGTCCGTGAGTCGCTTCCGATGCTGGAGCGGCGCGGCTTTTTGAAGACCACGCTCGCGGCTGCGGCGGGCGCGGCACTTGCGCCTTGGGCACGGGCGGCGGCGAAACCGAGCAGCGAGACTCTCGTGCAGCAGCTCTACAAGTCGCTCAATGAAGAGCAGACGAAGGCGATTTGTTTTCCTTTCAACGATCGCCGCCGCACGCTCGTGGACAACAACTGGCAGATTGTGGATCAGACGGTGGCCGGATTTTTCGACAGGGATCAGCAGGCGCTCATCGGCGATATTTTCAAGGGACTCCACTCGCCCGAGTATGCGGAGAAAGTGATGGAGCAAGTCGCGCATGACAGCGGGAAGGCCGGCTTTGGTGGTTCGAGTGTTGCGCTTTTTGGCCAGCCGGGCAGCGGGAAGTTCGAGTTCGTTCTCACCGGGCGGCATTGCACGCGGCGTTGCGATGGCGATAGCGTGGAAGGTGCGGCTTTTGGCGGGCCGATTTTTTACGGACACGCGGCGAAAGGTTTCAATGAAGGGGCCGACCACGAGGGCAACGTCTATTGGTATCAGGCGAAGCGCGCCAACGAGGTTTTCCAAATGCTCGACGGCAAGCAGCGCGAAAAAGCCCTCCTCGACCGAGGCCGCGAGGAAGCCTCCAACGAAACCGTGACGCTCAGCGGAAAGAAGCAGGGACTCGAAGGTTTCGCCGTTGCCGACATGACGAAAGATCAGCAGGCCGGAGTGCGCGCCGTGCTGCGCGATTTGCTCGCGCCTTTCCGCAAACAGGACGCCGACGAGGCGATGAAATACATCGAGGCCGATGGCTTCGAAAATCTCCACATGGCGTTTTTCAAAGCGGGCGACATCGGCAAGGACGGTGTGTGGGACGTGTGGCAGCTCGAAGGGCCGAACATGGTCTGGTATTTCCGGGGTTCACCGCACGTTCACGTGTGGGTGAATATCAAAGCGAAGGCGTAAGCCGCATCACCACGCGCGCTCGATGGAGCGGCGTTTCCACAGAAACTCGAACATGTTTCCCTCGTGCGGTTGATCCCACGAGATCGCCATCGTGGAGACGGGGCCGATGTTCAGTCGTTCGATTTCCGGGAAAGCCATGAGCGTCTCGATGAATGCTGCGTCCTTCGTGATCGCGGACACTGCGAGCGAATAGCCGATTTGGTGCAGCATCTCCGATTGCGGGCACTGCACCACGCTTGCGTAGGGACACAGGAATTCCTTGTTCGCCAGCGGATGCGCGAACGACTCGCAGTGCACAATCGTCGGGCGCAAGAAAATGCCGCCTTCGTGTTCGGCCTTGCGCGGGCCTCCACGATACTTTGCGGTCACGTCGGTTGCGCCGGGTGTCTTCAGTTCCTCCTCGATGCTCGCATCAATGAAGTCCGCCATCTTCGGATTCGCAAAGCCGCTCAGTCGCGCATTCGGGTCGTCATTTCGCGTCGGTAAAATCGGGCCGAGTCTCTGTGCGAGCGCGTCCGCGATTTCGGCGGCATATTTCGGCACCACGATGGCGCTGGCGTTGATGCACGAGCGTCCGCCGTTGTCCGCGATGCTTGCGGCCATCACGTCGAGGTAGTCGCGCCAGTTTTCGATCTGGTCGTCGCCGATGA
Source organism: Chthoniobacteraceae bacterium (assembly GCA_947476045.1). Classification (GTDB taxonomy): domain Bacteria; phylum Verrucomicrobiota; class Verrucomicrobiia; order Chthoniobacterales; family Chthoniobacteraceae; genus SXWH01. The sequence continues at coordinate 20,960 of CANJNZ010000049.1, forward strand.
GGATTTTGCTCCAGCCCGGCCCGTGGACTTGGATCGCGGGGTTGTTCGCATACTGCTCCGTCGTCGCCTTGTCGCCGAAGATGAGCGCGCGTCCGCACGACTTCAAAATCTCGCCCGCGCCCTCGTGATCCGTTGGATAAAAACCGAACGCCTCCGCAGGCACACCCGCCGCGATGAATGCTTGAATCAAACGAAACGGAGTCCACGGCTCCTCGCGCCCCGGCTTGATGACCACCGGCGTTTTCAGCGCGATGGCTGGGAGCCACAGCGAATTCACCGCCGGCGAATTGCTCGGCATCACCAGCCCTAGCGCCTGGCACGTGGGGAAAAACGCGAGCTTCGTCCCGAATTGCTCGCCGAGTCCCGTGTCTAGGATGCGCATATCCAGCCCGCGCGAGAGACCATTCAGCACTTCGCCGAGATGCGTGAGCGCGTGGTGAATCTTCGTCATGTTGCGTCGCACCATCACGTGGGGCAGCCCGCTCGTGGCGCTCAGCGTCGCCACGTATTCGTCCGCAGACTGCGTGTGACCACGGTCGCCGAGCGGCAGCGTGCCATTGAGAAAAAACTCCCCCGCTTTCGCCGAGAGCGCGATGAGATCAGCGACGGAAAATTTCCGCAACGCCGCGCGCGCCTCACCGAGCCGCTTGAAATCCTTGCGCAAAATCCCCGCGTTTATCGCCGAGACGACCGCCTTCACCTCGCCGGTGCGGTGGTCTTTGATCTCCAGCTTGTCGAGGCTCTCATAGCTGCGCCCAAGCCGAAGCACGGGAAGATGCGGGACGTTACTCATGCGGACGGGATACTACGTGAGCGTAGTATCTGGCAAAGGCTTTCTCCACAGACTTGGCGGAGAAAATTATTTCACCATCTTTGCAGTGAGCTTGAGGATGTGCAGTTCCATCCAGCTCTCCGGCTGCGCCGTCCGGTAGGTGCCCAGCAGCACGGACTGGCCGCTGTGCACGGTGAGATTGGTGGTTGATTTGCTCGTGTGAAAACGCGGTTGCTCCACGGTGGTCTTTTTTCCGTCGGTTTCGACCGTGTATTTATCGAAACCGGTGAGTGTTGTATTTGTGGCTTGCAACTGCATGTCCAGGCGCATCGTTTGTGTGTCAAGGGTCGGCTCGATTTCCAGCGTCACACCACAGTTGCGAGTGTCGAAGGCGGTTGGCGTTGCATCGGTCGCGGGAGCGACATCTGGCTTCGGTTGTTCTTCACCCCCGGCGGGAGCGGCGGGCTTTTCCACCGTCTCGGCCGCCTCGTCTGTGGTTACAGGCTCTGGCGGATTTATTACTTCGTGACCGGGGATTCCCGGCGGCCCGGGCTTTTTATTCGCATTGCCGACTGCAGCGGCAAACTCGGCCGGGTATCTGACTTCGTTGTAGTTTTCCACGACTGCGCGCTGTCCGCTCTTCGTGACAAGCATCGGCCAGTCAACGAGCCTGGCTTTCTTTTTGGCGATCATCTCGTGAAGTGCCATCACGGCTTTTTCGATTCGCTTCTCGTCTTTCAGCGATTCGATCAATGGCATTGCGTCCTCGACTGGCAGTGCGATGACCTGTATCTCGACATGGATATTGTAGTCGTCGGCATCGGGCGGCAGGGACTCGAAGCCCTCGAGTTTTTGCAATTCCTCGCGGGTAGGTTCATTTGCCACGAGCAGCAAATCGTCTGCGTGGAGAATGGGCGTGAAGACGAGCGATATGAAAAAGAGAATGCGTTTCATGGCCTGGATGTTTTCTGTGGTTTGATGTCTGGATTTCGCGCTGTGACGCGGATGAGTGATAAGTCGAAACCTTCGGCGGGTGCGGGCTGTTTATACACGGAGAGCAGCATCCAACGGCCATTCGGCGCAGTCAGGTTGACGGTGCTTTTAGAGGTGTGGAAATCCGGCTGGTTGTGCCGCACCCTTACACCAGCCTTGTTTATCAGCGATTCGAAACGTCTGAAGCCAAGCAGACGAACCGATTGAAGACAAAGTTGCAAAGAAATGGTTCGTCCGTCTGGTGAGGCCATCGGTTCGACCTCCAGAGTGAAACCCGTGGTGCGTGTTTCGAAAGCTGGTGGCACGATTGAATCGGGAGGGTTTACGATGGCCATCGGAATGGCACCCGGTTGCTGGAACTCCGTGGGATAATGCTGTTCGACGACCGTTTCCGAAACAGATCGTTCACCGTTCACCGTGCAGGTTTTTTGCCAGGCGACCAGTTCCACCCGCCCTGCGGAGACTTCCTTTTGAATAGTGCGCACGGTCTCCTCACTGCGCTGTTCGTCATTGAGCGCAGGCACGAATTGCAATGCAGATTCTGCGGATGCCAATATGGCCATATGCTCGATGGTGATGCTCCAGACGCCCTGCGGTGCCGGCTCAGCCGCCTTTGCTGCCAACGCGCAGAAACAAATCGCGAGGATGTGCAGGCGGCGGATGTTCATTTCGCACCATCCTTTGATTCCGTGGTTGTCCATGCCCGGATAAAAAACAGCTCAAACGTCTTCGGCTGGTCGGGGAGCTTGTGGATGCCTGCGAGCGCACGCCCGCCGACGCGCAGTGAGATGGTGGAGTTGTTTTTTGCGCTGAAAAATCTCGGCTGTTTCGCTACAATCCGAACCCCTTGCGGCGTGATGCCTGCGTCGAATTCATCCCAGCCGAGAAAGCGGACGTGCTGTGCCGCCATCAAAAATTTCAAGTGCTGCCAGTCCTTCGCAAACTCAACCTGACTGACTTCAAGTGACATCCCCACGTTGCGCGTCTCAAACGCCGTCGGTGTCAGCGCGATTGATTTCACGTCCTTTGGTAAAGATGCCAGATCCTTCTTTGAATCGAGATTGGGATATTTGGGTGCTTCAAACTCCGTCGCGTATTTCACCTCCTCGCAAGTCTCCGAGGATAGAATCCGCCATGGCTCGCCTTGTGCGAAAACCGTCGCGGCGACTGTTGCCTCACCCCGCCCGATGGCCGCCTGCACCTTGGCAAATGCCGCGTTCATCTTCGTTTCGTCGTTGAAATCGTCGAGCAATGGAAAGACGAGTTTTTCCGGCGCGATGATGGCACTCAGTTCGATGTGGAGTATCCTGATCTTTTCAGCGGGCGGCACGGGCGGCTCTGCTGCAATGGCATTGAGAACAATGCAGAGGATGGAGAGGAATGTGCCGACAGTTCGCATGGCCGGTATGTGACGTGAGCGAAGGACGTTTATTCGAGTTCTCCAGTCGAAAAGAAAGAAGTAACGCGACTGTCACGCCGACGGGCCGCGATAGCCTTCGGGGTCAATTTCCATGGCGCTGTAACCCGCAGCGAGGATTTCGCGTTCGATGTGGTGTTGCGTTTCGGTGAGGCGGGGCATTTCGGCGGGGGCGATCAGGACGCGGGCGCGGGGAGGACGGCCGTTTTCTACGATGTGGCGGACGCGGAAGACGCGGAAGCCGAGGGCGCGCAGGGCACTTTCACCGAGTTCGATCATGGCGAGGGCGTCGGGCGTGACGGGTGTGCCCCATGGGATGCGCGAACTGAGGCACGGCTGCGCGGGAGCGTCGGCGGTGGGGAGATTGAGTTCGCGGGAGAGGGCGCGGATTTCCGCCTTCCTGAGCGCGGCGTCGCGCAGCGGGGCGAGGATGTGAAAGCGATCGGCTGCGTTGCGACCGGGGCGTTCGTGGGCGAGGTCATCGGCATTTTCGCCGTAGGCGATGGCGTGGAAGCCGCGCGCCTTTGCGAGTGCGTCGAGGCGCTGGAAGAGTTCGGCTTTGCAAAAATAGCAGCGGTTCGGCGGGTTCGCGGCGTAGTCGGGGTTGTCGAGTTCGAGAGTTTTTACGACTTCCACCTGCGCGCCAAAGGTGCGTGCGGCGGCGAGTGCTTCTTCGAGCGCGGCGCGCGGGAGGCTGGGGCTGTCGGCGATGACTCCAAGCACGCGGTCGCCGAGGACGGCGTGGGCCTCCGCGAGGAGAAACGTGCTGTCCACCCCGCCGCTGTAGGCGACGACGAGCGGCGCGTTTGCGGAGAGGATTTCGCGTAGCTTGGAGCGTTTTTCGTTCACAGCATGAGGCGGCGGAAAATTTCATCCATCGGCAACTGGAGGCCGACGTAGAACTCGCCAAATTCGCCGAAGCGGTGCGTCACTTCGTCGAAGCGCATTTCATACACGATGCCCTTGAGGTCCATCGGGTCGTGCGCGAGCAGCGTCACGCCCCATTCCCAATCATCGAGGCCGGTGCAGCCCGTGATGAGCTGGAGAATTTTTCCCGCCCACTTGCGGCCCACGCGCGCGTGACCGCCCATGAGTTCCTTGCGCTGCTCGTGCGAGAGGCCATACCAGTTCTGGTTGTCGGTGCCGCGACGTTTGCTCATCGGGTAAAAACACATCGCCTCCCAAGGCGGGAGCACGGGGTAGAGCCGGTGCTTGAGGTAATGGTCCATGCGCGTGCGCCATTCGCCGAGCGCCTTGTCGAAATCGGGCGTGCCCTCGTTGAGACCCTTGCCTTTCAGCTCGGCGACATACTCTTCTTCGGTCGAGGTGTATTCGCTGCGCTCGGTCATCGAGTAAAAACTATACGCCGGTGTGAGCACATCCGGCCCGAGTGAAAGGGTGAGGCGTTTCTCCAGCGCGTTGGCGAGCTGGAGGTCGGCGCAGAGCAGCATGAAACCGATGTCGGCCTTCGGGCTCACCATCGAGAAAGTGAGAATCTGCGCGCCATCCGTGGCGCGGATTTCCTGGATGAGGTCGCTGAGTTTTGTGCGCGCGACCATCTTGTCCTCGGAGTCGAGCATCGCCCACTGGCCGTGTTCGACTTTGTAAAAAAGATGGAGGACGTGCCAGCCTTCGGCGGAGATGAGTTTCGGGATTTCAGTCATGGTCATAAAATGGTGCAGCGCTCTTTTTTCACCAACCCCGCGCGCCAGCAATCTCTTATGCGCAGGATCGCGTTATTCGACGGTCACGCTCTTCGCGAGGTTGCGCGGCTTGTCCACGTCGCAGCCGAGGTGGACGGCTGTGTAGTAGGCGAGCAGTTGAAGCGGGATGCTGGCGAGGATGGGAGAGAGATAATCGGGGCATTCGGGAATCCACAGCACGTCGTCGGCGACTTTCGCGATGCGGTCGCAGCCTTCGGTGCCGACGGCGATGATGGGGCCTTTGCGCGCCTTCACTTCCTCGATGTTGCTGACGTTTTTCTCAAAGACCGAATCCTCCGGGGCGATGAACACGCTGGGGACTTCCGGTGTGATTAAAGCGATGACGCCGTGTTTTAACTCGGCGCTCGGGTAGCCGCTCGCGTGGATGTAGCTGATCTCTTTCATCTTCAGCGCGCCTTCGAGGGCGGCGGGGTAATTGAACTGCCGACCGAGGAACATCATCGCTTTCGCGTGGGCGTATTTTTCCGCGACGGCGCGGATGTGGTCGCTTTGCGCGAGGATGCGCGCGACTTTGCCGGGGAGGGCTTCGAGTTCATCGAGGATGCGCAAGCCCTCGGTGGTGCTGAGGTGGCGGATGCGCCCGAGCATGAGGCCGAGCAGGGCCATGATGGTGACTTGGCTGGTGAAGGATTTCGTGGCGGCCACGCCGATCTCCGGGCCAGCGTGCATATACACGCCACCGTCGCTCTCGCGGGCGATGGTGCTGGCGACGTTGTTGCAGATACCAAGCACGCGGAGTCCTTTCCTTTTCCCCTCGCGGAGCGCGGCGAGTGTGTCGGCGGTCTCGCCGCTCTGGCTGATGCAAAAGACGAGCGTGTCCTTTGGCAGCGGGAGATTGCGGTAGCGAAATTCACTGGCGAACTCGACCTCGACGGGAACGTGTGCGAGCGCCTCGATGATGTATTCGCCGCACATCGCCGCGTGCGAAGCGGTGCCGCAGCCAGTGAGGATGATGCGGTCCACTTCGCGGAGTTGCTGCGGAGTCATGCCGAGACCACCGAGCTTGGCGGTGGCTTCTTCGCGGACAAGCCGCCCGCGCATCGCGTCGCGGATCGTCTCGGGCTGTTCGTGGATTTCCTTGAGCATGTAATGCGCGTAGCTGCCTTTGCTCACATCATCGGCGGAAAACTCCACCTTGCTCACTTCGTAACCACTCGCGCCGCCGAGCAGGCTGGTGATTTCAAAGTCATCCGCACCGAGCACGGCGATGTCGAAGTCCTTCAAATAAACCGCCTCGCGGGTGTGCGCGACGATGGCGCTCACGTCGCTCGCGAAGAAATTTTCACCGCTGCCGAGTCCGAGCACGAGCGGACTGCCGCGACGCGCGCCGACGATGACGCCCGGAGCATCGGCGTGCATGAGGATGATGCCGTAGGTGCCGACGACCTGGGTGAGCGCGGTGCGCAATGCCTCGACGAGACGCGCTGTGCCCGGCGCACTCGCAAGCGCGTCGTATTCTTTCCCGATGAGATGAGCGAGCACCTTGGTGTCGGTCTGGCTTTTGAAAGTATGCCCCTCGCCGATGAGCTGCTCTTTGATGGTGGCGTAGTTTTCGATCACGCCGTTGTGGCAGATGAAGAGCCGCCCGCTTTGATCGGAATGAGGGTGTGCGTTTGCGTCGGTGACGCCACCGTGCGTGGCCCATCGGGTGTGCGCAATGCCGACATGGCCTGTGACGGGTGACTGGGCGATCAACTCGGCGAGGTTTGCAATGCGTCCGGTTTTCTTGCGCACGGAAATTTTTCCATCCGCGAGTATGGCGACGCCCGCCGAGTCGTAACCGCGATATTCCAGACGCCTGAGCCCGTCGAGAAGGACGGGGACTGCGTCATGTTTGCCGATGTAACCAACGATGCCGCACATAGAGGTGCGGAAGTAAGCAGGCACCGGGAGTGCGCGCAAATGGCTTTCGTGAGGGGCTAGCGCGTTTGTGGTGTTGATGCGCGGCGCGCTTTCGCTTTCATCCGCCTCGTGCAATTCAAGGACTACTACGCAACTCTCGGTGTCACAAAGACGGCGTCACAAGACGACATCCGCAAAGCCTTCCGCAAACTCGCGCGGCTGCATCACCCCGACGTGGCGAAGGACAAGAAAACTGCGGAGGCAAAATTCAAGGAAATCAACGAGGCGAATGAGGTGCTCGGCGATCCCGAAAAACGCAAACGCTACGACGAACTCGGCGCGGATTGGAACCAACCCGGCAGACAGGGACCGCCGCCCGGCTGGCAGCATTCCGCTGGAAATGGCGGTTTTGATTTTGGCGGCGGCGAAGGAGCAGGCGACTTTTTCGAGATGTTCTTTGGCGGGCGTGGAAAGAAGCGCCGCAATGCTGCGCGACGCGGCGAGGATGTGGAATTCGATCTGCCCGTCACCATCGAGGAGGTGCTGCATGGCGGGAAGAAAGGGTTCGGCATAGACCGTGGCGGGCGTGTGGAGACGATCAATGTGACAGTGCCGAAGAGCGTTCGTGCGGGGCAAAAAATCCGTCTCACGGGGCAGGGGGGCGAGGGCTTTGGAGGTGGCGAGCGCGGCGATTTGTATTTGAACGTGACGCTCACTCCGCACGCCGACTACCGCGTGGATGGCAGCGATTTGATCCGCCCGGTGCCTGTGCCCGTCGCGGTCGCGGTGCTCGGTGGCGAGGTAGAGGTCGTCACGCTGGATGGATCGGTGAAATTGAAAATCCCCGCCGGGACGCAGCCGGGTCAGAAATTCCGACTCAAAGGGCGCGGGCTGCCGATCACGAAGGACACGCGCGGCGACTTTTTCGCCGAGGCAAAAGTGCTCCTGCCCACCACGCTCAACGCAGAGCAGCGCGAGCTATGGGAGAAACTGAAGACTGTCTGATCAGTCGGACTAAAACTGCAGCCGGACGCCGCTGAACCATGTCCAGCCGTCGAAGCTACCGCCGTCGCCGCCGCCTTCCATCCGTGACCATTCCACGCCGGTCGTGAATTTGAGGCGGTCGCGTTTCACGTGGTAGGTGAGGCCGACGTAGGCACTTTGGTAGAGGTCGCCGCGACCTTTGTCGGTGATGCCTTCGCCCACGCGACGCTCGAAATTTTTCTGCAACCGGAGCGAATCGCCGGAGCTGCTGGCGAAATGATAGCGTCCGTTGAGTTCGAGTTTCTTCGTGAGAAAGTAGCTGGGGATGACTGTAACGCCGATGGCGCTGTCCGCATCGCCGCTGACATACTGCAACTCCGTCACGAGACTCCAGCGCTTCTCGCGCAATTCCAGACTCAGTGCGAAGTTGTCTTTCCACGGACCGATGCCGGTGGAGTTTTCGTTATGGTCGGCGTGGAGATAGTCGAGGCGGAGTTCAGCGCGCTTTAGTCCAAACACCTTGTCCAGATCATAGCCGATGCTCGCGTTGTAAACGATCCCGCCGCCGAAATCACCGAACTCCTGCGCTTGTTCGCCGGAAAAAATACCGAGTTCATAGCTCCAATTCCCGATTTCGCCGGAGACCGCAGCGCCGGTGAGATTGCTCGGGCGCGCTGTGCTCACGAGCATCGAGCGCTCGAAAGTGGGGAGGTAAAACGAGCTGTCGCCGCCTTCCCACGACCACTGCGGGCGGAATTTTCCGAGCGTGAGGTGAAACGCTTTGAGCGGTTCCCATGACACGGTCGCATTCCAAAGCTGGGAGTAAACTTCGCCGGCCTCCGGGTCGCTCGCGACTTCCGCACGGACGTAAAAATCATGCAGGACGCGGGCACGCAGGCCCCATCTCAGACGGCTGTGCTCCCAGCCGTCGTCGTTTCCGCGATTGGAACTGACGGCGTAGTATTCGCCTCCGTAGTAGCCGCTGAGTGAAAGTTCCTGAAGGAACGAGCTGTCGGGATTCGAGTAAAGATTTGCGAGCGCCCAGAGCCGATCCAACTCGTCCTGCGGCTCTTCTTTCGCAGTGCGATGGCCTGCGAAAACAGAGCATGTGGTAAGTAGGATGGCGGTGGTAAGTGCGCGTAGCATGACGGTGAAAATGAACCATGCCTCTGCAACGAACGTGTGATCCCAATGTGAAATCTGTGTAAACCCGTCAGGCGGCGGAATGGGCCATTGCACGATTGTCGAAAGTGGCGTTCGACACGAGGGCACTTCATTTGCCATTGATGGTTCATGTCCCGAACTGTTGCCATCGTCGGTCGCCCGAATGTCGGGAAGTCCGCGCTCTTTAACCGCCTTGCCGGCAAAAAAATTGCCATCGTCCACGACCAGCCCGGCGTGACGCGCGACCGCATTCCTGCGGAGTGCAGGCTGGGCGAAACGCCGTTCACGATTTTCGATACGGGCGGCATCGGCGAGGGCGTGGATGCGGAGTTCAGCGTGCAGGTGCGCACGGAAGTGGACATCGCTTTGACGATGAGTGACGTGCTACTTTTTGTCGTGGACGGGCAGGACGGTCTCACAAACGTGGACGAGGATCTCGCGCGGGTGCTGCGACGCGCGAAGAAGCCGATCATCTTAGTCGTGAACAAAATTGATCACGCCAAGCACGGCTCCTACGCGAACGAGTTTGCAAAGCTGGGATTTGATCGTGTGGTGACGACGAGCGCGGAGCACGGGCTCGGCATCGGCAAGCTCGTGGAAAACATGGAGGAGCTGCTTCCGCCCTACGTTCCGCCCACCGAGCGCGCTCCGGAGCGTCCGCTGCACATCGCCATCGTCGGGCGTCCGAATGTCGGCAAGTCCTCGCTCACGAATGCCATTCTCGGCGACACGCGCACACTCGTCTCGCCCATCTCGGGCACGACGCGCGATGCCGTGGACGTGCAGTATCGGCGCGGCGACGACTACTACGTGCTCATTGACACGGCGGGGATTCGTCCGCGTGGGAAGGTGGACAATTCCGTCGAGGTTTTCAGCGTGATGCGGAGTGAATCGAACATCAAACGCGCCGACCTCTGCTGCCTCGTCATTGACGCCACGATGGGCGTGACGGCGCAGGACAAAAAAATCGCGGGCAAGATTCAGGAGGCGCGCAAGCCGTGCATCATCGCGGTGAACAAAAGCGACCTCATCAAGGATCGCACCGGCAATAAGGATGCGCTGAAGGAAGTGCTTCAAAGCATCGTGAGCGAATTATTTTTCCTCAGCTACGCCCCCGTGCTGCTCGTGAGTGCGAAGACCGGCGAGGACATGAAGCGGCTCTTTCTCGAGATCGAAAGAATCCGCAACGGCGCGAAGAAACGCATCGGCACCGGCGTTCTGAATCGTCTCATCGCCACCGCATTCAGCAAGCAGCCCACGGCGAACCGTGGCGGCAAGCGTTTCAAGATCGTCTATGCCACCATTCCCTCCACATCGCACGACTCGCCCATCGTCGTGCCGGAGTTTGTCTTTTTCTGCAACGACGAGAAGCTGCTCGACGATCACTACCGCCGTTTCATCGAGGCACAGATTCGCGAAGTGGTGCCGTATCCCGGCCTGCCGCTGCTGTTCCGATTCCGGGGGCGGGAAAAGCGCGGGGCAAAATAGAAAACGATGACGGAGTTTCTCCTCAAACTTTGCGGAGTGAAAGTGGAGAGCGCCTCGCATGTGTCAGGTGCGGAGTTTGTGTTGCGCAACAAGGCGTGGATGGGCTGGGTCATCACGCTCGCCATCGTGCTTTCGGTGCTCACGTGGTTTTCCTACCGCGACACGCGCGACATGACGAAGCACTGGAAGCGCCGCATTCTCATCGCGCTGCGGATGCTCCTTTTCGCCCTACTGCTGTTGCTACTGCTCAGGCCGGTGCTCGCTTTCACCATCGAATCAGCCATCCGCCGCACACTGCTCACGCTCGTGGATGCGACCGGCAGCATGAAAATCCAGGACCCGCGTTTTGATCCGAGCGACCTGAAACGCGCCGCCATCGCGAAGGGCCTGCTCGATCCGAAGAAGGGTCTGGAGCAGACGCTCGACGCGAATCAGGCCGCCGGCGTGAAACTTCTCCCGCGCGTGGACGTGATGCGCGCGATGCTGAAAAACGAGCAGCTCAATCTCTGGCCGCAACTCGTCAAGGAACTCGATCTCGGCACATTCACCTTCGGCCAGGCGCTCAGCGAATTCGGCGGCGAGGCCGTCGCGCCGATGCCCCAGCCCGGCGCACCGCAGCAGGGCGCAAAGCCCATTGATCCCGCGATGCTCTCCGCGACGTGGCTCGACAAAATTGACCCGAAAGCCACCGCCACCGCCGTCGGCGACGCCCTGCGCGAACTCCTCAACCGCAAGCGCGGCCAGGCGCTCGCCGGCATCTTTCTCGTCACCGATGGCGCGAGCAACTTCGGCGCACCGCCGCTCGAATCCGCACGCCTCGCCAAGCAGGAAGGCGTCCCGCTTTTCATCTACGGCGTCGGCATCACCTCGCCGCGCGATCTCATCGTCGGCAGCCTGCTCACGCAGGAAGTCGCGTTTGTAAAAGACGAACTGCCCGTGACCGTGCGCGTGCGCGGGCAGGGGCTGAAAGGCGAGAGCGCGAAGCTCGTGATGACGCTCATCCCCACGAAGGGCGGCGATGGCGAGGTCGTCGTGACGAAGGACATCACTTTCACCGACGACGAAGACCTCGTGCTGCCCGTCCCTTTCACGCCGAAGGAAATCGGTGAATACGAACTGCGCGCGAGCATTGACCCGCGCAACGACGAAGCCTCCAAGGACAACAACTCCATCTCGCAGCGCCTTCGCGTCATAGACTCGAAAGTCAAAGTCCTCTACGTCGAGAGCACGCCGCGCTGGGAATTCCGCTATCTCCAAAACACCCTCCTGCGCGACCGTCGGCTCGACATCAAATACGTCCTCCTGCAAGGCGACCCCGCCATCGCCGAGGGCGCGAACACTCCTTTCCTCGCCAAGATTCCCGCCACGAAGGACGAGCTTTTCAAATTCGACCTCATCATCCTCGGCGACGTCGCCGCAAAGGACTTCACGCCCGAGCAGCTCGCCGCGTTCGATGAGTTCCTGCAAAAATTCGGCGGCTCCATGCTTTTCATCGCCGGGCCGCGCGGCAACCCCTCCACGTTCGCGGGCACCACGCTCGAAAAACTCCTCCCCGTCGAACTCGAACCCGCCGCCGTCGCACAGCAGCCCGTCGCACCCGGCGTCGGCATCATCGCCGAGCTGACCCCGCAGGGCCGCGCCAACCCGATGTTCAAGCTCAGCTCCAGCGACGAGGAAAACGCCGCCATCTGGAAAAAATTCGGCAAGCTCTACTGGAACGCCCGCGTCCTCCGCGCCAAGGCCGCCGCGCAAGTCCTGCTCGTGGACGCCGACCCCACCCACGCCAACCGCCACGGCAAAAACGTCCTCGCCGCCTTTCACCAATACGGACTCGGCCAGGCCCTCTACATCGGCACCGACAACACCTGGCGCTGGCGGCGCAACACCGGCGACCGCTACCACACTCTCCTCTGGGGCCAAATCGCGCAGAAACTCGGCCTCCACCACCTCCTCGGCGGCAGCAAACGCACCCAGTTCACCGTGGACAAACAAAGCTACACCACCGGCGAGCGCGTCACCGTCTATGCTCGCCTTTACAGCGCCGACTTCACACCCGTCCGCGACCAGACCATCGAGGCCGGCTACACCGTCCGCGTCGCAGGCACGCCGGGACCGAAGCAGGACATCCTCCTCCGCGCCGTGCCCGATCAAGCCGGGATGTTCCGCGCCGATTTCGTCGCCCTTTCCCCCGGCCTCCATCAGTTCGCCGTGAAAAGCGATCCCACCACGCTGATCGAATTCAACGTCACCGAACCCAAATACGAAAGCGGCGAAACCGCCATGAACGAAGCCCTGCTCAAACAAATGGCCGAAGCCAGCGGCGGGGCCTACTTCCGCGAAGAAAACCTCTGGAAACTCCCCGAAGCCATCTCCGCCAAAGCCGAGCGCATCCAAAGCAGCATCGACGGCGAACTCTGGTCATCCCCGCTCTTCTTCGCCCTCATCCTCATCGTCGCCAGCATCGAGTGGTTCCTGCGCAAGCGCTGGCAGCTCAAGTGATGGTCGCCGCTGTAGTTTTCATTTAAAAATATACCAACGATGCAGCATGTTTTGATCATTCACGAAGTGGCGGACTACCCAGCATGGAAGAAAGTTTTCGATGCCGCTGCGGGCATTCGGAAGGAAGCGGGCGAGCGGTCTTATACCATCTGCTCAAATTAAACAGACATTCGAGTTTTCCGCATAGCGTTTAGTTGAACCAGCAGCCAGTCGCGACCGATGAGTTGGAGGACGGATTTGGCGTCCTCCCAGTAACGTTGCAGGGTGTCCCTCATTCGATGCCGGAG
>CANJNZ010000050.1 GCA_947476045.1 Chthoniobacteraceae bacterium
AGAGAGAACGTAGCGACCGGAATTCATGGGCCGAAACCGTGGCCGGGACGCTCGTTGACTTCAAATGCGTCACATCATTTTTCATGCGCAAGTCGCTCACAAATAGATTTCAACAAAAAACCATCAGCCCGTTAACCGGACACCCGTGGCTTAATTCATTGAAATTGAACTGCGGTGCCTGCGCCAGTTCTCGCAAAAGTTGGGCCACGATATCACTAATCCGCTTCGCCGCGACTTCCGCATCCACGACAGCAACGAAGGTGCCCACCTGCTTTTTGAAATCATCATCGATCTGTTTGATCCGCTCCGCCACTTTCTCCAGTGGCAAAGAATTCTCTGCTACAGCTTGAGTGGCATCCTGCGCAGATACCGTTGGGATTTCACTGCAATGCAACACAGCAGCGATGAGGATTAAGGGAAGCAATCGGAGTTTTTTCATAAGGAGCTGGTAAAAAGAGTGGAGGTTGGGTGATTGAGGGTTGCGCAGGTGGCTCGTGCTTATGTCGAATGAGGGGACTAGCCGCAAGAATTCTTACCGCGATTCGGGCAAGCTCATATCATTCGTCCTGGAAAGCGCCAACGTGTGCCTAGACTGCATCTAGTGAAATGAAGGCAGGGCAAGAGTTCCGAAAATTCTTCTTGCCACAAATGAACTTTCACTAAATACTGAAAATTCAAAATGAGCACGAAGCCTACTAACACAAGCACTGACAAGGCGGCCTACCTCGCGGCCCGCGATGAGTTCATCGCCCAGTGGGGCGCGCTGGGAAGCGCGTGGGGGATTAACCGCACGATGGCGCAAATCCACGCACTGCTCATGATCAGCCCACAACCGCTCAGCACGGACGACATCATGGAAGATCTGCAAATCAGCAGGGGCAACGCACACACGAATCTCCGGGAGTTGACAGGATGGGGCCTCATACGAAGCGTCATCCGCAAAGGAGAAAGGAAGGAGTATTTTGAGGCGGAGAAGGATGTCTGGAAGATTTTCTGCATCGTCACCCGCGAGCGCAAGCGCCGTGAAATTCGCCCGGCCATCGGCGTTCTCAAAGACTGCATCGAGCGCACAGAGACGCTCCGCGATCCCGATGCCGCCGTATTTACCAAACAGACTCGGGCTCTACTGGAGTTCGTCGAAATGGCCGATTCCATCCTGAGCAAGATCGCGCGATCCGAACAGTCCAAGGTCGTCCCGTGGGCCTTGAAATGGTTCAAATGATTTTTTCGTGCAACTTGCTTTCACAACTTTCTGAAAACACACTAAATACAAAACATACCATGAACATCACCGTCACCCATCACATTCTCTACCTCATCATCAGCGTCATCACCACCATCTGGGTCGCCAGCACGCTCCATAAACATGGGCGCATCTTCCTCGTGGATGCATTTCACGGGAACGAAAAGCTGGCGGACAGCGTCAACCACCTGCTCGTGGTCGGCTTCTACCTCGTGAATGTCGGCTTCGTCGTCTATGCCGTGAAATTTGGAGAAAAACCGAGCGACGTAACCACGATGCTCGAAGGACTCGGCACCAAAATCGGCATCGTCCTGCTGACCCTGGGGATCATGCATTTCCTGAACGTCTATATCTTCAACCGGATGCGCAAAGACGCCATGCTCCATGCCGCTCCTCCGCCAGTGCCGCCCACCACGCACCTGCCGGTCAGGTAACCATTCAAAGCGCCGCCGCATCCCTCCTGCGGCGGCGTCAAGTTTATGAAAAAACTCACAGTCCTCTACGATGTCCACTGCCCGATGTGCTGTAACATCCGCACGTGGTTCGCATCCCAGCCGGCATTTGTGGAGTTGGAGTTCCTCGCTTTCCAAATAAAAGAAGCCGGCGAGCGGTTCCCCGGCATTGAGAACCTGTCACCGGAGCGTCAGCTCATCGTTATCGCCGACACCGGCGAAGTCTGGTCGGGCGTGGATGCGTGGATCATGTGCCTCTGGGCGCTGCGCAAATACCGCAACTGGTCACAGCGCCTCGCGCTTCCCGCGCTGAAACCATTTGCCCGCCGCGTCTGCGAACTCGTCTCGAACAACCGCTACAACATTTCAAAGTGGTTCTTTAAAACCCCGCCCGAGCAGTTCGCGGAGATACTAAAGTCAAACGTGAACAGAGCAGGCCACTGCTAGGCAACTCCCCTACCCCGGTGGCAGGTCGCCGGGTTTTTTGCCGGTGAGTTTCTGCCGCGCGCCTTCGAGCAGGAGGCCGACGCCGAGACCGACGAAAGCACCGAAGGGGCCGAAGAAGACTGCGCAAATGGCGAGGCGCTCAATCTGTGCGCCGAGGGGCGGTTTCGTGCCGGGTGCGACTCCCTCGACTGCGGGGATGCTCTCCTTCGGAAAAAGCATGCGGCTGGTCTGGTAGCCGGGCACATTCGGCGCGAGGACGACGAGGACCATGTAGATCTCCGCGAGCACAAAGCCGGTGATGGAACAGATTTTGACGAGGTTTTTTCCGCGCATGGAAATGCACTAGAGCGGGGCGGCGCGAAACACGGGAGGAAAAAATAGCCTAAAGGGCAGGGAGCCTGCTAATGAATACACGCAGTCTTCTTACAGCCCATGCAAGACAATCATCTAATTCGCTCATTCACCTGCGGTGCCTTCGCACTGCTTCTCACCGCCTGTTCCGGTGTGGAATTCACTCGCGTCGCGCCCGGACAGTCTGCGCGCAAAGCACTCGCCGAGCGCAACGCTCCACCCACGCCAACTCCCGAACAACCTACCTCACTCCCTACACCCGCCACGCCTGCCAATGCAGTGGCAGCCCAGCCTCAACCCGACATGCCGGCTGCACCCGTGCCCGCACTACCGGAGGGAAGCGATACGGCGAACAAAGTCGCGGATGCATACACGCGCGGATCATTCGCGATGCAAGCGGGGCAAAATGAAGAAGCCATCGTGGCTTTGGAAGAGGCGGTAAAACTCGACCCGAGTTTCAGTGACGCATGGACAAAGCTCGCGCTGCTTTATCAAAAAAAGGGCGATTCCGAAAAAGCCACCGAAGCCTACAAAAGAGCGAAGAAACTGGGCCAGCCAAACGGCCCCGACACAAACACTGTCAGCGGCGGCTTGCAGCCCTAGGTTTGCAGCAAGGCTTCGCGCAGCGCCACGCCAAGTGCATGCGGACCGGTGCCGTTGAGCTGGAAATCCACCACCTCCAGGCGGCGAATTAAATCGAGCACCTCGCGCCGTGAATAGGGCCCGCCGGCAGCAGCGCAAAAATGTGTGCGGCACGCGAACGGGCGGCTTTCATAAATGATGCAGCGGTTCCTCGCATCCAGCATCGGGCACGCGCCACTGGCTTCGTTCGTCGTCTCCGGCACTCGCGTGCGACCCGCAGCCCGCAGCGCCTTTGCTGCGAGCAGGGCCTCGCCCTTGGTGAGCAGCGGCGTCTTTCCCGTGAGCTTGAAATGGCAGCACTCCGTCCGCCCTTCGCACGACCGCTCAATCGGGCGCGCAGCGAGTTCTTCATAAACAGCCCGCACCTCCGCCAGCGCGGGCGCGGTCGTCTTGATTTGAGGTGTCGGTCGGTAAGCCATGTGCGCAACGTAGAGCCCGGAACAAACGATGTCCAACCAGCCGTCGCACGCAATTTTCCTGACAAAAACTCCACATAATCACCATTGCCGCTGGTTATTTTCGTGGCAGACTTACCGGCATCCCCCCGAGCAACTCGCCACATCACCACCATGAGCAATCCCAACCTCAGCGAAAAATACATCCGCGAACACTCCTCTGATTTCGCCGACCCGATCTTCACGCGACGCGACATGCTCATGCGCACGGGCATGGGCTTTGGCGCTATGAGCCTCTCGGCGCTCTTCGGCATCAATCCCTTTGCGGAAGGAGCCGCCGCGCTCGCGCCGAGTGCCGCGCCTGCAAAGGCTCTGGGGCCGCTTGCTCCCAAGCAGCCGCACTTTCCGGCGAAGGCGAAACACATCATCCACATCTTCGCATCGGGCGGCCCCACGCAGGTGGATACGTGGGACCCGAAGCCGGAACTGGCGAAATTCGACGGCAAGAGCATCCCCGGACACGATGGCGTCGCATTCGGCTCGCCGTTTAAATTTACCAAGATGGGGCAGAGTGGCGTGGAGGTTTCGGAGGTGTTCCCGAAGCTCGGTGAGGTGATTGACGACATCGCGGTGATTCGCTCGCTGTGGACGGACATTCCGGCGCACGAAGTCGCGCAGCGCTTCATGAACACTGGCTCGCTCCAGCTTCCGAAGCCGTCGGTCGGCTCGTGGGTCGTGTATGGACTCGGCACGGAAAATCAAAACATGCCCGGCTTCGTCACCATCGGCGGGCGGCCCGAGTGGCGGCAGTCGTCCTTCCTCCCCGGCCTCTATCAGGGCGTGAGCGTGAACTATTCGCGCGGCATGAATCTCGACGACGTCATCCTCAATATCCGCAATCAATTTTCTCCGCAGGAGCGCCAGCGCCGCCAGCTCGACCTCGCGAAGTCGCTCAACCAAATGCACGCCGCTGCGCTGCAAAAGGACGCACAGCTCGAAGCGCGCATCGAGGCGTTTGAAATGGCGTTCAAGATGCAGACCGAGGCGACCGAGGCGTTCGACGTGAGCAAGGAGCCTGCGGACATCCAGGAAATGTATGGCAAGACCGACATGGGCTCGAAGCTGCTCGTCGCACGCCGCCTCGTGGAGCGCGGCGTCCGCTTTGTGCAAGTCGAGCACGGCGGCTGGGACATGCACGGCGGCATCGGAACCGCGCTACCGCGCACGGCAGGAGCGATTGATACGCCCGCTGCAGCGCTCATCAAAGACCTCAAGCAACGCGGCCTGCTCGACAGCACGCTCATCATCTGGGGCGGCGAATTTGGACGCACCGTGACCAAGGATCGTAACGGCAACGACGCTCCCGGACGCGATCACAACGGCAAAGCGATGGTCGCATGGATGGCCGGCGGCGGCGTGAAAGGCGGACAAACCTACGGCGCGACGGATGAATTCGGCGCGAAAGCCGTGGAAAACAAAGTCCACATCCACGACTTGCACGCCACGCAACTCGCGCTCCTCGGCTTCGACCACGAGAAGCTCACCTATCGCTACAATGGCCGTGACTTCCGCCTCACCGACAACTACGGAAAAGTCGTAAAGGCGCTCATCGGGTAAGAACGGCTACGGCTTGCCTGTGGTGAAAACTCCTGCGGCAGCCTTCACGCTGATCTTCTGATTGCGTGCGTATGCGTCAGCGGCGCGTTAAAGGATTTTTTGGGGGATTTCCGAGCAATCCACTCATCAAGTGACAGCCGACGTTTTCAAACGGCATATTTAGAATTGCCTTTGAGTCCGTTCAAATAACAAAGCAATTTCGATGTAATTTTTTCTTGCGGCATTAACTTTGTTAGGCAAAGCTTGCTCGTCTCACAATTGTTGAAAAAGCTTTATAAACAATCTTGTAATTATACTTTGCGCTACAAAGGTTTATTTTCTCCTATGAAATTCCAACACTCGGAACTCTCCTCCCAGACAGAAAAAACGGGGCAAAAATTTGTAAGCGCATCATGAACCCACTGCACCGGCTCAAGACACTTTGCCGTGGTGACTCGGAACGTATCGCTCCATGGCTGGACGAGCGCGAGCCTCGGTGGCCGGTGACGTGTGTGATGACTATCATTGCAGGCTGCGCACTCTATGGCGGGGTTGTCGGATTATGGCGTGCGCCACAGCAGGCCGTTTATACAGCGATTAAGATGCCCCTACTGATTTTCCTGACGTGCGGGTGCAATGCGCTACTGAATGGATTGCTCGCGCAAGTTCTGGGTTCCGGGCTGAGCTTCCGCCAGTCATCGCTGGCCATCCTCATGAGCTTCACTATAGCGGCGCTGGTGCTTGCAGCACTGTCCCCTGTGGCGTTTTTCATCTACCTGAATACGCCCGCTCTATCCTCAGCCTCCCGCTCCGTCGGGCACAGCATCACCTTATTGAGCGACGTGCTTTTTATCGCCTTTGCAGGGCTGGTTGCGAACCGGCGGCTGTTGCGACTACTAGAGCAGCGCTGCGATTCAGCGAGCACCGCGCGCCGCGTTTTTTGGAGTTGGCTTGCCGGTAATCTTTTTCTAGGCGCCCAGCTTTCGTGGGTGCTTCGTCCTTTTATTGGCTCGCCCGAAATGGCGATCCAGTTCCTCCGTGACGAGCCGCTGCGGGGGAATTTTTACGTAACCGTTTTCAACGCCTTCCCCACCCTCATCAACTAAAATCACATCGCCATGAATACACCAAACGAAGCAACAAACCCGCCGTCCACACCAGAATCCAGCATACCACCACAGCCCGTGTCGCCTGATTTGCCATCAGATGCAGGTCTGGGAATGATTCTGGATGCACTTCTCAAGCGCCCCGAAACGCTCATTCGCTTTTTATGCAAAGCGCAGAGTGCGCGACGCTGGCTGCTGCTCTTGATTTTTGCCCTCTTCGCTTATGCCCTTTACGGACTCGTCATCGGATCCTTTTCCGGCGGCCAGCAGTGGATGGCAGCGCCTTTGAAAGTCAGCATTGGCGGACTCCTCAGTGCTCTGATTTGCCTGCCAAGCCTCTACATTTTCGCGTGCCTCACGGGCGCGGAAATTTCACTACGTGGAATAGCCGGTGTGCTGTTTGCGATACTCACACTGTCTAGTCTGTTGCTGCTCGGCTTCGCGCCTGTCGCGTGGGTGTTTTCACAATCCACAGATTCGATTGCATTCATCGGCACTCTGCATCTGGCATTCTGGCTCATAGCGACATCGTTCAGTCTGCGGCTCTTCGGGCACATGATGAACATCCTGCGCGTTTCGGATCGCAAACATCTCCGGGTTTGGAGTGCCATCTTTATTTTCGTCTGCCTTCAAATGACGACCGCCCTGCGTCCGATCATCGGTAAATCCGAACACCTGCTGCCCACTGAGAAAAAATTCTTCCTGACACACTGGTTCGAAAACATCTCCAACAACTCAACCCTTCCGCGTGAACGCTACTGATATCACCTATCGCTACAATGGCCGCGACTTCCGCCTCACCGACAACTACGGCAAAGTCGTAAAAGCGCTCATCGGGTAAGAGCGGCTACGGCTTGCCTGTGGTGAAAACTCCTGCGGCGGCTTTCACGCTGATCTTCTGATTGCGTGCGTATGCAGCAGCGGCACGTTGGAGAATTTTCTCGGGCGATTCCTTGGCAGTCCAGCTATCGAGCGCAGCGCGTAGTAGAAAACCGCCGGGATACATGAGTTGCGTAGTGAGCAGGACAGGCTTCGCATTCACGGCGGCGAGATGCGAAGAAAAGAAGTCCGCACTTTTGCAGCAGAGCACAATCGCTTCACGGCCCGGCCCACGCTTGGCAGTTGCAGTGGCGGGGAGTTGGAAATCCATCAGCCCATCGTGGCCAATGTAGGCGACGAGCGACAGATTTGGTTCTTCGCTCGCGAGTGCGGCGAAAAAATCGTTGATGCAATCACGAATCGCGCTGCCCCGATAAGCGTCGGCAGTAAGTTCCCACTTCCCGCTTTTGTGTGTGAAAACGACACGCTCCAAAATGGCCGCGTTTTGACTCGGCGCGGATGCCGTGCGCTTCCAATCAGCGCTCGCTTTGAAAACAGGCGGCAGAGCTTCATCACAACCCCAATAGAGATTATGCGCGGCATCGTCGCCGTCGCCGATTTTCGCGGGAACCGGAATGATGCCCTGCGACTTGTTGTCGGCCAAAGCCACGAAGACGTGAATGCGCGCAGGATCAGCCGCACGCACTGCGGAGGCGAGAATCAAAAACAGAAACAGGAGTCTCATGGGCTACTTTGCGAGCAACGCGCGGAGTTCGACGGGGTCGATGATGGGGGCCTGGCAGACGAAGTTTTCGCAGACGTAGGCGGCGGCTTTGCCCTTCACGGGTGCGGCGGTTTTGATGAAGTCGAGTTTTTCACCGAGCCACTTTTGACCTGCGCCGCCGTCGGCGAAGAGGACGATTTGATTAGGCGAAAAGACGGCGCGCACTTCGTTGAGGAGAGCTTTCGTGTCGGCGGTGTCCGGCGCTCCGGCGATGACGATCTGGCGTGGCTTCGCGAGGGAAAAATCCACCGCGCAAAGCATCTGCGTCATTGCGCTGGGGATTTGCGCGAGCTGGTCGCTGGCGCTGCGAATGGTTTTTTCCGCACGCTCGCGCAGTTCTTTGGAATCGGTGATCTGCGCGAGGCGCAGGAGATTCATCGCGGCGACGCTCGATGGCGCGGGCTCCGCACCGTCGTAGTCCTCCTTGCTGCGAAAGAGCATGTCGCGCGCGCCAGCGGTGGTCTGAAAATAGCCGCCGTGATCTTTGTCGTAAAAGTCAGCATCCATCTTCGCTTGAAGCTCCAGCGCCCACGCGAGCCACTGCGTATCAAAGTCCGCCTCATACAAATCGAGCAGCCCCGCGATGAGCGCAGCGTAGTCGTCGGCAAATGCGGCGACGCTGCTCGGCTCGTGACGGTAGCTGCGGATGAGCGCACCATTTTTCCAAAGCTTCGCCTTGATGAATTTCGCGCTCCCCTGCGCGGCGGCGAGGTAGCGCGGTTCGTCGAGCACTTGCGCGGCACGGGCGAATGCAGAGATGGCGAGGCCGTTCCATGCGGTGATGATTTTGTCGTCGAGATGCGGGCGCGGGCGCTTTGCACGCATCGCGAACAGCTTTGCGCTCGAAGCAGCGAGCGACTTCTCGATTTCGGCAACGGGCTTTTTGAAATGCGCGGCAGCCTCCGCAATGGTCATGCGCTGGATGAGCGTGTTCTTGCCTTTGAACTCATTGAGCGGATCGCTGCCCGCAGGTGCGTTGCCGTCCTTCTCCACCCCGTAAAAGCGATTGAACAACTCCGCCGCATCACCGAGCGCGTGTTCGATCTCCGCCTTCGTCCACACGTAAAATGCGCCCTCCCCGTGCTCGGGCTTGCCCGCTTCGAGAAACGAATCGGCATCCTCGGCGGAGTAAAATCCGCCCTCCTTGTCCGTCATATCGCGGAGCAGATAATCCAGCACATCGCGCATGATTTTCTCCCAGCGCGCATCGCGTGTGAGCGCAAAAGCATCCACGTAAGCACGCGCGAGCTGCGCTTGATCGTAGAGCATTTTCTCGAAGTGCGGGATGTGCCAGTAAGTATCCACCGAGTAGCGATGGAAACCGCCGCCGAGATGATCGTGCATCCCGCCATCGGCCATCTTGCCGAGCGTGAAAAGCGTCATCTCCCGTGCGCGCTTGCGATCCGTCTCCTCGCTCTCCGGCGTCGCGCCGAGACCGCGCCGCACGCTCATGCGTAGGAGAAAATTGATCCCGCTCGGCTGCGGAAATTTCGGCGCGGAACCAAACCCGCCGTATTCGCTGTCGAAGCGCTTCGTGAGTTGATTCAAGCCGCCGTAAAGACTCGCACGCCCCGGCGCATCCGCCTTCGCCTCACTGCCAGCCGCATACTCCGCGAGCTGCTTCGCCACATCCGCACCGTGCTGCACGATTCCCTCGCGCTCGTCCTTCCATCCTTTCGCCAGACGCGACAGCACCGTCTTGAAACCGGGCCGCCCGCCGCGATCCTCCGGCGGATAATACGTGCCTCCGAGTAAAGGCGCGAGGTCCGGCGTGAGCCACACACTCATCGGCCAGCCACCGCCGCCCGTCGTCGCCTGCACAAACGTCATATACACCTTGTCCACGTCCGGCCGCTCCTCGCGGTCCACTTTGATGCACACAAAATTCTCGTTCATCAGCTTCGCCGTCGCCTCGTCCTCGAACGACTCATGCGCCATCACGTGGCACCAGTGGCAAGTCGAGTAGCCGATGCTCAGAAAGATGGGCTTGTTCTCCTTTTTCGCCTTTTCAAAAGCCTCCGCCCCCCACGGCAGCCAGTCCACCGGGTTATGCTGATGCTGGAGCAAGTATGGCGATTTTTCCTTCGTAAGGCGGTTGGTAAATGGAGCGTTCATTGTGGTTGTTTTCTTTTTCGGAGAGTCAGCGGCTTGACACGGGAACACCACAGCCAAGACAAAGGCTGCGCACTTCCAGCGAGTGCAATTGGACATGAAAAACATCACCACAACAGTTCCCGCAATGATCCCGCTTGGCAAGGCGCTGCGTCTGCTTTCGCTGCTGCTCGTGGCGTGCTGGATCACAGGTTGTGCGGGGAATGTGAAGGATACGAGCCGGACTTTTACCTGTGTGGTGATTGATGCGGGGCACGGCGGGCACGACAATGGGGCGACTTCGCGCTGGGGCGGACGCGAAAAGGACAACACGCTCGACACGGCGATGCGCTTGCAGCCGAAGCTGGAGTCTGCAGTATTTCACACGGTGATGACGCGGAGGGACGATACGTTCATCCCGCTGGATACGCGCGCGGCGATCTCGAACCGGCAGAGCAATACGATTTTTGTGAGCATCCATTTCAACGACTCGCCGAAGCGCGCCGTTCACGGGACGGAGGTGTATTACAAATCGCGCTGTTCGGCGCGGACGGCTCAAAATATTCTCAATCAAATCACGGCGCTGCCGGGAACGGTGAACCGGGGTATCCGCACGGCCAATTTCCGGGTGCTGCGCAAGGCGGAGTATCCGGCAGTGCTCGTGGAGTGCGGCTACCTCTCGAATCCCGGTGAAGGTTCGCGCTGTGCGAGCGGCGCATGGCACGACCGGCTGGCGGAGGCCATCGCGCGGGGGATCATCATCCAGCGCCACGGTGGACTGAATACGCTGGCAGCGCAGTAGTGGCTATTTCTCGGGAGACTTTTCAGGCGGCGGGACACCCATTTTCTGCCGGAGACTGTATTCGCTATAGTATTCGCCGACGATTTTTTCTCCATCAAAAACCCGCACCGCATGGGCGACGATTCTTTTGCCGGAGGCTTCGACGGTTCTGACCTGTGGCACGTTGAACTGTTGCCCGTTCGCAGCGCGCACCTGTGTTCCGGTCACTTCGTTGTGCTGTGACGTGTAGGTGCTGGTGACATTTTCCGTCGTGAGAACCTGCCTGCCGACTGGTGGCAGTGAAACTTTGGCTTCACCGCTCTTGTGGACACTGAGGTTGCCGCCGCCCTTCACGTCGCGCGTGAAGAACCAGTATTTCACGGTGAGGTTGTCCATCTGGGCTTTAGAAGTGTTGTTCAACGTAATGACGAGGACGCGCGACTGTGTAGTCGCGCCATTTCCACCGCCACCGTGGCTTTTCACATTTTGAACCACATCGAGGCGCACCGACCCACCCTCGGCGTGAAGATGCGATGTCAGTGCGAAGATGAGAGCGGCAAGGAAAGTGAGCGTTTTCATGCGTGCTGTGTTTCGCACTGAAGGGGTGCGCTGGCAAGACCAGCGCGACACATCCGCTCACAAGCTGCGCCAGAAAAATAATCGCACGCGACGCAATGTCGCACCTTGCACATCTGCGCGAGAGGCTCCAATGTGCTCCAATCTCTGATGCCGCGCTGCGAACTGCGCAAAGTGCGAAGCCCGCTGGCAAAGGTATGGGGATAGCTTAAAGACGACCATGATGAACAACTTCACGCCGCGCGCGCAGCAAGTTCTGGCTCTGGCCAGAAAAGAAGCCGACCGTTTCAACCACAACTACGTGGGCACCGAGCATCTCCTGCTTGGGCTCATCAAGCTTGGCCAGGGCGTCGCGGTAAATGTGCTGCAAAAGATGGGCCTCGATCTCGAAACCGTCCGCATGGAAGTCGAGAAGCAAGTCGGCAGCGGGCCGGACCAGAAAATGGTCGGCAACATTCCTTACACGCCACGCGTGAAGAAGGTGCTCGCCCTCGCCGGCAAAGAGGCGAAGGCGCTGAGCCATTCCTACGTGGGCACCGAACACATCCTACTCGGTTTGCTGCGCGAGGGAGAAGGCGTCGCAGCGCGCGTGTTGAAAAATCTCGAAGTGGACATCGAGCGCACGCGCAATGAAATCCTCAAGGAACTCGATCCGAATTTCGCGCCCCCGGAAGGCGAGCAGGATGCTCCGCAGGAAGCACCAGCCGGTGGCAGCAAGAAAGACGGCAAGACGCCTGCCCTGCGCGCTTTTGGCCGCGACCTCACGGAGCTGGCGAAAAAAGGCGACATGGATCCTGTGATCGGTCGTGCGAACGAAATCGAGCGCGTCATCCAAATCCTCTGCCGCCGCACGAAGAACAATCCCGTGCTCATCGGCGAAGCTGGCGTCGGCAAAACCGCAATCGTCGAAGGTCTCGCACAGGAAATCGCATCCGGCAACGTGCCCGAGCTTTTGCGCGACAAAAAAGTCATCACACTCGACCTCGCCCTCATGGTCGCCGGCACGAAATATCGCGGCCAGTTCGAGGAGCGCATCAAGGCCGTGATGGATGAAATCCGCCGCACAAAGAACGTCATCCTCTTCATTGATGAGATGCACACCATCGTCGGCGCAGGCAGTGCGGAGGGCGCGATGGACGCGAGCAATATCCTTAAGCCCGCGCTTTCCCGTGGAGAGCTGCAATGCGTCGGCGCAACCACGCTCAACGAATTCCGCAAACACATCGAGAAGGACGCAGCACTCGAACGCCGCTTCCAGCAGGTGAAAGTGGAAGCACCGAGCGTCACGGACACCGTGCTCATTTTGAAAGGCATCCGCCACAAATACGAAGCGCACCACAAGGCACGCATCACCGACGAAGCGCTGCAAGCCGCCGCCGAACTGAGCGACCGTTACCTCACTGGCCGCTTCCTGCCGGACAAGGCGATAGACGTGATGGACGAAGCCGGCTCCCGCGCTCGCATCGCCTCGATGACCCGCCCGCCGGACATCAAGGACATCGAAAAAGAAATCGAAGCCATCAAGGCGCAAAAAGAAGGCGCGATCAAAGCGCAGGACTTTGAAAAAGCCGCCGCGCTCCGCGACACGGAGAAGCAGGCGAAGGATCGCAAAGACGCCGTGATCAAAGACTGGGAAAAGAAGCGCGAAGAAAAAGATATCGTCGTCACCGAGGACGATATGCGCGTCGTCGTCGCCAAATGGACAGGCGTGCCGCTCCATCGCATGGAGCAGGCGGACAACGAAAAACTTCTGCGCATGGAAGGCGAACTGCGCGACAAGGTCATCGGCCAGAGCGAAGCAGTCGTCGCCGTCGCAAAAGCGCTGCGCCGCTCGCGTGCTGATCTCAAAGACCCACGCCGCCCGATTGGTGCGTTCATTTTCCTAGGCCCGACCGGCGTGGGCAAAACCTACCTCGCGCAGACGCTCGCCGAATACATGTTCGGCGACCGCGACTCGCTCATCCAAATTGACATGAGCGAATACCGCGAAGAGCACACCATCTCGCGCCTCGTCGGTTCGCCTCCCGGATACATCGGCCACGAGGAAGGAGGCCAGCTCACCGAGCAGGTTCGTCGTCGTCCGTATTCCGTCGTGCTGTTCGACGAGATCGAAAAAGCGCACCCGAACGTCCTGCACCTGCTCCTGCAAGTGCTGGAAGAGGGCAAGCTCACCGACGCGCTCGGACGCAAAATTGATTTCCGCAACACCATCATCATCCTCACGACCAACATCGGCGCGGAGCAGATGAAGCGCACCAGCATGGGCTTCGGTGCCACGAAGGAAGACGGCAGCTACGACGCGCTGAAAAGCAAGGTCATGGTTGAGGCGAAAAAGATGCTCAAACCCGAGTTCATCAATCGCTTTGACGACCTCATCGTCTTCCACCAGCTCGCGAAAGAAGACCTGCACAAGATCGTGGACCTCGAAGTCGCCAAGCTCACCGAGCGCGTCCGACAGAAAAACATCAAGCTCGTGCTCGACGACGGCGCGCGAGATTTCCTCATCGAAAAAGGCTACGACCCTGCATACGGCGCGCGTCCGCTCCGTCGTGCGGTGGAAAAATATATCGAAGACCCGCTCGCCGAGGAGTTGCTCAAAGGCACGATCAAGTCAGGCGACACAGCCAGCGTGAGCGCTACGAAAGATGGCCTCGTCTTCAACGCGCCCACTGGAAGCGCGGAGACAGAAACAATTGTTGCCAAGTAGCTGCGGCTCGTTAGTGTGACCGCAGATTCCAATTCCTCCTCCGAGGGCTGGCGAGCATTCCCCGAAAGCTCGCCAGCCCTCTTCTCTTTTCAGAAGAAAACGCGGACGTAGCTTTCGTGCTCGAATTACAGCAACTCCGCGATCTGCACCGCATTCAGCGCAGCGCCTTTGAGGAGCTGATCGCCGACGACCCAGAATGCGAGTGCGTTATCCAGCGCGCAATCCATGCGGATGCGACCGACCTGACAGTTGTCACGCTCAGCCACATTGAGCGGAAGCGGGTAAGTGTTGCTCTTTGGATCGTCCACGATGTCGAGGCCCGGAGCTTTCGCCAGCGCTGCGCGTGCAGCTTCGACACTGATTGGTTTTTCAAACTCCGCTGTGACAGCAACCGAGTGCGCGCGATACACGGGCACACGCACGCAAGTGACCGAAGCGCGGAACGACGGATGGTGCATGATGCGACGCCCTTCATGCTGCATTTTCATCTCTTCCTTTGTGTAGCCGCTATCGAGGAAGCTATCCACATGAGGGAGCACATTGAACGCGATCTGATGCGGATACACCTTCGACACCACAGGGCGTCCTTCCGAAATTGCAGCGACTTGCGCGCGCAACTCCTCGATGGCCTGCGCGCCAGTTCCGCTCACCGCCTGATAGCTGGATGCGATGACACGCTTCACACCAAATGCTTGATGGAGCGGCCACAAAGCCATGAGCGTAATCGCCGTCGTGCAGTTGGGATTCGCGATGATGCCACGGCTTGCCTTCACATCTGCGCCGTTGATTTCAGGCACCACGAGCGGCACGTCGGCATCCATGCGAAACGCCGAGGAATTATCCACGACGACCGCGCCCGCCTGCGTGGCGAAAGGCGCGAACTGCTTGGAGATCGAACCGCCTGCGCTGAAAAGCGCGACGTCTACTCCTGCAAAGGATTTTTCGGTTAGCTCCTCGATGACCACCTCACCGCCCTTGAATGGCAGCCGCTTGCCTGCCGATTTTGCCGACGCGAGCAGTGTCAATTTCCCCACGGGAAAATTGCGCTTCTCAAGAGTCTTCATCATCTCGACTCCGACGGCTCCAGTGGCTCCAACGATGGCTACATGCAGGTTCTTACTCATAATAGAAAGGGCGCGGAAACTAGCTGGCACGCCGTGAAGTGCAAGCGCCCGCGTTGCTGGTTTCGCGATTTACGACCGCTGTTTACTCACGAAGCGCGACTCCGAGTTGCGTGGTAAGTCGCTGTTTGAGCTTCGTGTGTGCAGCGTTCACCTCGTCTGCGGTGAGCGTGCACTCAGGGCTGCGATAGGTGAGCGAATAGGCGAGCGACTTTTTGTCAGCGGGCACTTTTACACCCGAGGTATCGGTGAAAACATCGAACAACTCCACGCCAGCGAGCAGCGGTTCCTTTGCTGAAACGAGCGTGCGCTCGACCTCTGCGTGCGCGAGGGAAAGCGGCGCGAGCATCGCGATGTCGCGCGTGGTCGCGGGAAAGCGCGGGATTTCACGGTATTTTTTCGCGACATCCGGTGCGCTCAATTTCCACATCGCTGTGAGATCAATCTCGGCGAAAAGAACGGGCGCAGTGGCATCAAGCGCACGGGCATCGGCGGGCCAGAGCTGACCTGCAAAACCCACGGGCTTGCCTGCGAACTCAATGACGAGCGAAAGAGCGAGCGCGGGATTGCTGTCCGATTTGAAAGTGACACCTTCGCCAAGCACGGCGGAAAGCTGGCTTTTCAGATCAAAAATATCCGCCGCACGTCCCTCACCTGCCCGCCATGTGCGCTCGGTCAACGGGCCGCTGAGGACGACGGCTGCATGAAGAAATTCCTCGGGGCGGCGTGTGGAAAACACGCGCCCGATTTCAAACAGTCGCACACTCGTGCCTCCGGCGCGGAGATTCGTCGTCACCGCAGAGAGCAGACCGTGCAGTAAGTGCGGACGCAGAACGACCTGGTCGTCGTTCATCGGATTTTTGACACGCTGGAGACTCTCCGGCGAAGTCTGCGTATAGGCCAGCCCGAGCGGTTGCGCAGGCACGAGCGTGATGCTGCGGGCTTCGTGTAAACCTTGCGCGACGAACGCGCGGCGAAGCGTCATAGCACGGTCGTAATTGCGATCCGTCGCGCTGGCTCCTGCAAAGCGTGCAGTTGTCTTCGCAGGAATTTCGTCCATGCCAACCACGCGGGCAATTTCCTCAATCAGATCCACCTCGCGAACAAGGTCGGCGCGGAAACTCGGCGGCTGCCAGCCCTCGGCGACTTTAACGCAGCCAAAGCCGGTGAGTATCTGCGCGATACGTTCTTCGCTCACGACAACACCCAGCAAAGCTGCGACGCGTGTGGAGCGCAGAGCGATAGCGGCGCGAGGCACATTCCTCTGCGCAATAATCGTGGAATGCCCGGCCTCGGCTGCGGACGAAACAGCGGAAGCTCCGCAGATTTCAGCGATGTATTTTGCAGCACACAGCGAGGCGCGATCCACGCCATCGAGATGGACTCCGCGCTCGAAGCGGTAGCTGGAATCACTCGAAAGACCGAGCCGCCGTGAAGTGCGCCGGATCGTGGCGGGATCAAAATACGCGCTCTCCAAAATAATCTCGGTCGTAGACTCGGTGACTCCGCTCTCCGAGCCACCCATCACACCCGCGAGCGCCACGACTTGCGCGTCGTCGGCGATGACGATGTCCTCCGATGCCAGCGTGTAGTTTTTTCCATCAAGCGCTTGAAACGACTCTTCTGCCACCGCCTGCCTCACGCGCAGATTGCCGCGCAACTTGGCGGCATCGAAAACGTGGAGCGGCTGTCCGCTGGCCATCATCACGAAATTGGTCACATCCACAGCAGCGTTGATTGCACGAAGGCCGATGCTTTCAAGTCGTGCACGCAACCACTCGGGGCTCCCGCCCACCTTCACACCAGCGATGCGTCGAGCGGTGTAGTAGCACGGCGCGCTGCTCTCGACTGCGACAGCCGGCGCTTCGCCAGCAATCACAGGATCATTTGGTCCTGCCGGGCGAGTCAGCGTCTTGGCGGTGAGCGTTGCGATTTCCACAGCAATGCCTGCGTGGCTCAGCAAGTCGGGGCGGTTCGGAGTGATTTCCAAATCCAGCACCGTATCGCCGGGGAACAACTCGCCTATCGGAGCACCGATGCGTGCATCCTGCGGCAGGATCAGCAGGCCGTCGGCGTCTTCTGCGAGTTGCAGTTCCTTCGCAGAGCAGAGCATCCCATTACTGTCCACGCCACGCAGCTTGCCGGCTTTGATTTTGAAATCGCCCGGCAACTCCGCGCCCGGCAGTGCACACGGGACTTTGTCGCCGACCTTGTAGTTCTTCGCTCCGCATACGATCTGGCGCGGTGTGCCGCTGCCGTCGTCCACGGTGCAGACGCTGAGGCGGTCGGCGTTTGGGTGCTGGATGGATTCCGAAATCTTCGCGACAACTACGTTGGCAATATCGCAGCCAGTGCGCGCAATGCCTTCGACCTCGACGCCAGCCATCGTGAGTAAATCCACAAGTGCAGGCACGGTCGGCGGTAGTTCGACAAGTTCGCGGAGCCAGTTGAGTGAGACTTTCATAATGAGATTTTAACCGCGAAGAAGCGAAGAAGCGAAGTGAGACATAACTAGACTCGGTGCTTGGCCGCTTGCTCTTCGGGGAGTTTGTAGACGATTCGTTTGATGCCGTTTTTTAACAGGCGTGTGTTGAAATTGATAAGGAAGCCGATGTGGCAGTCGGCCAATTTTAAGTAGGTGAAAAGCTGTGCTGCATGGACGGGTGCGAGTTCATCCACGGCCTTGAGTTCGATGACGATCACATCTTCGACAAGCACATCAATGCGATAGCCGCAATCTAGGGCCACTCCCTTGTAAGTCACAGGCATAGCCTTCTGCCGCTCGAAACGAAGTTCGCGCAAACTCAGCTCCCGGCACAGTGCCATTTCGTAAGCGGATTCGAGCAGCCCCGGTCCCAGTTCGCGATGCACGCAAAGCGCCACATCCACGACCTGCGTGGCAATTGCTTCGAGTTGTTCCAGGTTCTTCATCTTCGCTGCTTCGCTTCTTCGCGGTTAATTCAATGTCAGAACTGCGCGAGGAAGCGCTGGTCGTTGTTGGTGAAGTAGCGGATGTCCGGGGTGCCGCTGAGGAGCATCGCGAGTCGGTCTAGGCCGAAACCGAATGCGAAGCCGGTGTATTTCTCCGGGTCAAATGCACGGTCGCCGCGCTTGGTGTTCACGGCTTCGAGCACGGAGGGATCCACCATGCCGCAACCGGCGATTTCCAGCCAGCGGTCGGTCGCGCCGAGCATGGATGTTTTGATGTCCACTTCGTAGCTCGGCTCGGTGAATGGAAAAAAGTGCGGGCGAAAACGGAACTTCGCGTCGTTGCCGAAAAGCTCGCGAAAGAAAAACTCCAGCGTTCCTTTCAAGTCCGCGACGGAAACTCCCTCGTCCACATAAAGACCCTCCATTTGCGTGAATTGCGCGAGGTGCGTCGCATCAATTTCGTCGCGCCGATACGCGGCACCGGGCGCGATGATTCGCACGGGCGGCGCGGCTTTTTCCATCGTGCGAATCTGCACCGTGCTCGTGTGCGTGCGCAGCAGACGGCCATCGGGGAAATAGAAAGTATCCTGCTCGTTGCGCGCGGGGTGGTCGGCGGGCGTGTTCAGCGCGTCGAAGCAATGCCACTCGGTCTCAATGTCCGGCCCGTCGGCGAGCGCGAAGCCCATCCGGCGGAAAATCGCCGTCGTGCGATCCAAAAGCTGGGTAATCGGATGCAGTGATCCTTTTCCAGCAAACGAAACCGCAGTGCCCGGCAGCGTCACATCCACACCGGCGAACGCAGCCTTGTCCGCATCCGCGAGCAGCGCGGCTTTGCGTATATCGAGCGCGGCGGTGACGGCGTTGCGCACATCATTGAGCAGTTTGCCGATGCGCGGTTTGTCCTCTTTGGAAAGATCCTTCATCCCCTTGCTGAGCGTGGTGAGTGAACCTTGCTGGCCGAGGAATTTCACTCGCGCGAGATCGAGCGCGGTTTCATCGGCGGCGGCTGCAATTGCGGCGATAGCTTCGTCGCGGAGTTGGTCAAGTTGTGCGTCCATACGGAAAAATGGGCGCTGCCTTTGCCACAAGGAACGGGAAAAGGCACGAAAAGCTTTTGCCCTCCAAAACTCATGCCGCTCTTGCGAAGGAACGGCGCATGGAGGATATGATGGCCCTTGTGCAAAATCCAAATGACCCGCAGCCACCGCAGCGCCCGCAGATTATATTTCGCATTCCTCCAAATGTGCGATCGGAGCAGCAGACTCCTTTTCAGCGACAGGAGCCAAAAACGGAAAGCGGATGGAAAAAGGCGCTCGGCCCGTTTGCCTTCATTGGAGTGCTTTTTCTAAAATTCGCGGCGCCAGTCCTTAAGTTTTTCCCGCTCATCTTGAAAACGGGTGGGACGATGCTGATCAGCATCGGAGTCTATGCGATGTTGTGGGGGTGGAAATTTGCCGTCGGCTTCATCCTTCTCCTTTTCGTGCATGAAATGGGACACGTCGTCGCGGCACGAAAGTTCGGCGTCCCGGCCACGGCACCGATGTTCATTCCGTTCATGGGCGCATTCATTGCACTGAAAGGCAGAATCAAAAACGCCTACGAAGAAGCAGAGATAGGGATTGCCGGGCCACTGTGGGGCTCGGCGGGCGCAGCGGTCTGCCATGTCGCCGGGATGTCCTACAACATCCCCATCCTCGTGGCGCTCGCGTGGAGTGCGTATTGGCTGAATCTCTTCAACCTCATCCCTGTCGGCCAGCTCGATGGCGGGCACGTGGCGCAGGCGCTCTCGCCATGGATGTGGCTGGTGGGATTTGCGATCATGGTGTGGCTGGCGATCACCCGGCCAAACTTCATCATCTTCATGTTACTGGTGATGTCGCTGCCGCGCTTGATGTCACTTTTCCGCAAACGAACGGAAGAGGAGGAACGTTTTTACGAAATCACACCCGCACAGCGGATGAAGATGGCCTTGATGTATTTCGGCCTCATCGGAGCGCTTGTATATCAAATGCACGCCGCTCACGAGTGGCTCGCACCTTTTCACAAGCAGTAAGTCGGCAACAAAGCAAAACCGCGAACGCCGTTTCCGACGTTCGCGGTTTGTGAGATTGTTTGGTCTGGTTGCTTACGCAGCCTGAAGCGTCACTCCCGGTTTTTTGGCGAGGACTGCCTTGGCTTTGCCGACGAGTGCGACGAAGGCCTGCTCGTCATTGACGGCGAGGTCGGCGAGCACTTTCCGGTCGAGGGCGATGCCTGCGTCCTTGAGCCCTTCCATGAAGCGGCTGTAGGTGAGGCCGTTCGCACGGGCGGCGGCGTTGATGCGTTGGTTCCAGAGTTTGCCGAACATGCGTTTGCGCGTCTTGCGATCGCGGTAGGCCCAGTATTGGGCTTTCATGACGGCGTTCTTCGCGTAGCGGAAGAGTTTGCTGCGGCGACCGCGGAAGCCTCTGGCCTTGTCGACCATGTTCTTGCGGCGCTCACGTGATGCGGGGGCGTTGGTTGCTCTTGGCATTGTGTTTTTTGGTTTCTTTCGGCTGGCTGTTTCTTGTGGTGAATGTCCGTCGCGCCTCGCCTGCCGACTAGCTCTCTAACTTAAAGAGAGAGCAGGCGCTTCGGACTTGTGCTTCCGTTTCGCTTACGCGAACGGCATGCACTCTTTGATACGATCAACCATCGTCTCGTGGACGAGGCCGACCTTGCCCAGGCGACGCTTCCGCTTCGAGCTTTTGCTCGATGCGAGGTGGCGCAGACCTGGCTTGCGGCGCAGGATCTTGCCTGTGGCGGTTACTTTAAACCGCTTCGATGCTGATTTCTTCGTCTTGCGACGTGCAATGGCTCTTGGCATGGGGCGGCGGACATTAGGGGACGATCTCCGTTTGGCAATTTCTTTTTCGCGGGAAATTCGGAGGGGTCATAGAGGGGAAAATTCGGCGCGGTAGAGGCCGGCGGCGTTTGCCTCGCTGCGGCGAAAGGGAACGCCGAGCAGGCGGGTGAAAAGATCGGCCTCCAATTTGGCCACAAGCGGGTAGGCGTGGAGCACGTCGAGAAAAGGGCAGTGGTTTTCGATGATGCGCGTCCCGTTTTCCACGACAGCCATGTGGCCTTCTTTGTCCCGGAGTTTTGCGAGTGATTCGACGCGAGCAGTCAGGTTGTCCCCTGAAATGCGGGGCGCGTAATCCGCCGCCTTTTGATGCCAGACGAGCAGTAGCAATTTTTCCGGCGCAGCGGGGCCGAGGAGTTTTTTCGAGGCATCGAGGATTTCTAGGGTGAGCGGGTTGCTCGCTGCGGGGAAAAGATCGTGGGCGCGTTCCGTGAGCCGGTAGAGCATCCTCGGGCGGCCTGTGGTGCTTTCAGGCCTTGGCTCGCGCCACGTGGCAAGCAGTCCGCGGCGGTCCAGTTCCACGCAGACTTCTTTGACGCCCATATATGACATGCCGAGAGCCTCGGCCAGCTCCGTGACCGTGAGACCTTGTGTGCGTTTGAGCGCATTCACGATGCGCAACCGTGTGCCGGGTGCGATGGCGTGGAGGAGCTTTTGCGACATGAGGGGGGAACATCAGACTTTCGCCGCACAATTTCCAACCTCCAATTTCAACATCGGCGGCAGGAGTCATTTTCCCCTCGCCGGGAATATCCCCCGCCCTGCACGCTCCCACCCGCAGTGAACCCCGATATCAATTTCCAACTTCTCGTGGACCGGCACTACGCCGCGCTCTACCGCTTCGGGCTCAGCCTCAGCGGCAGCACGGATGCAGCGTCGGACCTCGTGCAACAGACATTTTATCTCTGGGCGGAAAAGGGCCATCAACTCCGCGACGCGACGAAAGCGAAGTCGTGGCTCTTTACCACGCTCTATCGCGAATACCTCAGCACCTACCGCCGCAACGTGAAATTCCCGCACACCGAACTCGACGACACCACCGGCGATCTCCCGGTCATCGAGCCCGCCATGCTCGATGAAATGGACGGCATCACAGTCGTCGCCGCACTCACACGTGTGGATGAAGTTTTCCGCGCGCCGCTCACGCTCTTCTACATCGAGCAACTCTCCTACAAAGAAATCGCGGACATGCTCGAAACGCCAATCGGCACCGTGATGTCGCGCCTCTCGCGTGGTAAAGAGCAGCTCCGCAAACTTCTCCTCGAAAACCACACGACGACTGTGGAGAAAGTCGTGCAATTCCCTCAGAAAGGAGCCGCACAATGAGCAACGAAACCAAACTCCTCCTCAGCGCCCGCCGCCCCGGTGGCCACGACGATGCCGACCCCGCAATCGCCGAAGCACTCGCCCGCGCCAAGGCCGACCCCGCCCTTTCTGCGTGGGTGGAAGAGCAACAACGCACCGATGCCGCGCTCGCTCTCAAGCTGCTCAGCGTGCAGCCACCAGCCGGTCTGCGTGAAACAATCCTGACAGGAGGAAAAGTCAGCCGTCGCGGCTGGCGCACATGGTTCGAACAGAAGGCGTGGAAAAGTTTCACCAACAGCGAGATGATCGCAGCAGTAGCAGTGGCGGTCGTATTCCTCATCGCGGCTATTTTTGGAAATAACGAACCCCGTAACTGGCAGAGCGCTGGCGCTCTCGAAGTTGCCCGCATCGAAAATACACAGCGCGAATTGGATCACGTCGTGGGCAGCATGGACGAAATCCGGATCTGGCTCGCCAGGCAAACATGCCCCGCGCCAGCAACGCTGCCCGTGCAAGTGCAGGGGCTTCCAATTTATGGCTGCGCCAAAATGAACTGGCGCGGCCAGCCCATGAGCATCGTGTGTTTCAATCTGGGCGGCGGTCGTGAAGTCCATCTCGTCACCATCGAAAGCCAGAACCTCCCGGCCGCACCGCCGGAGGGCACTCCCGAATACGCCACCATCAACGGCTACATGACCGCGAGTTGGAACGAGGGCGATGTAGCGATGATGCTCATCGGTAAAGTTGAGCGCGCGGATTTGGAAAAACTGTTCGTAGCAAGCGCAAAAGCGGCGCTTCAAATCCACGTTCAAAAACTTCTGGCCGCACGCTGACCGCGCAAATCACGCACACCACTTTACCAAACATCATGTTCAAACGACTCACGTTCCTTTTCATAGCCGCTGCTCTCATCCTCACTGCGAGCGCACAGAAAGATTCCGAAGGAAAAATCATCTCCGAGCCCGTCATCGTCGCTGACACCACAGCATTCACGCCCGGCAAAGCATTCACCGTTGGCATTCACTTCAAGCTCGCGATTGGCTGGCATCTTTACTGGCAATGGCCCGGCAGCGTCGGCAAGCCGCTCACCATCGAGTGGGAACTGCCCGATGGCTGGAAAGTAGACGACATTCAGTGGCCGCTGCCCGAGTTGCTGACAGACGGCGAGGGAGGTAAGTTTTACGGCTACGAACACGAAGTCGTCTTTCCCGTCGTCATTACGCCCGGAGAAAAGCCGACGAGCGGCAGCGCAAAGATCACCGCGAAACTCGACTGGCTTGCCTGCAAAACAGAATGTGTCCCGGGCAAAGCGAACGTAACAGTGAGCCTGCCATCTGGTGTGCCCGCACCAGCCAATGCCGAGCTGTTCACAAAGTGGCGTGCACAGCTTCCGCAAAACAGCACCGCTCCCACGCAGGATGTAAAAGTCAGTTCCGTCGGCAAGCAACTCAGCGTCCGCGTCGGCGGACTCGACAAGACACTCGGCGTGGAATTTTTTCCTCTGCCGCCCGCGAATTTCTCCGGCAACTTCGACTACGGCTCAAAGCTCGCGACCGAAACCAACCCCGACGGAGCACGCACTTTTTCCTACAAATTTGAAAGCGACCTGCCCGGATGGGGCGGCTTGCTCGTCGTAAAAGACGCGGACGGCGTGAGGCGCGGCTGGTATGTCGGCGGGGAAAACTCGGGAGCCGCTGGCGGAGCACAATCAACCGCGCAGAAAAAGTCCGATGAAATCGTCGGCGACGACGGCGGCTGGAATCCCTTCGACGACATCGCGAAGGACATCGCCAGCAAACAATCCTCCAGCTTTCTCGCGCTGCTGCTGCAAGGCTTTCTCGGCGGTCTGCTACTCAATCTGATGCCCTGCGTGCTACCCGTCATCAGTCTGAAGATCTTCGGCTTTCTCCAGCAGGCGGGCGAAGCGAAAGACCGCGTTTTCAAGCTTGGTCTCGCATTTTGCGCCGGCGTGTTTGCGTTCTTCATGATTCTCGCAGTCGCCATCGTTGCGCTCGCTTCGTTTGGAAAAACACTCGGCTGGGGCGAGCAGTTTTCCAATCCGCTGCTGCTCACCGCCATGCTCGGCATCGTGTTCCTTTTCGGACTGAGCTTGCTGGGTGTTTTCGAAATCACGCTCGGTGGTGGCGCGTCATCAAAGCTCAGCGAACTCTCCTCAAAGGAAGGCCCCGGGGGCGCATTCATGCACGGACTTTTCACCACACTGCTCGGCACGAGTTGCACCGCTCCGCTCGTCGGGCCGGTCATCGGCACGGCGATCACACGCCCCGGCGCGGAGGTCTTCGCGCTCTTCGCTGCCATCGCCACGGGACTTTCGCTCCCGTATTTTCTGCTCACATGGAAGCCCGCCTGGATGCGCTATCTGCCCAAACCCGGCACATGGATGGTGCGCTTCAAGCAAGTGCTCGGCTTCGTGATGCTCGGTCTTGTCGTATGGCTTCTCGGATCGCTCCCCGCCATATCCGCCATCGTCATGGCCGCATCATTTCTGCTAGTGCTCGGCTTTGGTGCGTGGCTGCTCGGCACGTATCACGACTCACGCTGGGCGCTGCCTTTCACCATCACACTCGCAGTCGGCGGCTGGTTTCTTTTTGTGCAGGGGAAAGTGAACGTCACAGCAGAAACCAGCGCTGCGGAAGGGACGAATGCCGAGGGTATCAATTGGGAGCCCTTCTCCATCCCGCGCATTCGCGAAGCACTTGAAGCCGGACAGCCTGTCTTCGTGGATTTCACCGCGAAGTGGTGCCTCAACTGCAAGGCCTACGAAAACCTCGTCATCAACACTGCGCCCGTCACTGCTGCACTCAAAGCGAAGAACGTCGTCACCATCCGCGCCGACTACACCAACCGTCCGGCGGTGATTGATGCACAGTTGAAAAAATGTGGCCGCGCAGGCGTTCCGCTCTACGTGCTCTTCCGCAAACGCGGTGACTACTGGCTCGCCGACGGACTCACTCAGAGCGCACTGCTGGAGCAACTCAACAAACCCTAGCCCTTCGCCGCCTTCACAGGCTCGGCAGCCGTTGTGATCATCGCCTTCACACTGCGAAGTAATTTCTCGGCAGTATAGGGTTTATCGAGAAATGTTTTTACTCCGAGGCTGTTCAAAATCGTCATGTTTTCCTTTTGGATGTAACCACTGGAAACGATCACTTTCACATCCGGCGTCAACTTCCGCAAAGAACGAACGAGTCCGATTCCATCCATCATTCCCATGTGGAGGTCCGTGATAACCAGCGAAATGGCATCGCGCCGCTCAAAGTAAAGCGCCAGCGCATCCGTGCCGTCCTCGGCGGTGTAGCAGTGGTAATTATTGGCCTCCAGCGTCGCAACGATGGCCTCGCGAATCGGCGCTTCATCATCCACCACCAGAATCAATTCCCCATTACCTTTGAGCAGTATTGCGTCCTCGGATTTTTTCACCTGCGACTTGGCCTCGCGGTTTGCGGGAAGGAAAACCTTGAAGGTCGTGCCCACGCCGACCTGGCTTTGCAGAGTGAGGAATCCTTTGTGGCCTTTCACGATGCCTATGACCGTGGCGAGACCCAGACCGGTGCCCTTTCCTTGTTCCTTGGTGGTAAAGAATAGATCGAAAATTTTGAGCATCACCTCCTGGGGCATTCCCTCGCCGGAATCGGTAACGCTGAAGCACACATGCGGACCGAGTTGAGCCCCGGGATTCATGCTCGCGAGGTGTTCGTCCACCTCTATGTTTTCGCACGCCACACGCAGCATCCCTCCCTTTGCCCCCATCGCATCGCGCGCATTTACGCAGAGATTGAGCAGCACCTGATGCAACTGCGTCGCGTCGCCAGTCGTCATCCAAAGATCGGCCCCGAAATTGGTCTGGATGTCTATGTTCTGCGGGAAAGTTTGCACCATCACCTTCGTCATTTCCGTGACGAGATGCTTCGGCTGGAGCAGGACGCGCTCGCCCTCGGCTCCGCGCGCAAACGTGAGCACCTGCTTCACGATCCCGGCGCCACGCTCGGCACTGCCCTCGATGATATGCAGCATCTGCTGATCTTCCGGCCCGAGTGACTGCCGGAGGATCCCGGTCGCCATGAGGATGGGTGAAAGGATGTTGTTCAGGTCGTGCGCAATTCCGCTCGCGAGGGTTCCGAGGCTCTCCAGTCGCTGGGCGCGGAGAAACTGACCCTCGTATTTTTTGGCCTCGGAGACGTCCGTGCTGATCAACAAAACCGCTCTTGGCTGATTCGTCTCCTCTTCACGTGCCAGCGTCCATCGGGTGTCCACCGTGACTTTCCCGCCGTCCTTGCGGATATGGTTCATCTGCGCACTCCAGTCTCCTTTTTCCAAAAGCCCGCTCATGCACTTGAGCACTGTATCCATTTCCACCTTGAAAAGCTCGTGCACTTTCTTCCCTGCCGCCTCCTCCACCGTCCAGCCGTAAAGCTTGGCGGCTCCTTGATTCCAAAACAGGATTTCGCGCTCCAGATTGCAAACGATGATCGCGTCGGTGGCGAGATTCAAGACGTGGGCCAGTTCACGATTTTCCTCCTCGGCCCGGCGCTGGTCCGTGCGGTCGATGATGGTGATGTGGATCGCCTTGCGTCCGCAAAAACTCACGAGTTGCCACGCCGTCTCCACCGCAACAATACCGCCGCTCTTGGTGAGATGCCGCCAGTTGCACTCCGTGCTCATGCCGGCAACCGTGTCATATTCCACGCGACGGCGATATTCCAGGAAGGTCTGCGTATGCGACGGGGGATGCACCTGGTCTGCCGTCATTCCGAGGAACTCCTCGCGCGACCAGCCATAGCGACTGACAGCTGCGTCGTTCACTTCGAGAAATTTCAGCGTCTCCGTATCGAATATCCACATCGGCAGCAGCGCTTTGGAGAAAAGCTCATTGAACCCGGGCCGCATGGGCACAGCCGGAGCAACTGACGTCGTATCCATTACGGATAACTTGGCGTCAAATGGGATTGGTTTTATGTTGGATAGCAATTGGCTGGACACAGAGCAAACTTGGAAAAGCAGCTTCCGAGCACAAAACGTGGGATTTTTCAAAAAAACCACACATCTTATCAGAGAAAAATACCCGCAAAAACAGCGCTAATGCTGTAGCGAAACCGCGATGCGGATGGACTTCGGTTTTCCCTCCGTGAGCCAGCCTTCCGGCGTTTGCAAGATGCCGACCACCTGTTTTGGCAGCGGTTTTCGGAAATACTCGGATATCGTCTGCGTAAGCACAAACTCCCCCTCCCCTTTCGTCAGCAATTCCGGCTTATTCGGGTCAATCAGCCCGTCTTCGGTGAAAAACGTCACACTTTTCACCGAAGAAAAATGAGCTTTAGCCGCCGGAGTCACCGGCTTGATGCGCATCACAACTTCCCCGTTCTTGTGCGTCACCTCCACATTCCAGTCGCTCGACTGCTTTGCCACGCTCGCCCTGCTTTCCTCAAACATCTTCGCCCGGCGCCCATCATGCGGAGCCTCCCTATCGCTCACTGGCAACTCGATGCTTAGTTCCTTGAAGCCCGGATTGCAGTCGCGCCCACAGCACATCCAGCGCGCCTTTCCTTCGAGTTTCACAATCTTCCCCGGAAGCAAGTTTTTCGGTGGCGTGATGCACATCGGCAGCAACTTCTCGCCATGAAAACCCTGCGCCTTGATTTGAAACATAAACACTCGCTCCGGCTCCGGCCACTCGATGGGGTCGGCTTTCCAGCCCTTCGGCAGCTTCCACTCCATCGCCGTGGGGATGCCCACGATGCCGGTATATTTCCAGTAAGTGTGATACCCTCGCGGATGCTCCAGATGTAGCCCGACGTAGAAAGGCTTGCCCGGCTGTATGGATGTCACCTCGGAAACCAACTCAATGCTCAGCGGATTTTCCACGGCAAAGCCCGTCGCTGCAAAAAAACTAAGCGCGATGAAAGCGATGTATCTCATGTCACCTTCCACCCTGCGCATCCCGCGCAATCTTACAATCCATCTCCCGCGTCGCTTTAAAATACTCGCTTGCTGCGAGCGCCTCATCCCACTGCACTGCAACCCATGCGCATCTTCGTCCATGTGCCCTCGCAAACGCTCGACCTGCTCGATGACTCCAGCGCGCTCCTCCGCCGCTACGTGTGCTCGACCTCGAAATTCGGCATCGGCTTCGAGCCCGGATCGAACTGCACACCGACTGGACGCTTCCGCATCGCAGAAAAAATCGGCGATGGCGCAAAGCCCGGCATCATTTTTAAATCACGCATCGCCACGCGAAAAATCGGACGCGACGACGACGAAACCGATCACGTGCAGACGCGCATCCTCTGGCTCGACGGCCTCGACAAAAAAAATGCGAACACCAAGTCGCGCTACATTTACATTCACGGCACCAACGCCGAATCGCGCCTCGGCATCCCCGCCAGTCACGGCTGTGTGCGCATGGGAAATCAGGACATCATCGAGTTGTTCGACGCCGTGCACGTCGGCACAAAAGTCGTCATCAGCGACAAACTATAGCTATGACACGAAGATTTGCGTTGTCTCGATTCATTAAAACCGCCTATGTGGGCACTCATATGCAACTTGCACTAAAGGAGGTGACACACTGACATGCGTATTCTCGCTCTCATCGCACTCGCGGCCATGACGTTCGGCTTCGCCGCTTGCTCTTCTTCGGAAAAGCATTGCGCCGCTCCGGCTCCAGCCAAGGGTTACAAGAAGTAGTCCCACTTCCCAACCAAGGGATTTTTAAAGGTCAGACCGCTCGTCGGTCTGGCCTTTTCTTTTGCGTGCGACCTCCGCTCCATGGCGATCACTGCCTGCGGACAGGAGTGCCACAGAATCGCTTGCGCAAGGGTTACTGCAAACATTCGGCATCACTTCCCCGGCTTGCACAGAAATGTGCGCACTCCCTGCGAGCAGAAAGCGCCACGGCAAATGCTGCGCACGCGAAATGCCGATGCGCGCATCGGTCTCCACCGCCACGGGCGATTCGGGCGGGAGAAAAGACACGCCTCTTCCTCCGCAGAAATCGCGACCGTGATCATGCCCCGTGACGCCGAGCGCCTGTGCAAGTTTTCCCGGCCCGCTGCACAGCGCCTGTGGCTTCAGGGTCTTCGTGCTCTTTTGCGCGGCGGATCGCCGACGCGTCATCGCTGCGAGACCGGCGGCTGGCTCCAGCGCGCGGAGCAACACGAACCCTTCCTCCGCACCACCCTTCACCAGCACATTCAGCATCCAATACATCCCGTAGTTGAAATACACATACGCCGCGCCGGGCGGATGCGCCGCGACAAACGCCCGTGCACTCGGTCGCGTCCATGTGTGACACGCCTCATCGCCCACCGCGCTGTAAGCCTCCGTCTCCGCGACCACGCCCGCGCATTTTCTCCACACGAGCGTGCAGCCGATCAGCTCCCGCGCACACGTCACCGGGTCGCGCATGAAAAATTCCCGTGGCAGAAAGTCGCTCACAGCCCCGTGGGATGCGCGATGAATTCGCACGGAATGCGGAACTTCTTCGCCACATGTTCGCCGAGCGCACGCACGCCGAAGGTCTCCGTCGCATAGTGTCCGGCGTAGAAAAGATTCACGTCCAGTTCCTCCGCCAGCGTGAACGTATGATGCGGCCCCTCCCCGCACACGAACGTATCACAGCCCATCGCCGCCGCAGTCGCGACTTCACCGCCCGAGCCGCCGCTGCAAATCCCCACGCGCCGCACATTCGCAGGCCCGCCCGGCGCGAGATGCACACGCCCGCCCACCGCGCGCTCGATGCGCCGCGCAAACTCCGCGCGCGTCGTTTTCACCTCGCCGACCAGACCGATGAGATGCCCCTTCGCCTCGAAAGCCCGCTCGCATTTCCGCAAACCGAGCGCCTTCGCTAGCAGCGCGTTGTTGCCGAGCTTCGCGTGTAAATCGAGCGGCAGATGCGAGCCATACACCGCGAGGTCGCCATCGAACGCGATCTGCAATTTCCGCCGCAACGCACCCGTGAACCGCTGTGCCCCGCCCCACAGCATCCCGTGATGCACCAGCAGCAACGTGCCCCGCACCCGCGCCGCCTCCACGAACACCGCTTCGCAAGCATCCACCGCCGCGCACACCCGCGCCACGCGCCCGCTGTTTTCGAGTTGCAGCCCGTTCAGTGCGCCGGGGTAATCGGCGACGCGGGCGTGATCGAGGAGTTCGTCGAGATAGCGGGTAATGTCGCGGAGCATGGGTGCGTGGAATCAGTCGGAGGGGACTAAAAGAGGGATAAAGTGTCAGTGTATCTTTGCGGTAACAATTTAAAGCCTGAGAGCATAATACAGAGCGTGAGAAGATATAGCGGAAAGCTTCACTCACCGTCTACAGTTTGGAATTCCCATGCGCTGAACATTTCTGAAGGCATGCCGCAAGAAATCATCAATTCCCGAGCCTCAACATCAACGACCGTATAACCGTTTCCATACAAAACAAAGCACGCAGGTGAAGCTG
Source organism: Chthoniobacteraceae bacterium (assembly GCA_947476045.1). Classification (GTDB taxonomy): domain Bacteria; phylum Verrucomicrobiota; class Verrucomicrobiia; order Chthoniobacterales; family Chthoniobacteraceae; genus SXWH01. The sequence goes on from CANJNZ010000050.1 coordinate 30,689, forward strand.
GAACTTTTTCGTATTCGAGAGGTATAGGTGCCGCCGCTACAATAATATCTCGTTCAGGTTCGAAGACTAAAATATCCGCCTTTTCCTGATCGATAGCGTCCACCAAATTACACACATAAATAGCACGCTTATTTGTATATTCACTTGAGTCGGAAATTATCGGCAGACTTTGAATACAATTTGGCAGGACACTGGCGATTCGATCAGCTAGCTCAGCAGGGGCAATGATATGATTCGCCATATAGACCGATGGACATAGGCCGGGGATTATTACTTTCACTGAAACCCCCCATCCTTTCGGAACAGATTTCATCCCTTTCATTACCTCGAGATACTGCGAAGAACTAAGCTGTATGGCATCCTCACTTACGCTCTCAAGCATGAGGTGCAAGAGCGGCGCTTTTTCTAAGTTTAATTGTGGATTTGTTAGATGCCAGAAACTGCGCTTAGTCATAGCTATTGGTAGTAGAAACACTCTCCTATCCCGTTACTACCTCCCAAACACCTCTCCGAAGAACTTCTTCATCGCGGTCCATGATTCTTTGTCGGCTTTTTCCTGATAGGCGGGGCCGGGCTTCGTGAAGCCGTGTTGTGCGCCTTCGTAGGTGACGAACTTCATGTCAGCCTTCGCCTTTTCCATCTCCGCTTTGAATGCGGGGACTTCCTTGTTCACGTAATCGTCCGCGCCGCCGTGGCAGATGAGCAGGCGCGCTTTGATTTTCCCCGCCTCCGCCGGGAGCGTCGTGCTGAGTCCGCCGTGGAAAGTGACGATACCGCGCACATCCGCGCCGCTGCGGGCGAGTTCGAGGACGCTGGTGCCGCCGAAGCAGTAGCCAATCGCGCCGAGCTTCTTCGCATCCACGCCGGGTTGCTTTTTCAATTCATCCAGCCCGAGCAAAACGCGACGGCGCAGCAGCGGGAGATCGTTTTTGTAAGTGCCGGCCTGCACGCCACATTCCTTCGGGTCCGTCGGGCGGACGCCCTTGCCGTAGATGTCTGCCGCGAAGGCCACGTAGCCGAGTTCGGCGAGCTGCGTCGTGCGGGTCTTGGTGTATTCCTGCAAGCCCGTCCAGTCGTGGACGACGAGGACGCCGGGGCGCGGAGCCTTCACCGCATCGTCGTAAGCGAGGAAGCCTTCGAGTTCCGCCGAGCCGTCCTTGTAGGTGATGAGTTCCGTTTTCACCTTCGCAAAAGAAGGAGCGGCAAGAGCGAGGGCGACGGCGAGCGTAGAGAGGAGTGTCTTCATGCGCGAGTGAGTATCCGCTCACGCGGACGATGCCAAGCGCGGTGCGCATCACACTCGCCAGCGCAATAGCACGCGTGTATGGGCGGTGCATGTCCGCACTCCACACTGCAACGCCGTCGCTGCCCATCAGAGCGCTCAGCTTTGCGATCGCGCTCGTGGTGGTCGCGGGCGTGGCGGTCGGCGCGCTGTTGGCGCTGGATTACGAATGGCGCTGGGGAGCGGTGTGGAGCTACCGGCAGATTTACTTCGATGGCTGGGTGGCCACCCTCGCCATCGCTGCGATTGCACTGCCCGCGAGTTGCGTGCTAGGTCTGGTTTTCGCACTTGCCCGACGCGCGTCCTTTCTCCCGCTGCGCTACATTTCGCGCATCTACGTGGAATTGACGCGCGGCGCTCCGCTGCTCGTGCAAATTTACCTCTACTTTTACGTCTTCGGCCATGTGCTGCGGATGGAGAGCCGCTACATCGCCGGGCCGCTCATCCTCGCGACATTCACCGGCGCGTATATCAGCGAAATCATCCGCGCCGGGATCGAAAGCGTGGGCCGCTCGCAGCTCGAAAGCGCACGCGCCATCGGCCTCACGACCGCGCAGACATACCGGTTCGTCATTTTCCCGCAGGCCATCCGTCAGGTGCTGCCGGGACTCGCGGGGCAATTCGTCTCGCTCGTCAAAGACTCCTCTCTCCTCTCCATCATCGCGCTGAATGAATTCACTCAGGCGGGCACGAACGTGAACAGCTTCACCTTCGCGCCATTCGAGAGCTACCTGCCGCTCGCCGTGGGCTATCTCATCATCACGCTGCCCATCTCGCTCTGGACGCAGCGGCTCGAATCGCGTTTGAAGTTCGATACATAATGCTCATCGCCTTCAACAAGCCCTACGGCGTCCTCAGCCAATTCACCCCCGACGGCTCCCCGCACCGCCCGCTCGCCGATTTCAAATTCCCGCGCGACGTGTATCCGCTCGGTCGTCTCGATGCCGAAAGCGAGGGCCTGCTCCTGCTGAGCGACGAACCTTTCCTAAACAAAAAACTCCTCGACCCCGAGCACGCCCACTCGCGCACCTACTGGGCGCAAATTGAATGCATTCCAACACGCGACTACCTCGACCGACTCGAAAAAGGCATCGTCATCGGCAAAACAAAAACCCTCCCCTGCCGCGCATGGCTCCTCGACCCTCAGCCATTCATCGCCGCGAGAAATCCCCCCATCCGCTTCCGCAAAAACGTCCCCGACTGCTGGCTCGCGCTCTCATTGATCGAGGGAAGAAATCACCAGGTCCGCCGCATGACCGCCGCCATCGGCCACCCCACGTTGCGCCTCATCCGCGTCCGCATCGGCGAATTCGACCTCGGCGGCATCATGCCCGGCCAGTGGCGCGAACTCACCACCGGCGAACGCGCCCGCATCTTCGCCGGCCAGCGCTCCACCAACGTCTGCGCATAGGGGGAAATCGAATCGCCACGCTCCTGAAATCGCCCGCGCAAAGGAAAACTGCTTGCCGGGCACGCCCTCCCTCCACATATTCCACGCCCTCAATTCAGAGTGACCCTATCGTCTAGCGGTTAGGACACTCCCCTTTCACGGGAGTAACCGGGGTTCGATTCCCCGTAGGGTCGCCATGAGATTTCCCCAATCGAAACTGCCTGAGTGGCAGGTTCGACAGCGCTTTCAGCAAGCACCTCCATTTACAAAACGCCCGCTTCCAGTTCCTCCAAATAGATGAAGTCCGGCGCTTTCACGCCTGCCTCGGCCCGGATCCTCACCAGCTTTGGTGACTCAAAGAAACGTCTCGCGTCTTCAATCGAAGTCCATGTCGAGAAATGCACAATCCGGTTCGGTTCATTCTGATACTTCAGCACTTGGTAATACCACATTCCACAAACAAGCTGACAAAGTATTGGAAAAGAGATAAAAGGGAGGGATGGGAGGAAACACACTTAAACTGGGCAGGCCGGATGCGGCTGCACGAATTGATGAACGCTATGCGAGGGAGCCGGATGGATGGCGCAAG
>CANJNZ010000051.1 GCA_947476045.1 Chthoniobacteraceae bacterium
CGCTGCACAGAACTTTGCAACTTCTGAGTGTCCATCCATTTGAGAAAATGCCTCTCCATGAACTACTTGCAAAACATGACTTCAACCCTTTGACACCGCAAGATTGCAACCAATTACTACTGTGGTAGTTACTGCCGGACACTCGTGGTCCTTGGTATGAATGTTGTAATAGCGCACATACTCAATGCGAGCCAGCGCGAGCATCGTGATAAGCCCAGTGGCAGCAGTTACCTTTAGACGCGTTTTCATGGGATGGTAGATGCGAGCGCAAAAGCACCAGTGGGGATTCTTCAGTCGGGGCTGTGCATGCCGGTATGACGCACCGACAATGCCGACACGGTGCCGAAGATAGCGAGGCAGACTAGGATTCCGAGAATGATGAGACCAAACGCAACAACTGGTTTTTCCTTCGCTGCCTCAATCCGTGAGCGGTGCTCCGAGATGCGCGCCCATATTTGCCATGCCGCTGGCAGCAGAAGCAGTAGAAAGCCGTAGCTGTGAAGGAGGTTGGCAAGTGTCTGCTCCGCAGGTGTGCCCGCGACTCTCACTAGCTTTTGAATGGTGCCAACAACCAAGGTGCAATAAAAGACGACCGCGAATTGAAACGCGGCAAGGTGGTTGATTAGGAATTGCATGGGGTTCGCGTGAGAGAATGGATGGGAGCGGGGATTTTCCGTATGGTCAAGGCGTTCCCCGACGAGAAACGGTGTGGACTTTCGCCCGCTGTTTGGGGCAGGGTGCGGGTGCGGTATGAGGAAAACAAAAATCATCGCCACACTCGGGCCGGCGACGGAAGGGCTCGGGAGCATACAGGGGTTAATTACGGCGGGGGTGGATTGCTTTCGCCTGAATATGAGCCATGCGGCGCATGATTGGGTGCGGGTGACGGTGCCGCGCATCCGCTCGGCGGCGCGTGAACTGGGGCGGATGGTGGCCATTTTAATGGATACGCAGGGGCCGGCGATCCGGACGGGGGATTTGCCGGCGAAGCTGGTGCTGAAGCCGGGGGATGTGTTTGAGTTCACGGTGCGGGGGGAGCGGAGTGAGGAGGCGTTTAGTGTGGATGTGAATTACGACGGACTGGTGGAGGATATCGCGGTGGGTGATACGGTGCTGGTAGATAATGGGGTGATTCACATGCGGGTGCTGTCCAAAGCGGGGAACAAGCTGCGCTGTGAGGTGCTGACGGAGGGGGTGATGGGTTCGCGTCGGCACATCAATCTGCCGGGGGTGAAGGTGAATCTCCCGCCGCTGACGGAGAAGGATTTGGCGGATGTGGAGCTGGGGGCGGAGTTGGGGGTGGATTTTGTGGCGCTGAGTTTTTGCCGGGAGCCGGGGGATGTGGAGGTGCTCCGCAAGGTGCTGGGCGAGCACGGGAGCACGGCGCGCATCGTGGCGAAGATCGAGGACCAGCTCGCGGTGAAGAATATCGTGGGGATTATCGAGACGGCGGATGTGATCATGGTGGCGCGGGGGGATCTGGGCATCGAGTGTCCGATGGAGGATTTGCCAATCATCCAGCGGCGGATCGTGAAGCGGTGCATCGAACACGGGCGGCCCGTGATCGTGGCGACGCACATGCTGGAGAGTATGATCGTGAATCCCATCCCGACGCGCGCGGAGGTGACGGATGTGGCGAACGCGGTGTTTGAGCAGGCAGATGCGATCATGCTCAGTGGCGAGACTGCGGCAGGGAAATACCCGGTGAAGTGCGTGGACGTGCTCAACCGCATCGCCCTGCGCATCGAGCACAGCGGCGGGCTGGGCTTTGCGGAACATGCGCAACTCGACAACGACCGAGAGAAGACTGTGCGCAGCGCCGTCGTGCTCGCGAACAGCGTGCCCGACGCGAAGATCGTGATTTTCACCCGGCGCGGCGGGATGGCCGCCTATGTGGCCGGGCAGCGCCCGAACTACGCGGACATCTTCGCCTTTGCACCGACGTGGGAGCTGTGCCGCAAGCTGGCGCTGCTCCGAGGCGTGCAGCCGATCTATCTGCCGTTCGACGTGACGCCCGAGCGCACGCTGGCGACGGCGGAGAAGCATCTCATCGAACGCAAACTCGTGAGCAGCGGCGACCATCTCGTGGTGGTGAGCGATATTTTCGCAGGCGAGGATCGCTTCGACAGCATCCAGCTCCGCCGCGTGCCGTAGGCGGGAAGTGCTCGCTTCGTGGTGCGGAGGAAAATACAAACGCGCGTGCCTGCGAAAGACCGATTCACCGAGCAATTCCTCGAACACCTCGAAGTGGAGCGCAATGTCTCGCGCCTCACGCTGCGCAATTACCGGCAGGCGCTGCGGGAGTTTCGCGAGGCGGGGCCGGAGCGCGCGTGGCGGGAGTTGAGGGCGGATGATTTCCGGCGGTATCTTTTCGAACGGATGAAGGCGGGACTGGCCAAACCGACGATCCGGCTGCACTTCGCGGCGCTGCGCACTTTCTACCGCTATCTCGTGGAGCGACACGGCTTGCAGGACAACCCGCTCAAACAAGTGCAGCTCCCGAAGCTGGACAAGAAATTGCCCGTCGTGCTCACGGCGAAGCAAATCGGCACGTTGCTCGCCGCGCCGATGGCGATGGTGAAAAGCGACAAGGCCCCGAAGTGGATGCCGCAGCGGGACGCGGCGATTTTGGAGCTGTTCTATAGCAGCGGCCTGCGTCTCTCGGAGCTGGCGTCGCTGGAAGTGCGGGACGTGGATACTTTCAGCGAGAGCGTGCGTGTTTTGGGAAAGGGACGGAAGGAGCGCATCGTGCCCGTCGGCGCGCCCGCGCTGGAGGCGATTCAGAAATACCGGCAGGCCGCAGGCGTCCACGCGGGACCGTTGTTTATAAATAAGAGCCGCCGACGGCTGAGCATGCGCTCTGTGTGGCTTTCGCTGAAACGCTACCTCGCTTTCGCCGAAATCCCGCAAAACATCTCCCCGCACAAGCTGCGGCACAGCTTTGCAACGCATCTGCTCGACGCGGGAGCCGACCTCCGCAGCGTGCAGACACTCCTTGGCCACGCGTCGCTTTCGACCACACAGATTTATACGCATGTGAGCGTAGAGCGTTTGAAAAAAGCCTACGACGACGCACATCCGCGCGCCTAGACTTCGCACCCCGCCGGACGCCCGGAAAATAGTTTGTGAAATTTTTCACAAAGGGCTTGCCATGACACCGCCGTCACGCTTTTGTCGCCGTCCGCTTCGCTCGGAAAGGGTGGTGAAAACCGTTCTTTCCTCTCCTCTTTGCAAGCCAGCCCGCCAAGGCTGTGAATTGTTTTTGGAGACCGAGTGTCGCCCGATTTTCGGAAAATGATCGCCCTTCTACATCGCTGTTCGACTTCCGCCGCCACCACGGCGCGCATCCTCGCGCTCATCGTGGCCGCGTTCTCATTCCTTGCCCTGCCGTTGCGTGCGACCGAAGAAAAACACGATGCTGCAGCTCCCGCCGCGCATGGAGCCGCCCACTCTGCAGGTGCGGAAGAACATCACGGCCTGACTCCCGATGCGCCGAAGCTCAGTGGATTTATCAACAGCTCGATGTTGGTGACGTGGATCGTCGCAGCGGGCATCATCATCCTCGCGCAACGCGCTACTCGCAAAATCCGAGCAAACGCCGAAGCCGTCTATGAAGCGCCGACTGGCGCGCAGAATTTCTGGGAGTTTCTGGTCGAAGGGCTCAGCAACTTCCTCGAAGAAATCATCGGACGCGACCTCGCAAAGAAGACCTTTTGGTTCTTCGCCACCGTCTTCATTTTCATCCTGTTCACGAACTGGTTCGGCCTCCTTCCCGGCGTCGGCACCATCGGATGGGGAACTCCGGATGCAAACGGCGTGCTCACTCATATTACGACCCCGCTTTTCCGTGGCGGCAATGCCGACCTGAACATGACGTTCGCCATTTCCAGCATCTTCTTTGTGATGTGGGTCGTCTGGGCGCTTCAGTTCAATGGACCAGTCGGTTTTGTGAAGCATCTCTTTGCGCCAAAAGGCGAATCACAGGGCGGCATGAAAGTGATGCTCATCGTGGTTTTCCTCGCCGTTGGCGTGTTGGAGGTCATCTCCATCGCCTTCCGTCCAGTTTCACTGAGCTTCCGTCTTTTCGGCAACATTTTTGCTGGTGAAAACCTGCTAGAATCCATGCAGCAGGTCATTCCGGCGCTCGGTTGGCTGGTGCCGCTGCCTTTCTATTTCATGGAGCTACTCGTCGGCCTCGTTCAGGCGCTTGTGTTCATGCTCCTGACCGCAGTTTTTACACTCCTCATCTGCTCGCATGATGAGGAACACCACGAGGAGGGCCACGCCCACCACTAAAACAATTTCGCCGATGGGACCGTCATAACGAGCGGGCGTCGGCGGGAACAACAAACAACAAGGAAAACAAACTATGAGCATCATTACCACTATCGCAGAAGCGACACTTGGCAGCGGTATCCAGGGCGGCCTCGGCGCGCTCGGCGCAGCTATCGGCGTCGGTCTCATCGGCATGAAGGCATCGGAAGCAGTCGGACGTAATCCCGGCGCAGCGACCAAAGTCCTCATTCAGTCGATTCTGAGCACCGCCTTCGCAGAAGGCATCGTGTTCTTCGCCCTCTTCTTGGGCAAGTAACCTCAAGGCGCGGAGTCGGGCGACCGGCTCCGCGCCAGTTTTCCGTATCACTTTTAGAAAATGACCATCCTTTCCATCCTCGCCAACGCCGCACCGGCGCCCACAGGCAATCCGCTGGTGGACATCCCGCAGCAATTCGGCCTGAACGCATGGGGCTTCACCTGTCAGGTGATCAGCTTTTGCATCGTCGCCTTCCTGCTTCACAAATTTGCCTACCAGCCCGTCCTCGGTGCACTGGAAGCACGCCGCAAGAAAATCGAAGAAGGCCTCGCCAACGCCAAGAAGATCGAGGTTCAGCTCGCAGAAGCAAAAAAGACCTCGGAGGAACTCATCACCAAGGCCAGCGCTGATGCGAACAAGCTCATCGAAGAAGCCCGCGCCGCTGCCAAACAAGTCGCCGAGCGTGAAGGCCAGCGCGCTGTCGCTCAGGCCAATGAAATCGTCCAGAAAGCCCGCGAAGCTGGTGAAGCCGAGCAGAAGCGCCTCATGGCCGAGCTTCGCAAAGATTTGAGCCGCCTCATCGTCGAGACGACCGCAAAAGTCACCGGCAAGGTGCTCACCGCCGCCGACCAGCAGCGGATCAACGACGAGGCAACCAAGGAACTCGCCGCCTAAGAGGCCATGAAGCTCACCAAAGAGTCCCGCAAAATTTCCAAAGCGCTGCTCCGCGAGAGCTTCACGAACGGCTTGCTCGACGCTGCCAAAGTGCAAAAAGTCGCAGACACCGTGATCAAGGCCAAGCCGCGCAACACGCTCGGCGTGCTCAAGGAATTTGCGCGTCTCATCCGTCTCGAAGCCGCCAAGCGCCACGCGACCATCGAAAGCGCGCAGGAACTCGCGAGCGGCGACAAGGGAGCCATCACCAACACCATCCGCAGCAAATACGGCGCGGACGTCACCACCGAATTCAAAACCAACTCCGCGCTCCTCGGCGGACTTCGCATTCAAGTCGGCAGTAATGTGCTCGACGCCTCAGTGCGCAGCCTCCTCGACCGCCTCGCCACCGACCTCGCCGCCTAATTTTTCGCAAAGCGAACCAACCAACTCTTAACCAATAACTCTCCACTTCGTATGAGCAGCATCCTGCAAGACCTCGAATCCAAAATCTCCGGCCTCAAAACCGGAACCACAAAAACCAACGTCGGCACCGTCCGCGAAATTGGCGACGGCGTCGCCAAAATCGAAGGGCTGAGCGATGTCATGCTCAACGAGATGCTTGAGTTTCCCGGCGGCGTCTTCGGCCTCGCTTTGAACCTCGAGGAAAACGAAGTCGGCGCAGTGCTTCTCGGCGACGACAAAGGCATCGTCGAGGGCTCCGAGGTGAAAACCACCGGCCGTCTTCTCTCCGTGCCAGTCGGCAAAGGCCTACTCGGTCGCGTGGTGAACACCATCGGCCAGCCGGTGGACGGCAAGGGACCCATCGAGGCAACCGCCCAGTATCCGGTCGAAAAAATCGCGCCCGGAATCATCAAGCGCAAATCGGTGAACCAGCCCGTGCAAACCGGCATCATGGCGATTGACGCGATGATTCCGATTGGCCGCGGACAGCGCGAGTTGATCATCGGCGACCGTGCGACTGGCAAGACCACCATCGCCATTGACACGATCATCAACAACGCCCGCATCAACAAAGCCAACGAAGGCAAAGCGGGTTTCCGTCCTCTTTACTCCATTTACGTCGCCATCGGCCAGAAGCAGTCGAACGTCGCGCGCAACCTCGCCGTTCTCGAAGAAACCGGCGCGCTGCCCTACACGATCATCGTCGTCGCCACGGCATCCGACACCGCTTCCAACCAATACCTCGCGCCGTTCGCCGGTGCTTCGATTGGCGAATGGTTCATGGATAATGGCATGGACGCGCTGATCGTGTTCGACGATCTTTCCAAGCACGCCGTTGCCTACCGTCAAGTTTCGCTGCTCCTCAAGCGTCCTTCGGGTCGTGAGGCATATCCGGGCGACGTGTTCTATCTCCACAGCCGCCTGCTCGAACGCAGCGCCCGTGTGAATGAACAAAGCGGCAACGGCTCGCTCACCGCGCTCCCGATCATCGAGACGCAAGCGGGCGACGTTTCGGCCTACATCCCGACGAACGTCATCTCCATCACGGACGGTCAGATCTACCTCGAAACCGACCTCTTTTACCAAGGCATCCGCCCCGCAGTTTCGGTGGGTCTGTCGGTCAGCCGCGTAGGTTCGTCCGCGCAGGTGAAAGCGATGAAGCAGGTCGCTGGAAAAATCAAAGGCATGTTGGCGCAGTATCGCGAACTTGCGGCATTCGCGCAGTTCGGCAGCGACCTCGACGCCGCCACCAAGGCGCTGCTCGACCGCGGCCAGCGCATCGTCGAAATCTTCAAGCAACAGCAATACAACCCACTGCCCGTCGAGCTTCAGTGCGCGACGCTTTGGGCGGTGATGAACAACCATTACGACGACGTCGCCGTGGACAAGGTGAAGGACTTCCAGATGAAGTTCCAAGACTACCTCTCCACGCGCAAGGACGCCGTCCTTCAAATGCTCCGCGACAAGCCGGAAATCAGCGACGCCGTCGCTGCCGCGCTCAAAGAAGCCGTCACGGAATTCAAGCAGAGCTACCGCTAAACGAACATGGGCGCGAATACCCGCGACATCCGCCGACGCATCAAGTCGGTCAAGAATACCTCGCAAATCACCAAGGCGATGCAAATGGTCGCTGCGGCAAAGATGCGCAAGGCGCAGCTTCGTGCGCTCAGCGGTCGCCCCTACGCCGAGGAGCTTGCAAAAATGCTCGCCGCACTCGCGCAGGCTGGCGGCAGCACCGAGCTGCATCCGCTTTTGCAGGAGCGCAAAGAGGTAAAGCGCGAACTCGTGCTCGTCATCAGCACGGACAAGGGGCTTTGCGGCGCGCTGAACACCAACCTCCTCCGCGAAGTCGGTAAGTTCGATCCCGCAACAACCACCTTTGTCTCCATCGGCAGAAAGGGCGCCCAATTCCTCGGACGTCTCAAGCGCGACCTCGCGGCTGAGTTTGAGTTGAAGGAAGCGTTCACTTTCCTCGAAAGCAAACAGGCGTCCAAATTCGTCATGGAGAAATTCCTCTCCGGCGAAGTGGACAAGGTCAGCGTCGCCTACACCGACTACATCAGCACCATCAACCAAAAGCCCACCGTGCGCGTCATCCTGCCGGTGACGAACTTCGAGTTGAGCGAACTCGAAGGCGAACACGGCACCCGGAAAGTCGAAGCTGCCGCCAACACGACCGAGTATCTTTTTGAACCCAGCGCCGGCGGCGTCCTCGCAGGGCTCGTCCCGCATTACATCAACTTCGCCGTGTATCAGATGGTGCTCGAAAGCCGCGCCTCCGAGCACAGCGCGCGCATGGTCGCCATGAAAAACGCGACCGACAACGCCAAGCAACTCATCAAAGATCTCACCCTCGAATACAACAAGGTGCGCCAGGCGGCGATCACCACAGAACTTCTCGAAATCACCACAGCGCAAATGGCGCTCGGCTAAACAAACTCAACACTTACTCGCATGAACCAAGGCAATATCGTTCAAATCATCGGCCCCGTCGTGGACGTGGATTTTTCCGCAACCGGAAAACTCCCGAAAATCTACGAGGCGCTTGAAATCACATTCAACGCCAACGGCGTGGACACCAAACTCGTGCTCGAAGTGCAGCAACACCTCGGCGACGGCTGGGTCCGCTCAGTCGCCATGAGCAGCACCGAGGGTCTCAAGCGCGGTCAAAAAGTCACCGCAACCGGCGACTCCATCACCGTGCCAGTCGGCGAAGCAACGCTGGGCCGCATTTTCAACGTCACCGGCGACCCCGTGGACGAACGCGGACCGGTCAACGCTGAAAAGCGCTACCCGATTCACCGCCCGGCTCCGAAGCTCGTGGATCAAGACACGAAGGCGAACATCCTCGAAACCGGTATCAAGGTCATTGACCTCATCTGCCCCTTCACCAAGGGAGGCAAGGCCGGAGCGTTCGGTGGTGCAGGCGTCGGCAAGACGGTCGTCATTCTCGAACTCATCAATAACATCGCGAAGAACCACGGCGGCTTCTCCGTGTTCGCCGGTGTCGGTGAGCGCTCGCGCGAAGGCAACGACCTTTACCACGAAATGAGCGACGCAGGCGTCATCAATCAGAAAGACCTCAGCAAATCGAAAGTTGCGCTCGTTTATGGCCAGATGAACGAGCCTCCAGGAGCCCGTCTCCGCGTCGCACTCTCCGCGCTCTCGATGGCAGAGTATTTCCGCGATGAGAAAAATCAGGACGTGCTCCTGTTCGTGGACAACGTGTTCCGCTTCTCGCAAGCAGGCTCCGAAGTGTCCGCGCTCCTCGGCCGCACGCCCTCGGCGGTCGGCTACCAGCCAACACTCGCCGCAGAAATGGGCCAGCTTCAGGAACGTATCACCACGACCAAGTCGGGTTCCGTTACGTCCGTGCAGGCCGTGTATGTGCCCGCAGACGACCTTACCGATCCGGCTCCAGCGAACACATTCGCGCACTTGGACTCGACCATGGTTCTCGAGCGCAGCATCGCCGAGCTGGGCATCTATCCCGCCGTCGATCCGCTCGCCTCGACCTCGAAGGCCCTCGCGCCCGAAGTCGTCGGCGAAGAGCACTACGCAGTCGCCCGCGGCGTGCAGAAAGTGCTCCAGCGATACAAGGATCTGCAGGACATCATCGCGATTCTCGGCATGGACGAGCTTTCGCCCGAGGACAAGCTGCTCGTCTTCCGTGCCCGAAAAATCCAGCGATTCCTCTCACAGCCATTCACCGTCGCCGAAGTCTTCACTGGCACGAAAGGCGAATACGTCTCGATCAAAGACACCGTCCGCGGCTTCAAGGAAATCCTCGAGGGCAAACACGACAACGTGGCCGAGGGTAATTTCTACATGAAGGGCGGAATTGACATGGTGACCGCCTAAAGCGGCACCCACACGAAAATGGCAGCTACACTTCGCCTCGAAATCGTCACTCCTGAAGCGCGCGCGTATAGCGACGACGTTGAACTCGTCGTGCTTCCCGCCGTCGAGGGCGAGATGGGCGTGTATCCGCAGCACATCCCGCTCATCACACAGCTCAAGCCCGGCGAACTTGTCGTCACCAAAGGCGGTAAACAAATCGCGCTGGCTGTCGGCGAAGGCTTCGTCGAAGTCACAGGCGAAAAAGTGAGCGTGCTCGTGGATATGGCGTTGCAGGAATCCGAGATCGACGAAAAAGCAGTCGAGGAAGCCATCGCACGCGCCGAGGCTCGCTTGAAAGAGCAGCATGTCGGCGACGAAGAGGCTGCACTCGTGCAAGCCGCCATCGCGAAATCCCTCGCGCAGCTTCACGTCAAGCGTCGCCGCCGCAATATCTAGCCGACGCACTTTTCACTCGCCCCCTGCGCTTGCTCTCGGGCATACGCGATGCCGATATGGTCCTCGAAATCGTCAAATACGGAAATCCTGTTCTCCGCGCCAAAGGTGCGGAAGTGGGCGAAGCGGATGACCGTTTGCGCAAGCTCGCCGATGACATGATCGAGACGATGGAAGCCGCCAACGGCGTCGGCCTCGCTGCGCAACAGATCGGCGTTCCCATCCAACTTGCAGTCATTGACGTGAGCGATGTCGAAGATCGCCCCAGCGAAATGTTCGTGGATGGTAAGCAGGTGGATTTCGAGGCTTTCATGCCCATGATTTTGCTAAACCCTGTGCTCGAACTTGGCAAAGAAACCGAGGATGGGACCGAGGGATGTCTGAGCTTTCCGGAAACCACCGGCGACATCACCCGCTCACTACGCGTGAAAGTAAAAGCCAAAACCCTCGACGGAAAACCGCTCGATTTCGAAGCCACCGGCCTACTCTCCCGCGCCCTACAGCACGAAGTAGATCACCTCCACGGCATCCTCTTCATTGACCGCATGAACGCCGCCTCCCGCGCCAGCATCTCCGGCAAATTGAAGCGCCTCCAAAAAGCCGCGCGGAGCTAAACGCCTCGCGGCACTTCAACTTCCTGCTGCCGGTGAACCCACACACTGTTCACCAACCCCAGTGCAAACATGATCATCAGCACAAACGTGCCGCCGTAACTGATGAGCGGCAGCGGCAGACCAGTGATGGGCATCAGCGCAATAGTCATCCCCACGTTTTGATAAACGTGGAAAAATATCTGTGCGGTGAACCCGCCGACAATCAGCAGTCCGAACGGTTCATTCGAGCGCAAGGCCGTTAGCAGACACGCCACAAGCATCACCCCAAACGCCCCAATCACTGCAACGCCGCCGATGAAACCATGCTGCTCGGCAATGGTCGTAAAAATGTAGTCCGTGTGTGCCACCGTAGGTGCGATGAGATTCATTTCGAGTTGTGTTCCCGGTGCCTTGAATCCTTTTCCGCCCAGCCCCGCCGAGCCGATTGCAATCAACGATTGATTCACAGCGTAGCTGGATTTCTGCGGATCCACATCAGGATCCATGAAAGTCACGATGCGGTCGCGCTGATACGGCTTGAGTCCGAAATTGATCACCAGCGGCAACATCGTCAACCCAGCGAGCAGCACCGCAACCATCCAGCGTTTCGGTAAACTACCCAGCCATAGCATCGTGAGGATCACCGGCAGCCATACGACCGTCATTCCAAAATCCGGCTGCTTTAAAATGAGCACCATCGTCGGGCCGATGATGATTCCCGTGCAAGCCAGCTTCAGAATCGGGTGCCAGCTTTTCGCTACGGCTAGAAACAACCCCACCACCAAAACACCCGAGACCAAAGCCAACTGCGAAGGCTGAAACACACCGATTCCAGGCAGGCGCAACCAGCAAGTCGCGCCACCTGCTTTCACACCCATGTGCGTGTAAGTGAGTGCGACCAGTGCAATGCTCACCAGATACATCGGAACAGCGATCCAGCGCACCCAGCGATAATCCACCAGCGTCACGACGAGGAAAATCACAAGCCCGATGCCCACCCACTTCGCCTGCATCTGCCAATAGTGCTCCTCGGGGCGGAGGTAGGACGCGCCGTGGATGAAAAGAATCCCCGCCAGCGAGATCACGATCACACTGGCAAAGAGAAGCCAGTTCATACCCAGCAATTTTCGGAGAAAAGGTGTCATGCGACGAAACTATGAAGGCAGCGTGGGCGATATTGCAGCATCACGCAAACTTCGGCACCGCCGCCAGCAGCTTCCGCGTGTATTCGTGCTGGGGATTTTCGTAAATCTGATCCGCCGGAGCGCTTTCCACGATCTTTCCATGATACATCACCAGCACGTGATCGCTGATGTGCTCAACCACCGCCAAATCATGCGCGATGAAAAGATAAGTCAGCCCGAGCTGCTCCTGCAGGTCCTGCAACAGATTCACGATTTGTGCCTGCACGCTCACATCTAGGGCACTCACCGGCTCGTCGCACACTATGAATTTCGGCTCCACCGCCAGCGCCCGTGCGATGCCGATGCGCTGTCTCTGCCCGCCGCTGAACTCATGCGGATAGCGCTCCATCATTTCCGGTTTCAGCCCCACCTTCCGCAACAAGTCCGCCACACGCGATCTGCGCTCATCGCGATTCATCGCAGGAAAATGAATCTCCAGCGCCTCGCCGATGATTTGAAAAATCGAAAGCCTCGGATTCAGCGAACCAAACGGGTCCTGAAAAATCATCTGCATCCTCCGCCGGTAGCTGCGGAACTCTCCCTCGCTTAAAGGAAGAATCGAATTCCCCTCGTAAATGACCTCGCCCGCTGTCGCCGGAATCAACTTCAGCAACGCGCGGCCAATGGTCGTCTTCCCACTCCCGCTCTCGCCCACAAGTCCCACCGTCGTCCCCGGTTCGATGGAGAAACTCACATCATCCACCGCCTTCACATCGTCAGTATGACGACGGAAAATCCCCGTGCGAATCGGGAACCAGACTTTGAGATTGCGAACTTCGAGAAGCGGCACGCGCCGTGTGTCCTTCGTAGCCGCCGCTCTGTCAAGACAGGCGAGATAAACAACTTTCCGCGACACTTCTCCAGAGCACCTATTTCTAAACCCGGGGACGTAATTCTAGCGATGCGTGGATAAATCACGACTACGAACCAGCCGATTGCTCGCGCTGATACGCCGCCACTCCTTCAGCAATCGCCGTGGCCAGTCGTTCGCGATAATCCGGAAGCGCGAGCTTCTTCGCTTCGCGCGGATTGTTTAAAAAACCACCCTCCACAAGAACGGCAGCACACCTCGTGTAGCGAACCACTGCGAGATCCCGCGCCTTCGCCCCGCGATCCGTGATGTCGAGTCCGATGACCACTGCACCCTGCACACAATGCGCAAATGCAAACCCGTTATCCGCAGGCGGCGGCTCGTGCCTTCGTTTAAACATTCTCGCGATGCTCCATCCCTCACTCGCAGCGACTTTATCCGTCGCGTAAAAAGTCTCCACACCATCGCCCGCCGCAGTCGTGTTGTCGTTGAAATGAATGCTCACAAACAGTGCACGCGGAATCGCATTCGCAACCTGCGCGCGGTCGAACAACTCCACAAACGTGTCATCCCTCCGCGTGAGCACGACCGGAAAGCCACGCGCACGGAGCTGCCGCTCCAGCCGCAGTGCCGTATCGAGCGCGAGGTCCTTTTCACGCAGTCCGTTGCGAAAAGCACCCCCATCGCGCCCGCCATGCCCTGCATCCACAACGACCGTTGGCAGTGTTCGATTCGGTGGCAAAAACACACCCGGCTCGTCCATGCCGAGCGGAATGAGCAGTGCCACACCCGCGAGAAACAGCACGAGACCGAGCAGAGGCAGCCACGTCGCCAATTTGCGCCAGCGCGAAGGCCCGGAAGATTTCGGAGGAGGAGTGACCGGCTTCGGCGCGAAGAGCGGCAAGTCGGCGAGTTCTGACGACTCGCTGCTTTGTTTCAATGCTGGTGGCTTGGGCTCCAAACGGCTGCACTATGCACACAATCGCGCGTTACGCGAGCAAAGCGCTCACTGTTTCTTCGCCTCGGCGGGCGCGCGCAGCGTGTATTCACCTGCGTCAAAAGCCATCATGTTCGCAGGCTTGCCGAGCTTGAATTCTTCGACCACCGCGCCGTCACTTTGGAAAAGCACGAGCGCATCGCCCTCGCGCAACAACGCCGCCCATTTCAACTGCGGCGTTTCGCTGAGATGCGTGAGCAGAAGTCCGTCCGTCGTCTTCAAAAGCGCGCCCTTTTCATCCGTGCCCGCTTGCAGACGAATCTCGGTCTTTGCGTTTTGCAACAGCGTGTTGGCCTTCGTCTGCACCTTCACCTCCGGCGCAGGCTGCACCGGCTCCTTGCGACCGAGTTCGGCGGTGACTGCGGCGAATGTGTCGCTGCTCACAATGCGTTTTTGATAAACCGTCTTCCACGTCGAGACAGGCTCCTTCCCCTCACCTTCCGCGATGGGCGGCGACTCTGCACCCTTCGCAGCAACAAGCACCAGCGAACGCAGACGCTGCTCGTGTTCGTTTTCATCCAGCAAAAAAATCGTCTCGTTCCAATGCGATGCCGCGATCTGTTTGGGCGCTGGTTCGCCCTTCGCATAAGCGAGACGCCGCACAAATTCCCCCTCCGCCGAATACGCACGCACCTCGCGCCCGGCGGGGCTTTCCACAATCGCCCAAACATGCCCGCCGCGCCCGACACTCGCGGCAACTGCACGCTCCCCTTCACCCAACGCGACGGCATGCATCGCGTCCCCTTTGCCTACGAAAAGTTTTCCGTCCGCGACCGATGCAGCGACTTCGATCTTCGGCGGCCCGGCACCCTCCTTCGCGAGATTCCAGCCGAGCGTCTGCTCTTTTCCGTCCATGCCACGGAGGACGATGTTGATGTTGTCGCGCCCGTCATTCTTCACCGCGAGCACACGGGTGATGCGCGGCGAATCATCGCCCTTCATCCAGTCGTTGCAGTGAAATGCAACACCATCGATGGCAAGGTCACCGACCATCCAGCCGCGCGCCGAGTATTTTCCCGGCGGAAGCGGCTGGCCCGCATCGTCGCGCCCATCCCATCGCGTGATGAACCCATTCAGGCCAACGACAAAATCCTTTTGTGTAGCCTCGCGATGCAGTGTGCGCACCAGCTTCCCCCCGCCATCGTAAATGCCGAGACTCACAGTTCCCTCCAACGGCGGCGGAAGAAATGTGATCTGAACCCCCTCCTTTTTCTGCGGCGGCGGAGCGTCCTCCTGCGCAAAAACAGGGAGCACCAGCGCGAGGAATGCAAAAAGTATGGCGATGCGATTACGCATAAATGCGCCAATCAAGGCGCAGGCGGAGACTGCCCCGCCTTTCGCATTTTTCCAAGAACTCTGTCTCCACACTCCGCAGCCGCAAAAACTGCTTACTGCCGCTTGAAACTCAGCCGATGTTCACGCGTGCGACCTGCGTTGTTAAGTTGTATATAGCGCACAAGCCCTAAGGAGAATGCTGCTTTTTGGTCAGCAGAAATGAAATTTAGTTTGGAAGCTAATCTATGGGCCCAGACTTTACGCCAGAAACGAACTCAACAATACTGCGAAAGAATGCCGCTATGCTGAGTCCCCCAAGAATCCACATGGCCACGACAGCTTGGCCAACAACAACAAACTGACCTTTCCACTGAAAAAGTAGATAAGCAATAAACACGACAATGCCTATTAAGGAAAATACGAGCGTAATTACTGCACGCTGACGGATGGCACGCGCCCTCGATTTAAGTGCAAGAGAATGGATTTTCTCGACTTCGTCACCAGTCAGTCTGTGCTTTTCGTTCAACCACTCGATAATTTCGCGCTTGCTGGCTCCCCAATAGACTTTGGAATCCACCTGCTTTTGAAGCATCTGGCGCATTTCATCGGATGTCATAACTTCACATGGGCAGTTATTTTTCTACGAAAGCCAGTCGTAGTGGAAGAACTGGCCGGCGGGTTTGTCGGTGCGCTCGAAGGTGTGTGCTCCGAAGTAGTCGCGCTGGGCTTGCAGAAGATTCGCGGGGAGGTTTGCGGAGCGGTAGCTGTCGAAGTAGGCGAGCGCGCTGCTGAAGCCGGGGACTGCGATGCCGTATTCGATGGCGGTGGTGACGGCGATGCGCCAGTTGGCCTGCGTGCGGTTGAGGATGTCGGCGAAGAATGGATCGAGCACGAGGTTTTTGAGGGCGGGGTTCTTTTTGTAGGCCTCGGTGATGCGGTTGAGGAAGCGTGCGCGGATGATGCAGCCGCCGCGCCAGATGCTGGCGATGTCCTCGAAGTTGAGGTTCCAATTATAGAGGGCGCTGGCTGCGCCGAGTTGCACCATGCCTTGTGCGTAGCTGATGATTTTTGATGCGTAGAGTGCGTCGCGCACGGCTTCGATGAATTTGGCGCGGTCGCCGGTGAAGGGTTTTGGCGCGGGGCCTTTGAGCACGGCGCTGGCGGCGACGCGCTGGTCTTTGATCGAGGAAAGGATGCGGGCCTCGACGGCGCTGCCGATGACGCTGAGCGGGACGCCCATTTCGACGGCGTGTCCGACGGTCCATTTGCCGGTGCCTTTTTGCCCTGCTTTGTCGAGGACGATGTCCACGACGGCCTTGCCGGTTTCGGGGTCTTTCTTTGTGAAGATCTTCGAGGTGATTTCGATGAGGAAGCTGTCGAGTTCGCCTTTGTTCCAGTCGGTGAAAATTTGCGCGAACTCGTCGGCGCTCGGATTCAGCGCGGCTTTCAAAATGGCGTAGCCTTCGCAGATGAGCTGCATGTCGCCGTATTCGATCCCGTTGTGCGCCATCTTCACGTAGTGGCCCGCGCCGTCCGGCCCCATGTGGCGGCAGCACGGCTCGCCCTCGGCGACTGCGGCGATCTTCGTGTAAATTGGCGCGAGCGACGCCCAGCCTTCCTTCGAGCCGCCGGGCATGATGCTCGGGCCTTTGAGCGCGCCTTCTTCACCGCCGGAGACTCCGACGCCGAAGAAATGGATGCCTTTTTCCTTGAGTGCTTTTTCGCGGCGCTGTGTGTCGGTCCAGAGCGAGTTGCCGCCGTCAATGATGACGTCGCCGGGCTCCAGCAGCGGGACGAGTTGATCAATCACCGCATCCACGGGCGCGCCTGCTTTCACCATGATCTGTGCGCGGCGGGGGCGTTTGAGTGCGCCGACGAAATCTTTGAGCGTCTTCGCGAATACAAAGTTTTTTCCTTTTCCGCGCCCGGCTTCAAACGCGTCAACGACGCTCGTGGTGCGGTTGAAAACGGCGACGTGAAAGCCGCGGGATTCCATGTTCAGGACGAGGTTTTCGCCCATCACGGCGAGGCCAATCAGGCCGATGTCACAGGTGCTCATAGTGGTGTTGTTTTGGTGTTTGAGTTGTAGAAATTTGCGACAACCCCGTGCCGCCCGGATCTTGGAAAGAGTTGTGAGACTGTGTCAGGCGGGTTTCCTTGGCAAGCGTGTGGTGCGGGAGCGGAACGGCTGCGATAATCTTTCAATTCCGTGGTTCTAGTTTGCGGCGATTCGTGATTGATGTGGCGTGCCACCGATGAATTTACCCAACAAGCTGACTGTTTCGCGCTTTGTGATGACAGGTATTTTCGTGGGCTGCATGGCTGTCGGCGAAGAGTATGATGTGTTGCACGCGCCGGGACGCGCGGAGGGTTGGAATTTCGCCTACACTGCGGCGCTGCTGCTCTTCCTCGCGGCGGTGGTGACGGATTTTCTCGATGGAGAGATCGCCCGGCGGCGGGGGCTGGAGACCAATTTCGGCAAGCTGATGGATCCGCTGGCGGACAAGGTGATGATGGCGGCGGGGTTCATCACGCTGGTGCCGTTGAAGGCGATTCCGGCGTGGGTGGTGATTTGCATCATCAGCCGGGAATTTCTCATCACAGGGCTGCGCCTCGTGGCGACGAGCAAGGGGATTGTCCTGCCTGCGGAAAAAATCGGGAAGCACAAGACGGCATGGCAGATGGTGACCGTGAGCTATTTTCTGCTGCTGCTCTCGTTGATGGAGTTTCAGCGCGCGGGCATCGATCTCCACGCGAAAGAATGGTGGTGGCCTGTGTGGCGCTACGGCGGATGGACGCTCGCAGGCGTGGCGCTAGCGCTGACGCTTTACTCGGGCCTCGGCTATTTGTGGAGGCATCGCGATCTCATCGCGGAGGAATAGTGCGAATTTTTACAGTTCGCCCTGAACTTCGATGTAGTCGCCCGGGAGGACCTTCGGATCGAGCGCCGGGTCCTTCTTGATGGCCTTGCGGCTGAAAAACTCAGCTTTGCCAACGCGAACGATTTTCACTTTGTCGTCCGCATACTCGCCGGGGCCAGAAGCCGAGGCGAGTGCGATGCTGAGGGTCATGTCGGTGGACCACGGCTGGCGGCCAGGGTTGCGAACGGCCCCCCCAACGATGATGACGCGCTGGTTGGCCACGAGGTTCACCATCACGGTGGGATTCGTGAAGATTTTTTCGTCGCGCATCCGTTTTTCAATGGCAGATGAGAGTTGCGATGGGGTGAGACCCGCGGCTTTTACACGGCCGATGTATTGCACGGTGACAAAGCCATCCGACACTGCGTATTGCAGGTGAAACTCCTCGGTAAATTCGCGGGGCGCACCACCGACGACCATTTCAAAGGTATCACCATCGCGAAGCGGGGAATCAGCGCGGAGCGGTGTGAGTGCAACAAGGAGTGTGGCGAGGCAGTAGATGAAGTATCGCATGGCTTAGTATTGTTCTCCCTCTTCAGGCAGCGCTCCGGCTGTGGCGCGGGTTTTTTTATCTCCTGCCTTCTGATCGCGTTGCGGAGAATAGTAATCGTTGTAGTTCGAGTAGTAAGAATACGAATCGTCCTGCTTTGTGTCCACGTTGTTGAGGACGACACCTATGAGATTTCCGCCGACATGTGTGACCGTCTGTTTCACCCTGAGGAGCATGCCGCGCGGGAAGCGCCTGTGCTGGACGACCATAATGGTGTTATCCACCTCGGAAACCAGCATACTGGCGTCCGACACACCGAGAATAGGCGGCGAGTCGAGGAATACGATGTCGTATTGCATTTTGAGTTGAGAGATGAGGGAGCCCATCCGCGGGCTGTTCAGGATACCGGCATCATCCTGCGGGAGTTTGCCACTGGGAATAAAGCTTAGGGTTTCGAGCTTGGTGGGCTTGATGATCGATTCGAGTTCGGCTTTGTGCTGAATGTAATCTGCAAGACCAACGCTGTTATCTACGTCGAAAAAGCGGTGCTGCGAGGGACGGCGCAAGTCAGCGTCGACGACGAGGACTCTGGCTCCTGATTTTGCGTAGGTGTAGGCGAGGTTGATGAGAGTGGTGCTCTTGCCTTCACCGGGGCCGCCAGAAACGAGGGTGTAACTGTTGGCTTCGCGATCGGTCTGATTGAATTCGATGTTCGCCTTAAGAATGCGATAAACTTCGGCATCGGCTGAGTCGCGCTTCTGCTTGATTAGAACTGCTATTTCCTTCGGAACGACTGCGAGCACGGTAAGGGATAGATATTTTTCGATGTCTTCTATCGTCTTCACGGAAGTATCGAGATACTCGATGAAGAAGGCGAGACCGACGCCTACAACTATTCCGATGAGAGCTGCCAGAAGCATATAGACTGGGACTTTTGGCTTCTCTGGATAAAGTCCGGGTTCGGCGCGCTCCCATATTTTGACGGGAATGGTGGAGAGAACTTGATCAAACTTGGCTGCGGCATACCGCTGCTCGATGGCCATCAATAGTGATTTCGCACTGAGATAATTGGCTTTCTTTTCTACGTAGCCAGTGAGTCTGGTTTTTTCGTCAATCTGCTTTCCACGGAGTTCATTGAGCTTTTCTTCGAGGGTTTTGAGATTGGCCTCTTCAATGCTAAACTTTGTTTTTTGAGAGCGTTTAATGCTGTCGAGTTGCTGGCCAAGCGTGGCGCGATAGACATCGCGCTGGGCTCGTAACGATCTCACACGCATGTGGTTTTCACCCAGACCTGAATTCAGGAGTTTTGCCTCCTCGGCCTGCGCATCCTGTAGAAGGGGCAATGTTTTCAGCATGGTGGGGTCGTCAATATTCAGCGTGCGCAAAGCCTCCAGCAATTCCTCCGGCTGGAGTTGTTCAATGCGTGAGAGCTGGTTGCGCAATTGATCCACCAGGTTCCGTTTTTCGACGACCATCTGCTCGTTCATCACCAGCGGTTTTTCGCTGAGGGAGATCAGGGCGTTGCTGTTCTCAGGATCGGAATCGATGATGCTCTCTTCTGTCCGGATTTTAGCAGAGTCGGCAAAGAGCTTTTTGACCTCGTCCCGCTTCTTGTCGAGTTCGTCGCGCATTTCCGCCAATGTCTGATCGACGTTCTTCTTAAGGTCATCAATGCGCTTGTCGCGGTAGGTAATCGCGATGGTGTTTGCGATATCGGCTGCAAGTTTGTTGCTCGTGTTGTAGACACCCACCTCAATCAAAGTGGTATTACGCTGCTCCTGGACATTCATACTCCTCTCGAGCACACGGGCCACCCATGATTCAGACATAGGGGTTCCTGCCGGTGATAGTTTGCTGACGAGGTCCAGCTTTTGAATGACAGGATAGAGAATCTCGGTTTTTTTTAGGATATTGAACTGAGTGCTGATAAAAGTGGGATCAGCCCTGTTCATGCCGCCCATATTGATCGGGTCCAATCCCTTGTTGTTATCAGGCTTAATTTCGATTGTGACGCGTGAATAGTATTCGCGCGGCAGAAAGAAAACATAGACACCCGCAGTGACCATCACGAGAAAGAAGGTGAGCAGGATGAGACCCATCCTGAGTTTGATGACGCGCCAGTAGTCGAGGAAGTGTAGTTTGACCTCGGTGTTATCGTTCATGGGATATGCGTGATTGGTGTTCGCTGAAAGTAAAAGGGCGGAAAATTAAGCCTGTATGCTTAGATTGCGCAATGGCGGAGAAGGGCTTTTTGACCAGCGGGCAGTCGGTTTGTTCAAAACTCATATTGCCCTGTAAAAAATAAACGGCTGCGATCGTAGTCACTGGTTCCGGTGGTGCTGCTTCTGAGCGTGTAACTATAACGCGCATTTACCGAAACCCGGCGGCTGAATTTATAATCAAAAGACAGGCTGGCGTCATAAATCGCTGTGGCATCGGTAGTGCCAAGTTCAGAGGTGATCGTATTGTGAACGTAATTCACAGAGAGATCTCCTGAAAGGCGGGGCGAAAAAGCGCGTGCGTATCTCAAGCTGCCTCGAAAAGAGACGTTTTGATCGCCTGCACGGGCAGTTTGGTCGAAACCGTATCGGGTCGTCGCCACAAACTGGGAACGCGCGCCCGATTGGTAAGACGCGGTAACCTCTCCATAGGGTGCCGTGCCGCTCCCGCCGGAGTCGAATTTTCGTAATTGCTCGCCAAGTCGAATCGTCCCGCGCAGACGGCGGCTCCATGTCCAATCGGTGCCCAAGAGCAGAAAAACTTCGCTATAGCTGCGATTTTGGTCGTTCAAATAATCACTAAATCCATAACGCAACTCCCCTACCCAAGTGTAGTGAGGCGACCAGATGTAGCGAAACTCCTGCCCTAAGGTCGCCCCCCAATAATCATTCAGCTTGCTGGTTTCCAATTCGTAGCTGATCGCATTCGCGCTGATGCTGGAAACGGTGCTGAAACGCGAGCCCCATCGGTAGCTCAAGTCAACTTTTGCGTTGCCCGAAAAATAGCTGCCGCCACTGCTTCCGAGCGCACTGTTGAAATTGAGTTGGGAGTAATCTGGCTGCGCCTGATATGAAAGACTGGCGCTTGTCGTGAACTGCATCCTGGGAGTGAGCTTCCTGAGATACACCAGCGCCATGGAACCATTGTATTCAAGGGGATCGCCCGTGCGATTCCAGTAATAGTCCCCGCCTATGTTCAGATCAAAAGTGAAAAGCGACCGCTGCTTTGCCCACTGGATATCGAGGTGCGCATTCACATTGCTCACTACGCTCTCATTGCGCTCCTGCGCCGGGACTCCCGGAATCGTCTGAGTAATGACTTGCTGGGCCTGGAATGGCCGCAAGACCACTTTGCGTTGCACGGTTTGAAAGACCGGTCTGAACGCTCCTCCGATAAATCGCACGCCAGTTTGTTGTTGTTGCGATACGATAGTCGAAATCTCTGGCTGCTCGGGAATCGTCTGACTGAAAGTTTGCTCAGGAATTTCTCTGCTATCTGTTGGGGTTTGAAGCGTATTGTCATCAAAACCTATGCCCACCGATGCGCCATAGCGGAAGCGGGGGCGCGTAAAACGCCCCTGCCCGCTCGTGAAAGTTTGCCCGCCGGAGCCATAAAAACCAGGCGCTGAATATGTGGTTGGCTGCACCTTGGGTTGCGTTGTTTCGGTCGCTTCGGATGAGCCGGCCGGCACAATCGAAGTCGTGCCAGCGCGCGAGCCGGCGCCAAAAGTAGTAGTCGCCCCGCCGCCCGTGCCAAATGGCGAAGTGCCCCCCGCTGCGCCCGGTGTGGTTTCGCTAAAGCCAAACGGATCTTTCTTTGGCGCAGTGCCTCCGGTTCCCGTGGTGTCGCCCGTAGTTGGCGTGCTCGGTGTAATCGTAGAGGTTCCTCCCTGCGGCGAAGCACTCGTCCCGCTACCCGTTGTCCCTCCTCCTGCAGCCCCGCTGCCGGTTGTCCCGCCGCCAGTATCACCACCACCAGTTCCGCCCGTTTGCGCAAGCGAAACATGCGCCCAAGAGCATCCGGCAAGCAGGAGCAATATCCAAGGCCGGTGATACATCATGAGCGTTTTTTGTGAGGTGCAGATTTCGTGGGGCGCATGGGACTAGCGGATGCGCCGCGAAGTGGCAAGGGCCTCGCCACCGTTAATTGCTACGGCAGACGGCTCATTATGAAAAGTGAATTTAGGGCGAACAGGTTTCATCGGGGTCTGCCTCAGACCGCACGCCCACAATCCACGTTCGATTTTTTTATGAAAAGAGAGAGCGGGTAGAGGGAATCGAACCCTCATAGCCAGTTTGGAAGACTGGAGCTTTACCACTAAGCTATACCCGCGTGGATTGCGGTCTTTTATATGAGGAACGTTTGCGCTCAAGCCCGTTTTACTAAACTTCCAACAATTTGATCTTGGTCGCAGTTCCGCCGATTTCAATTTCGTCGTTGTGCGGGCCGGCTTGAAGTGCCACGGCGGCACCGTTCACTTTGATGCTGTCCACCTGTTCGGCCACGATGCCGAAAACAGCGCCTGTAGGTGCATTGGGGTTGGCAGCGACATTGCCGAGTATCACGCTCGCGATGCGTGAAATGAGAGACTGATTTGCGGGCTGGAACTGGGCCGTCGTCGTCTGCTGGTCGTCGATGGTGCCAAATTTCCCGTCACCGCCCGCATCCACTCCCGCGACGATGCTCGATGCGCTGAACGTGCCGCTCACGATGATTGTCCCGATACTCGCCCCCGCATCCACAAGCGAACCCCGCGGCGTCCCGACTGCCGATGGGGCGCTGTAGCCTGCGAGGATTTCTGCAAAAATCACATCCGCACCGAACGTCGCGCTGCGTATTCCCTTGACTGCGGAAATCACAACGGGCGCGGACTTGTCGCCCTTCACCGCGGCGGCGCTGCCATTGCCAAACACGTTCAATGTGCCAATGGAACCCGCGCTGAAAATGCCAGCGCTGCCAGCGAGGCTGGTGCCTGCATTTACTCCGCCCTCGATGCGACCCTCGATGGTCAATTTAGTGATTTCGCCTGCGTCTATAAAACCCGAGCGCAGCAGGCTTGTAACTCCGCCGGGGGTGCCAGTGGCGTCTGTGCTGCCGCCAATCAGACTTCCTTTGATCACGGCCTGCTTCAGCACTGACTTGCCAGAGTCGCTGAGCACAGAAAGCGCACCGCTTCCACCACCCTTGCCGCCCCGAATGTCACCATAAGCCAGAAGTTTATTCACCGAGCCCGCGATGGAAATATGGCCCGAATCCTCTCCGCTGCCACCGATGATATTGCCCTTTCCAGCAACACCCGATTTACCTACCGTCACCGATGATACTTTTGCAAGCACACTCAGTGAATTGACGGTGTCTCCACTGATATCCACAGCGCCGCTCCCATCGCCCGAACCGCCCCTGACGTCTCCCTCGATGATTAACGTGCCCTTCAACAAAGCACCCGCAATCACACCCGAGTTGCTGGCGTCCTGTGCAGTCACGCCAGTGTTTATATTGCCACCGATCACGTCGCCCGTCACACGGGTGCTTCCGAGATTGTGGACGGCAGAAATTCGGGCCGAACTCGAGCCGGAGCCGCCTTGAATATCACCATTCACCAGCACGCGCCCGATGCTGTTGTTGGAAAATACGGCTCCCGATTGATTCCCGCTTCCACCGATGAGATTGCCCTCAATTGCAACATCCGTTGCGCGCTGCTTGAGTTTGCCAAGCGTGAGGGAGCCGATCTTGCCCGTGTTCACAAAGCCGCTGTTCGCCCCGCTCCCGCCTACGATATCGCCCAGCACAGTGAGATTGCCGATCGAAGTGATGAAGCGCCCATCCACAGGCAACAGTGCTCCGCTAATCGAGCCCGATCCTCCAACAATCCCCCCGAGTGTCACGTTGCCGATACCGCCTGTGAATGCTATCTGCCCCGAGCTTTCTGCGGAGCCCCCTCGGATTACTCCTTTCACTACGAGCGTGCCGATGCGCCCAAAGGAGCCACCTGCAAGCGACGCACCGACCGCGTCGCCAATGACACTCAACGAACCAATCACGTCGCCCTGCACCGTCATTTTGCCAATCGGCCCGAGCACGATGCTCGAATTCGGATTCAATCCGTTCACTGGCGAATTTGGAATATTTGCCCCTGCGCCCAGCGACCCAACATCCAGCACGTGCACTCCGGCAGGACGACTCGTGCTGCCGGCGATGATGCGACCGAGATCGCCGGATATCTGCACTTTGCCCAGCGACTGCCCCGAGATGAACTGGAACAATCCCGGCTGTGGCAATGCGGCGTCAATCGCGCCGACATTCGCTTTTCCATCTCCGAGCACCTCGCCCGTCACAAGCACTTGCGGCCTGGATGTGACGATGATGTTCGCTCCTTGGAACTCGATGCCATTATCGCTAAAATCCAGACGCTGGAAGAAGCGCCCACCCAAACTGCCGGAGAGCGTAAAGAAAACATCATTGCCCGAACCGCCGCCGCCCGTGATCGGAACGGACAGGCTGCCCTTGGAAACTTTCACGTTCACCAGGTCGCCATCCACATCCACATATTCAAATTCACGCCCGCTCACGATGTGGATGTCGTCATTCAAAATAATCCCTCGCGGCGAAATCGTCCCGCCAGCGCCGGTAACCGAACTTACTCCCGCCGAAAAATTACTGACGTCGAGGAACAAAAATTCGGACTGCTCAAATTGAAGATCCGAACTCACATTCACCGCGACCGTCGCACTGGACTGACCGGATGCGATGCTGAAAGCCTGCCCATTCAATGCGGTAAAATCAGTGCCAGCCTTCGCTGTGCCGTTACGCGTGCTTGCCTTAAAAGTCACCGCACTCCCGCTCACCGGCGCGGTCGTCTCAACTACGAAATTGAGTGTTGCCCCCTCCACTGCACGGACATCACTCACAAAAATACCGAGCTGCGTATCGCCATTGTCCTGAATCGTGCCAGTCCCTGTGTCATCCACCAGAGTCACGCCGGAGATATTCGTGCCGAATCGCGCATTGGCGAGCTTCACACTGAAAGTCTCGTTGGCTTCCTTCCATGTATCACCCAGCACTGGCACGCTGACCTGCATCGTGCGGCCATCCGGCGTCGGAGCAAAAGTGAGCGTCCCCTTTGTATTCTCGAAGTCAACCAGTGTTCCGCTCGACTTGGCAGTGCCGTCCAGCGTTGAAAAATCCACCTTCACTTCCTCCTGGGTGCCACCAGCCAGCGTGACGTTGAAAACCAGATTTGCACGCCCGCTGTCTCCCTCGACAATCGTCGCATCGCCAATCGTTAGACTCGGCCCGGCATCATCATTTGCCAGCGTTAAAACCGTCTCAGTGGCGCTGAGTATTGCCCCGTGGACATCGCTATACAAAACCTTGAATGACTCGCTTTGCTCCGCATAGAGATCCCCTTTGATCTGCACGCTGAAAGTCGCGAAAGTCTGTCCCACAGGGATGGTCACATCACCCTCCGTCGCGGTGAAGTCCGCAAAGCTTCCCGTCGAAACCGCCGTCCCGTCAGCCGTCTTGTAATGAACCGTCACATCGTGCGTGGAAACTTGCGGAATACTCACCGTGAAAACGTGCGCATGGTCCGTAAGGCCCTCCGGCTCGCTCGCCGCTCCATTAACAGTCAGCAACAAGTCGTCGTTCACAATCGTGCCGGTCGCCTGATTATCGAGAATGGTCACCGGCAGCGTGGACCCGCCGGGAACGGCAAACGTGGCGCTGGTAATATTGAACAGCAACGTCTCGTCATCCTCATCCGTATTATCGCCAGTCACAGGCACGGTGATTTCCTTCTCCGTCTGCCCGGCACTAAAAACCACGGACAATGTGGTTGGCACACTAAAATCAGAACCCAGCGATGCAGTATCTGCCGCAACGTCATACACCACGGTGATATCCCCGCCCGCCGTGGCCGGCGTCGTTCCATCCGCGCCCACGAGCTTTATTTTGAAAACCATGTTCGTCGTTCCAGCCCCTCCCTCAACCACACGAGCATCACCGACAGTTACACGAGGCAGGCTCGCAGCATCGTTATCCGCAATTGTCACGATGGCCTCGCCGCCGGTCGTGGAAATAATGCCATTCGTTCCGTTGTTGAGCTTCACTTTGAAAGTCTCACTTCCCTCCGCGAGACTGTCTTGCTTGATGGGCACACGGATGATGGTCGCAGCCTCCTGCTGCCCCGTGGCGAAGGTGACACTGCCGGTCACTGACGTGAAATCCGTCCCGCTGGTGGCCTGCCGCGCGCCGACCGTGTCATCGGCTGCCGTGGCAAAAAAGACGACGCCCGGCACGTCGAACTGGCCCTCGCGCACGACCTTGAATTCCACGAATTGCTGTGCGCCACCTGCAGCCTCCTCATCCACTGTCAGCGGCCCATTATTCACGCGCACAAGTTTGTAGCTCGCCTCATCATTGCGAATCGTTCCTGTCGCACTGCCATCGCTGATGGTCGCGCCGACCGGAGTGCTCAAATTTACGAAAAACGTCTCGTCTGCTTCGTTGATGGCATCACCATGAACCGTCACCTGAATCTGTTTCGACACTTCCGCAGGCGCGAAAGTAAGAATGTCAGACTTCGCATCATAATCATTCGCCAGCACCGTGGCCGTTCCATCCACCGTGGTATAATTTACTGTGCTCGTCAGCGTGGTCAAACCACCGCGGGATACCGTGAAAGTAAATATTTTTGTCCCGCTATCTCCCTCCACTTCACTCACGTCGGAAATGCTAAACGTGCTCAGATCATTCGTGCCAATCGTCGCCGTGCCGCTGATGCCCGTTCCCACATCCGCATTGGTCGTCGTAGCGAGCACGTTCACTTTGAAAGTCTCATCCAGTTCGTCAGTCGGATCGTTCGTGGTCGCAACCCGTATCTGCCCGGTCGTTTGTCCCGCAGGAATCGTCAGCGTTTGCTCCAAGGTAGTCTCAGTAAAGTCGCCCGAAGACGCGCTACCTACCTCTGTCACCCAATGCACATCCACGGGTTTTGCCGACGGCGAACTCAAAGTCACAGTAAACACCGCCTCCTGACCTTCCGTCACGGTCGGACTGCTGATCGTCAGCGTTGGCGCAGCATCGTCGTCCGTAATCGTGGCCTCCACCGTTCCTGTGGCAAACTGGGCGTTCGTAGCCCCTGTCAGCGTCAAGTTCAGCTTCTCGTCATTTTCATCGAGCGTATCGCCGATCACGCCCAGCACGATGTCCGCCGATGTCTGTCCCGCTGGAATCGTCACCGTCAAATTCGTGGGCACCGTGAAATCCACACCCGCCGTGGCCGTCCCGCCTGCGACGGTGAACGTCACCAGCACATCATGCGACGATACCTGCGACAGATTCACCGGAATGTGAAACTGCCCCGTCCCGGTGTTCCCCTCTGCAAACGTCGTATTCGCTTCGATAGTGACCATCAGGTCATCATTCAAAATCGTCCCAACGCTCTGACCATCCGTGATCGTAAGCGTCGTTGGGTTTGCCTGTTCAGGCAACGTCGTGGTCGCATTCGTCAAGTTCACGTGGAATCGCTCATCCAGTTCATCCGTCGTATCAACGAGTATCGGCACTGAAATCGTCACTGTTTTCTGTCCCTTGGCGATACTCTGATGCGTCATATTTATCGCTGTAAAATCCACACCCGACGCAGCCGCATCTGCACCAGTGGCTAAAGCGGACGCCACATCAAAAAACACATCAGCACCCGCAAGAGCGGAAAGCGTGACGGTAAATTCCATATTCTTCGTCCCGCTGTCGCCTTCGGTGACTTGTGCATCACCGATGCTGATCGTCGGCGCAGGATCGTTCGCGTCCTGGATTTTTCCGATACCCTCCCCATCCACAATCACAGCTCCGCTAGCCTCAGTGAGCAGGACTTTAAAAATCTCCTCCGGCGATTCAAAAGAAAGGTCTCCATTGATGGTCACCGCAAATGTCTTAAGCGCCTCGTTCGGCAGGAAAGTTATCGTCTCCGTCTTCGCTACAAAATCCGCTGCAGCACCCGCAGAACTCGCAGAAAAGTCCATCGTCGAAACTTTAACCGTGACCTGAAGACTCGATGCCGGCGTGCGACTCACTGTAAAAATCGCTGTTGATGTGCCGTTATCCCCTTCCGCAATCGTCACGTCGTTGATGCTCAAAAACGCATCGTCGTTTAATATGGTCGCCCCCACCTGATTCGCTCCCAAAGTTGCGTTACTCGAGGGGCTGGTCAGTTCCACGGCGAAGGTTTCATCCGCCTCATTGTTCGTGTCCTGCTTCACCTTCACTGTGAAAGTCGTCTCTGTCTGGCCGGCGGGGATCGTTACCAGTTCGTCCTTAAATTCAAAATCTGAGTCAGCCAAAGTGGCCGTTCCATCCCGGGTTATTGCATGCACCGTCACATCCGAAGCATCCGCAACGTCCAGTTTGATCTTAAAAACGTAATCCGTGAACGAACCTGTCCCGCTGCCCTCGTTCTTGGGATTGTCAACGGGAGTAACAATAGAGAGCACCGCAGGAGCGATACGGGATTCCAGGGGCTCGATAGTCGGGAACTTCATATAAAAATTGTTGAGAGAAAAATCGGGCGGCAAACTAGCCCCAGTCGCGCAGGCGTCAAGGTGGGGTATGAACTGATTCGCAGCATTGTGACACAGCAGGGCATCTATTGTTCAAACGGACAGACCCGCACCGCCCTTAGTTGATACCATTCAGCCTTAGACAAAAAATCTCGCGTGCCTTCACCGCCCTTGCCGCTAGCGTGCACACCATGTTCACCGGCCTAGTCGTCGAAACAGGAGAAATAATAAGCCTCATACGCAACGGCGAGAGTGCCCGCCTCACCCTGCATGCGCCCGTCTCCGCATCACAATCACAGATCGGCGACAGCATCGCCGTCAACGGTTGCTGCCTCACCGTCACCTCGCTCAAAGGCGACCGCCTCTCCTTTGATCTCCTTGCGGAAACCCTCCGCATAACGAACATCGGCGACCTTTCTCCCAGTGCCAAAGTGAACCTCGAACCCGCTCTCGGTGCTGGCGCGAAGATGGGTGGTCATTTCGTGCAAGGCCATGTGGACACCACCGCCGCCATCCTCGAACTCTCGCCTCACGGGCAGGATCACCGCCTCGAAATCGCCCTACCATCCGAATTCGCACAGCTCGTCGTTTTCAAAGGCAGCATCGCCGTGGATGGCATCAGCCTCACCGTCGCCGAAGTCCGCGATTCCAGCTTCGTCTGCTGGATCATCCCCCACACCCTCGCAGAGACAAACCTCTCCGCACGCCGCCCCGGCGACCGCGTGAACCTCGAATTCGATATGCTCGCCAAATACGTCGAGCGCATCATTTCACACCGCAAGTAGCCAAAAATCAGGGCTGCCAAAAAAATCCCGAATTTTTTTCTAACATAAACCGGCCTGCCCGGTCTTACCCATCGTTCTGGGGGGAACATCGGGGTCGTCGACAGGAGTAATGGGTCGGCGGCCCCGAACTTTTTAATACGGGAAAAGCGGGCTCGCTACTTCGTGACATCCTCGATTTCGAGATAGGTCGGCTTCGGGTCCGCACTACGGCCAGCCGCGCTTTCGATGCGCATTTGCTTCAGCAGCCATAGGCCGTCCCGCTTCATCACACTGCGAACCGTGAACCGCCGCGCCCATTTGTCGCGTGCATCGTAGCTCTCCGCCTTCATCAGCGCGCCATCGTCCTTGCCGATCCACAGCACGGCGCGCGTGTATTGCGAATCATCCTTTGCCGCAGGGCGCACCTCCACCTTCCAGCATGAATGCGCGACAATCGCATCGTCGCCGATCACTTTCGCCTCCGGCCAATACAGAAAACGCAGCGCGAGGTCTTCGTAGCTGAGGTCGGTGTCAAAGACCGGCTGGTTGAATTTCGCCGCCGTCACGCGCGCCGACTTGCCGCCCTTTGTCTCCTCCAGCGTCGAGCCTTTCTCGCCGAGCCGCAGCGTGAGAGTGTCCCCCGTGTCGGTGAATTCATATCGAATCGCACCCTTCGCCACCGCGAGTTTGAAAGGATGTTTCACAATGCCCACACGGAGCTGGCCGGTGAGATTCCACTCCTGCCCGGTTTGCGCCATGCGAACCACACGGAGAAGTTCGTGCGCGTCGGGTGCTTCATCCGCGTGCGCGGAAAAAAGAAACATCAACATCGCAGCGAGCGGGAGCTTTACAGAAAACAGTCGGCCCATAGGCTCCGAACTTCGGCGAACCTAGGATGGATCAAAAGCTCCTTTTTCTCATCAATCACGAATGGACCTGCCCCGCGCTGGATCGGCTCATGGCCGTCATGTCCAGCGGGGCACTCTGGGTCGTGCCGCTGGTGCTCCTCGCCATCGCAATCGGCGTGCGTGCCGGGTTTAAAGGGCGCGCATTTCTCGTCGTCACACTGATCGCGATTGGACTGAGCGACGCCGCTTTTGGCAACACCATCAAACACGCCGTTGGCCGTCTGCGCCCCCACCAGAGCGAAGTCGGCGTGCGCACGCTCGACCTCACCAGCCCTGCGTGGCGCGGGCTTTTTCAGCCGCTGAAACAAAAAACCTCACTCGGCACGGGCCTCGATCAGCCGGGCAACTCCTTTCCCTCCAACCACGCCGCCAACACCACCGCAGCCGCGCTCATCGCAGCACTCCTGTGGCGCCGGCGCGGCTGGCTCGCATTTGTCCCCGTGCTCATCGTCAGCTACTCGCGCGTCTATACCGGCGCGCATTGGCCGAGCGATGTCTTCGCGGGAATTTGCGTCGGCCTCGCAGCCGGACTTCTCGCTTTGCTCTTCGCTGAATGGGTCTGGCGGCGATGGGGCGCACGCATCGCGCCTCGCATTGCTTCGCAAAATCCCACACTCCTTTCCGCATGAGACTCGCCGCTTTCCTCATCGTCCTCACCGTGCTGCGTCTCGTCATGATTGGCCAGATGGAGCTTTCGCCCGACGAAGCCTACTACCACGAATGGAGCCAGCGCCTCGACTGGTGCTATTTCAGCAAAGGCCCCGGCGTCGCCCTCGCGATGCGCGCAGGCACGACGCTCTTCGGCCACGGCGAATTCGGCGTGCGCTTCCTCGCCCCGATGCTCGCGCTCGGAACCAGCCTTCTCGTCTTCTGGCTCGCACGCAGACTCTACGACGAACGCACCGCAATATGGACCGTCGTGCTGCTGAACGTCACCCCGCTCTTCAATGCCGGTGGTTTGCTGATGACGATCGATCCGCTCTCGATTTTCTTTTGGACCGCCACGCTCTGCACGCTCTGGCGTGCACTGGAAAAAAGCCCCGGGTTCTCGCTGTGGTGGCCGCTCAGCGGCGTGCTCATCGGCGCGGGCTTTTTGTGCAAATGGACGAACGCCTTTCAACTCCTCGGCGTGCTGCTCCTGCTCGCGATGACCACACGCTATCGCCGCGAACTCCTGCGCCCCGGCTTTTGGAGTATGCTCGCCGCATTCGCGCCCGCGCTCTGGCCGCCGTGGCATTGGCAGGAGCCGCGCGGCTGGCCGATCCTCCATCATCTCTCATCGCGCGGCGGACTGGAGACACCGTGGTGGCAGATCAACGTCACCGATTTCGGCAAATTCGTCGCCAGCCATTTCGGCGTTTATTCCCCGCTCATCTTCGCCGCCATGCTCATCGCATTCTGGGCAGTGTGCAAAGACTCGCTCGCTCGCTGGGCCAAAGCACTCCTGCGTGCGATTCCCGCATTACCGCGCGGACTGCGCGCACACCCCGTCGTTGTCGCGCTCGTCCTGTTCACATCACTCGCGCTCTATTTTCTCGGCAACGCCTTCGACGTTCCGCAGCTCCACAAAATCGCCATTGCTGTTCCTGTTCTCGCCGCAGTCATCGGCATCGGAGCCTGCAAAGACGCACCCAACATCCATTGGAAATCCCGCTTCCTCACTGCATTCGCGCTGCCCGTCGTCCTCACCTATCTGTGGATCTCCCTCCACCACGACAGCGAGGTGAACTGGACCGCACCCGCCTCTGTCACCATCGTCATTCTCACCGTCGCGCATTGGATGGATCGCGCCCCGCGAGCACTCGTCACCACTGCTCTCGTGCTCGGCGGAGCGATGAGCATCGCCGGCATGAACCCCGACATCGTCCGCGCTGTCGGCATCCCGTGGCCGCTTACACGCGACCACACCGCACGCCTCCGTGGCTGGGCCGAAACCTCGAAAACCATCGCCGATTTCCGCCAGCGATACGAACAGCAGTTAGGTCAGCCCGTTTTCCTCATCGCCGAGAACTACGGCCTCGCTGGTTCGCTTTGCTATTACCTTCCGGAAAAACGCATCGAGGCACCCGGCCACCCTGCCTGCTACATTGAGGAATCGCCCGTCGCCGCGAACCAATTTCACTTCTGGCCCCGCTACGACGAATACGAAGAACGCACCGCGCCCATCATCAACGATCAGGAAGACTCGCGCGAATATGGCATCAACAAATTCGCCGGACGCACCGCGCTCTACATCACCACGCGTCCCGAACAAAAACCGCCGGGCGTGCTC
The DNA here is from genome assembly GCA_947476045.1 of Chthoniobacteraceae bacterium. Classification (GTDB taxonomy): domain Bacteria; phylum Verrucomicrobiota; class Verrucomicrobiia; order Chthoniobacterales; family Chthoniobacteraceae; genus SXWH01. The sequence goes on from CANJNZ010000051.1 coordinate 32,715, forward strand.
AAGCGCACCTTCGACAAATGGGAAATCGCCACAGATTTCGAGCTAAAGGAAAACGGCCAGCCCCTGCGCACCATCCGCATTTTCATCTGCCACCGCTACAAACCCGGCAAGTTACTGGATTAAACACGTTCTCGCTTGCGACACACGCGCTCGCACTCTGAACTGACCCGCGCTTTTCAAATTCATGCTCTCAGTCGTCATCCCACTATTCAACGAGGAGGAAAATATCGGCCCCTTGCAGGCCGAACTCGCCACCGCGCTCGCCGGTCGCGACTACGAACTCGTGCTCGTGGACGATTGCTCGACGGACAAAACGCTCGAACACATCCAGCGCGGCCCCGGCGTGCGCGTCATCGAGTTTGAAAAAAACGCCGGCCAGAGCGCTGCGATGTATCACGGCATCCACGCAGCAAAAGGCGACATCACCATCTTCCTCGACGGCGACCGCCAGAACGACCCCGCCGATATCGTGAAGATGCTCGCCAAGCTCGACGAAGGCTATGATCTCGTCTGCGGCTGGCGCGTGAACCGCCAGGACAACTGGAGTAAAAAAATCTCCAGCCGCATCGCCAACTTCGTCCGCTCACGCTTCACACGCGACGGCGTCCACGACACCGGCTGCTCGCTGAAAGTCCTGCGCACCGAGTGCCGCGACGCCCTCTTCCTATTTCGCGGAATGCACCGCTTCATCCCCGCGCTCGTGAAAGGACTCGGCTACCGCGTCACCGAAATGCCCACGCACCATCGCCCCCGCGTCGCCGGCGTGAGCAAATACGGCTTTGGCTCCCGCGCATGGAAAGCCACGTGCGACATGTTCGCCGTCCGCTGGTTCCTCTCGCGGCAGTTGAAAGTGCGCATCCGCAAGCAGGACTGATACCATCTGCTCAAATTAAACAGACATTCGAGTTTTCCGCATAGCGTTTAGTTGAACCAGCAGCCAGTCGCGACCGATGAGTTGGAGGACGGATTTGGCGTCCTCCCAGTAACGTTGCAGGGTGTCCCTCATTCGATGCCGGA